>NZ_CABROP010000014.1:0-62674 GCF_902472605.1 uncultured Bacteroides sp.
AATTCATATTTTGCTCCCAATACATTCTTAGGGTTAATTTGCCAGTTGAGACCTACATTGGCATTATAAGTTGTGCTGACAGGCAATATGATAATGTCAGAATTCAGCTCATACAGATTATGCCCGGTATTTATCATGGTGACATTGTTCTGCTGCTGATATCGCTTTGAATGATCGAAAGCAAAGGCCCCGAATATGCCAAGATTATTCTTCCTGAAATTGAGAGAAAGGTTGTCCGAATTAGACCAGGAGTGAGCAGCCCGGACGACACCTTGTATTGAGCCGCTTAATCCGTCTCCTTGTTTCTTGATTGTGCGGACTAATAACACCGATTTTACTTCCGCGCCATATTTAGACCCCGGATTACTGATGACTTCTACACTTGCAATATCTTTTGATGACAATCTATATAATTCACTATTGTCTGTCAGTTTTCTCCCATTCACATATATGATTGGTGTCCCTTTGCCAAAAACAGTAAATTTGTCATCTTCACGCATCACGCCCGGAAGTTGTCCGATTACATCCATTGCATTTCCGAGCAGGCTCAAAACAGACCCATTTACAGTTGTAATTATGCCTCCTTTAGTCAAATGTTGAGAAGGCCGTTGTGCCGTTACTGTAACTTCGTCCAGCAGAATATTGTCTGAAACGAGCACGAGTGTTCCAATATCATTCTTTCCATCCAGTGTTTTTATGATAGTCTTATATCCGAGAGCGGAAATTTGTAGAAGCCCTGCGTTTGAATAATCGGTTAAAAAATCAAATTTACCGCTTGCGTCTGTTACTGTTCCTGCGATATATACGGAATCAGTACCCATCAAAATAACATTTGCAAACTCTACGGGGTTCTGGTTCTCATCACATACCACACCTTTGATTTGTGCCTTGACAGTAAATGGCACAATCATTAAAACGAAAATAAATAAAAGATTTCTTTTCATACTTGCTTGCATTTTTATGACTCAATGCAAAAGTATGATTTTAGTTATAGGGGCTTTAGGACTATGCATTGCAGATTTGTTGCAATGTGCGTTTCAGTGTTTCACATTTGTTTCAATGCTTGTATATTATGATGTATATCAGTTTGTTATCTACCGAATATAAATTGATACATCTGAGGGGCAAGCTTTTCTTTAAGTCTGCTTTTTCGGGTTCTGATAGCGTTTTCAGAAGCTCCCATGCACTTGGAAATCGTTGTATTATTTATTTTCAGAAGACAAAAGAGACAGAGTGTCAGATCATCCAGATTGACTCCATTGCCTGCCGCTTTTATATCGATTATCATGTCTGTGAATTCTTCGAATAACTGTTTCCTGAGTCTGTCCCTTTCTGCAGGCGGAAGAAAAGAACCATTGGCATGCTTGTCATTCCCTTCCAATATTTGAAGTTTCTTCATCCATCCATTCCGAATGAAATTGTCTCTGCAAATATCAGCTCTTTTTTTCCAAATCTTAGTCAATTCAGAATTTTGGCCATTTTCAGAATCGATAGATTGTAATTCTATCTGATTGACACGAATTTGGTCCAGTTCTTTTCTTATTTTGATATATCGTTTCTTGTTATTTCTGTCGTATAGGAAGAACAATATTATACCAAAGAATACGATTGACAGTATGATGACAATCTTTCTTTGAGTTCTTAGTTGAGATTCATGAATGTGTTTCTGCAATAGTAAGTTGTTGCTTGAAATCTCACTATTCAGAGCTTCTTTTCTTGAAATGACTTGTGAAATTGAATCGTTCCTTGTAATCCCTTCACTTGCAGAAACTTCTTCATCCAAGGTGTATTTTATACATGCATTGAGTATTCTAAGACTGTTGTATGTATTGATTGAATACTTATCAGGGGCACTACTATATAACGAATCAGCTTTGTCGCAAAAAGATTTTGCAATGCCTGTATGCCTGTTGTTTAGATTGAGAAAACCTAAAGTAATTAACCTTCCCAAACTGTTTTCAGGTAATTCCGTTAAATAGCTTTTGGCTTTTTCGTAATTTACGCCTGGTGTATTTGCATAATTCAGCACATAGGTTGTATAATTAGATTCTTCTTTATTTTGTTGTGAAAAATCAATGGCACGGGCGATATAAACCAATGCGGAGTCATTTTCATTGATGAAGCCATAGCAGGCTCCAATTTGGTGCAGAGCATAGGCCTTTTGTTGTGCTGTCTCCGCATAAGTCAATGCTTTCCTTGCATATAGTATTGCTTTATTGTAATCTTTTTCAGCAGATGGTTCACAATAAATATCTGCCAGTTTCATATACAAAGAATATAGCTGGGTTTTATTTCCCTCACCTATCATGTTGATTGACTGCTGCCAATAATAGGACATTGAATCTTGTTGTCCACGCCACATAGCCTGATAGGCTTTGAGCTGATAGGCCTTGAATAGCTCTATGCTGTCACAATTCTGCTTGAAATATGATATACTGTTGTCCAAAAGGCTATCGGAAGCAAAGGCTTTGTTTTGTTGAAGTTTTACTGTAGCAAGTAGTATACCGCATCGTGCTCTTTGCTGCTGTGTCAATTTTGAATATGGATATAATGTTTCCAGTATCGTTTGGGCAGAATCGGGATGCTCAACGGCCATTGATTCTGCCGTATCCAAGATCCTCTCTTTTTGTGCGGAATTGTTACATGCACATAATGCGACTACTAATATAATGACATATAGTATATTTTTCATATTTGTCCATTTTCATGCAAAAGTATATATTTCTTTTAAGAAACCGTTAAGAAAAAAAGGATACATCAAACAGAATATTTATTGGTATTGAAATAAGATAGCTCCGAGCATCAAACCGAGAAGAAAGGTAAAATATCGGCTACTCTTTGAAAAGAAAACTTGGAAGAATCTTTCGCATAGGGTACCTAATTTAAAGTAACTTTGCATAAACATATCACTGGATTTCAGTGATATGTTCTCTATCTATACTTGATATAAAACTTATTTGTGTTCTTTGGAGTCATATTTATGCGACTTATACATTTCCCTTTTTTGAAGAAGTTGTTCTATAGTTTCTCTTCATATGTTCACAACATAGATCTATCCATTTAAATCTGTGAGCTGCATCATAAAATTTAGGCGAGCCTAACATAAAATCCTTTTTGGTTTGATATTTTAAAGCTTCTTCTTTACACTTCTCTAATGTATAGAATCCTTTGGGTTGTACTAATCTTTTCATGTGAGAAGTTACATCTTTTAAACATTTATATTTAAAAGATGCCATATAAGCCTTCATATCATATTTTTTAAAGTCTTTGATATTATTATATTTCAATGCTATTTCTCTAATCTTGTCGATAGTCCAATCTTCTCTACAGATTTTCATATGAGAGCATGCAGAATCTAAAAGTCCATTATTCCATAATAAATGATATGCGTATGGTGACTGTTTATGAAAAAGGCTTCGTGTATCAAATCTTAAAGCTTCTTCTTTTGCATCATCAATAGTCCATTTTTGTGTAGTCTCCATATGTGCAAATGCAATATCTACCAAATTATGACGATATATGTATACAAAAGCTGGATAATTATGTTCTTGCATTTCATTTCTGTTTTTATACTTTTTAGCTTCTAAAATAGCCGTTTCATCAGTCCATCTACGCCTTTTTATTTTCATATGAGCGCATATTTCATCAATAATTCCTTGTTTACGAGCATTATCGTATGCAACAGAGTTCGATTTCTTAAAATCCGTCTTTGTTTGATATTTTAATGCTTCTTGTTTTAATGTTTCATAGTTCCAATTAGATTCATGTCCTCCTAAATCTCCGGCATTTTTTGTATTCAATATAATCCAACCTTGACTTCTATATTTCTCTATAAATTCACTTTCCTTTTTTTGAGCTTCTTCTACTTCTAAGAAATCTGTTAAGACTTTAAATGTATAAGAGGATTCTGTCATTTGGAGGTGTTGATAAACGGCTGTATTCCCTTGTCCTGTAATATGTTGCCATTTCCTTTTTGAAGGATTGAAAGTAAGGCCTATATAAGCAAAATTATCACTAAATTCAAAAGCATAAATAGCTCTATGGAGTCTATCACCAATCTTATGCATATGGGAACATGCTAAATTCGCCAAATTATTTTTACATAAAATATTATAAGCTGCACTATATCTATGACGAAACTCTTTCCTGCTGTTACATTTCTTAGCTGCATCAAAACATTCACCAATAGTCCAAAAATGCTTTTTGTCAAAGTGTGAACATAATTCACTCCACCATCCAGACTTACGAACTTTAAAATAAGCTGCTTGATTTCCTTTACGCAAATCTGTGCAACGATGATATTTGAGCGCTTCTATTGCACAACGTTCTTTAGTCCAATATCCGTTCTTATGTTCTTTATTTGCCATTCTTATCCAAATTATTCTTATTAAAGTGTGATGAATTATTGAATACTATATAAGCCCGTTTCTTTTAATCATGTTCAGTCCCTAATTAGTTGATTTATAAAAGAAACAGGCTTATATTGGTTATTGATATTAGATGGCTATTAATTAAATCCACCTTCTCCATCTTCTCCGGTACCACTGCCTCCGGTACTGCTTCCACCGCTGTCATCACTTCCACCGGAAGTAATGCCTTTTGCTTTTTTATAGTCAGAAAGGCTTGCATAGCTAATGCCTTCGTCCAATACTCCGGCATTTTGGAATTGAATACCTTGAAGTACACTTTCACGGAATTCCTTACTTGGAGTGAATATGATACGTGGATTCTTAATCATTGCTCCGGCATTGAAATCGGTAATGTTTTCTACACCGTCACTTTTGAACGAAACACGTATAGTACCTAAATCACCTACTCTTACTGTGTGTCCCTGCTGCAATTGCTGACGTGCGTGTCTTCCAAGTAATTCAAGAGCTGCTTCCATTTCTATGGGAGCGGTTGTCGTGTTTTCCGTAGCTGCACGTGTCATGGCTTTTACAGTCTGTGGAACTTCGCTGATAGGAATTGCATACCATTTCTTTGGTGCTGCTTTATCCTGCGGATTGATTTTCTTTACGAGCTTGTACTTATACATACTGACCTCCTTTTTTATTAGTGGGGACTGTAATGACAAAATTACAATTTTATTTGAAATGGCAAAGCTTTCTTGCAGATTATTACATACGTTAGTCGTTTCTTGTTACTAACGTATGCAATGATTGATTACTAACGTATGTGATAAGCAACCACATGCGTTAGCAATAATAGCCCTTATAAGTATATTACCTTATAACTAAAATCAGTAAAAAAAGACACGATTATCAACCCCCATGCGCACATCATCTCAGACGGCTTTATATTTTGATATACCATTCAAAACAATAATAAAACCAACATTCGGCCACATAGCCGTCTGTATTCTTCTGTTGGATATACCATAATAAAACCAACTCTGTGCCGGTTGTGCTGGGTGTAGGACTTGTTGGATATACCATTCAAAACAATAATAAAACCAACGCTCCCGTCGGTATCGACCAGTAAGCTGGCGTTGGATATACCATTCAAAACAATGATAAAACCAACCATGGCCAATAAGAGATAATAACACAACAGTTGGATATACCATTCAAAACAATGATAAAACCAACCGGAACTTGAAAATTCATTATTGGAATTTAGTTGGATATACCATTCAAAACAATGATAAAACCAACCGTTAGTTTCTAAGTTTATTAATTTCAATGTTTTGACGTACTTCCCGAGTATAGTTTCCTATCTCAGGTTAAGGACTTCCAGCAGCCCCAATTAGAAAATTTCTTTTCTAATTATCTTTCACGATTTTTTTACTCATCGCAATATTTCTTGCAGCATTAAAGTCTGCATTTATTTTCTCTCCTCGTCGTTTACACTGGGGATTCGTACAAACAAATTCTTCTTGCTTCTTACGTTCTCCACGTTCTCCGCAATAGCTGCATGTCTGGCTGGTATATGCAGGGTCTATATATTTCACTTCAATACCTTCCAATTTCGCCTTATATTCTATCATACTTTGCAGTTCGTAATACGACCAATAACGAAGCAGATACTTATACTCGTCTTTTACATAACCTTCCTTACCTTTTCCGAAATCTTTCAATGACTCCATGTGGATAGTTCCGGCATTCTGTTTTAAAGCCTGCTTTATAACCTCACGGCTATAAACATGGTTTTGTGTATGCACCCAATTACGCTCTTTTTCCTTCAGCTTTTCCAAAGGCTCCAGTTTCTTCTTTCGTCCGTGTCCACCTTGGGTACACATTAGTTTCTGCAAACTTTTAAAACGTTTCTGAAACATCGTCCGCTGATTGTGAAAATGTTCTATATCGCCAATCTGCATCTTGAAATTGTCATCCTTGTTGATAGCAAGGTATAACGGACATTTGATGCCCAAATCTACACCTAACACAACTTCCTTATCCAACACTTGTTTCTTAGCAGGAATGTCAATAGACAGCAACAGGAATATTCTTGTATTCTTTCCATTCTTTACAAGCTTTATAGAAGAATTATTGGCTACATAATCTTCGCCCTTTTTCTTTTGTTGCTTGTCGCTTTCTATCAGTCTTTCAACGATACAGCGGTTATTGCTTGCGTCTTTTCCAAACTCAAGCCTGAAAAGTATTCCTTTAAACCATTTTAGATAGATTCCTTCCTCTTTTACAAAAAGTCTCAATCCACTTTCCGGTTTAATGGAAAATGGAATTCCCATACCTTTCTTGTAAGTACTTAAGGCTCTTTCACCAGACTTGACTTTATTTTTGTTATTGTTGTGATTATTTTGCACATATTGGTTTAAATCGGTCAATATCTCGGCTGGTATATAATTTAGAAATTCTTTCGATACCAATTGATAGGTGGAGTTTCTTTTGATACGCTGAAAATCCTGCTTTTTATTTTTAAAATCTTCATCAAGTTCTTTTCTTTCATTAAGCAGCCTATATTGTTCCTCTTTATCGGATGTTTTTTTATCTGGATTCAGTTTTTCCAGTTTTTTATCTATTTTATTGCACTGTGACATATAACGTAATCTCAATCGCATTTCATACTCATCGTTAAAAAGGCAATGAGTAGAGATTCTGTTGGCAGCCTGATAAATGGTGTTGTTTATCTGGTAAAGATATTTCCATTGTTGGTCATATTCTTCATCTGTCAATCTTACGATTTTCAATTCTATCTTACGTGTAATAATAGGCATACTCTTTTTAATTTTACAACCGCAAATATTGTAATTATAATTGTAAGTCTCAAATCCAACTCAAATAATTTTCAGAATTTCACAAATTCTCAAAATCGCCCATAAAAAATCCCCCATGCAACCGCATGAGGGATTCCACAAGTAAATTCTATTTCGAGAAATTTATTTTGCTACACGTTCCAGCCATTTTACCATGAACAACATGACTCCCATTGAAACGAGGCATACAATCATGAAAATAGCCCAGCAATATCCGATAGGAATAGCGTTATACATAAGAGGGCCAATCCACAACAGAAGATTACCTACAGCAGTCGCACCCAGCCATAATCCCTGGCAAAGTCCCAGAAGATGCTTTGGAGCCACCTTCGAAACGAATGACAATCCAAGTGGAGAGATAAACAACTCGGCCACAGTAAGCAAGAAGTAAAGAACAATCAATACCCATGCTCCTGCCTTTACCTGCTGGTCAATAGGAAGTTCCCGATATTCTGCAGCAGAAGGATAACCCATAATGAGTGAATATGCAGACAGGAAGAGATAAGCCAAACCTGCAATGAGCATACCGATGGCAATCTTACGCGGAGTAGAAATTTCCTTTCCTCTTCTTGAAAGAGAACCAAAAATCATCATGATAATCGGAGTCAATGTGATCACAAAGAAAGGATTCACTGCCTGCCATATTTCCGGAGCAATGGTAGATGTATCGACGAAGTCTCTCGCAAAGAGTGAAAGTGAAGTACCGTTCTGATGGAAGGAGAACCAGAAGAAAATAACAACACCCAGCACTGCAAACAAGGCGTAAAGACGTTGTTTGATTTCCTTAGCCATGGCAGCCTTTTCTTCTGCTGAATAAGTAACAGCAGCTGCGGCTTCTTTCTTTCCCGGATTCGGGAACTGGCTCTTGGTTACAAAGAAGATAATCAAAGAAATGAGCATTGCCGCAACAGATGCAACAAACGAATAATGAATACCTTCATTAAATATCTGCAAATATTGTGCACAAGAAGCAGCCATATCGGTAGTTGTGCCTACGCACTGTGACATCAACTGATTCAAGTTGCCCATAGCCTCAGCCGACATTCCGTCTGCACCTTTCGCTATATATTCATGACACAGAGCAGGAAGACTTGCATTGTAAACCATGTTGTGTGCGCTCAGCCACCAGCTTCTCAACAGAGGAGCGATAAACGGAGCTACCAATCCACCGATATTGATAAATACATAAAATATCTGGAATCCGGAATCTCTCTTGCTCTTGGCTTCAATCAGTTCCTTTTCTCCCTTCTGTGCAGCCTCTGCTTCAAGGTCATCGTACATCTGACCTACAATGGCCTGAAGGTTTCCCTTGAACAGACCATTACCAAATGCGATGAAGAACAAGGCAATACAAGTAAGCGTAAGCAACCATGATGTATTACCTGCATTGGCAGTAATCGGAATAGACAATGCAATATATCCCACAGCCATGACCACGAGACCGGCCATAATTGTACCTTTATAATTCTGCTTTCTGTCGGCTATCAGACCCCCTACAAGACTTAACAGATAAATACCTGCATAAAAGAATGAATAGATAAGTGTACTTTTTTCCTCACTTATACCAAATTTAGAACAAAGAAATAATACCAATACGGCATTCATGATGTAGTAGCCGAAACGCTCCCCCATGTTAGAAAGTGCAGCAGGTATCAGACCTTTAGGATGCTTGTTAAACATAAATAATGAAGATTTTAATGATTAATAGTGTTAATACTCGTATATATTCTGTCTCTAGTTCGCAAATATACAATTATTCAGATAAATATGCAAAATAGAGATTCATTTACTCCGCTCCATTCGGAAGCCTTCCACGATAGGCCCGGTTCATAACCCGTTCAAAACTATGAATGATTTCCTGTCCCATGTTGACACGGGTACTGTCCACCTTCCGGATTTCAACCGGGGTTACTGCATTTTTATACTTCGCCTTTCCGATGCGTATCTTCATCTTATCCAGGTTTCCGGTAATGTTGACACCCGCCTTGAACGGCAACGGCGATTTCAAAATGGAAATGTGATAATTAAAGTTCATATCCAGTCCCTGCGTTCCTCCTACCGCTGCCTTGTAACGGTCTATCTGAAGCACGAAAGGATAGACGGTGACATTTCCATCTTTCACGGTCAGATTCACTGAAATACTGTCGAACACATTCCGTTTCTTGTTCTTGAACATCAGCGTCTTGGATATTTCTGCAAAGGTTTCTCCATCCATCAGGACCAGACTGTCACCTTTGATGTGTATGGCTGCCTTCAACGTCGGAATCTTCACGTTCAGATTGGAATCAAGTACCGCTTCAGCAGCCGCATCAAAATCGACCATTCCCTTGAACGAACGCAACATCGGCACAATCGTATCCAAAGAAGGAATGAAATCGACCAACTTTCCGATATTGACTTTCTGCAATTGGAAATCAAATCCCGCGTATCCACGAGTCTTTTTTCGGGCACGATAAACCAAAGTCGTTTCCACATCTGCACCCAGACCTTTCATTGTCAGTTTTCTCAGATATACGGCCTGATTGCGGATATCCACCGCTCCTTTTACCTGCTCAAAGACCATATTGCCATACGTCACCTTATGCAGATTGGTTTTCAGCTCGAAATCTATTTTCGGCGGAATGACAAACAATTGCAGCGGTTCAGTACTTGACACCGTATCCGTTTCAGTCTGAAGCGTATCTTGAGGAAAGTTCAATGCATTGATCAGCTGGTTGCAGTCCAAGTTACGGGAAGAAATCTCCAGATTAGCCTTCAACATTTTGCCTTTCTTCATGGCTGCATACAACCCATATACCGCTCCAGTTGCCGTCAGATTGGAACGCCCGATACGAAGGCTGGCATTTTTCAGCGTAATCTTTCGGTCGCCGACCGTCACGGCTGTTTTTCGCATCCTTACCGGCAAAGCCAGTTCCGGTGTCCGAAGGGTAAGCCGGTTAAATCCGACAATTCCTTTCGGAAGCCAAAGCGAATCCCGAACTTTGTCTGCCGACAAATTAAAGCCACCTTTGTCCATGCCCATCTTCATCTGCCCCATCCGGCAGAAAAGCGTATCGGTTTCCAAGGCTACCTTTACATTCGGCATGGAAGGGTTCCGCTTGCTGGGCTGCAAATGTAAAGAAGCTTTCGCCTTTTTACTGAATACCCTCAATGAGTCTCCTATTCCTCCTTTCAAACGACTCATCTGCAATTTACACTCCACATCAATCAAACGAGTAGTATCCTGAGGATTTGTTGATTTAATGGTCGCATTCAGCGCCTCCAACTCGGCCGACAGGGTCGAAGCCCGCAACACTGCCTTCTGAATATTAATCTGAGCCGCCAGATTATCTTCTCCGATGAAACGTAAAGCCGCATTGCTGGTAAACTCAAAATTCTTCTTCGTATCACGCAAATACATATTCTGCATATCCAGCTTTCCTTTCAGACGTACCCGTCCCCAATCTTGTTTCTGAATAGACGACAAGCGACAGCGCAACCGGAAATCGGCTCCTACCCGTCCTCCAATAGACACTCCTTCCTGCAAAGGAAACGTCTTGGCCAACGACGTCAGGTCAATCTCCGAACGAGTGTGAAACGTGATGTCAGGATCACCCAACAAGTCTTTCACCTCTCCATCGGCCAATATATCCGTATGGGCTCCCTTAAACTGGAAAATCTCCAGATGAGCGTACGACTCCTTCTGACGCATCAAATCGACGTAACCGTTGAATTCCGCCGTCAGTTCATCCACTCCATAAGGCAAATCGGCATACTTGGCCGAAGCCTTCTGTATGTTCACCTTTAACGTAGCCTCCGGCATGTGCTGCTTACCGTAAAGTCCCTTCAAGGTACCTTCCAGCGTGACTTCTCCGTTAGCCGTAAGCTTCTGACGCTTCAACACACTCTCCGGAACCATGTTCAATACCGTTTCCAAAGAAGGTGCATGCAGTCTGTAGCCTATATCTACCCGAGCCGGGGCGCCCACGCTGTCTCTGCCAAGTGTTCCCGACACATCGAGTGCCACTCCGTTCAACGTCAATCCAGTATCTTTAAAGGTCAGCGTCCTGGAAGCACGATCCAGCTGCATATCTGCATTCAACCCTACGGCCAAATGATTGACCAGCAGTTGTCCGTCTTGCCAGAAAAGCAGATTCTCATTGTCATATTGCAGCGCCAGCATCGAATAATCCTTTTTCAAGGAAGCCTTCAAATTCAGATTCAAATTCTGTATCCGGGCGTATACTCTTGTGTTCAGGTCATCAAACGTCACATTCGACCGCTTCAAAGAGACCCGATTAATTTCTATCTCCTGAATCGTGGTATCCCTTTGCGCCACTGTATCCTCTTCCAGCTGGTCGTCCGTATTCTTCACGATATCCCAGTTGCTTTTTCCCTCTTTGTTGGTAAATGCGTATACCGAAGCATCCTCCAGTCCCAAATACCGGAGATTGATCTTATGTTTCCAGAAATAATCTATGGGATTGACCACTACCACGCATTTCTTGAACGAAACCAGCGAATCGGTTTTCTGCCACAACGTATCATTCATCGCCTTGGATACCAGTACTCCGTCCGTTACTTTCAGTCCGAAACGCGGAAAAGTAGAAAAGAACGTCAGTTCCACTTTCTCCATCTCCAAATGGGCATTCAACGTACGGTTAGCCACATTCAAGACCACCGGAGTCAGTTTTTCCGGCGTAAAAATAAAATTCACCACGATTGTCACGGCCAGCAAGAAAACAACCAATAACGAACCAAGTGAAATAGCCGTCAGCCGAATTGTTTTACGTAATTTCTTATTCATCTTTTTCCTTAAAATAAAATCATCCATCATTTGTCTCGTTATGTACCCATGCCATACGTACAGACAAACTCCGGATGAATCAGATAATGAATCATAAAATGTCTGGATGAATCCGGACGGCAAAATTCTCCCCTAAACGTCCCGGAAGCAGCCAGTTTGAAGGGTTCCACTTTCAGATGGGCCAGGAAGTCGACTTCTGTACAATCCAGCACCTTGAACATCGTTTCCTTGGCAGACCAGTGCAACAACAACTGATACAGCTCCTCCTGTGGATCCATATTTTTCCGGTCGGGCATTTCATCATCCCGTACAAAACGGGAAACCACCTTCCGGACTCTCTCTCCATGCCACTCGATATCGATTCCCGGAGAGACAGTGGCATGCAAGCCTACGGCCACATAATTTCGGGTGTGAGAGATAGAAATACGCCTGCTATCATCCCACAGGAAAGGCTTTCCCGACGGCTCATGCCCAATTCGGACCTCCTTTCCACATAAGGTTTTCAGCAGAACCCGTACAGCCAGATATTCCTGCTTCCGCGAAGGAGCCCTCAAACGGTCCAGTTCTTCCTGTACCCTTGTATCCGACAGGCAGGCACGAAGCTCTTCCGGTGTTTCGGTCACTTGCCAGATGCCCCATCTTCCTCCATCCTCTTCCCAGGTCTTCCACAGCGGCATAATTACTTTTTCTCCTTCTCGTCATTGTCTTCTTCCGCTGGAGCAGAAGGCAAGATGGTTACTTTCACTTTCAAAATCCGCCGAGAATTCATTTCGAGAATTTCAAAGCGATAATTCATATAGTTGATAATTTCATGCAATGCCGGAAATTCACCTTTCAACTCCAGCAAAAGTCCCGCCAGCGAATCGGCATCCCCTGAAACCTTGTCAAACACATCTTCACTGTCTTTGATAATCTTATAGAAATCAGAAAGTAACGTCTTTCCTTCGAACACATAGACGTTCTCTGTCAGCTTCACATAAGTACGTTCTTCCTCGTCGTATTCATCATTGATTTCTCCGACGATTTCCTCAATGATGTCTTCCATTGTCACAATACCCGAAGTACCACCAAATTCATCCACGACCACAGCAATATGAATCTTGTTGGCCTGGAAGTCACGTAACAAGTCACCAATCATCTTATTCTCCGGAACAAACAGAGCCGGCCGAATCAAATTCTGCCACTTGAAATCGTCGCCTCTTCCTAAATACGGAAGCAGGTCCTTGATGTACAAAATACCTTTGATGCAATCACGCGTTTCCTCGTATACAGGAATACGTGAATAGCCGTTTTCATTGATGCACTTCAACACCTCTGAAAAAGAAGAATCAATATCCAGGTCTACAATATCCAGACGGGAGGTCATGACCTCTTTCGCAGTTTCCTCTCCAAAACGGATGATACCTTCGAGCATATTGCTTTCTTCCGAAGTATCCTGAATATCTGTCAGTTCCAAAGCTTGAGAGAGTTCATTGACCGACAAGTTCCGTGCTTTCTTCTGAGAGAAACGATTGAGAAAAAACGATGAGCGGACTAAGACTGAAGATACCGGCCAAAACACCGTCCGCAGCACAGTAATGGCTGGCGCCGCTTTTCGGGCAAACGATAACGTATGCTGAGCCGAATAAATTTTAGGCATGATTTCACCGAACAGCAGCAACAAGAAGGTCAGTACCACAGTGACAATCAAGAACTCCAGGATTTTTGCCTGGCCAAAATCAATCAAACTGGCAAACACGTAGTTCAACAGCATGATAATCGTCACATTGACAAAATTATTTGAAATCAAAATTGTGGCCAGCAAACGTTCCGAATCATCCAGCAAGCCTTTGATTTTAGTGTCAGAAGGATGATTCTCCTCTTCAATTTCATTCAAATCAGAAGGAGAAAGCGAAAAGAAAGCAATTTCAGAAGCCGACACAAAACCCGATACATACAGCAGCATCAGGGTCAGAAGTAAAGCTATAACCGCCCCCCATGTAAGGGGCATTACGGTAATTCCGTCACACAGCTCCGACAAGCGGAGCAAACACGAGTCAGGGTCCATCCTATAATATTCCTATTTTTTTAATTAAAGAGACTATCTGAGTATCAGAACGGCAAATCATCCGAAGGGTTATTTTCCGATTGAGCCGGAGCCGATGCTGAAGAAGCCGGTTGAACTTGTGCAGGCGCTGCTGTCTGTGCACTCCGCGGAGTCAGCATCTCCATGTTATCACCGAAAATTTCCGTCACATAACGTTTCACGCCATTCTGGTCGTCATACGAACGGGTACGGATTTTACCCTCAATGTACAATTTATCGCCTTTATGCACATATTTTTCAGCAGTCTCCGCCAATCCGCGCCACAGCACAATATTATGCCATTCCGTACGTTCCGGCACCTGTGTACCATTAGCCAGCGTATAAGCACGATCAGTAGTCGCCAACGGAAAAGTCGCTACGGCCACACCACTGTCCAAATATCTTACTTCAGGGTCTTTACCCACGTTACCAATCAATTGTACTTTATTCAATGACATAATTCTATTTTTTATGATTTGGTTTCAAAAGTAACGAAAAAAAACGAGATATCAAGCGCGATACCGGGAAATTATGAAAATCGTCAATCGGAATCTGCTGATATCCAGAAAGTGCGACAGGTTCTTCCTTCAACACCACCTCATAACACCTGGCGTGAATCACCCGATGCGACAACACATGCTTGATTTCAGGGCACACCACCCGGAACGATTCAATCTCAGCACTACCCAAAAGAGTCTGAAATTCAGGAAGAGAGAGAAGTTCCTCCTCTCCTACTTCCTTAGCGGTTTCTATCAATGGAAATTCATACAAATTCTGCCAGATATCGCCTGCCGCCCGCTTCTTTATATAAGTATACGCGCCTGCCCGCACATAAATATATGAAAAATAGCGGTCGAGCACCTTAGTCTTCCGTTCCTTCCGCGGCAACCTGTCCACCCAGTTTTTCTGCAAGGCCACACAACTGTCTGCCAGCGGGCAAAACAAACACGAAGGAGACGAAGGCACACACTGCAGGGCACCGAAATCCATGATGGCCTGATTATATAAAGCCGGACGGTTCTTATCCAGCATCTCACCGGCGAGGGAGGCAAACAATTTCTTCCCGGCACCCGTATCAATGGGTTCTTCCACTCCCATCCAACGTGACAATACCCGGTACACATTACCGTCGACCACCGCATAGGGCAGATCGTAGGCAAACGAACAAATAGCCGCCGCCGTATAGTCTCCCACTCCTTTCAAGGCCCTCACCTCCTCATAGGTCGTAGGGAAACTGCCTTTTTCGGCAATTACCTTTGCTGCCGCATGCAGATTGCGGGCACGTGAATAATAACCCAATCCCTGCCAGCACTTCATCACCTCGTCTTCCGAAGCACGGGCCAACGTGTCCACGTCGGGAAAATGTTCCATAAAACGACAGTAATAATCATATCCCTGTACGACCCGGGTCTGCTGAAGAATGATTTCTGAAATCCATATTTTATAAGGATCCTTGGTGTTCCGCCAAGGCAAATCACGCTTGTTTTCCTCGTACCAACCGATTATCTTATCTGCAAAAAAATTCATCTGACACATATTTGCCCGCAAAAATAATATATTTGCCCGACATACACAGACAAACCTCTCTACACACCCTTTAAAAAGGAATAAAACCCTCAAAAAGCACGACTTTTCAAAAAAAATATTCCCGATATATTTCCAAAAGATACAGAAAAGCTATATATTTGCAGTCCAAAAAATTAAGATAACGTATAACAATAATTATTAGCGAAATGACTAAAGCAGATATTGTAAACGAAATTGCTAAAAACACAGGTATTGATAAGGCAACAGTCCTGACTACGCTTGAAGCGTTTATGGATTCAGTAAAAGAATCATTGTCAAACGACGAAAACGTATACCTTCGTGGTTTCGGCAGTTTCATTGTGAAGAAAAGAGCGCAGAAGACTGCCCGTAACATTTCAAAGAATACAACTATTATCATTCCGGAGCACAACATTCCGGCATTCAAACCAGCAAAAACATTTACTCTTTCAGTAAAAAAATAAATTAACATTAGTATTAACCCTATAAATTTAACAAGTATGCCTAGCGGAAAGAAAAGAAAAAGACATAAAATGTCTACACACAAGCGTAAAAAAAGACTAAGAAAGAACAGACATAAAAGCAAAAAATAATTGTTAGTCTGTCCGACTTCAATAAAGAACAAACTTGCAAAGCTACAAAAAGTCTTTCAGGTTTGTTCTTTGTGTAATTAGCAACCTATTAAGAACAAAAAACCAAGCAAAAAGTGACAAGCGAATTAGTAGTAGACGTACAGCCCAAGGAAATTTCTATCGCCCTCATGGAAGACAAGAAGCTGGTAGAGTTCCAGAAAGAAGAACGCAACCTGTCGTTCTCGGTCGGCAACATGTACGTAGGAAAAGTCCGGAAACTCATGCCCGGCCTCAACGCCTGTTTCGTAGATGTAGGCTTTGAGAAAGACGCTTTTCTCCACTATTTAGACTTGGGACCACAATTTCATTCTTACCAGAAGTACCTCAAGCAAGTCATCAGTGACCGGAAAAAACTCTATCCCATGTCGAAAGCTTCCATGCTTCCCGACATTGAAAAAGACGGAACCATTTCCAGTGTGCTCCAGCAGGGACAGGAGGTCATCGTGCAGATTGTCAAGGAACCGATTTCGACCAAAGGCCCACGACTGACCTGTGAACTGTCGTTCGCCGGACGCTATCTGGTATTGATTCCTTTCAATGACAAGGTATCCGTTTCACAAAAAATTAAATCCAGCGAGGAAAGAGCTCGCCTCAAACAGCTGCTCCAGAGCATCAAGCCCAAGAACTTCGGAGTGATTGTACGTACCGTAGCCGAAGGCAAACGAGTAGCAGAGCTGGATGCGGAACTGAAAGTCTTGCTGAAACATTGGGAAGATACCATCACAAAAGTACAAAAGGCCACCAAACTGCCCTCATTGGTTTATGAGGAGACAAGCCGTACCGTAGCCATGCTGCGCGACTTGTTCAACCCATCGTACGAAAACATTTACGTCAACGACGAAACCGTTTATAACGAAGTAAAAGATTATGTGGCGCTCATTGCCCCTGAACGTACAGGCATCGTGAAACGCTACACCGGCCAGCTTCCTATTTTCGATAATTTCGGAATCACCAAACAAATCAAGTCCTCCTTTGGAAAAACCGTTTCCTACAAGAGCGGGGCTTATCTGATTATCGAACACACGGAAGCGCTCCATGTGGTGGACGTGAACAGTGGAAACCGCTCCAAATCAACCAACGGACAAGAAGCAAACGCACTCGACGTGAATTTAGGCGCAGCCGATGAGTTGGCACGCCAGCTCCGGTTGAGAGATATGGGCGGAATCATTGTGGTAGATTTCATCGATATGAACCTGGCAGAAAACCGGCAGAAACTTTACGAACGCATGTGTCAGAACATGCAGAAAGACCGGGCCAAACACAACATCCTGCCTCTGAGCAAGTTCGGACTGATGCAGATCACACGCCAGCGTGTACGTCCGGCGATGGATGTCACTACCGATGAAGACTGCCCTGTTTGTTTCGGAAAGGGGAAAATCAAACCTTCCATCCTGTTCACCGATACATTGGAAAGTAAGATTGACTATTTGGTCAACAAGCTGAAAGTGAAGAAATTCACGCTGCACATCCATCCTTATGTGGCTGCCTACGTAAACCAAGGGCTCATGTCCTTGAAACGAAAATGGCAGATGAAGTATGGATTCGGCATCAAGGTCATTCCGAACCAGAACCTGGCGTTCCTGCAATATAAATTCTTCGATGCACACAACCAGGAACTGGACATGAAGGAAGAATTCGAAATCAAATAAGCAAAAAGGCCGTTTCCACAAAAACAAAGGAAACGGCCTTTTTTGTCAACTATCCCGCCCTTTTACTTAATCCGCCTTTGCATAAAGACCTCGTCACGACCGTGTCAAGACCTCGTCACGTTCGTGTCGACCTCTCATCACGTGCATGCTGAGCTCTCCGCACGTTCGTGTCGAGGTAAATTTGTCTATACTTTCTGACAACTTTTCACCCAGAAATGAATATTTTTGTACGCATACTTCAGTTTTATCGAAGCATTTTCATAGGAGAATTACTTTGATAATTCACATATTTTTCTCTATCTTTGCAAACAAATAACATTTTAACACAAAAACATGAAAATAAGTAGCATTTTATTTTTCATTGGGATTACATTCTCACAGCTGTCTATGGCACAGCAGACGCTGCTTCATGACCCGGACTGCTGTACCAGCATCATGGTGGGAAAGGCAGCCTCTACCGACGGATCCGTCATGACCAGTCACACCTGCGACAGCTGGTACCGGACCTGGGTCAATGTAGTTCCAGCGGCAGATTATGCCAACGACACAGTCATGAACATTTACCAAGGCCGTATGCATACGGAATCGGTCACTGACCAGACCAACCTGACCGTAAAGGGACAGATTCCGCAAGTCAAACACACTTATGCCTTTCTGGATACGGCTTACCCCTGCCTCAACGAAAAGCAGCTGGCCATGGGAGAAACCACCATTAGTGGAAGAGACACCCTGCGCAATTCCAAAGGCATGTTTATGATTGAAGAACTGGCCCGGGTAGCCCTGCAACGTTGCACTACCGCCCGCCAGGCCATCCAGCTCATGGGGAAACTGGTAAAGGAATACGGATACGGCGACTCAGGCGAATGCCTTACCATTGCCGACCCGCAGGAAGTATGGCACTTTGAAATCTTCGGCGAAGGTCCTGATAAAATCGGAGGTGTATGGGCAGCTGTCCGTATCCCCGACGATGAAGTAGGCGTATCGGCCAACATTCCACGTATCAGTACCCTCAATTTGAAAGATACCCGCAATTACATGGCTTCCGACAATGTGTTCAGCGTGGCCAAGAAACTCAAGCTGTGGGACGGAAAAGAACCGTTCAAGTTCTGGAAAGCCTACGGAGGTCCGAACTATTCGGGCAAGATGCGCTCCTTCAGCATCCGCGAGTTCTTTATCCTGAGCACCCTGGCTCCTTCACTCAAGCTCAGCATGGACGATGAAGAACTGCCGTTGAGTGTGAAGCCGGAAAAGAAACTCAGCAATGCCGATGTCATGGCCTATCTGCGACAGACCTATGAAGGCACGGAATGGAGTGCGACAAAGAACCTTAAAGTAGTTGTCAAAGACCGGAAAACGGGAAAAACGGATACCATCACCAGCCCACGGGCCAATCCGTGGATGCGTACCGACGAAGTACAGCTGTACAACGCGCTTCAGAAAGGCAGCGTGAAAGCCAACCGAAACATCGCCGTACCGCAATGTGCCTACTCTACCGTCATCCAGTTGAGAAGCTGGCTTCCGGACGCCGTAGGAGGGGTCTGCTGGTTCGCCATGGACAACCCGGGACAAAGCCCACGTGTACCTATTTTCTGTGGCACTACCGACCTTCCTGAAATGTTCAAGATTTGCGGCAACCATCGCTACCGTCTGGATGCAGCCCTGTGGCACTACCGCCAGGCCAACAAGCTGGCTACCGTAAGATGGGGAAATGCCCGGAAGATTTTAGAGAAGAACCAAATGCACTTTGAACGGAAAGGACTGGAAGAACTCCCACTGGTGGAACAGCGTTATGCCGAACTGGTCAAAAGCGAAGGCGAAGAAGCTGCCAAAGCCTACCTGACCGACTATACCAAGGACTTCATCGGAGCTACCCTGCTGCGCTGGGACGAAATGACCGCCAAATACTGGAACGATTACCGCTTCGGATTCTAAATCTCTCAATTTCATTCATTACCTATAATATACAGAAAATATGAAAACAATTGCGTTTATCTCAGCCTTATTGCTTGCTTCCGCCTCTCTCCAGGCACAACCCGAAGCCAAAGGCTATCAGTTTACTACCGTAGTCAACCAGAAAGTGACTCCGGTCAAGAATCAGGCTGCCACAGGCACCTGCTGGTGCTTTGCCACCACTTCCTTCATTGAAGCAGAACTACTCCGCCAGGGAAAAGGCGAATACGACCTTTCGGAAATGTACATCGTCCGTCAGAAATACATGAACCAGCTGAAGGACAATTACCTGCGCCACGGACGCGGCAACATCGGTCAGGGAAGTATCTCTCCCAGCTGGTTTACGGCCTTCAAGCAGGTAGGCATCGTTCCGGAAGAGGTGTACAGCGGCATCAACTACAACTCACCTACCCACAACCACAAAGAGCTGACCGCTTACCTGGAAGCCATTGCCGAAAAGGCCATCAAGCTTCGCCAGCAAAGCCCTGAATATGAAAAACTGATTCAGAGTCTGTTTGATATTTACCTGGGAGAACTTCCTGAAAAGTTCACCTACAAAGGCAAGGAATATACTCCGAAATCCTTTGCGCAGAGCCTGGACATTCATCCGGAAGACTACGTCATGCTGACCAGCTTCACACACCAGCCTTATTATCAGGCTTTCGACCTCGAAATTCCGGACAACTGGGAACACGCCAAGATTTATAACCTTCCACTCGACGAAATGATGGAGGCCGCAGACCATGCCCTGGAAAACGGATATACCGTTGCCTGGGACGGAGATGTCAGTGAAAAAGGATTCTCGTTCAAACACGGAGTGGCCATCAATCCGGAAGTAGAAAAGACCGAAGACTTGAAAGACACTGACTTTGCCCGCTGGCAGAAAATGGATGCCAAGGAAAAACTTGACGAAGCCTTCAAGTTTGAATACCCGTGTCCGGAAGTAAAGGTAACTCCTGAAATCCGCCAGAAAGGCTACGAAACTTTCACTACGACCGACGACCACCTGATGCACCTCACCGGTATCGCCAAGGATCAGAACGGCACCAAGTACTACATCACCAAAAACTCCTGGGGAACCAACCGTAACGACTTCGGCGGCTACCTGAACATGTCGGAAAGCTACGTACGTGCCAAAACCATCTATATTCTGATGCACAAGGATGCCTTGACCAAGGACTTGAAGAAGAAACTCGGTCTGGACAAATAAAAAAACCTACCTGAAAAACAACCAGGTTGCCAAAAGGGATGCTTATCTTTGCAGCAAGTCACAAGATAAGCATCCTTTTTTTATGAAAACAGAAGACTATGCCCTCATTCTGGAAACGGCTGGCATCCGCCCTACTTCCACCCGACTTCTCATCTACGAAGCCATTGCCGGACAAACCGACACATTCAGTCTGAGTACTTTGGAAAAGGAACTCGACAGCATCGACAAGTCGGTCATTTTCCGTACACTCGTTCTCTTCCACGAACATCATCTCATCCACAGTGTAGACGACGGAAGTGGCTCCCACAAATATTGCATCTGCCACAACCACGGCCACTGCAACGACGATGAAGCCCACTGCCATTTCTATTGTGAGGTATGTCAGAATACCTATTGTCTGAGCCAGGATCTCATTCCGCACATCGACCTGCCCGAAGGATTCATTGCCCGGAAAGTGAACTATATCGTGAAAGGCGTATGCGCCAAATGCGCCTCCAAGCACCAGAAATGAGCGTTTTTTTGACCTACATCAATAAAACGCTGTTTTCCTTCATTTTTATGTTGTAAAGCATGAATTCTATTCAGAAAAGCCCTATCTTTGCAGCGTAATCAAGAACGGAAGTTCAATGATTCACACAGTAGAAAGATTGTTTTTTTAGATTATAAGATTGTTTTCAACCTCGTCGGGAGACGATATTTTTAAGGTTAAATTGAAAAGGTATTAAGGTTTATTTAAAAAGAAAGGGTAACAACATGAAAACGATGAAAAATTTCATTCAGAAGATCTTCAAGGGAGATCCGATGGTTTGGGGTTACGTAATGCTCGGATAAGGAGGAAGTAACCCCTTTGCTGGCCAGGATGTCAGCTTGTTTAATTGAAAGTTGTAAAGTTTACTGCATATTCTGTACCGGTATTCCGGTATAAATCTAAGAGTATCCTACCGAACCCGTCGGTGGGATATTTTTGTTTTTACCTCCCCCCTTGCCTGAATCTGAAGCAAATCCTTGCCAGTTCTAAATCTTTTCCCTAACTTTCCCTCAAATTTCTAAAACCCACACAGAAATGTCATTAATCAGAGTGATTCTCTCTCTTATTTTTCCGCCCCTTGCCGTCATCGACAAAGGGTGCGGATCGGTACTGATTGTCTTTATCCTCACGCTGTGCGGATGGATTCCAGGAGTCATCGGCGCCCTTATCATCCTGAACAAACAAAATTAAGTTTCTAATTCAATATCCTAAATACTTACACCATGAAAGAATTACATGTACCCGAAATTACCGGACAGTCCCACGTGGCTGCCACAGACATCCCAACCCTGCTCGATACGCATCAGGTAGAGTTCCAGCCGATTTCCTGCGTGAACTGGAAAGATTTTCCCTACTGCCCGGAGGTGTCCTTCCGAATGGCCCACACCGACGATTGCATCTTGCTGAACTACCGCGTAAAAGAAGAAAGCGTACGGGCCATCGCTGCCGAAGACAACGGCAGAGTTTGGGAAGACTCCTGTTGTGAATTCTTTTTCCAGCTTCCGGAAGACCAGGAAGAAAACGTATATTATAACTTTGAATGTAACTGTGGGGGAACCCTTCTTATCGGTGGCGGACGCCCGGGCGACAGACCTCATGCTCCCCAAGAGATTCTCCAGCAAGTAGACCGATGGACTTCACTCGGAAAGGCTCCGTTTGAAGAACGAATGGGAGAATGCAGTTGGCAACTGGCTCTTTGCATCCCCAAGGAAGCGTTCTTCCGTCATCAGCTGAAAGGCTTCAAAGGACTGACTGCTCGTGCCAATTTCTACAAATGCGGAGACTTGCAGAACACGCCACACTTCCTGTCATGGAATCCCATCGACTTGCCAAAACCGTGCTTCCACTGTCCGGAATTCTTCGGGAAGGTTATATTCGAATAATCCTCCCCACCTGATAAACACGCCAGCGGCCTACCTTCAAACATAGAATTTTGAAAGCAGGCCGCTGTCCGTATCACTTCCTCGCAATCCACACATAGACACTTTTCTTTCCTTTAAACAGCCATAGAACGCTCAAGGAAATAATCCATGCCACAGCCAAGAGTACAAAAAGGAACTCCATGAAAGCCCCCCACCCATAGTGAGACAACACGATGCCGGAAAAAGAACCAACCAGACTGGAGCCTGCATAATAAAACAACCAGTAAATGCTGGTGGCACTGCTTTTCATCTGTCCGGCATGCACCGATACAATCCGGCTGGCCAGCGTATGAGTTCCGAAAAAAGCAAAAGTCATCAATCCCAGTCCCAGCACGATGGCCCAAAGCTGCATCCATAGCAACAAGGCCATCCCGACTCCCATCAGCCCCAACGTACCTTGCAAGAGCATCTCCGAACTATACTTGTCCGAAAGACCTCCGGCCACGACCGAACCGATAATTCCTGCCACATACATGGTGAAAATCAGTGCCACCCAATGATGAGGCAATGAAAAAGGAGGTGCCTCCAGCAAGAAAGACAGATAATTATAGATACTCACAAAAATTCCCATGGAAAGAGCGGCAATGAGATACATCGAAAGAAATGTACTCCGGGTTAAAAGAAAATGCATCTGACGCAATTTCTCCCGAAAAGGTACCGACACCGCAGAAAAATTTTTCCCAGCTGGAATCTTCCAGCAGAACAATCCTCCTAACAGCAGGCTGACAATACCAATCGACCACACGGCCGACTGCCATCCGCCCCACCCGGACATCAGCGTAGCAGCCACTCGCCCTGACATTCCTCCCAGGGTATTCCCGCTCAAATACAAACTGATGGCCAACCCAATCATAGCTTTATCTACTTCCTCTGAAAGATAAGCCAACGCTACCGATGACACCCCGGCCAACACCATTCCTTTTAACAAATTCAGAACTAAGAGAAAAGAATAATTGTCAATAAAGGCAGACATGATGGTCAACAGGGAAGAAAGCAACAACGAAGCTCCCATCAGGCGTTCGCGCGACACAGAATCGGCCTTGAAAGCCATAACAATCAATCCCAATGCCATGCCGGCAGTAGAGGCCGACACCGACAGACTGCTTTCTGCCGGACTGACACCAAAATTCCGGCACATTTCCGAGAGCATGGGTTGAAACAAATACAGCTGGGCAAAAACCGACAAGCCGGACAAAAACATGCAGTTACGTATCAGGCGAAACCGAGCAACTGACTCACGCGAACAATTCATTTCTTTCATTTCCCTTTTCCTTTCATGATTATGAAAACAAAGGTAGGCCGTCGGTTCCAATCCCCATCTATCGGAAAAACTCTTTTTCTCGATAATAATCATCGATAAAAGCTATAAATATAAAAGCAAATGCCCTTGACTGTCTTCCCCTGTAAACATGAATGTGAAAATGAATATAAGTATGAGAGAATGAGAAAGACTAGTCAAGAGGCACTCGCCTGCAACACAATAGAAACTAAAAAAGAGAACTAAATATGTTGTCCGCCCCCCAGTGCCTGATACAAGTTGATAAGACTCTGTATCTCCTTGAAACAGTTAGCCGTTTGTGACAACTGTGCACTGAGTAGCGTCTGATGAGCCGTCAACACCTCCAGATAAGTCGTATTCCCGTACTCCATTAAGAGTGAAGTGCTGGTAAAGGCCTTCTCCAGTGCGGTTATCTGCTGCTCATAATTATCTTTTTTCTTCTTACTGGTCTGATAAGATACCAATGCATCGTTTACTTCCGTTCCAGCATCCAGCAGCTTCTGCCTGAAGGTCAGAAGTACCTCCTCCTGCTGTGCCTTGGCGATGCGCCGACGGGCAATAAGCGTCCCCTTGTTGAACAGAGGTTCGGTCAATGAAGCCAAAGCGGAGGTCACAAACTTACCGGGATTCGTAATCAGCCCTCCTACGGAATTGGTCCAACCCGCACTTCCACTCAGCGTAATCGCTGGATAAAAGGCAGCATTAGCCTGGTTGGTCACATAAAATGCCTGTTCCACATCGCGTTCCGCCACACGCACATCCGGACGATTCGAGAGAAGCTGAAGTGGTATACCTACCGACAAATCCTTCGTGAAACTCTGTGCAGAAAGTTTTCCCCGGGCTATCTGGTGAGGAGTTTCCGCCAGCAACAAAGAAAGACTGTTTTCCACCTGATTCACTTGTTCTTCCAAGTCAATCACAGAATTTTTCACTTCATAATAAGTTGCCCGCATCTGCGAAACAGCCGCCTCATCCGCCTGTCCGGCATCCATCAAGGCTTGCGTGGAAGCCACTGTTTCCTTCCATGTCTCTGCCGTCCGACGGGAAATCTCCAACTGTTCATCCAACATCAGCAAGGTGTAATACGTATTGGCGATATTAGCTATCAGACTGGAGTATACCGCCTGCTTATAATCTTCACTTTGCAAATATGCTGCCTTCGACTGCCGCTTTGCATTCCGTAACTTGCCGAAAATATCCAGCTCCCAACTGGCAGTCACCGGCAGCGTATAGGTATGCGACGCCTTACTGCCTTCCACCGTATTGACCCCTCCTTGCGGAGACAAGGCAAACGACGGAAGAAAGGCCAGTTTGGCCGAAAGCAAAGAAGCCTTCGCTTCTTCCACACGCAGACTGGCTGTCTGCACATCCGTATTCTGTGCCAGTCCCTTTTCAATCAGATCCTGCAAATAAGGATCGGTAAAGAAATCCCGCCAGTGGATGTTTCCGATACTTGCCGTATCGGAAACTGTGACCTCTTCGCCGTACAAGTTCTCGGGAACCGAGGTCTGTGGTTCATAGCTGGTATATATTCCGCAACTGCTCAACAAGAGCGTTGCACCACATACGATTATCTTTGATATGTTCATATTATTCATTTACTTTTCTGTATTAAAGACACTTTTTTCAATCAAGGTCTGCTCCTTTTCATAAAGAATCTGCTGATCAGGCTCTTTCTTCATAGGATTTCGTAACTTTTCCTGCAAGTATTCAAATACCACGAAGAACACAGGAACCACAAAGAGTAAAGCCAAAGTTCCCACCAGCATACCTCCTACGACACCCGTAGCCAGCGAACTGTTACCATTGGCTCCAGCGCCAGAAGAAAACATCAACGGAAGCATACCGAAAATCATACACAACACCGTCATGATGATAGGACGGAAACGAGCCTGGGCAGCCGAGTAGGCAGAAGAAATAATCCCCATCCCTTTCCGTCGGCGTTCAATGGCATACTCCGTAATCAGAATGGCCGTCTTGGCCAGCAGACCAATCAGCATAATGGCTCCCGTCTGCAAATAGATGTTGTTTTCCAATCCTGCCACACGGGCAAACAGGAAACTTCCCATCAGGCCGAAAGGTACGGAAAGTATGACGGCCAGAGGTACCAGAAAACTTTCGTAAAGGCATGACAGAATCAAGTAAATCAGGATTACACAGAGGGTATAGATAAACACAGTCTGTGCACCTCCACTACTGGCTTCCTCACGAGCCATACCTCCATACTCATAACCATAACCCGAAGGAAGAATCTCTCCGGCAACTTCCTTGATAGCTTTCTGCACTTCACCCGTTGAGTATCCGTCGGCCACGTTCACATTGACGTTGATAGTGTTATACAGATTAAAACGCTTGGCTATTTCCGCCCCCTGTTCCGAACGAAGTGTCACAAACTGGCTGACCGGTGCCATCTCCGTGCCATTACGTACAAACATGTTGTCCAATGCATGCTGGTTCAAACGTGCATCAGGTGAAGCCTGGATCATGACACGATAGACCTTTCCAAACTTATTATAATTGGAGACATACGACCCACCGCAGTAGGAACCCACCACATCCAGCACCTCATTTGGGCTGATTCCGGCACGCTTGCACTTGGCCGCATCCACATCAACAGCTACCTGAGGAAAATTCATGGCATACGAACTATAGGCCATAGCCACTTCCGGACGTTGGTTCAAAGCCATAATAAACCGCTGTACAGACTCATAGAAAGGCTTCATATCACCTCCAGTCTTGTCCTCCATATACAATTCTACGGCATTACCGGTTCCGTAACCCGGAATCATTGCCGGCTGGAAACAGAATATCTGCGCTTCCTTGATGGCACTGAACTGTTCATTCAGCCGCTTCATAACCGCATCCACCGTATGTTCCTTTCCTTTTCGCTTGTCCCAATGATACAAACGGATAATAACCGTACCGTATGACGTTCCCTGTCCGGAAATCAACCCGTAACCCGTGATACGGGAATAATGTTCAATCTCAGGGGTAGCCTTTAGTATATCCTGCACTTTATCCATGACCTTGTTCGTCTCGGCCAAAGAATTACCCGGCGAGGTACTAATGTTAATCATCATGGTACCCTGATCTTCCTGAGGTACCAGACCTGTCTTAGTAGTAGACATCAAATACACCAATAATACAGAAGCGACTCCCAACGAAGCCCAGACCATCCATCGGTGATGGAAGAAAAACATTAGCCCTTTCTTATACTTACCCAATAAAGTATTGAAAGAAACATTATAAGCCGCACGGATACGTCCGCTAAAACTCTTGATACTCTTCTCTGTATCCGAAGGACGCATCATCATGGCACACAATGCCGGACAAAGCGTCAGGGCATTTACACAAGATAGTCCTACAGCCACCGCCATCGTAATACCAAACTGCGTGTAGAACACCCCTGACGTTCCCCCCATAAAGGTGACAGGAATAAATACGGCCATGAACACAAGGGTACATGAAACAACCGCCATCGTCACATCGTTCATGGCATCCTTGGTAGCCAAATATGGCGACCTGTATCCCACATCAAATTTGGCCTGCACGGCCTCCACCACAATAATGGCATCATCTACCACCGTACCAATCGCCAGCACAAGGGCAAACAAAGTCAAAATATTGATACTAAATCCTGCTACAGACAAGAAGGCAAACGTACCAATCAGTGACACAATGATGGAAATGGAAGGAATCAACGTACTTTTAAAATCATGCAAAAAGAAATAGACAACCAAAATCACCAGAATAATGGCAATCACCAACGTCTCAATCACATTGTCGATAGAAGCAAAGAGGAAATCATTCACACTCATCATCTGAATAAATTCCGTGCCTTCAGGCAAATCTTTTGAGATTTCATCCAGCAAGCTAGTAATTTCCTGATTCACAGCGGTTGCATTAGCCCCGGCCACCTGAAAGGCCATAAAAGTAACACCCGGAACTCCATCTGCTTCCCCATGAAAACTATAAGATTCACGCCCCAGCTCTACATCAGCTATATCCTTCACACGAAGTACGGAACCATCTTTTTGAGAACGTATCACTATATTTTCAAACTCTTCCACACTTTTCAGTCGCCCTTTATATTTCATTGTATACTGAAATACATTGTCCGAACTTTCACCCAACGATCCCGTAGGAGCCTCAATGTTCTGTTCCCCCAATACAGAAGTCACATCAGAAGGCACCAGACCATATTGTGCCATCTTTTCCGGCTTCATCCAGATACGCATACTATAAGTATCTCCCATCAATTGCACATCGCCGACTCCCTGGATACGCTTTATCTGCGGAATCACATTGATGTCAAGATAATTGGCCAAAAAGGTTTCATCATAACGTTTATCCGGACTAATCAAACTGTTAATCTGAAGAAAACTGTTCTGACGCTTCATGGTACTGACACCGATAGCCGTTACTTCAGAAGGCAGAAGTCCCTGAGCCTCAGACACACGATTCTGCACATTGACAGCGGCCATATCCGGGTCAGTTCCCTGCTTGAAATAGACCAATATTTCTGCCGTACCCGCATTGGTCGCTGTAGAAGTAATATAAATCATGTTCTCCACTCCGTTGATACTTTCTTCCAACGGCATAATGACACTGTTCATCACCGCATCGGCATTGGCACCGGTATAAGTGGCTTCCACACGTACGGTAGGCGGAGCAATGTCAGGATATTGTTCCACGGGAAGTGTATAAAGTGATATAAATCCCACTATCAGAATCAAGACCGATATGGAGAGGGCCATCACCGGCCGTTTAATGAATATATTTCCTTTCATAATCGTCTGTTATTTTACTTGTGTTCCTTCACGAATCATTCCGGCTCCGTCGGCCACAATCTCATCTCCGGCTTTCAGACCATCCAGCACGATGTATTCTTTCCCATCATTGACCGAAGCTACTTTTATTAGAGTAGATACCGCTTTCCCGTCTACTACCTTATAAGCCAAAATTTTATCCTGCAACTGTACGGTAGCTCCCTGCGGAATCACTATACATTTTTTATAAACACTTGGAATCAGCACGTTGCCCGATGCACCACTATGTAACAGACGGGAGGCATTCGGAAACACCGCACGTACACCCACCGTACCCGTCTCCTTGTCAATCACTCCACTGATGGATTCTATACGCCCTTTTTCTTCGTACATAGAACCGTCGTTCAGTTGAAGCTGGATTTCAGGCATATTCTGTATGGCTTTTTCCGTAGTTCCATACTGACGGGAGAGTGAGAGAAACTGATTTTCAGTCATCGAAAAATACACATACATCTTGGCATTATCAGAAACCGTAGTCAACGGCTGAGCTATATTCGAACTGACCAGTGCCCCTACACGATAAGGCAACATACCGACCACTCCGTCACTTGGACTCTTTACCTCTGTATAAGAAAGGTTATTCCGTGCATTCACCTCCTGTGCTTTAGCCTGTGCCAGTTGTGCCTTGGCAGTCAGAAATTCATTCTCTGTAGTCTGTAAGTTAAAGCTGGAGACCACCTTCCTAGCATACAATTCCTTTGTACTCTTATAAGTAAGTTCGGCTGTAGCCAGACTGGCTTTCGCTACTTCCACATTGGCAACAGCCGTTTCCAAAGCCGCCTTATAAGGAACCTGATCAATCACAAACAAGACTTCTCCCTTGCGTACGACATCTCCTTCCGAGACATTCAACTTTTCAATATATCCTGACACTTGCGGATAAATGTCGATGTCCTGCATACCTTCAATGGATGCTGAATATGAGGTCATGATTTCCTTATCCGTGTCTGCAGTAAGCGTTACAAGTTTATAGCCTTTCTGAGTGTTTTCTTTGGTTTCCGTCTTACAGGAAGTTATCCCCATCGTACAGCCAACCAGCAACATCAGCCATACGTTTAATTTTCCAATCTTTTTCGTCATATTCGTTTCTTTTTTTGTTCGCGCAAAAGTAGCAAGCATGCAAAAAAGGAAGACAACCAATTTTCGCACAGAAATATTCAATTTTCTCCACCCTTCTGTCAATTTCATAAAATATGGAAAATAAGACATACTTGAGAGAAAATAAAACATAGCACCTTGACCAAAAATCTTCATCTTTGCAAAAAAGAATTATGGAAGAGATTATTAAACATATTCACATGGAAATGCTTCAAGTGCATTGCGATGCCCAAAGCTATATTGACGATTACATGTTTCTGACCGAACGCTTGGAGGATGTGTTCCAAGAAAATAAGAATGTAAAACTGGAAGTTTTTCTGATGCTCTATTGTGAAGAAGGAGAGGTAAAATTAGAGCTAAACAATGCAACCCTGCACTTACAAGCCAACGACCTGCTAATCAGTCTGCCTAATACAATTATAGGCCAGGTAATGGCCAGTCCCAACCATAAAGTAAAAGTATTCTGTTTCTCCAACCGCTTTGTCCAAAGGCTGACCCAAACTCAGAAATACAGCTGGAAATCGATATGTTACATACAAGAAAATCCCATCAAGCATTTTGGAGAAAATCGGAACGAAACATTTCATCAATACCTGAAACTGATAGAAGGTAAGATACAGACTCCCCCCGATAAACACCAGAAAGAAATCCTGCTACACATTGCGTCAGCTTTTTATGGCGAGATGGTGGCCGAAACCACTCGCAAATCCATTGAAAAAGAAAAACTAGGATACCATATTCCTGTTAAACAACCCGACTTCATCTTCAAGCAATTCATGGAAGCTCTGACAGCCGACAACGGTAAACACCGTACACTGACTTATTACGCTGACTTATTTTGCTACTCGCCCAAGTACCTGTCGCGCATCGTCAAGCAAGTTAGCGGGAAAAATGCATTGACACTCATTCATGAAAATGCCATCGAACATATTATTCCTGAACTGAGACATTCCCATAAAAGCATTAAGGAAATATCTGTAGATTTTGAATTTCCCAATGTGTCTTTTTTTGCACAGTACGTAAAAAAACACTTAGGAATGACCCCTACAGAATATCGCAACAGCAGTCAAGATGAGAAATAATATAGACTAAAACTTTTTTACTCATGAAACGCTACATTTTATACAGTCTGAGTAGCTTGGTTGCATTATCAGCCCACTCGCAAAACACATCTAACGAGAATGTTCCTCCCAACATACTACTCATTGTAGTAGACGATATGGGATTTTCAGACACACAACCCTTCGGTGGTGAAATACAAACACCAAATATCAACCGACTGGCAGAGCAAGGTATCCGCTTTACCCGGTTTCACACCTCCTCTTTAAGTGCTCCCACAAGAGCCATGCTCCTGACCGGTGTGGACAATCATCAGAACGGACTGGGCACTATGCCTCCCCTACATGCTGAAAACCAATACATGCAACCTGGTTACGAAGGAGGTATCAACCAGCGCGTAACGACACTGGCTGAAGTGCTGCATGAAAACAATTATTATACTTGTATGGCCGGTAAATGGCATCTTGGTACCAAAAAAGGAAACATCCCTTCCGAACGTGGATTTGAACAGAGCTTTACCATGCTTGGAGGAGGTGCCGGTCATTTCTGTAATTCATTTGCCTTGTCCGACAGCGAACAGCCAGTCACTTTCTACCTGGACAATGGCAAGAAAGTGGAAAAACTTCCTGATGATTTCTACTCCACTCGTTACTATGCTGACAAAATGATTGAATATCTACGTAAATGCCCTCAAGACAAACCGTTCTTCGGCTATCTAGCCTTCACCGCTCCACACGATCCTTTACAGATTATCCCGGAATGGAAAGACCGGGAAAAAGGCACATACGACTGCGGATACGACAGTATTCGTTCTACCAGACTGAATCGCCAAAAGCAGATGGGACTCATTCCATCACAAACTCCTGATACTGGCCTCAGCAATCCTTCTATACAATGGAACAAACTAAGTGAGGAACAAAAAAAGGAACAAAGCCGAAAAATGGAAATCTATGCTTCTATGATAGAATATATAGACTATAGTATCGGACGCGTGCTAGAAGAACTGGAAAACGAAAATAAACAGGACAACACTTTAATCATATTCATGAGTGATAATGGAGCAAACCCCAAAGAACCTGAGAATTATCCTGGAAACACCAAGGAACTTATCCAGAAAAGATACGACAACCAACTAACAAATTATGGAAATCCCAGCTCTTTCATTTCGTTGGGAGAAGCCTGGGCTGAAGTATGCAACACGCCTTATTCTCTTTATAAAATGACTACCCACGAAGGAGGAATCTGTGTACCATTGATTATTTCTGGAAAGAATATAATCCAAAAAGGAAGTATTGACCATATCACACTGCTCCATGTCACTGACTTGTTTCCTACAATTCTGGAATATACTCATACCCAACGGCCATCCTCTTATCACAATACCACATTGGCTCCTCTATACGGAAAATCATTTGCCCAAAAACTCACAAACACAGATTCATCACCCTTGCGCAACTCCAACGATGCACTCTGTTTTGAAATGAAAGAAGACAAAGCTGTGATACAAGGTAAATGGAAAGCTGTACAGCTCACCCCTCCTCATGGAGACGGGGCTACATGGAAATTATATAACCTGGAAACAGATATAGCCGAACAAAATGATTTGTCTGAAATTTATCCAGCCAAGCTAAAAGAACTCATCGCAGTCTGGAAAGAATATGCAAAATCTGTCGGATATATACCATCCGACAAATCCATGATTATTAAAAGGATAGGCGCAAAGGTATTTTACGAATATCAACAATAACTTTTATCCTTCAATTATATTTCGACATATCAAGCCATTCAGGATAGCAGCAAAACCAAAGTTGCTATCCTTTTTTATTTTATCTGTTATCTATTTCGTAATCAGAAACATATAGTCTTCTAATAAAAAAATAACACTATAAAGAGAAAATTGACCGAACAAAAAATAGAATATTACGTTTAAAAACATAAACGGGTAAAATTATTAATGAAATAAATAAACTAGACTACAAAACATTTAATTCTTTATTTTTTATAGATCATAGGAATAGGTTTAAAAGATTATGATTACTGAGAAAACAACAACAAAATGAGAAAATTTACTTTTATTGCATTCTTATGCACTTTGCTATTGGTTTCTTGTAACCAGGAGGAACACTTAGGCACATCTTCCACCGAAAACAAATCTGGGATTGTATTCAAACTGCAAAAACAAGGCTATGAAGGAGTCTCTTCACGCGCCTCGGAAACGGAGACTTCCCTTTATGACCAATTGTATTACTTTATTGTCAATGAAAACGGTGACAAAGTAAAAAACATCAAAAGCTATTATGAAGCTGCCACCTCGGAAATTTATACCGAAGGACTTCACAAAGGAGAGTATCGATTGGTGGTGTTAGGCATCAAAGGCAATCCGGCGGCTGACCGGGCCATTATCCATACTCCGGAACATATTCAAGACGAGTGGCTTGAATTTCCGGCAGACTTGCAGAAACCGCTGGAGGCTGAATATTTCTATTCACAAACTCCTTTCTCCATCGTAGAACAACAAACGGAGGAAGGCATGCAAGAAGTAGCCTCCATCCCGCAGGAAGTGACCCAGAAACGAGTTGTCAGTCGGGTGGATTTTGACTTTGCGTATCAGAATCCCTATGTGAGCTATGCCGTCACAGACAAAAGTCTGGCATTGGGAGACGTGCGATTCTATACTACCCTTTCTGGCAACGGAGAACTGGGCGGAGAAAGCAACGGCACAATGAACGCCCTTTCACTAAACCAGCAGACATCTTATCTGTTCATGCCCTTGTGCAACGGATCGACCCTTCACGGAGATATCCATCTCTCAACTCGCAACTACCGGAAAGAAAACAGAAAGCAGGTGTACAGTTTCGAGCAGAAGGAACTGGCCCCCAACCATATTCATCTGGTTGAAACCCAAGTGAATCATCCGGATGACAAAGCGGTGACCATGTTCATCACTCCAGCAGCCTATAATCAAGGTGAGCATGGCCTGATTTTGCAGGATACAGAACGGAAAGAAGTATATACCGACAAGACTGTACGGTGCTTCAATACCGCCCAGCCATTACAGGTTTCCGTCACAGAAGAAGGAAAGCTGCATACACGTTTCTACTCTCCTCGTAAGCTGACCAATGTACTGATCAAAATGCAACTGCCGCAAGTAAGTGAAGAATTCTTCGACTTGGCTTATTTTGATTCTATTCCGGCTTTCGGCGACTTTTGGGAAGAAATTCCGTTGCTGCAACGTGCCGCCATGTGCCGCACAGAATCCGGACGATACATTGAGGTACAAAAGAAGACAGCGTCTGAACTGAGTAAAGCCGTACTCAAGATTGAATCGGACGACCCTTACTGGAGCAAGCTGCAGGAAATCAAACATGGTTGGACCATCTACTGGGGACTTTACGGAGGTGACCCGGAGAAAGAAGACGGAGGTCCGGTAGGCAACTGGATGGGAATCCGCCCGGTACATTGCCGGGAATCGGTAGCCCTCTTCCTGAACTTTACCTACATGATCGACATGCCGGAACACGAACAGATTCTGCATGACAATGCCCACCAGCTTTACGATGACAACAAACAACTGGTAAAGGTAGAAGAGGTTTTGAGAAAAATGAGAGCCAGCAGAACGCTTCAGGTAGGCCTGGTCTATCCCGGACACGGAATCATCGGATTGGGTGGAGGAAGTACTTTTGGAGCCTACCAGCGAGGATGGTTCGAACATTACTTCAACCGATATGCATGCAGCGTCATGTTCCATGAACTGGGACACGTCATGGGATACGGACATAGCAGTTCCTTCACGTACGGTCCATGGGCAGAGCAGTTGATGAACAACTTCTATGTAGACAACATCCAGCAGATGCCGATAGACTCACGTGATTACCTGAACAGCTCACAGAATCCTTATCAATACAAATAAACAGAAGAAAACCATAAAAATACCTGAACGAATGATGATGAAATATATACTCGCACTGACCAGTGCAAGCTTACTTTTATTGAGCGGATGCCAGCAGGAAGATATCCGGCAAACACCGGATACCCATGGAATGCTCGCTGTAAAATTCTCCAAAGCAGGGGTGATAAACGGAACAGATGCGGATGCAGAATCACAAATCCATACCCTCAACGGTTATCATTTCGAAGACGGCATTCTGAAAGAAACGTTCTCTTCTCTGCAAATGGATGCAGAAGGAATCTGCCACCTGGATATTGCTCCGATGAAGGGCAGCCTGTACTTCCTGGCTAACGGAGAAAAAGCCATTACTCCAGAAAACCTGAAAGAAGGAGTCACTACCTTAGAAGCGTTTCTGAAGCAACAAGCCACCGCCGAAAACATGGCTTCTGAATCTATGCTAATGACAGGAAAGACGGAATTGGGCACAGACGATACTTCGGTATCAGTATCCCTGAAACGTGCGGTGGCCCGCATCGATCTGGATTCACCGTTCGAGGATGCTGAAGTAAATAGTGTCGTACTCAAGAACGTAGCACTGACGGGTTATCTCTATGAGCAGGATGCACTCCAAACCTCTGAGAAGTTTGAAACGACCGACCTGACCAAAGATTTCGGCGAACAACCCTTCAAGAATGACAAGACTTCGCTTTTCTATCTTCCTGAACAAAATTCAAACGGACATGAGGTAGAAATCATGATAACGACCCACGGTGGATGGCACCGGCTGAAGACTACTCTTCCGGCACTGAAACGCAACCACGTCTACACGCTCAAGGTGTATGGAAACGGCTCCAACTGGAAAGTGGAAGTCCTGACGAATGACTGGGAAACTGGCTCTTCTTCCGAATCAGGTCTCACCCACAAAGGGCTGGTGGATAAAGAAAACTCACAACTTTCTGAAGGAGTGACTTTGAATGCACAAGGAGATACGGTATTCGTTCCTTACTGGAAAAGCGATTTTCAACTGACACTGGCAGCAGAAGCCGGAGCGGAAGTAAAGGTCCTTGGACAAGCCAACGGAGTCACCATAACACCTACTCCACTTTCACGCTCCCTCACACCGGTGGCACAGTTCCAAGTATCGAGCAAACAGAAAATGCCGGGAAGCCACTATGAATATATGTACTTGGACGTACATAAAAACGAAGTGCAGACAGGACGTGTCGTACTGGTCTTCATCCCTAATCCGATACAAATGACCGGCGCGCTGCAATTTGACGACAACGGACTTTGTGATTTCCACACCTACATCGACGGAGAACTGGCTCGCATTACCCTTCCGGAGGGAAAAACCATCTCTTTAAACTTCAACGAGGGAGAAGCTCAGTGGATGAAGCTGACAGAAGAAGGAGACCGTACCTACCGCCTGTTAGGAGGATGGAAACCCAACGACCCGAAAGCAGACGGACGGGCACAAACCGGTGAACTGGTGATTGCGGATGCAAACGGTGGACATTCGGAAGTATATACCATCCGACGCCTCAACTGGGGATTGCCCGTGGTACAAGTCAACGGCGTGTGGTGGTGCAAGTATAACCTGAGAGGAAATGTAAAAAATTTCAGTGACCAGATTTTAATAAAATCGGACCCTGCGGCCAACGGCAGTCTGGCTGACTATCTGCGAAGCTGTTCGGACGAAGACTTCCTTCAAGTGTTAGGCGACCAATATCAGGCAGGAAATCCAGATGGATTGAAATTGACTCACAAGGACGGCCAGTTCTATTATGAAGGGTATCAAAGCCAGACGGGTAACTTCGGCACGATGGCTCCCACCGAGATGGCTCCCGACGGATACCAGATTCCGGATTACGACGACTACCGCTTCTATACATGGGGCTCCAACTGCAACTTAGCTTACTTCGACCCCGGAGTCTTCAACAACGGACTGGGACAACGCCTCAACTTCAACGTAGTAGAACGCAATGCCACTTTCAAAGGCCTGAACTATGGTCCGATTTCGTTCTATGATTTTGAATACGAAGGCAATCATCTGACACTTTGCGGACTGGGACACCAATACAACGAAACGACCCTCTCCAGCATGATGATTTTGTTTGCCACCTACGGCAATGCAGGAAACACCTGGATGATAGAAGGATATGCCAAAAGCACCGGAAAAGGAAACTGGTTCAAGTATGCAGGCAGCAATGCCCAAAAGACCCGTACCATCCGATGCATAAAGACTCCGGTAGAATACATTTACGAATAAGAAACAATTACAGATAAATATGCACATAAAAAAATACATACAGCATTTCGGGATACTCTCGGCCATCTTGCTCACAACAGCCTGCCATAACGATTTTATCCCTAAAGATGAAAATACCCCGAATGAAGACAACGGAAGTACCCCTGTACGGACAGTCAGTGTCCGCATCAAGGCCTTCCAGATAGAAGGGGAAAATACGTCGCTCCCTGGAGAAAACAGCGTCACAGACCTGCAAGCCTGCCTGTTTGAAGAAGGAATATTGACTAATGTCTATACGCAACTCTCTCAAAAGGACGACCAATATACCCTTCAGACCGACAAAGAAGCCGGCCACTTGTACTTCGTGGGTAACACAGCGAGCCAGCTTGACCTGCAAGCCCTCAAGGAACAAGGTCTGACAGAAGAAGAATGGCTGAAAACCACTTTAGGATATGCCAAGGAAGATACACAAGCTTCTGAATTTTTCTCCGGCATGCTGGATTTGGGCAAAAACAATGAGAGTACGTTGCACACGGACCTGGAAAGAGGATCAGCCCGGTTTGATTTGTCTTTACCGGCCAACAGTTCCCTCCAGGTAAAAGGAATCACATTCACCCAAATCGCACAACGCACATTCCTGTTCCCGCAGGATCCGGTAGCAAGTCCGGAAAATACGGAACGGACAGATAAGCGCGTTGATTTTCCGGAGGCGCTGAGTGCCAGCACCCAAGGAGTGGCCTACCTGTACGAACAGACTGGTACCGATGTGAAAGCCCAAGTCAATGTCGTGAAGAAAGGAAAAGAAACTACCGTAGAAAGCAGTCTGCCTTCCACCTTGAAGCGCAACACGGTCTATTCCTTGAGCCTCAGCGAAGACCCTGTCAGCGGTAGCGTGAAACTCCAAGTCATTGAATGGGAAAACGGAGGCGAACACAACCTCTCTTCCGAAGCCGGGGCTTTGAAAGTAGATACTCAAGCTTCTACCCTCCCACAAAATGTGACAGTAAACGACGCGAAAAACCGGATTGTATTGCCTTATACAGCTACCGAACTGACACTGGCCATTGACTGTGACGACCAGCTGGAGTTCATCCAAGACCCGATGCCGCTGACCGTACAGACACTGGGAGGCAACAATGCGGAAACCAGAGGCAAAAACCTGTTCCGCATACAGAAAGACAGATGGCGCTTAGGCGTTCCCGGAGAAGAAATCAAACTACGCTTCCACCGGAAGGGATTGCAACAAACTTACCCGGACGACTTCCTGACCGTGGTTCTGACGGAAAACCCGACCCGAGTAGAAGGACTGCTCGATTACCACAACAGCTACGAGTGCCACTTTGACCGTTATATCGACAATGAACTGGGGGTACTGACCTTGCCGGAGTCTAAAAAACTGACCGTAGAGTATGAGAATGGAGAAGGCCACTGGATCAAACTGGCAACACGGGAAGACAATTCCCGCTCCTTCCGCATTTTGGGAGGATGGAAACCGAATGACCCCACAGCCAACGGACGTGTACAGAAAGCCACACTGGTAATCTGCAATAATGACGGCACGGAACGTGAAGAATATACGCTGAGCCGTCGCAACTGGGGACTCCCGGTGACGTACCTCAATGGAGTATGGTGGTGCAAGTACAATGCCATGGGCAATTCAAAGGACTTCAACGACCAGATACTTTCATCGAACGATCCGGCTGCAAAAGCAGGAAAGACCGTTTTCGATTATCTGCGTGACTGCACTCCGGAAGAATTCTTCAAACTCTGGAAATGGCAGTATCAGGGAAAAACCACCCAGGGCATGCAGGTGATAGATGACAACGGAGTAGCCAAGCTGGAAGGATACAGCACGTCAAGCGTCCATATCAACAAGCTGGAACCTACAGCTATGGCTCCCGACGGGTACGAACTGCCTTCGATGGAAAACTTCGAACGTGTACTGAACTCTACCAGTGGTACCATCTGGCTGATGTGGGACGGAAGCCATACCACTGCATGGAACGGAAATACCACCATCCAGCGCCGTCAACGCCGACGGAACGATGTAACGGTCGGCTCCGTCGAAATGACCGACCTGATTTATATCCAGATGTACAATCAGGCAGAACAGCAATATGAACCGCTTGTGTGGTATGGATCAGGAGCACAATGGAACGACAGCGGCATCAAGCACGGACATTACAATGCCATGCTGTGGGCCACGTATTCTCCCGATAACGGACAAGGCTGGTATTATGTAGGTACGATGGGTGGCCTTTACCCGAGCAAGAACGGAGCCGGTTCCAACGATTCCCGCCTTCTGCGGTTCAAAAAATCGGACGTGGAATATATCTATGAGTGACTATGAATAACGTTCCCAAAAACGTCTTTGCGTTCGGATGAAAACGTAAGGACGTTTTACTTGAAACGCAAGTGCGTTTGGACAAAAACTCTTTGACGTTTGACTCCAAACGCACTTGCGTTTTTTTACCCCCTTCCCAACGCCTCCATTTTACCTTTCCACACTACACATTCCACCTGTTCCCGCACAATGAGGAATGAACTTTTCGGATGAATCGCCCCTAAAATCCAAGGAGTTTTATTATTTTTGCAGCCGATTATACGATAAACATAAAAAGACTATTATAACCATGGAATTAGCAAGTAAGTACAATCCCGCTGACGTGGAGGGAAAATGGTACCAATACTGGTTGGACCACAAACTTTTCAGTTCTAAACCCGACGGACGTGAACCTTACACCATCGTCATTCCTCCTCCCAACGTGACAGGAGTACTCCACATGGGACACATGCTGAACAATACCATCCAGGATATCCTTGTAAGACGTGCCCGCATGATGGGCAAAAATGCCTGCTGGGTACCGGGTACGGACCACGCCTCCATCGCCACGGAAGCTAAGGTAGTTAACCGTCTGGCACAACAGGGCATCAAAAAGACAGACCTTACCCGCGAAGAGTTCCTGAAACATGCATGGGCATGGACAGAAGAACACGGAGGCATCATCCTGAAACAGCTCCGCAAGCTTGGAGCATCATGCGACTGGGGCCGCACGGCGTTCACCATGGACGAAACCCGCAGCAAGAGTGTCATCAAGGTATTCGTAGACCTATATAACAAAGGATTGATTTACCGCGGCGTACGTATGGTAAACTGGGACCCGAAAGCACTGACCGCCCTTTCTGACGAGGAAGTTATCTACAAAGAGGAACACAGCAAGCTGTATTACCTGCGTTATTATATTGCCGATGACGACATGAGCGGTGAAACAGGAGCCGAAGGTGAAGTAGTACACCGCGATGCACAGGGACGCCGTTATGCTGTAGTCGCTACGACCCGTCCGGAAACCATCATGGGTGATACGGCTATGTGTATTAACCCGGAAGACCCGAAAAACCAGTGGCTGAAAGGCAAAAAGGTCATTGTGCCATTGGTAGGACGTGTCATCCCGGTTATCCAAGACAGCTACGTAGACATTGAATTCGGTACAGGATGTTTGAAAGTGACTCCGGCACACGATGTAAACGACTACATGTTAGGAGAAAAATACAACCTGCCTTCCATCGACATCTTCAACGACAACGGTACACTGAGTGAGGCTGCCGGACTGTATGTAGGCATGGACCGCTTCGATGTACGTGCACAGATTGAAAAAGACCTGGAGGCTGCCGGACTGTTGGAAAAGGTAGAAGCTTATACCAATAAGGTAGGTTTCTCTGAACGTACCAACGTGGCCATCGAGCCGAAACTGTCCATGCAGTGGTTCCTGAAGATGCAGCACTTTGCCGACATGGCTTTGCCGCCGGTAATGAACGACGAACTGAAGTTCTATCCTGCCAAATATAAGAACACTTACCGCAACTGGCTGGAAAACATCAAGGACTGGTGTATCAGCCGTCAGCTGTGGTGGGGACACCGTATCCCGGCTTACTACCTGCCGAAAGGTGGTTTCGTGGTAGCTGAAACTCCGGAAAAGGCACTGGAACTGGCCAAGGAAAAGACGGGCGATGCCAACCTGAAACTGGAAGACCTGCGTCAGGAAGATGACTGCCTCGATACTTGGTTCTCTTCTTGGTTGTGGCCTATCTCCTTGTTCGACGGTATCAACAATCCGGGCAACGAGGAAATCAAATACTACTACCCGACTTCCGACCTGGTAACCGGACCGGATATCATCTTCTTCTGGGTAGCACGTATGATTATGGCCGGCTACGAATACATGGGCGATATGCCGTTCCGCAACGTATACTTCACCGGTATCGTGCGTGACAAACTGGGTCGCAAGATGTCCAAGTCACTCGGTAACTCTCCTGACCCGCTGGATCTGATTGACCGTTACGGAGCCGATGGCGTACGTATGGGAATGATGCTGGCAGCTCCTGCCGGAAACGACATTCTCTTCGATGAAGCTCTGTGCGAACAAGGACGTAACTTCAACAACAAGATATGGAACGCCTTCCGCCTGGTAAAAGGCTGGCAGGTGGCCGACATCGAACAGCCGGAATATGCAAAACTTGCGACTGAATGGTTCGACTCCATGCTGGCGAAGACCGCAGAAGAAGTCAATGACCTGTTTGGCAAGTACCGTCTGAGCGAGGCCCTGATGGCTGTCTATAAATTGTTCTGGGATGAATTCTCCAGCTGGTACTTGGAAATGGTGAAACCGGCTTACGGACAGCCTATCGACAAGGTAACTTATGAAAAGACTCTGTCCTTCTTTGAAACCTTGCTGAAACTGTTGCATCCGTTCATGCCGTTCATCACAGAGGAATTGTGGCAACACATTTACGACCGTCAGCCGGGCGAAAGCATCATGACGCAGACCCTCGTAAAAGACATGCCGTACAATGAAGCCCTGATTACTCGCTTTGAAGCCGTGAAGGAGGTCATCAGCGGTATCCGTACCATCCGCTTGCAGAAGAACATCGCACAGAAAGAGGCCCTGACACTGGAAGTCATCGGAGAAAATCCGGTAGCCGAATTCACTTCTGTCATTGCCAAACTCTGCAACCTGTCAGAAATCAAGCAGGTAGCCAGCAAGTCGGACGGAGCAGCTGCCTTCATGGTAGGTACAACTGAATATGCCGTACCTCTGGGCAACCTGATTAACGTGGAAGAAGAGCTGAAGAAGCTGGAAGCTGACCTGAAATATCAGGAAGGATTCCTGCAGAGCGTATTGAAAAAGCTGAGCAACGAAAAGTTTGTCAGCAAGGCTCCGGCCAACGTCATCGAAATGGAACGTAAGAAACAGGCTGACGCCGAAACCAAGATTGCAGCCTTGAAAGAAAGCATTGCTGCATTGAAACGCTAACGTGCAGTTTCTATAAAAAACGCCCCGTCCTGAACAACCGTTACGCAAGACAAAACTGGTAACGGAGGCTCAGGACGGGGCTTATTTTTATCGGCTCAGAACAAAACGATTCCTACGGACAATGCGCTAAACTCAGGTCCATAAGTAGAATCAAGCACCTTGCATGGACTGTATTTCACATAAAAACCTACGGTCTTATAACCGACGGAAGCCTGAAGATCGACGGTCACCGGAGTCTGATGGATATTGCTGTCGGTCAATTTATATTCCTTTCCATCCAATTTATACCGCGTTTTCAAGCTGGCATGCGTGTTGAAGTTGACAATGGCTCCCACACTGAAGTTGAAATTATGCTTTGTTTTATGAGTCAGCATCACCGGCACAGCCCAACTGAACACTTTGATACGCGAGAACTGAATATCGGCCCCTTCAGGATAATTCCCCACGTACATATCACTTCCTGCCTCCTTTATAAAACGCTGCTTTCCGGTCATCCGGTAATTACGCCAGCTGCAGGCCACTCCAATGGAGAAAGAAGTCTCCGTAGCCCACGGATAATACTCCCACCCTACTGTCGGCGTCGTAATTTCCCACGATGACCCCATGCTGACATCCATGTTCGCGGGAGCACCCTGCACGCAGGAAAGTCCTATCTTCAGGTTTTTCACCACCAGCTGATTCTGATGATGCCTTCTTTCCGATGTCCGCTTTCTGAACGGAATATTAAAGTCCCAGTTGCTGTTACGTTCCTTTGTCACCGACACGTCCGAAGAAGACATCTCTATTTCACGGACATAACGAAAATTCGGATTATTTTCCTTCCCCTCCACTTCTACCGTAAAACAATTGCCCGATTCGGTAATCTTCACCTGCTCCGGTTTCTGTATACACATCACATTTTCCACCTTCAGCGAATCTTTGGTCTCGGCGTATCCGCCCACTGCGGTCAGCAAGGTGACCACCAGCAAAATCATTTCTTTCATGTTTCTTATCGTATTTTGTTTATTTTCTCTTACTTGAACATCCGTTTCAACTCTTCCAGTGTGACCTTTCCTTCCATATACACCACAGTCACCTCTGTCTTTTTACTGCTGCCAGGAGCTACTGCAGCATTCCGATAAAACAAATAGCGGTAATTATCGTCCTGTCCCGGAAAACAATAGAAACCATAGTACAATTTTTTCCCGACCTTTCCCACTTCTCTGTCAACTGCCGTTTTGGCGTCCAAACTGACCAGTACTTCTATTTCTTCCGAAACCTCCGGTTCATCGGTTATTGTCAGACTGCGGAAAAGGGTTAGATGATATTTTTTCAACTCCCTTCCTTTGATAAGGACTTCCACGGCCTGTCTATCATGCTTGAAGCGTCCCCCAAACAAGTCTTCCACATGCATTCCTTTCTGTGCAAACACAGGCAGCACAGCCAGCAGGCACATCCATAACATAATCCATCGTCTTATCATATCGTCTTCTCCTATTATTCTATTCATTTCTTGTCAGCTGATTCCGTTTCGCCTTCCTCCAGTGTCTGAAATATATCCGACAACTGACTCTGGACTGTTTCTCCAGAAAAACGGTGACTCACCTTTTCCATCGATTTCAACGCTTCGGAAAACACCACCTCCTTGTCGGTACAGCGCTGTCCGTTGATGTAAGCCACACATACATCTGCACTTTCCGTCAACTGCCAGGCGGTGGCCAACACGATGATACCCGCCACCATAGCTGCCGCATAATACCGTAACCGTATGCCTCGTGTGCGCCGCCTGCCATATAAGACACGTCCGGTAGCGGCATACCCCATCACGGCACGAAGTTCATCGAATTCCTTGCCTTGTGAGGCAGGAGTAGCCAGGAAACGTGCCAGCGCTTCCTCCTCGGCCTCAGTTGTTTCAGCCTCGAAATAACGTCTGGCCAGCTCTTTCCAATGTGGGATAGTACGTTCGTATTTTTTCATCGTTCCATCTGTTTTAAATAACATTCTCTAATTTCCTTTCTCGCCCTCGACAGTTGCATACGTACTGCCGGTTCTTGCATACCCAGTATATCGGCTATTTCATCATATTTTCTCCCTTCATACTCTTTCATCCGTAAAATCTGTTGCTGAAGCGGTGTCAGCCTCTGCGCAATGATACGCTCCACCGCACGGAAACGTTCTTCCTTTTCTAGAATCTCGTCAGCCGAATCGGTAACAGATTCGTCCCGGTGTTCGTCCAGTTCCACCGTAGGCAGATGCTCCTTTTTACGCAGGACATCAATGCACAGGTTCTTGACCGTAGCAACCGTAAGAGCTTCTGCCTCTTCGCGCGAGTCAATCCGGTCTGCATGTTTCCACAAGCGGAAGAAAGCCTCCTGCAATGCGTCATCGGCATCCTCTCTATTGGGAAGAAAACGCATTGCCAACCTGAGAAAATTCTTTCTCAAATCAGTGAAGGTCGATGTCAGTGTCTCTTTGCTCATGCTTCTTAAATCGGTCGTACAAGTTGTTTTCAAAAAGGTAAACGTAAAACTATATCTTTTGTAACAAAGAAAACACGAAATCTTATCATTTCTTTTCAGTATAAAATCCCCTTATAGCCATCCTCTCTCTCTTCAAACCGCACATTCTTCATTACCCCCCATACAAAAAACGCAATTCTGTCAGTCTAGGCTGACAGGTTACAACGACAATTTGTCAGTATCCATCAGCTTGATTGATTTGCATCAATAAAACAAGAGAAAAACGAAAAATATGCTTTAAAACATATTCTTTCAAAAAAAAGGCATTACCTTTGCAGTGTAATAAAACGAACGAAGGAACCCAAAAGGGTACCGGAGGGAAAGGATAAAAAGATTAAGGATAACAAAAACAAAAGACAAAACTTCGAAAGGTCCTCTGCGAAGAGCACCTGGAAAAACTAAACTAGAATTATTATATAGGTACTAACTTAAAAAGCAAATGAAAGGATAACAGTTATGAAAAAGGTAACAAAGATTCTTCACAAGATTGCAAATGCAGATCCGATGATCTGGGGGTACGTCATGTTGAGCGACAACACTCACACGAAGTAACCCGCTGCCGATGACCGGCGGATTTATTAGTTGATTGAAACAAACAGACTCATATAGAAAGTCCGGAAATCAGTTCCCTGTCGAAAGACAGAGGGCAGGTTTCCGGACTTTTTTTGTGATATCATTTCTTTTTCCAGCCTCAATCTCACCGAAGAGGCTGCAACTTGACAATTTCTCCCAATTCAGGAATAATAACGGGCATTCCACGTTTCTTTGCCTCAGCGGCAAACACATGGGGCGGATCAAACAAAGGTTCATCTGAAAGATCGAACGTACCATAGTGCATAGGAATCGTTATTCGCGCATGCATATCTGCTGAAGCCGTCAAGGCATCATACGGAGAGATATGGTTAGGCTTCATGAACCAACGCGGCTTATAGGCCCCTATCCCAATCATGCAATAGTCGATATGCGGAAAGAATCGGGCAATCTCCTCAAAATGATGGGCATATCCAGTATCTCCACTGTTGTAAATGGTGATACCACCTCCCTGAATCATAAAGGATCCCCACAGACGCTCTCCCCCGTCGCTTACTCCACGTTTGCTCCAATGCTGTGCAGGAAGGAAAGTAAGTCGGAAATCCCCGTCAGTATACTGATCATACCATGCTGCTTCTATTACTTCCAGGTCTGGGAACCAGCTTTTTATAAGCGCTCCCGTATTCAACCCGCAGAACAATTTCATATGCGGATTATCAGCCACCAACCGTGCTACACTCGGCTTGTCCAAATGATCAAAATGATCATGGCTAATCAACAAATAATCAATTTCCCGGAAAATAGAAGGGTCAGCAGGAAACTGACTGCGCCGCTTGACAAACGGAATACTTCCATACACAGAATCAATCATCAGACGTTTTCCGCCTAACTGTAGAAAAAAAGAATTATGCCCCAGCCAAATCAGGGAATTTCCCACCACTTTCTCCAAAGAGGTGAGATAATGGACCTTTGGATTCCATTTGATGGTCCGCTTTTCCTTCCGCTGGGGGTTGGGAGAGAAACGCCACTTCAATACACTTCCCATACCTGGCTTCCAACGGTGCTGACGATTGAAAAATTTTCCGTTGACCGTCGGATTCCCCCTCCATTGGGGATGTATGCTCCGCAACCTCTCGTTGCGGCGGAATGTGATTCGCTCTCCCATTTTCTCGGAATTTAGCGTTCCAGCAGGTCTTTTAGAAAGGCATCGAGTTCTTCATCAAGTCCTTTCAACAAATCGCCACTCAATAATAAGGTATCATCTTCATCGATAATCTGAAGTTCTGCCACCGTCTCCTTCTCATCGTCTACCAGCACAAAGGAATAAGGTTTCATCAGACAGAGTTTATCCAGTCGTCCTGTTTCCTTCAAAGACTCGATTTCCTTGCGAAGTATCGGTTCTACCACGGCATAAAAGTCATCGCTTTCATACTCTACCCATTCATTGATAATCGTACGCGACAACTCATGATCATCGTCGTCGTAAATCACCAATTCCCCGCTATCTGAATTCGGTTGCAGATGAATGTCTGTCACCACAGAATCTTCTCCTCCCGTAGCATAACGGCAAAGAGCTTCCTGTAAAGCAGCAGCAATTGCAGCACGTGATTGTTCACTTAATTCCATAGGCTATATTTTATTATACTCAAATGTACAAAAAAAATGAATCAGACAAGAAATATTAATTGAAATTGTTTCCAAAACGACGCATTTGCAGGTTCAATCGCTGAAAATCTTTTGTGAGTTCCTGCAATATGGTCGCATAGAACTTTGCTGCACGCTCCTCCTCCGAACCGGGAGAAGCACTTTGCTGCGCCTTTGCAATCCAGGAATTAGCCTCCTCCATTTGTCCCTGTACCTCACAAGCCAACGCCATATTGAAGGCAGCCCGTGATTTCAATTTCCCTTTTTTCGCTGAGTCATACAGATTCGTCCAAATGCGTCCAGCCTCTTGCCAGTCACCTTCCCGCACACAAACCGCTGCATCCCGCATGTCCGGATTTCCACCATCGAAATAGATTCTGTCTGCATTTTGCCAATGAGGCACTAACAGATTGACCAATGTATAGGCCGCATGGTTGGACCCCTCATGCACTACATCATAATCAGACAAAGTAGGCGTAAAATCCCACATCAGACTATCTACTTTCGATAACGTCATTACAGGCATCAGACGCGACGGTATATAGGCCCGTACCACGGGACGAATTTTCAAGTCGAAGGCTGTCAATGGTACAAATCCTGGATAATAAATCTCTTTCTTTGCGGTCAAGATTTGTATCTGGTCTACAGAGAAAATCATATCAGCTCCTAAAACCTGACTCAAACTGTCTACCACAGCCTGAGGCAGCAACTCTCCGCCCGTTCTTTCCTGGGTGAGTATCGAATCTGAAATGACGACCTGATTAAAATATCGGCTATCAGCCAATCCGCCAGCCAGGCCTTCGGCCAGCACTTTGCCATCCCCATCCAGTTTTCCCAATGTAAGCAACGTTTTTTTAGGAGAAGGAATGGAAGGAGCATGATTGACAACAGCTACTGTGCGTACCTGCTCAGGAAAAGTGACATCTGCCGGATGAAGCTGATCAAAAGAGAACGACTGCAAGCCTCCACAAGAAACCAACATGGTCGCTGCCAGCATAATTCCAGCTATCATATATTTCTTCATAATCTATGACTTTTTTGTTTTGAAACAAAAGTAATAAATAAAAAAGACACGGATTCCATCGTTTTCACAGATTATTCTAAATTAAGAAATAAAAATCTGAAAAACGACAGAATACGTGTCTATCTAAGGGAATTCAAATGCTTACTCAAGCATTCTTTCCATGACAGTTCTTGTATTTCAATCCGCTACCACAAGGACATGGATCATTGCGACCTACGGTCTTTTCAGCCCGATAAGGTTCCTGCTTCTGTTCACGTGTATCCTGACCAGCTGCCTCGCTCTGAGCCGGATCGTTCAAATCCTGTTTTTCTTCGCGGTACTGCTGACGGGGAGCCTTAGGTTCGGGAGCAGCCTCACGCACCTGTTCGGGTTCCTGCACAGGAATCTGACCACGCATCAATACGGAAATCGTATTGTTGTTGATCTTGTTGACCATGTTGTCGAACAAGTTCACAGACTCAAGTTTGAAAATCAACAGCGGATCTTTCTGTTCGTAGCTTGCGTTTTGTACAGAATGTTTCAATTCATCCAATTCACGCAGGTTTTCTTTCCATGCATCGTCAATGGTATGCAGCAAGATGGCTTTTTCGAATGCTTTCACAATCTCTTTTGATTCGCTTTCGTAAGCCGCCTTCAGGTTGACAGAGATATTATACATCCGTTTGCCATCGGTAATCGGAATCATGATATTCTCATACATATGACCTTGTGCCTCGTATACCTGCTTGATAACCGGGTTGGCAATCTGAGCCATACGTTCTGTTTTCCGTTTGAAGAGAGCCATCGCGTTCTGGAAAGTTTCTTCTGCCAGATCGTCTTTCTTCTTGGAACGGAAATCTTCTTCCGAGAACGGAGTTTCCATAGCTAATACCTGCAGAATCTCCATCTTGGCATCTTCATAAGTAGGCTGCTGTACGGCATTGTAGCAACGGTCCCAAATCATGTCCACAATATCCATACCGATACGTTCACCCATCAAAGCGTGACGACGTTTGGTATATACTACCGTACGCTGCTTGTTCATCACGTCATCGTATTCCAACAAACGCTTACGGATACCGAAGTTATTTTCTTCAACCTTCTTCTGGGCACGCTCGATAGAGTTGGAAATCATCTTGTGTTCAATCATCTCTCCTTCCTTGAAGCCCAGCTTATCCATTACTTTCGCAATACGGTCGGACGAGAACAAACGCATCAAGTCATCTTCCAATGACACGAAGAATACGGAAGATCCCGGGTCTCCCTGACGTCCGGCACGACCACGCAACTGACGGTCTACACGACGTGACTCGTGACGTTCCGTACCAATGATGGCCAAACCACCCGCAGCTTTCACTTCCGGACTCAGCTTGATATCGGTACCACGACCGGCCATGTTGGTGGCAATGGTTACCGTAGAGCTCTGACCGGCTTTTGCCACAATTTCCGCTTCTTTCTGGTGCAGTTTCGCATTCAATACATTGTGCGGAATCTTACGCATGGTCAGCATCTTGCTCAACATTTCAGAGATTTCAACAGAAGTCGTACCTACCAGTACCGGACGACCGGCCTGTACCATCTTTTCAATTTCTTCGATAACCGCCTTATACTTCTCACGTTTCGTTTTGTACACACGGTCGTTCATATCGATACGGGCAATCGGACGATTTGTCGGGATTACCACCACATCCAATTTATAGATATCCCAGAACTCACCAGCTTCCGTTTCGGCCGTACCGGTCATACCAGACAGCTTGTGATACATACGGAAGTAGTTCTGCAAGGTAATAGTAGCAAATGTCTGAGTTGCGGCTTCCACCTTCACTCCTTCCTTTGCTTCCACAGCCTGATGCAGACCGTCGCTCCAACGACGACCTTCCATGATACGTCCGGTCTGTTCATCGACAATCTTCACCTGACCGTCCATTACCACATAATCTGTATCTTTTTCGAACATAGTGTAAGCCTTCAACAACTGATTGATGGTATGCACACGTTCTGCCTTGATGGCATAATTGGTCATCAACTCGTCTTTCTTAGCCAGACGTTCTTCATCCGAAAGACCTTTCTGATTTTCCAGTTCAGACAACTGGGCAGCGATATCCGGCAATACGAACAAAGTCGGGTCTTGTGAGTTACCTGTAATCAAATCGACACCCTTGTCGGTCAAGTCTACGCTCTTCAGTTTCTCATCAATCACGAAGTACAACGGTTCTACCGCTTCCGGCATACGCTTGTTGTTCTGCTCCATGTAGATTTCTTCCGTCTTCAGCATACCAGCCTTGATACCCGGTTCACTCAGGAACTTAATCAACGGCTTGTTCTTCGGCAATGCCTTGTGACTGCGGAATAAAGCCAAGAATCCGGCTTCCTGATCTTCTTTCTTATCGGAAGCAATCAAACGCTTGGCATCGGCCAAGTATTGAGTAGCCAACTTACGCTGTGCTTCTACCAAACGTTCTACCAACGGACGAAGTACTTCGAACAACTGCTGGTCACCTTTGGGTACCGGACCTGAAATAATCAACGGAGTACGGGCATCATCAATCAATACAGAGTCGACCTCATCGACGATTGCATAATTATGTTTACGCTGTACCAAATCTTTCGGAGAAATCGCCATGTTGTCACGCAGATAGTCGAAACCGAATTCATTGTTGGTACCAAACGTAATATCTGCCATATATGCACGACGACGAGCTTCAGAGTTAGGTTGATGCTTGTCAATACAATCTACGCTCAAACCATGGAACATGTATAACGGGCCCATCCATTCAGAGTCACGCTTAGCCAAGTAATCGTTGACTGTCACCACATGTACCCCATTTCCAGTCAGTGCATTCAGGAATACCGGGAGAGTAGCCACCAAAGTTTTACCTTCACCAGTCGCCATTTCGGCAATCTTACCCTGATGCAGAACCACACCACCAAACAACTGCACGTCGTAATGAATCATGTTCCACGTCATTTCATTACCACCCGCTTTCCAATGATTCTTCCAGATGGCCTTATCGCCTTCAATGCGAACGAAGTCACGTCCCTGAGCGGCCAATTCACGGTCGAAATCAGTAGCTGTCACTTCCAGTTCCTCATTTTCAGCCAAACGACGGGCTGTATCCTTTACAATCGCAAATGCTGTAGGGAGTACCTCATTCAGTGCTTTTTCATATTTTTCCAGCACCTCTTTCTCCAGCTTGTCAATCTGAGAGAAGATAGCTTCACGCTTTTCCAGGTCTGTATCCTCAATAGTGGCTTTCAAGTCCTCTATTTTCTTGTTTTCCTCTGCGGCAGAATCTTTGATATATTTCTTCAACTCTTCCGTTTTCGCACGAAGCTCATCATTTGTCAACTTAGAGATTTCCGGATAAGCGGCTTTTACTTTTTCCACCCATGGCTGGATTTCTTTCATGTCACGAGTTGCCTTGTTTCCGAACAGCTTGCTTATAAATTCATTAAATCCCATTATATATATTTCTTTTTATTATTTACTAATTAAATTTTTTGGTCTCACCGGTGCAAAGATAACCAAATTGTGAATTATCTTTCCGTTCTGTCACAATATTTATTTACGAATATTAAGCATTGGAGCATCGGAACAGGCGTTAGGAGCCCGTATGCGCATGAAATGAGCTAATGTAGGAACTATCGAAGTGATTTTCACCGGCGAATATAATTTCTCCGGCTTTACATCAAATCCCATCAAAACCAAAGGAGCTGTGGCATAAGCTGCCCGCATCACCTCTACTTTCTGAGAATATTCATTCACAACCGACCATCCCGGCATTACTTCCACATAAATATCTCCCGAACAATTCGGATTGTAAGTATTACGAATCTTATCTATTTTCGGAGTCCAAGCCCCTAACAACAGGCGCTGTGCCGAGTAGGCATTCTGTACACCACTCATCTGCACAATAAACTCCGCCGAACGTGACATCACCTCCACCAGGTTCAGTTTCCGTTCTTCTATCAGCTTATGATTCAGATAAATCTGCCGGTCATAATAAGTCTCTACATATTGTCCCTGACCATAAATGGCCATCAGATACATATTCAACAGAGCCGCGCAACGTTTGATATGAAATTCTCCACCGGGAATCTTATATTTCTCAGGATCTACAGGATCCGGATCTGTATACCCCGTGGAGGTGATGAAAAACAACGTATTACGTAACCCTACCTTACGGTCTATCAAATCGAGTAAATCACCCAGGCTATTGTCCAGACGGACATACATATCCTGGATTTCCATCGCATATTCTGTGGTAGGTTTATGGTCATAATTACCTGCATAGTATGATAAGGTAAGCAAATCTGGAGCTGCATCCTGTCCCATCTGTGTACTGTTCAAACAAACATTTACCAGACGGTTTACCTCATCATTCACATACGGACTCGTTTTAAACTTCTTATATTTATCCAGACGTTCGTCTGAAAAATTATGCTTAAAACTTAATTGTTTGGTCTCTGTAGTTACGTACTGATACGAAGTAACTGGAAGATAAGGAAGCCATTCGAGATTATTGATACGAAAATCAAGTCCCTCCTTGTCATTATAATTGCTCACCCACTCCGGGCAATCTCCATAATAAGTTGTACCAGCCCATTTACCTGTTTCATCATTCAACCAGAAGGCCCCGTCGGCCGCATGTCCTGCTGCCAAAATCGCCATTTCGCGCGTCGGCGCAATGGAATAGACTTCTGCCTGCCCTTGAGTGGCCACCTTCAATTCATCAGAAAGCGTGGAACAATGCAATAATTTTGCAGATGAATTTTCTGAGGTATAAACTCCCATAAAACTCTGGTCGTCTACCGATTTTATAATCCGTAAAGAATTGCGATCCATCCATCGGTTAGCAGGAATTCCATTATAATAAGGTGTAGTTCCTGTATAAATGGATGCCGTGGCCGAAGAGCGGTCTACATTAATAAAATCATATTCTGCATTTGTATAAATACGACCTTCCTTGAGCAGACGTTTAAAGCCCCTTTCTCCATACAATGCAGAAAAAGCCTCAATATAATCTGCCCGCAATTGATCGATTGTCAAGCCCACCACCAATCGAGGAACGGGAGCAGGAGACTGAGATTGAATGCCGGTAATAACAAATACCGTCAATAAAGATGTCAGTATGCGTTCTTTCATTATTTTTTATTCAATACTAATACATGGCTTGCAGCATTTACCAACAAACCGAGTGCCAAAGGTAACACTGTTAAATTAAATTTTTGCGGTAAAAGCAGGATTAACAGCATAAAAAGTGTTAAATACACCAGATTCACCAAATGATACAGGTCCTTTTTATGTTTTATATCACGATAAATCATAAACGGAAGATAAAATAAAGGAATCGGATTGAACAATATCAAGAGCCAATTGGACCCTACCGTCGGATGAGAGGATACGAAGAACAAGAAAGCAATAATACACCCCGCTATCCCTTGTGCAGCATATAGAATCACGTCCCATCCCCAGAACACGCGTTTCTTTTTCCACTGCCAAAAACCAATCAATACATTTATGAGCAAGAACAACGAGCCCGCTCCCATCGGCGTCAGACCAAAAGCCGGTTCAACTTCCGGAGCCACATCTACAATCTTCTCTTCATGCAACACCAGCGGGCGAGTCTTTCCATCAGCCCCCTGAATATAGGCTTCACTGGCAAAACGACGCATATAAAAAGGAGCAAACATCTGCCCCCTGTTGTCAATAGGCGCATCGGCCTCTGCCCCGAGACAGAGGTCAATGCCGAACTCATCCCATGGAGAATGTGCGGTAAATTCATGTACAATCCCTCTGAAAGACTTACCACTCTCCCCCGACGGATATATCACTTTCCCTTGGATACTCTTTTCTATTTGGTCACGCGCACGAGTCGTACAATTATCATAGAAATAATTATAACGATAAGTCCTGTTTTCCGGGAGATAATTCTCTTGAAGCAACCTCAACAAAGTTTGCTTCTCAGACGATGTCAGGTTCAAGACCTGCTGGTAAACCGAAGAACCACGCAATGCATATTCCGATTCAAAATAAGGATAAGGCATAATTCCCAGTTGGTAGTCCGTTTCTCCCTTTACAAAACGATATATAAAATGAGGAGTATTAAAGCTGAACATGCCATAATTAAAAACCAGATCTATTCCCCGAGAAAAATTCTGGTAACGAATAGCCGTATGACCGAAAAGTTCATAAATTTCATTACCAGGAGCACACGTCAACAAACTAAACTGAATGCTATCATTCTGGGAAGTCGGCTCTGCATCCGACCGGATGCCACTATAAGTCTCCACAGGGAATACCAACTGAATCATCCCTACAATCCATAAAAGAACTATCCACTTTCGTTTCATAATTTAATATACCTATCAGACCTCAAATTCATCTTTCAGAAATCTGAATAATCCATAATATTCTTTTTTCGCATGCAAAAATACATGGATTCTCACATAACCGCGAAATAAATAATCAGTTTTATTGAGGTACATATCCAAATTTTATCTTACTTTGCAAGCAAAACAAAGCAGACAAAGGTGAATTTAGTAATTGATATTGGCAATACTGTTGCAAAACTAGCAGTGTTCGAAGGTGATAAAGTGGTGGAAGTTTTACGAGGATCGAACCATTCGCTGGACTGGCTGTCAATGCTATGCAACAAATATCCAATCAAAAGAGGAATCATTGCATCAGTCATCACACTGAGCAACACTATACGACGACAATTGGCCGGAGTTCCGTTTGATGTCATCGAACTGAACCATCAAACCCCTATCCCTATCCGGAACTTATACAAGACCCCCGAAACACTTGGGATGGACCGGCTTGCAGCCGTAGTAGGCGCAAATTATCTTGCTCCCGGGAAGAACCTGTTGGTCGTAGATGCCGGAACTGCGCTTACATACGAGTTTATCGATGCAGAAGGTAACTACTGGGGCGGGAATATCTCACCCGGTATGTACACCCGCTTTAAGACACTAAATGCCTGCTGCGACAAACTTCCGTTGATAGAGAGTAAAGGGGAAACACCAGAATTCGGATTCGATACAGAAACAGCTATCCGAGCCGGAGTCATCCGAGGAATTGAATTTGAAATTATCGGTTATATCACCCTATTGCAGAAGAAATATCCTGACCTTTTGGTTTTTTTAACTGGAGGAGATAAATTTTCTTTTGATACCAATTTAAAAAGTATCATCTTTGCAGATAGATTTTTAGTATTGAAAGGTTTAAACAGAATATTGAATTATAATGTTAAGTAAAAAGATACTTGTTGGTTCATGTTTTATAGCAAGTGCTACGATTGCGAGTGCACAGATAAGCACAAACTCACCTTACACGCGTTACGGATTAGGAGACATGTTTGACCAGAGCTTCACAAACAATGCGGCTATGGGAGGTGTAGGCTATGCACTCCGCACAAACGAACACATAAACGCAATGAATCCAGCATCTTATACGGCGGTAGACTCTCTTTCCTTCATTTTTGATGCAGGTATGTCACTAAAAAGCTCGAATTTCCAGGAAGGACAATATAAATCAAACGCGAAAAATGCAAGTTTTGACTATATTGGCATGCAGTTCAGACTTCATCCCCGCTTGGGTATGACCATTGGATATACTCCATTTTCTACTGTCGGATACAACTTTACCCGAACCAAACCGATAGATAACAGCAGCGATGTCACCATTTCCAACAACTTTTATGGCGACGGAGGCTTGCAGCAGATTTTTGGAGGACTGGGTTTCAAGGTGTTTGACCACTTGTCTATTGGCGCCAACATCGGCTATCTGTATGGAAAACTCCAATATCAGACTACAGCCACCCTTAGTAACGGAGGAGACCAGACCATTACCTACAACACCGTATCGGTAAGCACTTATCATGCAAGTTTCGGCCTTCAGTATACTCAACCTATCAATAAAACAGATGAAATCACACTGGGATTGACCTATAACTTAGGGCACGTGCTCAACAGCCATGACACCCAAGGTACACAAATCACAAATGGGAGCAACTATTCTGTCGTGAATGAACAGAGAATAGATGATTCTTATGGAATTCCTCATACCTACGGAGCCGGATTAGCTTGGAAACACCAAAAGAATCTGACTGTAGAAGCAGATTACACCCTGCAGAAATGGAGCGGAGTAAAATACAATAACCGCACTGATTTATATCAGGACCGCACAAAAGTAGCAGTGGGAGCTGAATACCTGCCCAAAGAATACGGAAGAAACTATCTCAGCCGTATACGCTATCGAGTAGGTGCCTATTATGCCAACTCTAATCTCCAGATTCCAATCGGACAGAATATGGTAAAAGGACCGGATGAATACGGAGTTAGTTTCGGATTCGGACTACCGTTGAGACTTTACCAGCGGAACAGCGTATTAAGCATCACTGGACAATATGTCCATGCAAAACCATCAACGAGCAACATGCTATCCGAAAACCGGTTTGTCTTAAAAATAGGTCTGACCTTCAATGAACACTGGTTCATGAAGTGGAGAGTTAATTAATATGAGAATAAACACAATGAACAACTAATCTTACATACGATGAAAATGAAAATGTTTACAATGCTGTGTGCTTTATCTTTAAGTGCTACAGCAACTTTCGCTCAAAAAGGAGTGGAAGACGGTTCTCGTTTTGGACACGGAGAAGACAGTCTCCGCTGTTTGCAAAACATCAGTATTTACAGTGAGTATGTAAAAACTGACAACTATGTGGACGCATACAAGCCTTGGATGGCTGTATTTACTGAAGCACCTTTGGCTCAAGTAAGTACTTACACAAATGGTGCAAAAATCTTACGTGCATTGATTGCCAGTTCAAAAGATGCTGCACAACAGAAGAAGTATCTGGATGAATTGATGGCCGTTCATGACCAGCGAATCAAATACCTTGACGGATTGAATCAACTGGTAAAAACTCCGACCACTAAAGGTTCCATCCTCGGAATGAAAGCTCACGACTACATCATGTTCTCTGGATCAAACATAGATGTAAATAAGGCTTATGAAATGACTAAAGAAGCCGTAGACCTGGAAAAATCTGCTTCCGATTATTTCATGTTCCAAGATTTGATGGATATGTCCTCTCGTAAACTGAAAATAGATGACGCCCACAAGGAACAGTTTATCCAGGATTACCTGACGACTTCTGGTTATGCAGAAGAAGCACTGAAAGCTGCTACTAAAGAAAAAGACCAAAAATTACTGAAAACAGCCAAGGACAATGTAGATGCATACTTCATCAACAGTGGTGCTGCAAGCTGCGAAAACCTGCAGGCTATTTATGGTCCGAAAGTAAGCCAGAACAAAACCAATCTGGAATACCTGAAACAGGTAATCAACGTAATGCAAATGCTGAAATGTACAGATGAAGAAGCTTACTTCATTGCTTCAGAAGCCGCTCATGCCATCGAACCGACTGCTGCCACAGCTGCTGGATGTGCCTACATGTATTACAAGAAAGGCGACATGAACAAGAGTGTAGACTACTTTGACCAAGCTATCGAACTCGAACAAGATGCAGACAAGAAAGCAGACTATGCCTACAGTGCTGCCGTAGTATTGTTCAGCAAGAAACAGCTGAGCAAGGCAAAACAATATGCCAACAAAGCACTTTCTTTCAATAGCAAATATGGAAAAGCTTACATTTTGATTGCACAGATGTACGCATCAAGCCCGAACTGGAGTGACGAAGCTGCATTGAACAAATGTACTTATTTCGCTGCCATCGATAAACTGCAGCGTGCAAAAAGCGTAGATCCAAGTGTAGCTGAAGAAGCTCAAAAGCTGATCAATACGTATGCCGGACATACTCCGAAAGATGAAGACCTCTTCTTCTTAGGATTGAAGAAAGGTAACTCTGTCACAATCGGTGGATGGATTGGCGAAACAACAACCATCAGATAATATATGCCAGCCAGAATAAAAAAGCACATATATAGACTCTTTATCAACATAACAGTTGCCGTATGGGCAACTGTTATGTTTCTTTTTGTTCCGGCCTGCGGGAAAAAGGAACAGCAAATGGCCGCGGCCGTAAAGGAAAGTGACTCACTGCCAGATATGCGCACCACAGGAGTTACCACCCTCATCTCCGATTCCGGCATGATCCGGTATAAAATCATCACTGCAGAATGGCTGATTTACGGCCATCGGAATCCCCCCTTTTGGGCCTTTGAAAAAGGAATTTATCTGGAAAAATTCGACAGTCTTTTTCACGTAGACGCCAGTATCAAAGCTGATACGGCATACTACTATGAACCTAAAAAACTTTGGGAGTTACGTGGACATGTACATATCCAGAGCCAACGGGGCGATAAGTTTGATACCGAACTGATGTTCTGGGACCAGGACAAAGAAAAGATTTATTCCGACAAATTTATCCGCATTGAGCAAGTAGACAAAGTGCTGACCGGATATGGCTTTGAATCCAATCAGCAGATGACTGAATATCAGATTTACAACAATACGGGTATTTTTACGGTTGAAGACAATGCTGCCCCAGCAGACAGCATACGAACTCCCCAATAAAACCATTCCATCATGGGACTTATTATCCAGTTACTCATATCGATGGCATTTTCCGCTTTCTTTTCAGGAATGGAAATAGCCTTTGTATCTTCCAATAAATTACGCTTCGAAATGGAGAAGACGAACAACGTGTCGTCTTACATCCTTTCCGTATTTTACCGGCACTCCAACAATTTTATTTCTACCATGCTGGTGGGAAACAACATCGCCTTGGTCATCTACGGTATATTGATGGCCCAGCTCATTGAACATTACATTCTTGCAGATGTTATTACCAATCAGGCATTGCTGGTATCAATAGAAACGATTATCTCTACCCTGATCATCCTTGTCACAGGAGAGTTTATCCCCAAAACATTATTCAAAATAAACCCTAACGCCACCTTGAAGGCATTCAGCCTTCCCGCTTTCGTCTGCTACATCATCCTCTACCCTATCAGCCGCTTTTCATCCTTGCTTTCCAGCGGGATGCTTCATCTTGTAGGAGTCAAGACCAACAAGGAAGACCGGGATAAAGCCTTCACCAAGGTCGATTTGGACTATTTCATACAAAGCAGCATAGAAGAGGGTAAAGAAGGAGAAGAAATAGATAATGAAATTAAGATATTCCGTAATGCCCTCGATTTCTCCAACGTCAAAATTCGCGATTGCATGATTCCGCGTACAGAAATCATAGCAGTCGATTCGGATACGCCATTAGATGAGCTTAAAAAAGTATTCATTGAGAATGGCATCAGCAAAATTATCGTATACAAAGACAACATCGACAACATCATCGGATACATCCATTCTTCCGAAATGTTCAAAGCCACCACAGAATGGCAGAACAACATACGCAGTATCCCCTTTGTTCCTGAAACAATGGCAGCCCATAAGCTGATGCGTATCTTCAAGCAGCAAAAAAGATCACTGGCCGTAGTGGTAGATGAGTTTGGAGGTGTTTCGGGCATTGTTGCTTTGGAAGACCTGATTGAAGAGATTTTGGGTGACATCGAAGATGAACACGATACGACTTCTACGGTAGCCAAACAAATTTCGGAGAATGAATACATCTTTTCGGGCAGAATGGATATCGAAAAAGCCAATGAAACATTCAATCTGGGCCTTCCGGAAAGTGAAGATTACCAGACCATCGGTGGCCTGATTCTCAATGAATGCCAGAGCATTCCCAAAATAAACGAAATCATTCAGATAGAAGGATTCACCTTCAAAATCATCAAAGTCAGTGCCAACCGGATTGAACTGGTGAAACTGATAGCACAGAAATGAGCATTTTTTTGAAAGAAAATAGCGACTATACGGTATTTTTTGTATCTTCGTGCGCTAATAACGGAAATATAAAAACAATAAACAAAAAAATAATAACTTTAAATGGCAACTTTACAAAAAATTCGAAGCAAAGGACCTTTATTGGTCATCGTAATCGGTCTTGCCCTTTTTGCATTTATCGCAGGAGACGCATGGAAAGTGCTCCAGCCGCATCAAGGTAAACAAGACGTAGGAGAAGTGAACGGGGAAGTTCTCAGTGCACAAGATTATCAAAAGATGGTTGACGAGCTTAGCGAAGTAATTAAAATGACCAACGGACTGAACTCGCTGACAGAAGATCAGCTGAACAACGTCAAGGATCAGGTATGGCAAAGCTATGTCAACAATAAACTGATTGCTGAACAGGCTAAGAAGTTGGGCTTGAAGGTGACAGATGCTGAAATCCAGGCTATCATTGACCAAGGAACTCACCCATTGCTGATGCAGACTCCGTTCCGCAACCCACAGACAGGCATGTTCGACAAAGATATGTTGAAAAAATTCTTGGTAGATTATGCGAACATGGACGCCAGCAAGATGCCGGCCCAGTATGTAGAATACTACCAGAAGATGGGTGCTTTCTGGAAATTCGTAGAAAAAACATTGGCTGAAAGTACACTGGCTCAGAAATACCAGAATTTGGTTACTAAATCATTGATTTCAAACCCGGTTTCTGCCGAAGATGCTTTCAAGTCACGTACAGAACAGAGCGACTTGCTGTTGGCAGGAGTTCCTTACAGCTCTATCAGTGATTCTACCATTCAGGTATCCGACAGCGAAATCAAAGACCGCTACAACGAAAAGAAAGAACAGTTCAAGCAACTGGTTGAAACCCGTGACATCCGTTACATTGACGTAAAAGTCGTTCCGTCGGATGCAGACCGCAAGGCTGTAGAAAAGGAAGTAACTGAATACAGCAACCAGCTGGCTAAGACCGATGCTGATTTCGGTACTTTTATCCGTTCTACCGGTTCTTCAGTCAACTATTCAGACGTTCCGGTCAACAAAACGGTATTCCCGGCTGATGTAGCTGCACGTTTGGACTCTACAGGAGTAAACGAAGTATACGGTCCTTATTACAATCAGACAGATGACTCTTACAATGCCTTCAAAGTATTGGCTAAAGTTTCTTCTCCTGACTCTATCCAGTTCCGTCAGATTCAGGTATATGCCGATACAGAAGAAAAGACCAAGACACTGGCTGATAGTATCTACAATGCCCTGAAAGGTGGAGCAGACTTTGCGGCAATCGCCAAAATCTACGGACAGACCGGCGAAGCAAGCTGGGTAAACTCACAAAGTTGGGAAGGTGCAGAACTGGATGCAGACAACAGCAAGTTCATCAATGCGTTGCTCAACCAGCCTGTAAACGAACTGACCAACTTAAACGTAGGACAGGCTAACCTGATTCTGCAGGTCATGAACAAAAAAGGCATGCAAACCAAATACAAAGTGGCTGTCGTAAAACGACCGGTTGAATTCAGCAAAGAAACTTACAACGCAGCTTACAATAAATTCAGCCAGTTTGTAGCACAGAATACAACCATCGATTCAATGGTCAAGAACGCAGAAGAAAGCGGTTATACTCTGACTCCGCGCGCAGACCTTTCCAGCGCAGAACACTATGTAGGTGGCGTACGTTCTACGCGTGAAGCTTTGAAATGGATTTTCGCTGCAAAACCAGGTGAAGTTTCTCCGCTGTATGAATGTGGTGAGAACGACCATCTGATGGTAGTGGCTCTCGACAAGATTCACGAAGCAGGCTATCGCGACCTCAATTCTGTAGCAGAAATGCTGAAGAGCGAAATCCGCCGCGATAAGAAAGCAGACCAGATTATGGCAGATATGAAGAAATTCAACTCTATCGCTCAAGTAAAAGGAATGAAAGATGCCGTAAGTGATTCTGTAAAACATGTTACTTTCAGCGCACCTGCTTATATTTCAGTGACACGTGCCAGCGAACCGGTAATCGGTGCTGTTGCTGCCAAGACTGCTGTTAACAAGGTAAGCGCCCCCATCAAGGGTAATGCAGGAGTATACATGATTCAAGTATATGCCAAAGATAAAGGAACCGAGAAGTTTGATGCCAAACAGGAAGAAGCTACTTTGAACAACATGGCCGTACGTATCGTAGGAAGCCAGCTGATCAATGACTTGTATCAGAAAGCAAAAGTAGAAGACAAACGTTATCTCTTCTTCTAATTCTCTTTCCTTAAGAAATAGAAAAGTCCGGAAGTCACCTTCCGGACTTTTTTTAGGGATATTCAGTAAATGTCCCCAAAATAAGATGGCATATGAAATGATTATGGTCTATCATCTTCATATGCCATTTTTTATTGTCAATTTTCCATGTATTCTTACATAATTCTATCCATCAGGACATGACACTTCTGAAGAAGCCAGATGACCTCTTCCGATTCCGTCAGTAAA
>NZ_CABROP010000015.1:0-62380 GCF_902472605.1 uncultured Bacteroides sp.
CAGACACAAAAAAGGCCATCTCAAATTATATTTCAATTTGAGACAGCCTCTTTTTTGTTTTTATCCAATTAGTTTATCAGGCCTTCTCCAAGCCCTGATAAACTCCTTTCACCAGCTGACAAGCCGTTTTCAAGTCGATAGTACCTGTATTCAGCATCAGGTTGTAATGATGCGGTTCACCCCATTTCATACCCGTATAATATTCGTAGTGATGCACTCGATTACGGTTCACCCGCTTGATTTCCGCTTCCGCATTTTCCCGGGCAATACCATATTCTTCCACACAACGGTTCACCGCGCTTGGCAGGTCTGAATAACAGAACACCTTCAACACTTTCGGATAATCCTTCAACACGAAATCTGCACAACGGCCCACGATAATACAGGATTCTTTGGCGGCCAGCTCCTGAATAATCTTGCTCTCGGACACAAACAACACATCATCCGATGAAAGGCTGGACTCCAGCGGCCGTTCACTGTTCTTTGAAAGAATGCATTTCAACCAGAAAGAAGGGATAGACTGTTCATTCTTCACAATGTACTGCTCATCCATTCCGCTACGCTGGGCAGCCAATTGAATAAACTCCTTATCATACAGCTTTAGGCCAAGTTCCTTTGACAGCATCTCACCCAGCAGATGTCCCCCACTTCCATACTCACGCGCAATGGTAATTACAATATGCTGCCCCTGAGCCATAGCGGCTTCTTTCTGTACAGCAGGGTCTGTAATCCATTTGTCCAGACGACGGTAATACGGACTCACAAAATGTACAATCGGACCGACAATCAAGGCAGATACCACAGTTCCTTCACGTACCCCATAAATTCCCGACATGAAAATCAAGGACAACAAGCAGGCAAGGACGACCAATGTCACATCAAATCCCAGCTTCACATAGCCAAACTCTCCACGGAACCTCTTTGTGATGACGTTCACAAAATATTCCCCGGCCATCATGGCTGCATTGGCCTTTACCTCGAGGGCGATACCTACGGCCAGAATCACACAACCTATCAGCAAGGCAATAATCATATATACATAGGTTTCCGGGTGAAGCCAGAACAACACATAGTGCATACAAATATCAATAAATGTACCAAAACAGAACGAAATGGGAATCTGCAAGAGGTACATCCGCAAATCAGATTTCAATTCCTGGCGTGACATCAGAAACGGTTCCAGCACCACAAACAGAAGGTTCAACAGGATGGTCCACTGTCCGATGGTCAAAGGAGTAAACATACTCAATACATACGTCACACTCGTAATCGGAGACGTACCCAGCAAAGCCTTGGTAATGAAGGCGATTCCAAGCGCGTTCACAAACAAAGAAACGCAAAACAACAGGTAGCGTCTAAAAAGAAATACATTCATATATCATCTGCTTTTATAAACGCCGCAAATTTCTGTCTATTTTTCCGCTTCTCAATCATAAAAGAGCAACCAATTTTGGTCGAAAACGAAACAAAACTTACTTTTGTAGAAAAAATACGTAAGATGAACAGGCTGCTGACAGAAATTATGAAAGAATCGGGCCAAAAGGCTGGAAACACCTTGTTTGCCCAAATAAAGTATCCTCATTTTCTGACAAACTCCATCGTCATAAAACAAGGATTCTTCTTCCTGCTCGTCACAAACGGAACAACGGCCATCACCGATGCCTTCCATCGCTATAGGCTTTCCGCCAACCAGCTGCTGGTACTTACCCCCAGTACCGAGAGTGTGCTGTCTGATGCCAGCCCCGATTTCTCCATGTCGGCCCTGTACATCAATCCCGATTATTTTGACAGCCTGCCCGACGGACAACCCGTGTACAATCAAGTGGCCCGCTACCTGGGCAACTACCAGCTGCCCATTTTCTGCCTTCAAGACGCACCCGCTGAATACATGCAAAAAACGATGTCACTCTTTTCCGAGCACCTGAAAACCATGCAGCTGTATCAGGATGGAATCATCCGCCATCTGTGCAGTTTTCTTCTCCTGCAAATCACGGATGCCCTCTGCCAGGAAAACCGGAATACTCCGGTCTGCGTAAAACGTTCCAACGAAATTTTCCGCAATTTCAAGAAACTGCTGGTACATCATTACCGGGAGGAACACAGCATCCAGTTCTATGCCGACCAGCTCCATATCTCAACCACCTATCTTTCCCGTATCGTCAAAGAGCTGACAGGGCATACCGTCTGCTTTCATGTGTCGGAACTCTTGTGTGCAGATGCCCGGAAACTACTGGAATGTACCGACATGGATATCAAGGAAATTGCCGATTACCTGGGATTCTCCGACCAGTCGGTATTCGGCAAATTCTTCATCCGGAAAACCGGACTCTCCCCGCTGAAGTTCCGGATGCGGAAAGAACGAAGACTGAAAGAATCCGACACACAAGTTTCTCAAGGATTATAAGTCCAGCCACAATCATTGTGGTATATCATCAGCCGGCTCATCCCTCCATCCACCGTAATATTCTCTCCGTTGATGAAAGAGTTACGTTCGTCACAAAGGAAAGCCACTACCCGCACAATATCCATGGGTTCTCCCACTCTACCCGAAGGATGCTGTTTCAAATCCCCTTGACTATACACCGGCTGATACGCCTCCTCTTTATGGTAAGCCCCCGTATCAATCCATCCGGGAGCGATTGAATTGACACGTGCCACTCCCGCCAGACTGACAGCCAAAGCATGTGTCAATGCCGTAATGCCTCCTTTGGCTGCCGTATAACTCTCGGTATTCGGCTGCGACTGGAAAGCACGGGTAGAAGAAAGGTTCACGATGGAACCCAGTCCTTGAAAATGATCCTTAAACAATCTGGACAGCATATAAGGAGCCACTACCCCCACACGCTGCACATACAGAAAATCTTCATAATCACATCCATCCAAAATACCTCCGCGCATCAGACAGGCATTGTTAATCAAGCAATGGATACCTTCCGGCTGTTCCCGAAGTACCCAACCCGCAAATTCTTCCAGCACTTCCTTCTCAGCGATATCACCGGCAAAGCCCGCCACTTTTTTCCCTTGTTTACGCATTTTTTCCACTTCAGCCAGCATCGCTTCCCGGTCACAATCCACAAAATACACTTTATCGTCTTGGGCTGCAAAATATTCCACCACACAACGGCCGATGCCCCCGGCACCACCTGTCACTACTATGACTCGATTCATAAAACGTATAATCTTTTGATTTTGATAAACTTCGTATAATCCCCAAATTTTGTTACACTCTGCAAAAGTAAAAAATTTCATTAAACATTTCCAGTATAGAAAATGTTCTTTTCTTAAAATTGGAATGATTACATGAAACTGATTATGAGCGACAGACCGCTGGACATCCACGTCCAGCCCATGGAAGACATCCGCTATTTCGACTTGTCTTCCCTGAAAATTGCGAATTGCATGGGATGTTTCGGGTGTTGGACAAAAACCCCGGGACGATGTGTCATCCGCGACGATGCCACTCAAATTTATCCCTGTATCGCCCAAAGTGAAACCGTACTGTATGTAAGCCGTCTGGCCTATGGAGGTTACGATACTCCTATGAAAACAATGCTCGAGCGAGCCATCCCCGTACAGCAAGCTTTCATACGCATCCATCAAGGTGAAACACACCATGTGCAACGCGACGTGAAACTCAAACGGGCCACCATTATTGCCTACGGCGATACAAACGAAGAAGAACGAGACATCTTCCGTCAATTAGTGGCCCGCAATGCCTGCAACATGAGTTTTGCACAACATGAGATTATATTTACCCCCGAAGACATGGTAAACGACACGGTAAAAAAGACACTGGAAAAATGGAAAAAATACTGATACTAAACGGCAGCCCACGAGCACCCAAATCAAACTCCAAACGGTATGCGGAAATTTTCATGAAGCATTATCCGCATGAGGCGGTTTACCGCTCTGTTACTCCCAAGAATCACCTCAGCCTTTGTAAGGAGATAGACGACTATACACAGGTGTTGTTCGTCTTCCCGCTGTATGCCGATGCCCTTCCCAGTGGTTTTCTTCAATTCTTAAAAACCTTGGAAGCTCATCCGCCAGCCCGGAAACCTCGTATCTCAATTCTGATAAACTGTGGTTTCCTGGAACATGAACAGAATGAAGTAGCCATCCGCATGATGCAGCTGTTCTGTCGGCGAAACGGATATCCTATAGGCTCTATTCTCATGTTAGGGAGTGGAGAAGCCATTCTGGGCACGCCTTTCAAGTACATTGCTACCCGCAAAATCCGCCAACTGGCCCAGTCCATCGCTTCAGGGCGTTATCGCACCCTGACCGGTACAATGCCTCTGACAAAGACTTTATTCCGTATGGCAGCCGAAATTTACTGGACCCGCTACGGGAAGCGCTTCGGCACCTCCAAGCGTCAGATGCAGACGCTAGAAATAGAAAGAAATACCTTCCAATAATTCTATAAGGCCACAAAATATCCCCTTATTCAGCTTACAAAAAACAAGCTAAATAAGGGGATTTATCTTAACGGTTCTAAAAAAAACAGATTAACCGATTGTCAGATCACCTTCCACTGTTACTTGGTCTTCCCATGCACCGATGGAGCCACCTTCTACCACAATACCATCACGATTTACCTTCAGTGTGATTTCACATTTTGCTCCACCTTTCAGTTCCTCCTGAGGATTGCTCAACTGTTGCAACAAATCGCTCAGAGCTAATGTCTTGTTCTGTCCACCGACTGCAATGTCCAAGGTTATCCCAGAGGTAGCTTGCGGAATCACATAGAATGAAGCAGTGTTGCCCGTTACAGTATTCTTTCCAGTTTCTGTCTTTACGTCTTTAATTTCTCCTTTGAAAGCATCCACTACACACTGGTTCTTTGCAGTCAATGCACACGAAAGATTCTGCAAATCCTCAGCCGAATAACCGTTTCCTGGAGTAAAAGTCAAATTCAAACGATGCAATGCATGTCTAAAATTCAAATTTACAGCATTGGCAGTTCCTACTTGTACGGCCTGAGCCGGAGCAAGCAGAAGATCTTTCTCCGATGCAATCAATACATCAAAAGTAAAAGTACCATCCTGCGCTACTGTCTGCTTGGGATAACAAGCCGCGATTTCTACCTGACTTACACTTCCCAATAAGTTCAATCCTCCCCACGTAACAACATCTTTCTGATACGCATAATCCATGGAAACATTATCTGACTCAGTTTTTGTAATGCACAAAGTCATCACATCACCTTCTTCAAAACTTCCGCTACCATCCGGATTCAACTGCGGTGCACGCGATTGAGAGGAAACACTGGCCACAATCGTAATAGCCTGATCCGAAGATAACTGGGTTGGAATCTCATTGTTGGTACAAGATACTGCCATCCATGCAGCAGCCATCAACACATAAAAACAATTCTTTTTCATTTTATTGGTCTGTTTCAATTATTTCTCATTTTATATCAGGAAAAGCTTTCTGCCAAATATCCAGACGTAAGTCTACTAAAGTCAACGAACATATCATCGATTTCAGTTTAGAAGGTGTTCCTTCTATATTATCTAACGGAGCCAAGAAGGTCTCCCGCGTCTTATCATAAGATGTTTCTCCTAATTGGTATACCACCTTATACCGTTTGATAGCCCCATAGTTAGGATCCATCTCTGACTGGTTATTATCACAGAAATACAAATACGCCACATTCCCATTCGCATCAAATTCTGCTCCCCAGATTGTCATGGCATGCATGCCACTACCTGCATTGGCAAAACCGAACACAGAGAATCCGATTGCTTTATTCATGCGAAAAGCCTCTTTCATCCAACGGTTAAAGTTCTCTTTCGACATATTGTAGGTGTCCGTAGCCACGGCATTGTCTTTCGAAAACACCTCACTGAAAAAGCCTTTAAAATCCTTGTTAGAATTCGCATTCAATTTCTGGCCGTCACCATTAATGAACCAATTGACTCCTCCTGTTTCCCAACTTCCTAAGTTGGGGAAATTCTGTTTGAAGAAGTTAAATATATCACTATGGTTCTGGTCTGCTTCTGTCATCTGACGATATTCCTTGGGACAAGAGTTTCCCGGATGTGCTTTCTCGTATGCCTGTACATACTTACTATTATGATTCAGCCACCAATGAAGCAGATTGGAAGCCGTGGCAGCCCAACACATGTTACCGTCTCCTCCTTTATATTCGAAGGTCTTGTTGCAGTCATACCATCCGCATCCTTCTTTCCAGGTAAGATACTCTACCTCATTCAATATATCTGCCGCATATCCATTACGGAACCATTCTCCTTCAGGATAGTCGGTTATCCAGGTAGTTACAGGTATTGTCTGCACATTATCCCTCCCTGGGAAGGCCGGCGAAGTGATGCCGTACACCCAGCGAGTCTGATTGGCAAATTCCATATCTACCACCTCATCATCTACATCTTCATCGGCAGACTTCAGGGTCAGATTCAATGTAGTCTGCATTCCCGGTTGGAACGACAGCACCTCGGAAGTAAGCGAATAAGAAATCTCTTTCCCGCCAAAAGTCAGTCGAAGCAATCCGTCTCCTCTCTGGTAATCAGAAGCTTCTTGCGGAAGGATGATGGCTGAGTACGTATGCTCTGCCGTCTGCCGTGGCGTAATCCAATAATAACTTTTATTGGGCAAATATACACGTCCATCCACCAAAGAAATCTCACCGTTCGTACAGCTTCGTATCTTCAGTTCCAAATCCTCCGGAACAGTCCCTTTCAGATGAATATTAATCCGATGCAAAGCATGCTTGAACAATAATTTGGCAGAAGTATCTCCTGCCCCTACAGTGGTTTGAGCAAAAAGAATATCCGCTTCCTGCTGATTAGTTATAGTACTCTGATTCAGCGGCAAATTAAGAATGCGACGGGTCTCATCCCCCACAGGTTTTGACAACACAGGATACAAGGCCGACAAAGTCCACGCTTCCTGTCCGTTATTCACCCGCTTCAAGGAAGGGGTCCACTTTCCGCTTTCATACTGCAACCCAACATTAGAAGTTTCTTCTCCTGCCTTCATCCACACATCGATACGATTGCCTTCCTCAAAATGGCCGCTACCTTCGTCATCGATTGCCGTACGACTTTCTTGTGACCAAGCAGACTTGGCACACTCCAAGGTAAAGTATTCATTATCCGAAAAAGAAATATCCTCCGTACGGTCGCATGAAATCAGGAAACACATACTTCCTAAAAGTACAGCCCACAGTTTGTTCAGTTGCCTCATCAGTTCAAGTTCGTTTCTATGTTCTTAAGATTTACACATAAACAAATGCTATTGTTCAACATATTAGGTCAATATTTATTCATTTTCTATTTTTTTCAAAAAAAAAACGGGAAACTAACATTTTTGAACGAACGAATTATTTTTTCCGATAACAGATTGTTCCTGTAGCCTGATTTGTAGGCATCACCAGCACTTCGGCAATCTGAATGTGTGCCGGAGCAGAAGCGGCATAATAAACCACCTCGGCAATGTCATCGCCCGTGAGCGGACGAATGCCTTCATACACTGCATCGGCCTTTCCTTTATCACCCCGGAAACGGACAACGGAGAAGTTTGTCTCCACCAAGCCCGGTTTCACATTGGTCACCCGCAACGGGGTATCCACCAGGTCAATACGTAATCCGTCTGACAGCGCTTTTACTGCCGCTTTCGTAGCACAATACACACTGCCGCCTGCATAAGCTGCGTCTCCGGCTACGGAACCGATGTTAATAATGTGTCCGCATCCACGTTCCACCATGCCCGGCACAATCATCCGTGTCATGGCCAGCAGGGCTTTGATATTCGTATCAATCACTACGTCCCATTCGTCCAGCGAACCTTCATATTCTTTATCCAGCCCGATGACCAGTCCGGCATTGTTGACCAATACATCCACATTTTTCCATTTTCCCTGCAAGGAATCTACTGCCTGACGCATCGCCTGACGGTCACGCACATCGAACGGAAGTGTCAGAACGTCAACACCCTGCGCGGTCAGTTCCTTTTTCAGGCTTTCCAGCTTCTCTACATTTCTTCCATTCAAAATCAGGTCACTTTCCATGGCCGCGAATTTCCGTGCGCAGCCTTCACCGATACCACTTGTGGCACCTGTAATAAAAATCACTTTTCCTTTCATAACTTCCTATCTTAACAACAGGCGTTTTCTGCCTGCCCTTCCGGTTATCCGGCTGCAAAGATAAGATGCATTCCGACAAAAAATTGCAACAGAATTCATTCTTTTATTTTTATTCGCTTATTACCGCGATATTTCCTATCTTTGCGACCGATTATTAATGCATATTTAATTTTTTAACATGGAAAATAAATACATTACGGTAGCATATAAACTGTATGCAGTGGAAGACGGGAAAAAAGAATTGCGTGAAGAAGCTCCGGCAGCTCATCCGTTTCAGTTCATCTCTGGAATAGGCTATACGCTGGACCGCTTTGAAAAAGAAATCCTGGCCCTGCAGAAAGGTGACAATTTCAGCTTCACCATCCCTTGTGCGGAAGCATACGGCGAAAGAGACGAAGACAACGTACGTCAGGTGCCTAAGTCTATGTTCTGCGGACCGGATGGAAAATTTGATAGCGACAATATCTTCGAAGGAAACATCATCATGCTGAACGATGCGGAAGGACACCAGTTCTATGCCAACGTGGGTGAAATTACAGACGACAAAGTGGTGCTCGATCTGAACCACCCGCATGCAGGCAAAGACCTGTACTTTGAAGGTACGGTGATGGAAATGCGCGATGCCACCAACAAGGAAATGGAAAGCATCATCAAGCTGATGAGCGGCGAAGGCTGCGGCGGCGGATGTGAAGGTTGCGGCGGCGGATGCGGTGACCACGCACAGGAAGACGAAGGCTGCTGCGGTGGAGGTTGCGGACACTGCCACTAATCCCCAAGAAAACCAATCATACAGAAAAGAAGACGGTGCATTCCGTCTTCTTTTTCTTTTCTACCCGTTTTTAATCTTATATCCCTATGATTCTTATAGCCGACAGTGGAGCCACCAAGACCGACTGGTGCGTCGGTACGACTCTCAGCCATAACCAGATTGTCCAGACAGAAGGCATCAACCCTTTTCATCAGGAAGCCGACAAAATAAACCAGATACTTTATGACGGATTATTGCCGCAGCTTCCCTGCTCTCCGTCCGACATACAAGCTGTATTCTTCTATGGAGCCGGATGCACGCCCGACAAAATCGAGAAACTATCCTCCCTCCTCATTCAGGCATTTCCACACGCCAAAGTGGAAGTCCACAGTGACCTGACGGGAGCCGCACGGGCTTTGTGCCAACACCAGCCGGGCATTGCCTGCATCTTGGGCACTGGGGCCAACTCCTGCCTGTATGACGGAGAGAAAATCACACAAAACATTCCCCCGTTAGGATACATTTTAGGAGATGAAGGAAGCGGGGCCTACCTCGGCAAACGCTTCCTGGGCGACTGCATCAAGCAGCAGCTACCCTCCTCCCTGCTAAAAGGTCTGTTGGAGGAATATCAGTTGACCTTGCCCGCTATTCTGGACAAAGTGTACCGGCAACCCTTGGCCAACCGTTTCCTGGCCAGTCTTACACCTTATATATATAGGTATAAATCACAACCGGAGGCACATCAATTCCTGACCACCTGCTTCACCGACTTCTTCCGGCGCAATGTACTTTCCTATCCCGGCTGCCACCAGCTTCCGGTATCTTTCACCGGTTCCGTAGCGTGGTACTTCCGCCCGGAAATCGAGGAAACGGCCCAGAAACTGAACCTTCATACAGGGATTTTCATCCAGGCTCCCATACAGGAATTGAAGCGTTTTCACCTGCCTGAAAAAACACTTTGACGTTTCATCTAAAACGCAAGGACGTTTTGATCTAAACGCAAGTGCGTTTCACCTAAAACGCAAGGACGTTTTGGTTCAAACGCAAGTGCGTTTTATCCCAAACGCAAAGACGTTTTAAAAAGCTTGGAAAATCCATTTATTTTCAATACCTTGCCAGTCCATATTTCACCTTTAATCGTCAGAATCATCATGAAAAATTTCAGAATTGAAGCCATCATCCTGGCTGTCGGACTCCTTCTGCTCGGAGTCTTCATCGAAAAAGGATTCAGCAAGTTTGCAGAGAAAGACCGCAGTGTCACCGTAAAGGGACTGGCAGAACTGGAAGTACCGGCCAACAAGGTAACCTGGCCTTTGGTGTATAAAAGCCTGGGGAATGATTTGGGCAGACTGTATGACGACATCAAACGTTCCAATCAGACCATCACGGGATTCCTGAAAGAAAAAGGGTTGACGGAACAGGAAATCAGCATCAACGCGCCGGAAATCATCGACCTGGCAGCCGAACGCTACACCAACAACCCAACCCCCGCCAACCGTTACAATGTGACCACCGTCATCACCGTCACCTCCGACAAGGTAGACCTCATCCGAGGACTCATCAGCGAACAGGGAGAGTTATTGAAACGGGGCATTGCCATCACCTCGGGCGAATACCAGTACCGGGTACAGTATGAATATACCGACCTGAACAAAGTAAAGCCCCAGATGATTGAAGAAGCCACCAAGAACGCCCGGGAAGCCGCCGAGAAGTTCGCCAAAGATTCCGGCAGCCAACTCGGAAAAATCCGCCAGGCCAATCAGGGACAGTTTAGCATCACCAATCGCGACCCTAACACGCCCTACATCAAGAAAATACGGGTAGTCACTACCATCGACTACTCCCTCGAGAACTAAAAAAATCCAAAATCCGGAAAACGAATCCTACCGAGAGCCGTTTCCCGGATTTTCTGTTTTTCTTTCTGTCGAAAAAAAACAACGAAGTATTTTAATATTCAGTATTTTATTATACCTTTGCAGCCGATTTATATAAACAATATAAAGTCTAACACAATTAGTTATTTAAACAACAATTTTTTATTTAATGGAAAACTTAAAGAACATTGCTCCTCTTGAAGATTTCAACTGGGATGCGTATGAAAACGGTGATGCAACCAGCAACGTAAGCAAGGAAGAACTGGAAAAAGCTTACGACAGCACTTTGAACAAAGTAAACGACCGTGAGGTTGTAGACGGTACTGTCATCGCAATGAACAAACGCGAAGTGGTTGTAAACATCGGTTACAAATCAGACGGTATTATTCCGTTGAGCGAATTCCGTTACAATCCGGATTTGAAAGTAGGTGATACTGTAGAAGTATACATCGAAAACCAGGAAGACAAAAAAGGTCAGTTGATCTTGTCTCACAAGAAAGCACGCGCTACTCGTTCTTGGGATCGTATTAACGCTGCGCTTGAAAACGAAGAAATTATCAAGGGTTACATCAAGTGCCGCACGAAGGGTGGTATGATTGTAGACGTATTCGGTATTGAAGCATTCTTGCCGGGTTCTCAGATTGATGTGAAACCTATCCGTGACTACGATGTATTCGTAGGCAAGACTATGGAATTCAAGGTTGTGAAGATCAACCAGGAATTCAAGAATGTAGTTGTTTCTCACAAGGCTCTTATCGAAGCTGAACTGGAACAGCAGAAGAAAGAAATCATCAGCAAACTGGAAAAAGGTCAGGTACTGGAAGGTACTGTCAAGAATATCACATCTTACGGTGTATTCATCGACTTGGGTGGCGTAGACGGTTTGATCCACATCACCGACTTGTCTTGGGGCCGCGTAAGCGATCCGCATGAAGTGGTTCAGCTGGATCAGAAACTGAACGTAGTTATCTTGGACTTCGACGACGAAAAGAAACGTATCGCTCTTGGTCTGAAGCAGTTGACTCCGCACCCATGGGATGCACTGGATCCTAACTTGAAAGTAGGTGACCACGTGAAAGGTAAAGTAGTCGTTATGGCTGACTACGGTGCATTCATCGAAATCGCTCCGGGCGTTGAAGGTTTGATTCACGTATCAGAAATGTCTTGGTCACAGCACCTGCGTTCTGCTCAGGACTTCATGAAAGTGGGCGACGAAGTAGAAGCTGTCATCCTGACTCTGGACCGCGAAGAACGCAAGATGTCTTTGGGTATCAAACAGCTGAAACCGGATCCATGGGAAACTATCGAAGAAAAATATCCTGTAGGTTCTAAGCATGTTGCTAAAGTACGTAACTTCACTAACTTCGGTGTATTCGTAGAAATCGAAGAAGGTGTAGACGGCTTGATCCACATCTCTGACCTGTCTTGGACTAAGAAGATCAAACATCCTTCTGAATTCACTCAGATTGGTGCTGACATCGACGTAGTTGTATTGGAAATCGACAAGGAAAACCGTCGTCTGAGCTTGGGTCACAAGCAGTTGGAAGACAATCCTTGGGATGTATTCGAAACAGTATTCACAGTAGGTTCTATCCACGAAGGAACTATCGTTGAAATGTTGGACAAGGGTGCTGTCGTAGCATTGCCTTACGGTGTAGAAGGTTTCGCAACTCCGAAACACCTGGTAAAAGAAGACGGTTCTCAGGCTCAGTTGGATGAAAAATTGCCGTTCAAGGTAATCGAATTCAACAAGGATGCTAAACGTATCATCGTTTCTCACAGCCGTATCTTCGAAGATGCTGCAAAAGCTGAAGAAAAGGCAGAAAAGAAAGCAAAGAAAGCTTCTAAGAAAGAAGAAACTCCGATGATTCAGAACCAGGCTGCTTCTACTACTCTGGGTGACATCGATGCACTGGCTGCATTGAAAGAACAGCTGGAAGGTAAGAAATAATCTTTCTGAATAAATATCAAAAAGGGATTGCACATGAGTGTAATCCCTTTTTTTTATCTATCTTTACGACCGTTATAAACTTAAAAACAAGAAACAATGATCAGACTAAACGTATTTATTCAAGTAGAAGACAAGAACTACGACCAAGTAGTCACTGCGGCAAAAGAACTGGTAGCGGCCTCATTGAAAGACAATGGCTGTGTAGCATATGACCTTTTTCAAAGCAGCACCCGCAAGGATGTCCTGATGATCTGTGAAACATGGAAAGATGCAGCCTCACTGACTGCCCACGAACAGAGCGCGCACTTCACGACCCTGGTTCCCAAGATTCAGGGACTGGCTGCCATGAAACTGGAAAAATTTGAATTCTAAGCTCCAGGCTTACCCTAAAAAAATCCCCCTCAATCCAATGTGAACTGAGGGGGATTTTTTATGAAGTAAACTCGCAAATTCTATCAATCAATAAGCATCTCTTCCGATTACCATTCAATAAACTTACCGCGAGCACGGCGTTCTTTCAGTATTTCCGCCAAGCGCTTGTTCTTGGAAGCCGCAATAAAACGACGACCAAAGATATTCGGAATGGCAACTCCTAAAGCGATACACATAATAATCAATCCGGAATTGACACCACTTTCTATGGCCTTCATCAACGGGGTAACCTGATCGATGGATTGTACATTCATATTAATCAATCCAAACAGCATACGGTACATCAGCACTCCCGGAATCATCGGAATCACCGAAGGGATAGTCAGCACGTGATTCGGTACATGGAACCAATGCACTGCCTTGATGGCAATCAGACTAACTAATACGGAACCTGAGAAGGAACCGATGACCAATCCCATATCCAAACCGATATTGTTGGTACTCGGTCCTAAATTGACAAAGTTACGCGTACAAACCGCAATGATACCTCCAAGGGCTACCACCCACAACAAGCGACGCTGGATATTAAATATCATCGAGAAGCCCATGGCTGAAATAGCCGCTGCAATGGCATATTCCCAATATTTATGATGAGGAACCATACTGATGGTTGGGAAGAAATTATCAATGTGACAGAGCTTCACTGCAAACGCAATACCGAAGGCCATGGCCGCCACCATCAAAAGGGTGTTCACCGCCCGCACAATACCTACCTGGATGTAATTGTCGAGCATATCGTCCACAAAATTAATCAAAGGAACACCCGGCACAATGAACAAGGCACAAGCCAACAACGGATGCCAGGGAGTGGAAGTCCATTCGGCCGGCAACAGAGTAGATGCCCAAGCAATGATAGTAGCCACAAAGGCAGAAATAGCAATGCCCATGTAATGATTCAAACCAGATTCATTGCAAATCTGACGGAGACGCATACCCAAAATAGCCGCAATAGAAGCATACAGGAACGCCATCCAGTCGCAACCGAACTGAATACAGAATCCTCCACAAGCAAAACCGGCACCAACAGCCACCTGCCAAGGAGTGTAGTTACGTTTCTTTTTCCGGATGTTCTCCAGTTCTTCTTCATACTGGTCCAAAGTGTAATCCTGCTCAATGGCACGCCAAGAAAGTTTGCTCACCTCCGAAATGGCCGTCATGTTCACACCGTGACCCTCGATACGCTGAAATTTAGTGAAAGAATAATCGCCGTCACTCACATTCACCATCAGCATCGTAAAACTGACATTGATATGGAGCTTCTCTTCAGGGATGCCAAGGTAAGCAGCCGTACGTTTCATGTTTCTTACAATACGGTTCGTATCGGCCAGACTCTCTACCAATAATTTCCCCGTACGCAACAATAAATCCACTCTACGATGCAGCAACTGATCGTGAGCCTTTACAGTCGTCTCTAAATGTTCCTCTAATATCATTTTGTTTACAGATTATTTCGGGCGCAAAGTTACGAAAAATATCAATTCTATTCGTACCTTTGTAAACCGAAGTTACATATATTATATGAATAAACTTTCACGACGAGAAGAAGAAAAACAAACCGTAGAACAGATGATCCGGTTTTATTGCCGGCACAAAGAAGGGAACTCTACCCTTTGCCAAGACTGCAAGGAACTGTTGGACTATGCCCACCAACGGCTGGCGCATTGCCCTTTCGGGGAACAGAAGAAAACCTGCCGTCAATGCCCGATTCACTGCTATCGCCCGGAGATGAAACAGAAAATAAAAGAAGTCATGCGATATGCAGGCCCCCGAATGTTATGGCATCACCCGCTTTGGACGCTCAAACATTTATGGAGGGAACGCTAATCTCCCACACAAAGTGTGGATTTTTTCCACAACAGTTCGTAAAATTCCCCAATACTTCCTTATCTATCAAAAGAGGAAGTAGCCTGATTTTCAGCTTATAGAATTAATTTGTATCTTTGGCACGAATCTTGTCCGCCATTCTAAAGATAATGGCATCTAAAACTATAAAAAAATTGAACTTATGAAACGCTTTTTGACTAGGAAAGAATTAAAGGTAAAAAGAAAAAAAATGATTTACATGGTGATCGGCATCGCAGTCATTTTATCTCTTTATTTTATTTTTACCCGAGAAAAGAAACCCGCTCCTGAAATCCCAGTTGTTTCCGTCATGCCTGCCAGCCGGCAGAATGTACAAATATTCGGCGAATACGTAGGACGTGTCCGTGCGCAACAGTTTGTAGAAGTACGTGCCCGTGTAGAGGGTTTTTTGGAGCAAATGCTATTTGAAGAAGGTACCTCAGTCAAGCGGAATCAAGTATTGTTCATCATCAATCAAGATCAATATCGTGCGAAAGCCGACAAAGTACGTGCCCAGTTGAAGAAAGATGAAGCACAAGCTCAAAAGGCCAAGCGTGACCTGGAACGTATCCGTCCGCTTTATGAACAGAACGCTGCCAGCCAACTGGACTTGGACAATGCCGTAGCAGCGTATGAGACAGCTGTGGCCAGTGTGGGAATGAGTAAAGCCGATTTGGAACAAGCCGAACAGGAACTGGGTTATACGGTGGTACGTTCTCCCATTTCCGGACAAATCAGTGAACGCCACGTCGACTTGGGAACATTGGTAGGCAGCAGCGGAAAATCATTGCTGGCCACCATCGTAAAGAGTGATACCATCCTCGTAGACTTCAGTATGACTGCCCTCGACTACCTGAAAAGCAAGGAAAGAAACGTAACTTTCGGTCAGAAGGATTCCACCCGTTCCTGGCAGCCTACCGTCACCATCACCCTGCCGGACAACAGCGTCTATGAGCACAAAGGTTTGGTAGACTTTGCCGCTCCTCAGGTAAACCCGAAAACAGGTACTTTCTCCGTACGTGCCGAACTGGCTAACCCGGACCATGTATTGCTGCCGGGACAGTTTACCAAAGTAAAAGTATTGCTCGACGTACGTGAAAATGCCACGGTAGTTCCTCAGAAAGCCCTGATTATCGAAAAGGGAGGAGCCCATATCTTCGTCATGCGAAAAGATTCTACCGTAGAAAGACGTTTCATCGAGCTCGGCCCTGAGTTCGGAAATGATGTAGTAGTGGAACGCGGATTGGCAGCCGGAGAAATGATTGTGTACGAAGGTTTCCACAAACTGGCTCCAGGAATGAAAGTCCGTGTACAAGATCCTGCCAAACTCAACAACGAAGCGAAAAAAGAGGAAGAATAATCCACCTAAACGAATTTACGCATGAAAGTCAGCTTTTTCATTGACAGACCCGTCTTCTCGGCTGTCATCTCCATATTAATCGTGATTATAGGTGTCATCGGACTGATGATGCTGCCTATCGATCAGTACCCGCAAATTACGCCACCTGTGGTAAAAATCAGTGCTTCTTATCCGGGAGCGAGTGCTGTGACCGTGTCACAGGCAGTAGCAACTCCGATTGAACAGGAACTGAACGGAACACCGGGCATGCTCTACATGGAATCCAGCAGCTCCAACTCCGGAGGTTTCTCTGCCACAGTTACTTTCGACATTTCTGCCGACCCGGACCTGGCAGCTGTGGAAATCCAAAACCGTATCAAACTGGCGGAATCGCGCTTGCCGGCCGAAGTGATTCAGAACGGTATCTCTGTCGAGAAGCAAGCTCCGAGCCAGTTGATGACCCTCTGTTTGACTTCCAACGACCCGAAGTTTGACGAAATCTATCTGAGTAACTTTGCCACGCTGAACGTACTCGACTTACTCCGTCGTATTCCGGGAGTAGGACGTATCTCCAACATCGGTAGCCGTTACTATGCCATGCAAATCTGGGTAGACCCCGCCAAGCTGGCCAACTTCGGACTCACCGTGCAGGACGTACAGAACGCCTTGAAAGACCAGAACCGTGAATCGGCTGCCGGTGTACTCGGACAGCAACCCATGAACGGGGTGGACATCACCGTGCCCATCACAGCACAGGGACGTTTGTCATCGGCTTCCCAGTTTGAGGAAATTGTACTGCGCGCCAATCCGGACGGCTCTCTTATCCGTATGCGCGATGTGGCTCGAGTATCCTTGGAAGCTTCTTCCTATAGCACGGAAAGTGGTATCAACGGTGGCAACGCAGCTATTCTGGGTATTTACATGCTTCCGGGAGCCAACGCCATGGAGGTAGCTCAAAGCGTGAAAGACGCCATGAAAGAAATCAGCAAAAGTTTCCCGGAAGGAATGGAATACAACTTCCCGTTCGATATGACCGATTATATCTCGGAATCCATACACGAAGTGTACAAGACGCTGTTCGAGGCCTTGTTCCTGGTAATCGTTGTAGTATTCCTTTCTTTGCAGAACTGGCGTGCCACACTGATTCCGGTTGTAGCCGTACCGATTTCTTTGATTGGTACCTTCGGATTCATGCTGATATTCGGTTTCTCGCTCAACATCCTGACCTTGTTGGGATTAGTACTGGCCATCGGTATTGTGGTGGATGATGCCATCGTCGTGGTGGAAAACGTGGAGCGTATCATGGATGAAGAAAAGCTCAGTCCGTATGAGGCTACCAAGAAAGCCATGGAAGGATTGGTAGGAGCCATCATCGCCACTTCACTGGTACTGGCTGCCGTATTCGTCCCGGTTAGCTTCCTTTCCGGTATCACCGGACAGCTTTATCGCCAGTTTACAGTCACCATCGTAGTGTCCGTACTTCTTTCTACAGTCGTAGCCTTGACGTTGAGTCCGGTGATGTGTTCACTCATCCTGCGGCCGGTTGACCCGAACAAGCCCCAAAACCGCGTGTTCCGCTTCATCAACAAATGGCTGGCTATCGGAAACAATAAATACATTATTTATATCAAGCGCATCATCAAGAATCCACGTCGGGTGATGGTCGGCTTCGGAATGGTATTGATTTTCATCTATATGTTCCACCGATTGGTGCCCACCAGCTTCCTTCCAGTTGAAGACCAAGGTTATTTCACCGTAGAACTGGAACTTCCGGAAACTGCCACCTTGGAAAGAACCCGCGCTGTGACCGACCGGGCCGTAGACTTCATCATGAAGGATCCGGCGGTAGAATACGTACAGAATGTCACCGGTAGCAGCCCGCGTGTAGGAACCAGTCAGGCCCGAAGCCAGCTGACCGTCATTCTGAAGGAATGGAAAGAACGTGACAACACGACCATTGATGAAGTGATGGAGAGAATACAGAAAGAACTGGAAACTTATCCGGAAAGCAAGGTCTATCTTTCCACGCCTCCAGTCATTCCGGGTCTGGGTACGGCCGGCGGTTTCGAAATGCAGCTGGAAGCCCGCGGTGACGCCACCTACGACGACCTGGTACGGGCTACCGATACCCTGATGTATTACGCATCACAACGAAAAGAAATTGCAGGACTTTCTTCCTCTCTGCAGGCTGAGATCCCTCAACTCTACTTCGATGTAGACCGGGATAAAGTGAAACTCTCTGGAGTGCCGATGGCAGACGTATTCTCAACGATGAAGGCATACACCGGTTCCGTATATGTGAACGACTTCAACATGTTCAACCGTATCTACCGTGTGTACATTCAGGCAGAAGCTCCTTACCGACGCGAACGCGACAACATCGGCCTGTTCTTCGTCCGCGGGTCAGACGGCAACATGATTCCGCTGACAGCTTTGGGTAACACAGATTATACGACCGGCCCGGGAAGTATCAAACGTTTCAACATGTTCAATACTTCCGTCATCCGAGGTACTACAGCCAACGGAGCCAGCTCCGGACAGGTAATGGAACTGTTGGAACAGATTGCCCGCGAAAAGCTACCCGAGAACATCGGAGTGGAATGGAGTGGTCTTTCCTATCAGGAAAAACAGGCCGGCGGACAAACCGGACTTATCCTGGCATTGGTGTTCCTGTTCGTATTCCTGTTCCTGGCCGCCTTGTATGAAAGCTGGACCGTACCGATTGCCGTATTGATTTCACTTCCGGTAGCGGTGTTGGGAGCCTATGCAGGTATTACCCTCTGCGGACTGGAAAACGATACCTACTTCCAGATTGGTCTGGTTATGCTGATTGGTCTGGCCGCCAAAAACGCCATCTTGATTGTGGAATTCGCCAAAGACGAGGTGGACAAGGGACGCGACATCGTAGAATCGGCCCTCCATGCAGCCAGCCTGCGTTTCCGTCCGATTCTGATGACCTCACTGGCCTTTATCCTCGGTATGCTTCCGATGGTAATTGCCACCGGTCCGGGCTCTGCCAGCCGACAGGCCATCGGTACAGGTGTCTTCTTTGGAATGATTGTGGCAGTTACCGTAGGTATTTTGCTCGTGCCGTTCTTCTTTGTAATGATTTACAAAGCCACTCATAAAATGAAAGTGAAAAAGTAAACTTACAGATGTAGCTTATGAAACCGACTAACAAATTATATCGCCTTTTACTCATTTCCGTAGCAGCCCTTCTGATGGGGGGCTGCAAAATCGGGAAACAATATACCCGCCCCAAAATGGAGCTGCCTACTACCCTCGACAGTACCAGCGTAGACTCCACTTCCATCGGTGACTATCCTTGGGAACAGATGTACACCGACACCATCCTCCAGCAACTCATCCAAAAGACGCTGGACTACAACAAGGATATGCTGATTGCAGCTGCCAGAGTCAAGGAACTGGCTGCCATGAAACGGATTGATTATGCTAACCTGTTCCCACAGTTAGGGTTGAAACTCTATGCGGAAGAAGAGGGAGAAGATTATGGCGGAGACAACTATAAAAAAGATAACCAGTACGACATCAAGTTAGGAATCACCTGGGAAATCGACCTGTGGGGGAACCTGCGTTGGGCAAAAGACAAGAGTATGGCCGAATTTATGGGTTCCATCGAGAACCAGCGGGCCCTCCGAATGAGCTTGGTAGCACAGGTGGCACAGTCTTATTTCGAACTGGTAGCCCTCGACAACGAACTTTCCATCGTGAGAAAGACCGTAGATGCCCGTCGGGAAAGCTTGCACCTGGCACGTATCCGCTACGAAGGCGGATTGACTTCCGAAACAGCTTACCGGCAGGCCCAAGTGGAATTGGCGCGTACGGCCACCCTCGTCCCCGACCTGGAACGGAAAATCACGTTGAAACAAAATGAGATTACATTCCTGGCTGGAGAATATCCTCATGAAATCAAACGGGCTACTCTGCCGGAAGATGTCGTTCATTCCGCTTCACTTCCCGTGGGACTTCCTTCCTCCTTGCTGGAACGCCGACCGGATGTACGCCAGGCCGAACAGGCCGTCATTGCCGCCAATGCCGCAGTGGGAATCGCCTTTACCAACATGTTCCCAAAACTGACCTTGACGGCCACTCATGGTTCAGAAAACGAAGAACTTTCACACATCTTCAAGTCACCTCACTATCTGTTGGCAGGAACTATCCTCCAACCGCTGTTTGCCATGGGCAAGAACCGTGCGATATTGAAAGCCAAGAAAGCAGCGTGCGAACAGGCTGCATACGCATACGAAAAAGCCGTATTGAATGCTTTCAAAGATGCTTATAATGCCATTGCAGAATATAATAAGGTGAAAGAAATCTATGAAACTCGTCTGCGTCTGGAACAGTCATCCAAAATCACACTGGACCTGGCTCAGCTGCAATACATCAATGGAGTAATCGGCTACATGGATTTGCTGGACGCACAACGTGGATACCTGGATGCACAAATCAGCCTGAGCAACGCTGTACGTGACAAACAGATTACGCTGGTCAACCTCTACAAAGCCTTAGGAGGCGGCTGGAAAGAATAACCTCATTATACCATATAAAAAACGCGGAAACTGAAATTCTATACAATTCAGTTTCCGCGTTTTTCTTTTTGTTTTACCTCATACGGATTTCACACCATATACTTTCTCGTATATCTCATCCCGAATGGATTCAAAATCGGCCGCAACATCGTCTGTACCTGCGTACATCAGGAACATGGGCAGACTCTCTCCCCCTTTCCGGTAAGGAGGCTGTACATAATCCCTTTCACACAAGCGGAAGCCACAACGTTCGTAAAAATCTATTCGCCGACGACTCATTTCGTCTACCGGCTTCTCTACCTCCAACACAATGATTCCACGGAATTGCTTCTGAAGTGCCTCCATGATTCTCCGGCCATATCCCTTGTTACGTACCAAAGGAGATGTAGCCAGATGTTCCACATAAGAGAAGCCTTCCAATGTCCATACGGTAATCAATCCTATCTGAAGTGTATCCTCCGCAATCAGATAACAAGTAAAAGCCGCATTGTGGTCTACATTGTGACGCTGAGCTCCATCCTCTCTTCGTTCCGATTCCGGAAAAGATTCATGCCACAGATTCTCTACAAACGCATACGCCTGGTCCTTCGTATGCAAGGGGATAAATTGAAGCATACCTATATAGATTTAACGTGATTATTCTGTATAAAAACGGATAAGCCGTTCCAGTGAACGCTGGCAAACTGGACAGAACACTGGTGCCTCATTGATTTTCATCCGACATTCTGTAGTAGGACGATAAATACCTTTTTTCGTATAACCGCCCCCTTCATATACTCCGACTTTGGTATACAGCAGTTTCTCGTCCGTCTGTGGTTTCGTCGGGATAGGAGTTCCCGGTTCCACCATGTCTTTCCATTTATCTTCAAAGTGTACCAAAGTCGTGATATTGGGTTCCCATGGTTCTACGCTGTAAGGATACAACGGACTCGGCGCTTCATCGTACGCATATTCGTCCGCCAAGCCTCCAAAGCTGTGACCAAACTCATGCACGACTACCGGACGGAACATAGAGTGATGGGCTGTAGTCAATGTATAGGAATTATAGATGCCTCCTCCCCCATACGTATCCGTATTGGCCAGGATGATAATGTGTTCATACGGAATACCTGCCAACCAGTTGTGAATGGCTTTTACACTCCGGGTAGTCAGGTAGCGGTCGGAATAAAACGTATCAAAATGGGAACTGACCGCCGTGGTCTTCCATTCGTTGTTCCGCGGAATACTAACCCCGCTGTCTTTTGATTCACTGAATACAGCGACAATATTAAAGCGGTCTTTCAGTTTCTTGAACGGTTCATGCTCAAACAAAGACTCACAGGCAATCTCGGCATCCTTATAGAACAGTTCTTCATCCTTTGCCGAGTAGCCCTCTGCCATAATAGCTACGTCAATACACTTCTCCGATGACCCACCCTTCCATAAATAACGGTGAGGAGTCAGATTGCCCGTACCTCGCTGGTGAATCAGAATATCCTTGGGATTGACTTCATGCGTCAGTGTGGCGCTGGGTTTCTGATAGGCATCTTTCAATGTCACGGTAATCTCAGCCGGCTGCTTGGGGTAAGGCACCAAAAACGTATTTTCAAATCCACGGGTCAGCACTTTGGCTTCCTTTTCACCCAGCCATTCCTGAAACAGGCTTGAGAAAGAAGTCCGGTAAATGACTTTTCCTGTAGCCTTGTCCTTCATGGTGATTTCACCATTTCCCGCCAAAGGCAGTTCCGACAAATGCGTATGCCGCCCTGCCCACTGAGGAAGCGATGACAACTCATCCAAACAAATATCCTGCTTGTCGGCATTTCCCGTGAATATATAATCCAAACGAAGTGTCTTGTCTACAAAATAATCGTCAAAGTTTTGCGCGAAAGCATGCCCGCAAAGCGACAAACCAAGTGTAAGAATCCATACTGTCTTTTTCATATATCTTTAATTTTTCCCACAAAAATAGCGATTTGACTTATTTCACACAATTTTTGTAACAAGAAAGCGAGGTCCTATACAAAAAAGCGGTGCCTTGACAGAAGACACCGCTAAAAAGACACTCTTATTTATTTTATCCGTGCATCAATTGAAGAACTTGATGCCAATAAAGTAGGTACGAGGCTGTGTAGGACCGTAGAAATACTTCGAGTCACGTTTTCCGCCTTTATCCAAATCTTTCTGAAACGCATTGAAGATGTTCTGTACCCCTCCATTCACCTGCAACTTCAGATGGTCGTTCAATACAAAGGTATAGTTCAACTTCAGATTGAAATCCATAAAATCGGGTGTATGCTCCAAGCGGTCTTTTTCAATATAACCTGCAAAGTGAGGCACAATCATCCGGCCTGTATAGACACCTGAAAGAGAAAAATCAAAATTCTTCAAAGGTGCAGAACTGAAGGTGAAATACCCGTAATAATCCGGTGTACGTGGCATACGCTTGATGGGTGCCACATCTTCATCCTCACTCCATCTCACGGCCTCCGTATAACGGCTGCGCTGTACGGTAAATCCCAACTGCAACTGGGCTTCCTTGCCGTGCGCGATTTTATAATCAATATTGGCTCCATACACCCGGGCCCCACTGCCATTTCGACGTTCCTGCACAGAAGTACCTGAAACGGGATCCGTCCCTATGCTTTCCAAATAGAACACATCATTCAAAGCCGTGTAAAACCCTTCTATAAGTAGGTTCGACTGGAAATGTCCGAAATTGGCTGTCCAATCAATCGAGCCGCTGAAACTCTGAGAACGCTCAGGCTTCAATCCTTCTGCCAAACGGATTTCCATTGCTTCACCTCCCACGGCCGCTACATGTAAATCTTCATCGTAAGCCTGGGGAGCACGGAAACCAGTCGACCAGGTCAGACGTCCCTGGAACTTGTCGGAAGGTTTCCAAAGCGTGTTGATACGGGGACTGAAAATCACCTTGTCTACCAGATTATGCTTGTCCAACCGGAATCCGGCCAGGATCGTGAAATAGTCCAATTTCCATTCATTCTGCACAAATCCGCTGGCAATCTTCACATTCTGTTGCAAGTCACGCTGGTAACCCGTCATTACATCGTGCAAGGAATTATACTGGTATTCCACTCCGCCCGTAAAGGTAGCCGGCGAAAACAGGCAGTTATCCATATTGCCTACATACATGGCTCCTCCTACGGCAGTCAGGTCCTTGGTCTTTCCGTAAGCATTCGGGTCGCCACCTGCTCCATAATAACTGTTACGGTCAATGTGCTGAGCCGAACCATAGACCGAAAGCTTATGTTTGTACTCGTTAAAAAACACGTCGTAGGTCAGCCCTCCACTGTTGATGATGTGCTTGGTCTGCTCCGTGATGTCTGTTTCATGCGGCTGCAAGTCAAATTTGTTGCCGCCACGACGAAATTCATTCGTCGTATGATATTCCAGACTGATGCGGCTGAACTGAGTGGGACGATAATAAGCCCGCAACCCGAAAGTATTCATATTGAGTTTTCCCAATTCAGAGAATCCGTCTCCATCCGCGTCATACGGATTACGGTTACGGTAGGACTGATACAGCGCAATACCGTACGAATTGTCGGACGAAACAAGTGAGGCATTGGCCCCCATATACTGTTCCCACACCTTTCCGTTCAGGTTCGACATCGTAGAAGCCACCTGAAACGAATTACGTACGGGGTCTTTGGTAATGATATTGATGGTACCTCCCACGGCATTGGCTCCGAACAAGGCAGAACCTCCACCACGTACCACTTCCACCCGCTCAATCATATTGGTCGGTATCTGTTCCAGTCCGTACACCCCCGACAACGCACTCATTACCGGACGGCTGTTAATCAGAATCTGCGAATAAGGTCCTTCCAGCCCATTGATACGCACCTGCGGAAAACCACAATTCTGACAGTTGTTTTCCACCCGCAATCCCGACTGATAGCTCAACGACTTGGCCAAATCAGTAGAATTCACAATCTCAAACAATTTGTTGTTCATCACGTTGACCACCACTGGGGCCACCTTCCGGCTGGTTTCATTCCGGTTGGCTGATACCACCACCTCATCCGTCATAATAGATTCTTCTTCCATCACGAAATGCATGTCGACCACAAAATCCTTGCTGACCGTCACTTTTTTTACCTGCGTGGCATACCCCATTATCTGCACCTTCACGGAATATTCTCCTTCCGGAACATGCTTGAAACGGAAATAACCTTCTCCGTCTGTCACAGTACCTTCACCGGTTTCCACTACCAACACGGCCGCATAAGGCAAACCTGCCTCCGAACCTTTTTCAATGACATGCCCCACAATGGCATTTCCCTCTTTTACGGGACCTTCTGCGTAAGCATACGCATAGCTGACGAGAGTGCATACCACTCCCATCCACAAATTGATATATTTTTTCATAATTTGCTCCTAAAATATTCATACTAAGTTCTTCAAATCTCCAATAGAACTATTGTATGGGAGGAGCACGGAGATAAATTCCTGCCGCATAAGAACATACGACAGGCGAGATTTCCAGTTTTTCATCCAATGAACAAAGCAGATGCAGATTCGGAAGTGCAATATCCGTCTGTCCTGCTTCCAAGGAATAAAAACTGGAAAGAAAATGAAGGGCCAGCGCCTGGCCATCGTTATGAGAGTGAGATTTTGTAAAAGGATGCGAGTGCACAAGCATCACCCCGTTCACCACATGCACGTGGGCAAACAGGGCCGTGGTGGCATAATAGGAGGCAAACAAGATTGCCAGTCCACATGCCACTGTCCGTAGATACCTGCGAAGGCCTTTATACATATCCCTATGGATTAATTATGAACATTAGTCTTTGTCTGTTCCAAACAAAAGTTTATAATCACGCTGTGCCGCCGGAATGGTCCACTCTTCCGGAATGAACTTCCACTGGTTCAGCGGCTTCGGATCCAGCACCTTGACTTCCTCAATCCGTTTCATCAAGTAATAGCGCAAATCCTTGTCGGTAGAGAAAATAATGCGCTTGGAAAGTTCTGCCTTGGGAATACCTGCACCTTTAGTCAGCAAATCACCTCCTCCGTTTCCACGGTAAGAATTGACTGCCACCTTGTATTGTTTAGCCGGTTCAAAGGGTTTTCCGTCGGCCATACGTTCAATGGTAATTCTTTCGCCACGGGGTTTGGTCACATCCACCGTATAAATAATGCCTGCCGCAGAATCAAAGTTGAAGCTGGGGTTGCGGAAACGCCCGAAGCCATTGTCTTTCTCGTTTAACAGCAACAAATGGTCATCGGCCGATTTCATCTGGTTCACCCAAAGGTCGTACGACATTTCCAGAAAATTCTTCACCTCTTTTCCAGAAAGCACCATGGTATAAAGCATATTCTCAAACTTGTACAAGTTGAACATGTCGCTCACACAAATGTCACCTTCCTTGATTTCAGCATAAGCCGACAGCGGAGCACAGAAAGAAATATCTGCCCCGGTAATGTCCAGCTGTAACTGATGAATCAAGTCGATAAAAGCAGAAGGACCAAAGAAGGCCTCCTTCGAAGAAATGGTATGTTCAATCCGACCGATTTTCCGCGAAACAAAATTCAAGGTAGTCTCATACTGCTTCTGGAATGTATTCATGAAATCCGAGTCTACGGCATAGTCATCCATATGGACCAGCTTGCCCTCTACCTGCTTGGAAACCACCTTCCCATTCTGTTTCTTCACCGTAAAAGTAACCTCGGAAACCACTTTGGCGGTATTGGCCGGGTCTACCAACAGCACAGAATCACCTTTCACATTGGCTACTCTTTCATTCCAGCGCGTATGGTCGTGTCCCATAAATATCACATCGAATCCCGGCACGTTTTTAGCCACTTCAGCCGATTCGTTTTCAATGGCATTGTCCAAGCGGTTTCCTTCCGGCCCTGCATGGAACAAACCAATCAGGATGTCCGGATGTTCCTTTTCCTGGATTTCTTTCACCCATTTTTCTGCACAAGCAGTCATACTTTCAAACCGCAGTCCGCTCCACAATTGCTCAGGCAGCCAAGAGGGTATGGCGGGAGTAATCATACCGAGGATAGCAATCTTCACCCCGTCCCGTTCCATCACCTCGTATGGTTTCAGGTACGGACGTCCCGTCTTGACATCGATAATGTTGGCTCCCAACACCGGAAACTCACACTGTCTCACCCAACGGTCGTACACCGCATGTCCGGTTTCCACATCGTGGTTACCCATGTTGCCCACATCGTAACGCATATAGTTCAACATGGCGGCACAGACATGCACCGAGGTCGTATCCATATAATTATAGTAATAAGCCACCGGCTGTCCCTGAAGGATGTCTCCATTGTCCATCAAAATAACATTCTGCCCATACTTCTCCCGTTGCTCCTTCACATACGAAGAAACACGGGCCAAGCTGCCTTTCATCTGCTTATTCTGGATAAAATTATACGGGAAATAACAACCATGCACATCGCTGGTTTCCATAAACTTCAGTGTCACAGTCTCACTGTCGGCTGCACGTAACTGCATGTGACTCATGCCCCACAAAGTGATCAGGCTAATAATAAAATAGATTGGTCTAGTCTTCATTTTATCTGACATTGGTCATAATTGCCGCAAAGATACGAGAAGTTCCCGATATTCCACCAGGATACTTCCTAAAATACTAAAAAACGAAAGACCGCCCCACGCTGATATTTTCCCATTTTTTCACTACTTTTGTAGCCGATATAACTCAATTCCCTTTTTCATGGAAGATTTCAGCCGGATGATTGCCGCCGAATTAAAACTGCCGGAACATCGCATTGCCAACACACTCAAACTGCTCCAGGGAGGAGCAACCATTCCTTTCATCAGCCGCTACCGCAAAGAAGCGACCGGCGGACTGGATGAAGTACAGATAGGAGACATTCAGACACGGTATGAAAAACTGTGCGAACTGTCCAAGCGAAAAGAGACTATCCTTTCCACCATTGAAGAACAAGGCAAACTGACACCGGAACTGAAAGCCCGCATCACCGCCTGCTGGAATACCACTGAACTGGAGGACATCTACCTGCCCTTCAAGCCCAAACGAAAGACCAGAGCCGAGGCGGCACGTACCAAAGGACTCGAACCATTGGCTCTGCTGCTGATGATGCAGAAAGAAAACAACCTCGGAACCAAAGTTCGTGCTTTTGTGAAAGGTGACGTAAAAGATGAGGAAGATGCCCTGAAAGGGGCCCGCGACATTCTGGCCGAACAAGTCAGCGAAGACGAACGTTCACGCCACCTGATGCGCAACCAATTCCAACGGCAGGCCCTTATCCAAGCCAAAGTAGTAAAAGGAAAAGAATCGGAGGAAGCCTCTGCCAAATACCGTGACTATTTTGATTTCAGCGAACCGCTCAAGAAATGCTCTTCCCACCGCCTGCTGGCGCTCCGCCGGGGAGAAGCGGAAGGCGTGTTGAAAGTTTCCATTTTTCCGGAAGACGAAGAAAGCTGCAACGAACGTTTGCAAAGACTGTTCGTCCGAGCAAACAATGAGTGTGGACGTCAAGTAGAAGAAGCGGTGTCCGATGCCTATAAGCGCTTGTTGAAACCTTCCATTGAAACGGAATTTGCGGCACTCAGCAAGGAAAAAGCCGACGAAGAAGCCATTCGCGTATTTGCCGAGAATCTCCGTCAGTTGCTGCTCGCTCCCCCGTTGGGACAGAAACGGGTCATGGGCATCGACCCCGGATTCCGTACGGGGTGCAAAGTGGTCTGTCTGGATGCACAAGGCACTCTTCTGCACAACGAGGCCATTTATCCTCATCCCCCGAAATCAGAATATGCCCAGGCTGCACGCAAACTCGTGAAGCTGGTGGAACAATATAAAATTGAGGCTATCGCCATCGGAAACGGTACAGCCAGTCGCGAAACGGAACAATTCGTTACCAGCCAGCGCTACGACCGAGAAGTACAGGTATTCGTGGTCAGCGAAGACGGAGCCTCCATTTATTCCGCTTCCAAAACGGCCCGCGAAGAATTTCCAGACTACGATGTCACAGTCCGTGGCGCCGTCTCCATCGGCCGCCGTCTGATGGACCCGCTGGCCGAACTGGTCAAGATTGATGCCAAGTCCATCGGAGTAGGCCAATATCAGCACGATGTAGACCAGACCAAGCTGAAAGCGGCCCTCGACCAGACGGTGGAAAGCTGCGTCAACCTGGTGGGGGTGAATGTCAATACGGCCAGCAAGCACCTGCTGACGTACGTATCTGGCTTAGGTCCGACCCTGGCACAGAACATCGTAGACTACCGTACGGAGAACGGTCCGTTCGAATCCCGCCGACAACTGCTCAAGGTACCAAGAATGGGGGCCAAGGCCTACGAACAGTGTGCCGGATTTCTCCGTATTCCACAGGCCAAGAACCCGCTGGATAACTCGGCCGTACATCCGGAAAGCTATCCCATCGTGGAACAGATGGCCAAGGATTTGCATTGCAGCGTAAACGACTTGATTAAGGACAAGGAACTGCGCAGCAAGATTGACTTGAAAAAATACATCACCGATACCGTGGGACTTCCTACCCTGACCGACATTCTTCAGGAACTGGACAAACCCGGAAGAGACCCGCGCCAGAAAATCCAAGTATTTGAATTCGACAAGAATGTACGTACGCTGGACGATTTGCAGGAAGGCATGGAACTGCCCGGCATCGTGACCAACATCACCAACTTCGGCTGTTTCGTGGACATCGGCATCAAGGAAAACGGACTGGTACACATCTCCCAACTGGCCGACCGCTTTGTCAGCGACCCGACCGAAGTGGTACGTATCCACCAGCACGTACGGGTAAAAGTGCTGAGCATCGACCACGAGCGGAAACGCATCCAGCTCACCATGAAAGGATTAAACCAATAAGTACACACCAACATGAAACAAGATACAAAAGAACTGTGCGGCTGGTTCATCTTCTGCCAAGGCCAGCGACTTCTGGTCGTAAAGGAAGGTGACCAATTTCACATTCCCTATGCCACAGAGCCACCGGTAAAAATTCCTGCCGATGCAACGATACATACCATCGGACAAATCCAGGGACACCCGGCCAAAGCCTACGCCCTCCCCCTTGAGGAGCTGAACGGAAAGGAGGATACTTTCATCCCGACCGACTTGCGGGCTTCTTACGATGTTCTCCCGCTGGAAGAATACCAGTGTGCCGGAAAAGCTTCCCAAATACTGACGTGGGACAAGCAAAGCCGTTTCTGTCCGGCCTGTGGTACCCCCACCGAACAGACAGGTCCCATCACCAAACGCTGCCCTCACTGTGGACTGGAGATTTATCCACGTATCTCTCCGGCTGTCATCGTACTCATCAAAAAAGGCGACAGCATCCTGCTGGTGCACGCCCGCAATTTCCGGGGAACCTTCAAAGGACTGGTGGCCGGTTTCCTGGAACCGGGAGAAACCTTAGAGGAATGCGTTCGCCGCGAAGTAATGGAAGAAACTGGTATCCGCATCAAGAACCTGACCTATTTCGGCAGCCAGCCTTGGCCTTACCCCAGCGGCATCATGGTAGGTTATTATGCGGAATATGAAAGCGGCACCATCAAGCTGCAGGACGAAGAATTAAGCGCAGGTGACTTCTACAGTCGTGACCACCTGCCGGAAATACCTAAAAAACTGAGCATTGCCCGAAAACTGATTGACGCATGGTTAAACAACGAAATATGAAAAAATACATCCTTTACCTTACTCAATTCTTACGAAAAACGACCCGCCGTCTGCTCAAGGCGGGAAAACAAGCCATCCAATGGTATGTACGTACTTTCCGTAAATTGCCGTGGTATGGACGCACCGGCATGGCCATCCTGACAGGTATCTGTTCGCTGATTGTGCTGCTGATTATGATTGACCTCAACTTCCTGTGGCTGTTCGGAAAATCACCGAGCATGTTCAACATCAAGGAACCGATACAACACATCGCTTCCGAAATTTACAGTGCCGACGGAAAACTGATTGGAAAATTCTATTCCGAAAACCGTACACCGGTGGAATACAAGGACATTTCCCCCATCCTCATCAAGACATTGGTCTATACGGAAGACGAACGTTTCTACAAGCATTTCGGTATCGACTTTGAAGGTGTCTTTGCTGCTGCAAAAGACTACGTGGCACACGGAGATGCCCGCGGAGCCAGCACCATCACTCAACAGCTGGTGAAAAACCTGTTTAAAGTCCGTTCACAGTACTCCACCGGATTGCTGGGCTATATTCCTGGGGTAAAACTACTCATCATGAAGGCCAAGGAATGGGTGACTGCCGTCAAGATTGAGATGCTGTACAGCAAGGAAGACATTCTGACCATGTACTTCAATACCGTGGACTTCGGAAGCAATGCATTCGGCATCAAAACGGCCTGCCATACCTATTTTAATACGACTCCCGACAAGGTGACCGTGGAACAGGCAGCCACCCTGATTGGATTGCTGAAAGCTACTACCTACTACAATCCGCGCATTAACCCGAAAAACAGTCTTTCGCGCCGGAATGTGGTGTTAGGAAAACTGTACGAGCACCATTTCCTGAACAAACATCAGTTGGATTCTATCCGGCAACTGCCCACAATCCTGAAGTTCAGACAGGAAAGCTACAACACCGGACTGGCTCTCTACTTCCGCGAGGCTGTGGCCAACGAACTGAAAAGCTGGTGTAAGGAAAACGACATTGACTTGTATGGAGACGGACTGAAAATCTATACCACCGTCGACAGCCGGATGCAGCGCTATGCGGAGGAGGCCGTTAACCGGCAGATGCAGGAAGTACAGAAGAAATTCGATGCGCACTGGGGCACACAAGCTCCCTGGAGAGACCGAAGCGGGGAAGAGATACCTCACTTTATCGAAGATTTGGCTGAAAGAACACCGGCTTACCAGTATCTGTCGCACAAATACGGCAGTCAGACCGACTCCATCTTCTATTACCTGAACCAGCCTCATCGTTGCAAGGTGTTCGACTATCAACTGGGACAAAAGGATACTACCTTCAGCACCATGGACTCTATCCGCTATATGGAGCGCTTCATGCACTGCGGTTTCGTGGCCATTGCTCCCCACACCGGAGAAGTCAAGGCTTGGGTGGGCGACATCAACTTCCAGTCATGGAAATACGACAAGGTATTGTCCAAACGTCAGCCGGGCTCTACCTTCAAACTCTTTGTCTACGCAGAAGCCATGAACCAGGGATTATCTCCCTGTGATTTGCGGGTGGATGAAAATATTCCTTGGGAAGTGGAAGAGAATGGTGAAAAGAAACTCTGGATGCCGCACAATGCCAACGGAGGGGCCACACTCGACACCATGTCCCTGAAAATGGCCTTTGCCCAATCGGTCAACACCATCGCAGCCAACGTGGCCCACGAGGTAGGTATCCATCAAATAGCCACCACTGCCCATAAAATGGGTATCCGTACCCCACTGGAAGAAACACCGGCCCTGAGTCTGGGCGCTTCCGATGTTTCCTTGCTGGAACTCGTTTCGGCTTACGGCACAGTGGTCAATGACGGAGAAGCCATCCGCCCCATACTCATCACCCGGGTGGAGGACAAAGACGGACACGTCATTTATGAAGAAGAACCGGAAAAGACACAGGCCATCCCCTATGCCAGCGCCTACCTCATGCAGCAGATGCTGAGAGGGGGACTGACTTGTCCGAGAGGTACCTCACAGGCACTCTGGCGCTTCCGCATCTTTGACAAAGGTACCGAATTCGGCGGAAAGACCGGAACTTCGTCCAACCACTCCGATGCCTGGTTCGTGGGGGTCAGCCCCAATCTGGTGGGAGGCGCCTGGGTAGGCGGAGAATACCGCAGCATCCATTTCCGCACGGGCGAACTGGGGCAAGGCAGCCGTACAGCCCTTCCGGTATTCGGTTACTTCATGGAAAAAGTGCTGGCCGACCCCAAGCTGGCTCCGCTCTATGTGGCGAAGTTCCCGCAACCAAAGGAAAAACTGGACCGCTCATGGGACTGCAACGACTATTACCCGCATTACAGTGACAGTGATTCCATCTACATGGCTTTGGGAGATTCCCTCCGGTTCGAAGGCGAGGAGGATCTTCCACCCATTGAATAAATCACTGTTTATCAACATGTTGAAAGTTCCCCAAAAACGCAAGTGCGTTTCAAGGAAAACGCTTTGACGTTTGAGACAAAACGCAAGGACGTTTTACCTAAAACGCACTTGCGTTTTGATTCAAACGTACTTGTGTTTCAGTCCAAACGCACTTGCGTTTTTTAACGACCTTCAAAACAGCCTTTAAGTATGCAAAAATCTACCCCTTATTCTTTCTTTTTTATTTTTTTTCTTACCTTTGCGGTGCATCCTTCCAAGGGGTGTCTGTAGCAACAGAAACACTTTAAACATAAAAATATTAGAGATTATGATGACTATTGACAAATTCAACTTTGCCGGCAAAAAGGCAATCGTTCGTGTGGACTTCAATGTACCTTTGAACGAAGAAGGTAAAATTACTGACGATACTCGTATCCGTGGTGCACTGCCTACTTTGAAAAAAATCTTGGCAGACGGTGGTGCTTTGATTATCATGTCACACATGGGTAAACCCAAAGGCAAAGTAAACGCTAAATATTCTTTGAGCCAGATTGTAGACGCTGTAGCTGCTGCACTGGGTACTCCGGTGAAATTTGCTCCGGACTGCGCTAAAGCTCAGGACGCTGCTGCTGCCTTGAAACCGGGTGAAGTACTGTTGCTGGAAAACCTGCGTTTCTATCCTGAAGAAGAAGGCAAACCGGTAGATATCGACAAAGAAGATCCTGCATACGAAGATGCAAAGAAAGAAATGAAAGCTCGTCAGAAAGAATTCGCCAAGACTTTGGCTTCTTACGCTGACTGCTACGTAATGGATGCATTCGGTACTGCCCACCGTAAACACGCTTCTACAGCTGTTATCGCTGACTACTTCGATGCAGACCACAAGATGCTGGGTTACCTGATGGAAAAAGAAGTAAAAGCTGTTGACAACGTATTGAAAGACATCAAACGTCCGTTCACTGCCATCATGGGTGGTTCTAAAGTTTCTACTAAGATCGGTATCATCGAAAACTTGATGGACAAAGTAGACAACCTGATTCTTTGTGGTGGTATGGCATTTACCTTCGCTAAAGCTCAGGGTGGTCACATCGGTAACTCATTGGTAGAAGATGACAAACTGGATCTGGCTCTGGATATCATCGCTAAAGCTAAAGCTAAAGGTGTTAACTTGGTTTTGGGTTGCGACTGTATCGCTGCTGATAAATTTGCAAACGATGCCAATACTCAGGTTTGCGACGACAAGAACATTCCTGACGGATGGATGGGATTGGATGCAGGTCCTAAGACTCGCGAAGAATTCAAAGAAGCAATCAAGGGTGCTAAGACTATCCTGTGGAACGGTCCTGCCGGTGTATTCGAATTCGACAACTTCGCTGGTGGTTCTAAGGCAATCGCTGAAGCTATCGCAGAAGCAACTAAAGAAGGTGCCTTCTCACTGATTGGTGGTGGTGACTCTGTAGCTTGCATCAACAAGTTCGGTATGGCTGACCAAGTATCTTACATCTCTACTGGTGGTGGTGCTTTGCTGGAAGCTATCGAAGGTAAAGTTCTTCCGGGTATTGCAGCAATCCGCGGTGACAAATAAAGATTCGTCTTTATAATGTAATACAACCCAAGGCATGGCTTTAAAAGCCATGCCTTTTTATTTTCCCCAACGACGAAACCCTCCACATTATTTTGATAAGAAATTGTTTTTTACGAAATTTGTCCCCCATACCCAACGAAAACATTATGCACAAATTTCTATATATCGTCTGCCTGCTGTTGTCTGTCACATTCACGCAGATGGAAGCGCAGATATTCCAATACATTGGTATAGACGACGGGCTGAGCAGTCGCCGGGTGCTTTCTCTCCAACAAGGGGAACACGACTACATATGGATTCTCACCCACAAGGGCGTTGACCGCTACAACGGAAAACAATTCACCCACTATCCTCTTATCAAAAATGGAACAACCATCAGTTGTTTCCCCAACTTGAACACCCTTAAAACAGACAAGGACCAGCAATTGTGGGAAATCGGGAAAGACGGTCTGGTTTTCAGTCTGGACGAAGCACAAGACTCTTTCCAGCTGATGTTCGACCTTCACCAACAATTTCCTGAAACACAAAACATCCCGGTGACATGTACCTACATGGATGAAGAAAAAAACATCTGGTTCTGCACCGAAAACGGCCTGTACACTTACAACGGAAACAACCGGAAAAGCCATAAAATCAGCCAAAAGATTCCAGGTAAAGTGACGTGCATGATACAGGCTCACGGAAACAAATATTTTATAGCCAACGAAGAGCATCTGTATTCTGCGACCTTTCATAATGGATTGCTGGAAAATATTCAGAAGGTAAATATTCCCCCTATCCATATCATTGATTACATTTACTATCACAAGCCGACAAAAAAGTTCATTATCAATGCCTTGCTCGACAAGTTATTCATCTATACTCCCACCACCGGAGAACTGAATGACTTAGGAAATCATCTGAAAGACATCGGGGTAAACACCATTATACCCAACCGGGAAAATTCGGAAGAAGTATTCATTGCCACCGACGGAGACGGTGTCTACAAACTCAATATCACTCAGAAGCGCCTCTCTCATTTCCTTCAGGAGGACAATGAGAGTCTGAACAAAATGAACGGCAACATTATCAAGGACATCTACATGGACCGTACCAACCGGATATGGAACGTACTTTATCCCATCGGAATTACCATCTACTCAGAAAGATATCCCCAATACCAATGGTATAAGCACGCCCCCAACAATCCCAATACCTTGTCCAACGACTGTGTAAACGGAATCATGGAAGATTCGGACGGCGACATCTGGTATGCTACCTGCAACGGAGTAAGTTGCTTCAACTCCCGTGAAAAAAGATGGAAAAATTATTGCACGTCAGATGAACTCCCCAACTATGAGAATCATATCTTTCTGTCACTCTGTGAAGTGAAGCCGGGAATCATACTGGCCGGAGGCTATATGTCTGGTATTTTCCTTATAGAAAAGAAAACAGGCAAAGCTACCTTCCATCAGCAAGGAAAATCGCCTATCAGAGAAACACCCGACAAATATATCCGTGGAATCATCGTAGACAAACAGGGGGTGGTATGGAGTGGAGGTTTCTACAGCCTGAAAGGATACAATCCTCGCACTGCTGAAAAACAAGAATACAGTTCTCCCTATCCCATTACATTCCTACAGGAAAAAGACGAAAATTCTTTATGGGTAGGAAGCATCCATGGATTGTATGTGTTCGACAAGAAACAGAAACGGCTCCTACCTTATCAAGGGAAGGAAGAAATTGGCTGTGTAAATGCCATATACCATACTTCCGACTTGCGAAAAACATATGTGGGCACTTACGGAAACGGCCTGTTCATCATTGACAACCAAACAAAAGAAATCACCCATTGTGTAGCCAACAACAGTGGATTGCAGACCAATAACATTTACAGTATTGTACCCGACAAAAACGAAAATCTGTTTTTAGGCACAGAAAACGGCTTATCTTTCTATAAGCCCAAAGACCATACGTTTACCAACTGGACCCGGGAACAAGGACTTCTGGCCTCCAACTTCAATTCTACCGCTGGCCTTCACACACGCGACGGCCGTCTTATCTTCGGGAGCAATGAAGGGGTAATCATCTTACCGGACAGTCTGGAACTGCCCTCCAGTTTCTCCAGCCACATGGTGTTCTCCAACCTGAACATCATGTACCATCCTGTACACCCCATGGAACCCCATTCACCGCTGAAGAAGATTTTGGATGAAACCAACTTCATCCAGCTGAAATACAACCAGAACACATTTTCGATGGAAGTGTCGTCCATCAACTTTGACAATCCTTCAAGCATTCTGTACAGCTGGAAACTGGAAGGATTCTACGACGAGTGGACACCTCCTACCCACAATGGTACCATTCGTTATACCAATCTTTCACCGGGAAACTATACCCTGAAAGTACGTTCCATCCTGCTCGATAACCAACAGGTACTGGAAGAAAGAGAAATCGGTATTTTAGTAGAACGTCCTTTCTGGCTGACGTTCTGGGCCTTCATGCTCTATGCTTTGCTGATTGCCGGGGCAGCGTATGCCTTCCTCCGATACCAGATTATCAAACGTGAGCGGAAAACCTCGGAAGAGAAAATCAATTTCTTTACACATGCCGCACACGACATCCGTACTCCCTTGACCATGATCAAAGGTCCATTAGGCGAAATCATGGCAAAAGAGAAGCTGAGTGAACATGGGCAGAAGAACCTCCAACTGGCCATGGAAAGTACGGAAAATCTGGCGGAACTGGCCGACAACCTGATTAATTTCCAGAAAGAGGAACTCTATTCCTCACAGACCATTGTCACCGAACATGAACTGAACCATTACCTGAGCAACTATTTGCATCAGTTTGAAAGTTTTGCCCAGCAAAAGAACATCCAACTTTCGTACGAGAGTACTTTTGACCACCTTTCGGCCTGGATTGACGTAAGCAAAATGGACTCCATTCTGCGCAATCTGCTGTCGAATGCCTTGAAATACACTCCGTCGGGAGGAAAGGTTTCCATGAAAGCAGATACGAACAAAAACAACTGGATGCTGACCATCTCGGATACGGGTATCGGCATGAACAAGGAAGAGCAGAAAAAGCTTTTCAAGTACCTGTTCAGAGGCCATAATGCGGCCAATCAAACCAATACCGGATGTGGCATCGGCATGCTGCTGACCTACCGTCTGATTGAAAACCACGAAGGAAAGATTACTTTCCAGAGTACGGAACACGTGGGAACCAGCTTCCAGTTAACTTTCCCTATACGGAGCAAAAACTATCAGTACAAGGACACAGACCAGGAAGTGGAGACCAATACCTCCCCTGTCACCTCTCTTCAGACAACCAATCAGGTGACTGCTTCACAAGACACACCGCCGACTACACAAACGGATGAGAAGAAACCACTGATACTGGTCGTGGAAGACAATGCCTCCTTGCGCGCCTTCATCCAGCAAAGCCTGTCGGATACGTATCAGACAGAAGGAGTGGAAAACGGAAAAGAGGCCATCGACTTTGTGCAAACGAAACAGCCCGACCTGATTCTGTCGGACATCATGATGCCCGTCATGGATGGAAGAGCAATGTGCCAACGGTTGAAAAGCAACATGGAAACCAGTCACATCCCTATCATCCTGCTCACCGCTTTAGGCGACAAGGAACATATCCTGGAAGGACTGGAAATCAAGGCCGACCAGTATCTGGTGAAGCCCTTTGACGTACATATCCTGAAGGCGACCATCCATACACTGATTGAAAACCGGAAAATGATCCGCAACCGTTTCCGGTCGGTAGTTACCGCATTGCCGGAGGAAAGCGAAACCCACATCGAACTGCCTACCAGCCTGGATGATGAATTCATTCAGAAAGTAACCGAACTGGTTAAAGAGGGATTGGGTAAGAACTTCAATGTAGACACATTGTGTGCCTCCGTCAACATGAGCCGCACCAGTTTCTATAATAAGATTAAAGCCCTGACCGGTATTGCTCCGGCAGAATTTATCCGGAATATCCGGATGCAGGAAGCAGCCCTGATGCTGAAAAGCCAGCGTTATACCGTAGCAGAAGTATCCGACAAAATGGGGTTTGCTGATCCGAAATACTTTACGGACACCTTCAAGAAGTTTTACGGTGTACCGCCCAGTACTTACATGAAGAAAAATTAAAAAAACAAATGATATGAATTTTTATTTAAGATCGTTCCTGATTTTTTTTCGCATCGGTGTCTTCACCATCGGTGGAGGTTATGCCATGGTTCCACTGATTGAAGCCGATCTGGTAGACAAACGGAAATGGATTGGTAAAGAAGACTTTCTGGATCTGATGGCCTTGGCCCAAACCGTACCTGGTATCTTTGCCGTCAACATTGCCATATTCATCGGCTATAAGCTCAAAGGGTTCTGGGGAGCTTTCTGGATGGCACTAGGCACCATTCTCCCCTCGTTTCTCATCATCCTGGCCATTGCCCTTTTCTTCCGGCAATTCCAGCATGTAGAAGCTGTAGAACACGTTTTCAAGGGAATCCGTCCCGCCGTAGTGGCCTTGATTGCCGCCCCTACCTTCAAAATGGCCAAGTCAGCTCGTATCAACCGGTACAACATCTGGATTCCGGTAGTTTCCGCACTGCTGATATGGCTCTTAGGTTTCTCACCCATCTATGTCATTATTCTCAGCGGACTGGGGGGCTATCTCTACGGACGCTATCAGAAGAAATATAACTAACCTATAAAACATCAACACATATGGCACTATTATTACTGAAACTATTCTATACGTTCTTCAAGATAGGCTTATTCGGATTCGGTGGCGGTTATGCCATGATCTCCATGATTCAGGGAGAAGTAGTGACACGCTACGGCTGGCTCAGCACTTCCGACTTCACCGACATTATTGCCATCAGTCAGATGACCCCCGGTCCTATCGGAATCAACTCCGCCACTTATGTGGGCTATACGGCCATGGTCAATGCGGGCTACTCACACTATATGGGCATTTTAGGCTCGACCGTGGCCACCCTTTCTGTCGTGCTGCCCTCCTTTATTCTCATGGTTTTTATCAGCCGCTTTTTTCTGAAATACCAGCGCCATCCGGCAGTGGAAGCCGTATTCAAAGGACTTCGCCCGGGGGTAGTGGGTTTGCTGGCCGCAGCCGCACTGGTACTGATGAACGGAGAGAACTTCGGAACGGATACTTACCAAATCGTAATCAGTATCCTGCTCTTTATAGCCGCCTTCATCGCTTCACACCACTACAAGATGAACCCGATTCTCCTGATTATCTGTAGCGGCGTATTAGGATATTTCCTATACTAAGATTCAATCCTCCTCGTCCCCCGGCTCCATAGTCTGGGGAACCGGGATGGAAAAATCACGGTCGGCAAACAGAGAAGCCAGTCCGGAAATCTGTTTCAGGCGGAGAAGTTCATCCTTATCCATTCCAATGTTCTTCATAATCCAGCTATCTGACATGCCGGCTTTCGTCAGTTCTGCGACGATATGCGTCATCAGTCCCACGTCATGAGAACCTCTTGCCCGGTTATGACGAATGGTAGAACCCATCCGGTGCGACAAGTCCTTATCGATGACCACTACCGGAAGCATTCCTTTTTCCCGTTCATAAATCCGTTTGGATGTTTTCAGCACCTGATAACGGTGAAAGCCGTCCACAATAATATATTTATCATTCTCCTTATCATAATAACAGACACAAGGCATGGTAAATCCATCCTCCCAAATGGATAATTCCAACAATTTCATCTCGGGAGGTGCTACCACGTTCGGATTATAGTCATTGGCGTATACTTTCTCAACCGGTACTGCTTTCACATTGTACACTGGACTTTTTTCATCTTTCAGTTCCATATCTTCTTATATTGTTGTAAAATATAGTCTTTCATTTTCTTTTCTTCCTTGCTTACCGCAAATCCCATGTATTTGCAGGCATAGTCATTACGCAGAATACACAGACACATGCGTTTATAAGTGGGAATTTCCCGAAACTCTGGAATGTCAATGTCATCAAGGTATTCCATCATGACCGGATGTTTCGTCGTTTTATAGTTGCTCTTGTTCCGCACTGTTATCGGAATATTCATTGCTTCCAGCTTGGCGATGGTTTCATCGCTCAGACAGCCTCCTTTCGTTCTCCAAAATTTGATGCTGGTATGTAACTTACTCAAATAGCCTCTCCGGGTTTCTTCCGGGAGTGTAGAAAGCAGAAATTCCATGAACGACTTCCACGTATGTCCTTCCGGTAACTTGATACCTCCTCCATGTCCCATTACACGTGTTCCTCCATAAAGCGCCGAAAAATTGACACCGTTCACGCGCCCAATCATCTTTCCCCACGTATCAGGCTCAATGACCTTATATAAACGCAAACTTTCAATCGCTTCACTGATAAACGGACTGGCTACCCGTTGCCGCTCCAAGTTCACTCCTGCATAATAATAAAGGTCATACAAACGGTTGTAATCCCACCCAAACTTTCCGTTCGCCGTCCATACATCCGTTGTCTTCCAGTCATAAATTGGATAAAGGTTGTACACATCATTGGCAATCTTGGAACTCCAAATAAATTTATGATAAAGCTGCTGTTTTAATCCTCCATAAATGGTACGCCAACGATTGTAACTCTCCTGCGTACGAATACCTACCAAACAGGCTGTACGCACAGCATGTTTCTTTTCATGTAGCCAAGCTGCAAAACGCAGCTGGAATTCGTAATCCCACATATCGTCATGAAAGAAAGGAAAATCACTGGCCTTCATCACTCCTTCCGGCATGTCACGCACCCAAAGTTCCCGGTACTTTTCATCCCACGGACGCCAGTAATGTTGATACATGGAGGTACAGGTTCTCACTTTGAAAGGTACACAAATACGATACACTTCCAAAATGTCTTTATTTTGTTCGAGAATGCGGTTGACAAACTCTATCGTATGGGTGTACTGCACCTCATAATCCATAAAAAACACGCCTAATTTTCTATCCAGCTTATTTCGGCGAATATAATCAACACATAAGTTGAGCAATACTCCACTGTCTTTTCCTCCAGAAAAAGAGAGGTACACATTATCAAATTCCTTAAACAGAATCGACAAACGTTCCTGCGTCAGTTCATACACATTTTTTTCCGTCTTTTCCATCCTTTCTTTTTAGTTTAAGATAAGTACTCCAGATGCGTCCTACTTCAAAATCCTGCTCAAAGAAATACAACTCATGCCCTTTTTGCACCACAGCTTCCAACGTCTTATCCACATCCTTAAATTCATTGACCACGGCTTCCAACAAACTCACAAAAGTCTCTTCTTCATTGTTTGCCACATAATAGTTATTAATGACCCATGTTTTTTTCCGTATCTCCACCGGAAAAAATCCCACCACTTTTTTCTGTACGAAAGCCACAAACCATACAAATGACTCACTGGTCTTAAACGGATAATTATGATTGTATTTTATGACTTCCGGATTCATCACCAAAGGAGCAACACATTCGTATAACTCCGGTGATGTACCAGCCATTTTCACGATATGTACCATAATTGTCTATTTTCTCTTCATCTTGAGCAAAAGTAATGAAATTCTTAGAAAACTAACTGAAAAACAATTAGATATTCTCCAACAACTGCGCGAAAGAAGTATAACAAATGGTCTGTCCATTTACTTCTGTATAAAAAAGCTGATTGGAAGAGCGTACTTCCAATAACGGCAGTTTCTGATTTGGAGCCGAGGCATCCAAACAAAAATAATGATGACGGTTCAATGCATTCTGTGTCCAATGACGCAAGATTTCATTCTCCGCTTTCAACACAATGAATCTTTCGCCAGACACTTCCGGCGAAAATCCTCCATGCATCAAATCAAATTTGATGTGCGGACGTTCACGGAACAACGCATCCATCCGGTTGTGCAATATCAGGTCTTCCGTAACTCCACATTCCAATCCTCCCTGCGAAGAAAGCAACCAGAGACGGTCGGCCAGTACCAATGCCTGTTCTATATCATGAGTCGATAAAAGAATGGCCCTGTTTTCTTCTACTGCCAGCCGATGCAGCAGATTCATGATTTCAATCCGACTCACCACATCCAAAAAAGCCGTCGGCTCATCCAAAAGTATCAAGGGACACTCCTGCACCAGCGCCTTGGCAATCATCACTTTCTGACGTTCCCCATCCGAAAGCTCCGCCATGTAACAATGCGCCTTATGCGCAATCTCCACTGCCAGAAGCGCGTGTTCCACCAGCTGCTTGTCCTCTTTATTCAAACGTCCGAAAAAGCCTGTATATGGCTGACGCCCCAATGCCACCAGCTCATACACCGTCAATCCTCCTGCCTGCGTACGGTCGGTCAACACCACTCCGATGGTTCTCGATAATTCCCGTTCGGAATAAGTCGGCAAGTCACGTCCCAACAAATACAAATTCCCTGATAAAGGAGGCTGTGCAGCTGCCAATGTACGGAGCAAGGTCGATTTTCCGGCTCCATTGGCTCCTAACAGGCACGTCAATTCCCCTCGGAAAAGTTGAAAGTTCAATCCGGTATGCACTTCCGTCCGTTTCTTTCCTACCCGATACCCAATGGTCAGGTTCTTCCCTTCTACCACTATTTCCGATTGCCTCATCAGTTAAAATATTGAATTCGACGTTGGTTAATGATAACATAAATAATGACCGGAGCTCCGAGAATCGGTGTCACCGCATTCAGAGGTATCACTCCCGACTCCCCCGGAAGCACACAAATCAAATTGCACAGCAAGGCCAAAGCCCCGCCGGAAAGCAAGGTGACCGGCATCAAGGAGTTATGATTGGAAGTACCCAGCATCAGACGGGCCAAGTGAGGAACAGCCAGACCGATAAAAGCGACCGGGCCACAGAAAGAAGTGGTCACGGCCGTCAGCAGTCCCGTAGCCAGCAGCAAGTAATTGCGTACCCGACGGATATTGATGCCCAAATTCTCCGCATAACGCGGTCCCAGGAGCAAAGCGTTCAACGGTTTGATTAACAGAACAGCTACCACCAGCCCCGCCAAAGTCAGCAAGGAAAAAGCCGGAAGCTGTTCCAAGGAAACGCCCCCGAAATTTCCCATTCCCCACACCATATACGATTGTACTCCCTCTGCCGTCGCAAAGAAATTCAACAGCGAAATCAGTGAGGAAGCGATATACCCAATCATGATACCGGCAATGAGCAACATGACATTACTTTTGATTAAAGACGACAGGAAAAGAATCAGGGCCAACACAGCCACTGCCCCTAAGAAAGCCCCCAAAATGACTGAGAAGAAACCGGACAGCGTGAACACACCCGTTGCGATGGTGCCCCCTCCGGCCAGCATCACCAAGGCTACTCCCAGACTGGCTCCTGAACTGATACCCAAAATGGAAGAATCGGCCAGTGGATTGCTGAACACCGTCTGCAACATCAGTCCGGAAGCCGAAAGGGCCGCCCCGCAAAGCAAGGCCGTCACACACTGCGGGAAACGCGACTCCCAAACAATGTAGGTCCAGCTGGCTTTTGCCGCCTCTTCGCCTCCCAAAATGCGCACCACTTCCCGTGCCGGTATATCCACCGAACCGAGAAACAGATTGGCCGCCACCAGAAGTAAAATCAGGAAGACCAGACCGACAAACACCACCTCATTCTTTTTGCCTGTGAAAATCATTCTGCTAATTTACTAAAATATTTCGGTTCATATCCCTCCAGCAATTCCGGATGGAAGATTTTTACCATGTCTTTCAGCAAAATCTCCGGATGGAATGGCGATTCCTCATAGAAAGGTATCCGATTCGTGTTGCATCCATAAATCTGACGCGTACGAAACGCCTTGAAACAGGCATACAACGCATAGTCTTTCTGTAATTCCCGATAAGTCTTGTCATTCGGCTGGTTGTACTTTATCAGCCAGAAATCAGCATTCTCTCCTTTGTCGAACACTGTTTCAAACGCCATCGGCACCGAACCACTGTTTGGCAATTCGGCAAAGACATAATTTGCCCCGGCATCGGCATACAGCCTACCAGTCGTACTCTTCCCTCCGGCAATATACCAAGCAGAACCATATTTCAGGTCGCTCAGAACCGTAGGATGAGAAGCCGCCCCAGCAGCCAACGCCTTCACCGACAGATATTCTTTCTCAATCTGGGCAAAGAGCGCTTCACCTTTCTGTTCCTGTCCCACCAGCAAACCATAAAAACGCAACCATTCGGCCCGTCCCAACGGAGAGGTTTCCATATAGTCTGCACATTCTATCACAGGCACACCTAACTTACCTACCCTTCCGTAACCGCCACTGTTTTCAAACGGAGAAAGCATAATGGCATCCGGATGCAAGTCGATGATTTTTTCAATGTCCGGGTTCATACCGTTTCCACAGTCCACCACCGTACCTTTCTGATAGCCTTCCTGTACCTCCGGCATCTTAAAATACTCTAAGTTGCAGACACCCTTTATACTCTCTGCACAGCCCAGCTCCTTCAGCACACTTCCATGTACCACTGAATACACCACAGCACGTTCCAAAGGCACACGCACCACAGTACCTTCCGGCAGATTCTCCGGCACTGGCCGGGTCTTATCGGTCAACAGATAAGTGTGCAGGATTTTCAACGTATCCCACGGGTTACGTACAGCTACCAGCGTATAATCCGGAAACTTCACTACCGACAAGTTGGTGGCATACTTCATTTTCAGCGTATCCCCTCCCTCTTGAACGGAAGAAGTCTTGCTTCTTCCGCCACAGGCAGAGAGAAGCAAGACCATAATTACTATATGGGCAGATAGTAAAATTTGTTTCATAAAAATCAGTCAATGAAAACCATTGTTTTAGGATTCTGACCACCGCAGTCAAACTTTTCGATAAAGTTTCCATTACGGTCAAAACGATACATTGTACCATTCGAATTTGAATAGAAGGTCACTCCGATATAAATATCTCCATTCTTGTCATCCACACTCATCATATAGATACTTGAAGAAGCCAGTTCTTCCGGAGCATTTTTCAAGAAAGAAGACTGATTGACGGTAGCTGTCTTCACATTATAAGAAAAGAAAGAATTAGTGGTACTTGTATTAGGCCAGTTCGAATAATCAGTTTCCGAATTTACAAAATAGACCATATCATCGCCTACGGCCATATTGGTAGCCACTCCCAATGAAGTAGATTTATAATTGTCTTTCGGGTCTATCATCTGTGCAGAATATCCCTTGTCGGCATAATTACCCCAAGAAATCAGGAAAATTTTTCCATCTTCTTCCAACACCTGATTCGGATTGATATCTACCGTCAACGTGGTTTCCAACGTCATAGTAGCCGCATTAATGACAAACAATTCTGTCAGATACTGATAACCCGCATCATTCTTTAAATAGGAATTGGCCACATACAATTTGCCGTCACATTCCGCAATACCTTCCAGATTGTTTCCTCCATTAAACGTACCAGCTACGTTCAAAGTATTGGCATCCAGTTTTGTTACCTGTCCACCATATTGTGTCAAATAAATATAGCCATCTTCAGCCGTCATGTAACGAGGATCTCCTTCCGATTCTGGAATCGCATAACGCTTCTTTTCCACTCCAGCCGTATTCATCCGGACCAGGTATCTTGAGCCTGCAATGATGGCGTAAAGATCATTGTTATACTCTATCAATGACTGCCCAGTATCACCCAATTTGGCCTGATTCTGAGTATAAAAAATATCACTAATAAATTCCGCATTCTTGTCAGGTGCATAGAAAGACAAAGTCGCATTGTTCGCTCCCATGGTTCCCTCATTCAAAATAAATGCACGATGTGCAGGAAGGGTCACTTTGGAACCACTGTCATCGAATAACTCCTCATCTTCACTACAAGCCACCAATGACACTCCTAATGCCACCATGCAGCATAAACTGAAAAATAACTTTCTAAATTGCATAACTATTTAAAATTAAAAATGAATAGTAGCTGTCAGTTTCCATGAACGTCCCGGCATCGGATAATACTTTATCACCTCGTATTGCTCATTCATGAAATTAATCAAATCGGCCTGCAATCTCAGCCTACACTTTGAAAATGAAAATTGCCGGGAAAGCGTCAACGTCTGCTCCACATAGCCTTCAATTTCATTTTCCGGAATATTCTGTGAGAAATAATATCTTTTCCCTACTCCAATCAAGCTATAACCCAGTTTTACCCAAGGAGTCTCTAAAATCACGGAACCATTGCCGTTATGTTCCGGCGTATAAGGCAACTGATCTTTGTAGCTCTTGGAAGTTGGATCTGTCAAATCGATGGCTTTCTGCCAAGTATAACTACCCGACACATAGGCTTTGAATATACTTCCCAATGGGATTCCCATAGAAAGCGTGACATCTGCCCCCCAGACATGAGCCTTTCCGTAATTTGCCATTCGCCACACATAAGTGGAAGGAAAAGCCACAATCTTATCTGTCACCTGATTGAAATACACATCGCCCGTAAACGTCAGGTAATCCCAAATTGCATTCTTTTTCGCCCCCCATGTCACACCAACATTATATTCCTTAGCTTTTTCCGGACGAAGCGAACGATTGCCCAAGCGATAATAATACAAATCATTGAAGGTTGGCGTACGGAATGTACTTTTATACATCGCACGCAAAAAGAAATCCTGCTCGCTGAAAGGCTTCCAATTCACAGAAAAAGATGGAGACAATTTCTTCAAATCCGCTGGTTTTTCTCCACTCTCTACATGCTCAGTAATATAAGTATTAATCAAAGAAGCATCTACCTGCAACCTTCCCCATTCATAACGGGCATGCAAAGCGGTTAACGAAGTCAAACGCGTCGGAAACGGACAATCCGGCAAGTTGCTGTCAAGCGTATTTACTGCCAAATCTTGAGCGAAAGACAAGGAAAAGCCTTTGAACGGGTGGTACAAGGCCGCCCCTGAAGCATAATATTCATGCTGGGTATAATGATCGGTAGACACCCCTCCTTCATACTGGGCTCCCTTATCCTGATATTTGTTCCACGCATAATTGTATTTCGCCTGCACCTGCAACGACCACTTTTCGGAAATCTTATCCTGATACTTGGCCTGCACAAACGCATTCTTGTCCCACAAACGCTCTCTCGAAACCGGATTATATAAGATTACAGCTCCTGGAAGTCCTCGTTCCGACTGATAATAGTAAGCCTTTACGCTCAACTTCTTATTCTCCTGAAAGTCATGAAACAGATTCCACTCCGTGTGCCAGGAGTCCACTTCCGAATTGTTTCTCTTCTCTGTCTGCGTATATTTCCCGTTTTTCAACAGAAAAGGATACTGTCCGTCCGACTGTAAATAATCCCCGTCAACTGACAACACCGTCCGTTCACCCAACTGCTGTCCATAACGAAAATAAGGATTGACCATTCCAAAAGACCCTCCTTTTACCTGAAACAAGAATTGCCATTTCCGGTCTCTCAGAAACTCAGGACGGGAAGTCTCAATATTCAACACGCCGGCCGAAGCATACAACCGGGCTGATTGAAGCATATCTTCATTCTGCCCTACGCTCAACGACAAAGACTGTACATTATCCAATGAAAAACGGCCGATATCAATCTGACCTGCCTGACAATTGCTGACAGCCACTCCATCGTAACTGATAGCCGTATGAGCAGCCCCCATGTTACGGACAGAAACCGTTTTCAGTCCTCCTGTACCGCCATAATCACGTACATCCGTACCTGCAAAACGACGGACGGCATCGGCCATATTCTGGATTCCCAAATCATCTATCATGTCTTTTCCCAAACGTTGTACTGGAACCGTAGAGGATATTTTATTTGTCGACCTCCGCACACCGCTCACCGTCACATCCGGAATCTGATGCACCTTTCCCGTAATGCTGTCCGAATCGGCCTGCTGTGCAAAAACACTCCCCACGCCTGTAAGGACACACAGACACACGGCTATAAAAAAGCGACACCCGACTATAACAGCCGGTTCATTCCATCTTTTCATGCAAGTTTTTAATTGTAATTCTACATTACGCACGTTCTTGCCATCCTTTCCTCGAGAATGCAAGCATGACTTTGTTTTGCAGGTCTTCTGACTTACTCCCGTTTGTCTTGCCTTCCCATCTTTCATTGAAAGACAGTGGCTGAGTAGTGGATAGACAAACGTCACTATAAGGAGCTCACAGCAGCGGGACTGTCCGGGACTTTCACCCGATTCCCTTTTCATCCGTGATTTCGCCGAACGGAAATCCAAACGGAACAAAACATTGCAAATATACGGTTTTCTTGAAAAACAAGGATAAATTTCTACAAAATTATCACACAAGCCTATAAACAAGTACCCTGGATACCTTTATCATTCCCCACACAGAAGATGCCCGCCTTCACCCATTAAAAACTCCCCCTCATGCATACCTTTAAACCTCTCGGCCTATTCCTTGGAATCCCCTTGCAAATTCTCTGTTCCACAGTTTGGTTTTTGTATCCCACACTGTGAAATATATATCCCACACTGTGGTTTTTGTATTTCACAGTGTGGGACAGAGAATAGGCAAGGAAGTTCTCCACTTTATACAAGGTCGTCTAAAAAAATACCCCGGAAGAAAGTTCATCCAAAAATCCACAAATTTTTCCATGAAAAGCCCTTATCCACAAAACATTTTCTTACCTTCGAGCATTTAATATTTACACAAACATCCTCTTTTATTCATTTATTAATCACTAAGGCATTATGATTTTTACGGCAGAAAACATTTTGATGATCGGATCGATTCTTATCTTTTCCAGTATCCTCATCAGCAAAACCGGATACCGGTTCGGAATTCCTACCCTCTTGCTCTTTCTTGTAGTGGGTATGCTCTTTGGAAGCGACGGACTGGGATTACAGTTCAACAGCGCTTCGGATGCACAGTTCATCGGCATGATGGCATTGAGTATCATTCTGTTCTCCGGCGGTATGGACACCAAATACACCGACATCAAACCGGTACTCACTCCCGGTATTGTTCTGTCGACTGCCGGCGTCCTGCTCACCACCCTGCTGACCGGTGTATTCATCTTTTATATTTCCGACTGGAACCGGACCAACATCGAACTGACCTTGCTCACATCCCTGCTGCTGGCTGCCACCATGTCGTCCACTGACTCGGCCTCGGTATTCAACCTGCTCCGCTCACAGCGCATGAACCTGAAGCAGCATCTTCGCCCGATGCTGGAATTGGAAAGTGGAAGTAACGACCCGATGGCCTATATGCTGACCATCGTCCTGATACAAGTGATTTCCAGTGGAAGCCATCCCGACTTTCTGCTTATCACGAAAGATTTGCTGGTACAGTTCTTTTTCGGAGGGGTTATCGGCTATGCCATGGGACGCTTCAGCGTATGGCTCATCAACCGTATCAACCTGTCGAACAGTTCTCTCTACTCCATCTTGTTGCTTAGCCTGGTATTCATCACCTTTACCATTACCGACCAGCTGAAGGGAAATGCCTACCTGGCCGTGTACATCATGGGCGTGATTCTGGGAAATACCAAACTGGCTTTCCGAAAAGAAATCAACACATTCATGAGCGGACTGACCTGGCTCTTCCAGATTATCATGTTCCTCTCCTTGGGGCTGTTGGTCAACCCACACGAAATGCTCGACCTGGCCGCAGTGGCCTTGCTGATTGGTGCCTTCATGATTATCGTGGCACGCCCGCTCAGCGTGTTCCTCTGCCTGCTTCCGTTCCGGAATATTTCCGCTAAAGGCAAACTGTTTGTGTCATGGGTCGGATTGAGAGGGGCCACCCCCATCATTTTCGCCACTTATCCCGTACTGGCCCAGATTGAAGGCTCCCAACAGCTGTTCAACATCGTCTTTTTCATCACCCTCGTGTCATTGGTGGTTCAAGGGATGACCATCACCAAAGTGGCCAAACTGCTGCACTTGGACTTACCGGCTCCTAAAGAAGGCAATGAATTTGGAGTAGAACTTCCGGACGAAATCGATACCCGCCTAAACGACCTTACCTTGACTCCGGAAATGCTAGCCACGCAAAACAAGCTAGCCGACATGCAGATTCCCAAAGGCACACTGGTCATGCTGGTAAAACGCGGCAGTGAGTTCCTCATCCCCAACGGACAAATGGAACTGAAACCGGGAGACAAACTGCTGCTCATCTCCGAAAACAAGCACAAGCCGGCTGATTAATCGTCAGCCAGCTTGCGTTTCAGGTATTCATAAAAGTCATACTGTGCCCGCACATCGTCATTCCCCGGTTTCCGCTTAAAGACATTCTGCAAATGATTGTCCACCCAGCAGGCTTTCCGGTTGGCCGACAACTGCAAATTCAGCATGTCGGTCAGTTCCTGCCGAAGCCTTCCGTCCAGGATAGGTGTCACCGCCTCTATGCGGCGATACAGGTTACGGCGCATCCAGTCGGGAGAGCCGATGAACACCTTCGGGTCACCCCCGTTGCCGAAATACCACACCCGGGCATGCTCCAGAAACGTATCCACGATACGGGTCACCCGGATGTTCCGGCTGAAAGATTCTCCCGGCACCAAGCAACAAATGCCCCGCACAATCAGGTCAATCTGTACCCCGGCTTCACTAGCCCGATACAATTCATCAATCATGGCCGTATCCTGCAGGGCGTTCATCTTCAGAATGATTCGTCCCGACTTTCCTTTACGCACCAAGTCGATTTCTTTTTGAATCAACTGTTTGAGCTCCGGCAACAAGTTGAAGCGGGCAATCAGCAACCGTTTAAAATGGGGCTCTTTCACTTCCCGCCTCAACACCTGGAACAGGGTACACATATCCTCCACAATCTGCTTGTTGCACGTGTACAAGGCAATATCCGCATAAATTTTCGCGGTCTTCTCGTTGAAATTCCCGGTACTGACATACGCGTAACTTCGCAACCGCTCCCCGCTGTCGTTCTTTCGAAGTACCAACGCCACCTTCGCGTGAACTTTCAACCCCGGAATACTGAAGATGATGTCAATACCTGCCTTCCGCATCAGCTCTGCGGTTGCCAGATTATTCTCTTCGTCAAAACGGGCCTTCAGTTCCACGAACACCGTGACATGCTTCCCGTTCCGGGCAGCCGCAATCAACGCATTGATTACTTCCGAATGTTCCGCCACCCGATACTGTGTAATCATAATTTCCCGACAGAGCGGATCGTGCACCGCCTCGTACAAGAAACGGATGAAATGTTCGAAACTATGATAAGGATAATAAAGCAACATGTCACGTTTGGCGATTCGCCGATACATGAAATGCTTTTCATTGATTCCCGGTAGGAACATCGGCTGTGGCTTGACTATCTGAGGAATATGCGGATTCGGGTTCGGCAGGAACGACAGATTCTCCAGGTTCAAATGCTTGTCGCCCGGCACCAGTTCTTCCCGGTTGATACCCAGCGCTTCCACCAGCGCATCCAGAAACTCCGCCGGCATTTTCCGGTCGTACACAAAACGGCAGATAGCCCCGATCTTGCGCTTCTTCACTTTTTCCTTCAGCTTCTCCACCATACTCTCTGCCGGCACATCATCCACAAACACGTCGGCATCGCGCGAAATCTTACAGCAATAACTGCATTCCACCTCATACCCCACAAACATTTCCTGCAAATTCGCTTTGATGATATCCTCCAGAAACATCAGATAATAATTTCCGTCATGGAAAGGCAATTCCACAAAACGGGGCACTTTGCTATACGGCATCTTGATAAGAAAATATTCCGACTTGTCCGCTCCGGGTTTCCGGACTTTCACCGCCAGATACAACCGTTTGTCGCGCAAAAAGAAACGTACGTTCTCCGGTTCCATCTTCATCGGCTGGAGGTAAGGGAAAACTTCTTCCATGAAAAAACGATGCACAAACTCCTTGTGGAAGTCCTCTACCTCACTCTTGCTCTGATAAAAGACGACATGATTCCGTCGCAGTTCGGGAAGTATCTTCTGCTCATAAATGCGTACACGGTCTTCCAGCTGGCGGTTCACCACCTCCGTAATGCGCCGAATCAGGTCATGCGCCTCCTCTACCGTCATGTCCTCACTCTTTCCCCCGGAAGCTACCGCCTTGTGTTCCGCCACACGTACCTGGTAAAACTCTTCCAGATTGGACGAATAAATGGCAATAAAATTGATTCTTTCATATAAAGGAAGACTGTCGTCGTCTGCTTCGAGCAAGACTCGGTAATTGAACGACAGCCAGCTGATGTCGCGGTTGAAATATTTATAATGGCTTTCCATACATAGAATCCTTCAAGGTTTTCTCAAATGTAGTATCTTTGCCGGACAAAAACAACAGAAAAATGAAAAGAATAGGACTTCTGTCCGACACCCATGGCTATTGGGACGAACGTTACCTGAAATATTTTGACACCTGCGATGAAATATGGCATGCGGGAGACATCGGTTCACAGGAAGTGGCCGACCGTCTGGCTGCCTTCCGTCCCCTCCGGGCGGTATACGGCAATATCGACGGACAAGACTTGCGCCTCCGCTTTCCGGAAATCAACCGTTTCCAGCTGGAAGGAGCCGACGTACTGATGAAACACATCGGAGGATACCCCGGCAAATACGACCCTTCCGTCCGGCAGATTCTCCACACACAGCCTCCACAGTTGTTCATCAGCGGCCATTCCCATATCCTGAAGGTCAAATACGACCCCAAACTGCATTTGCTGCATATCAACCCGGGAGCAGCCGGGAAATATGGTTTTCATAAAGTACGTACCTTGATACGTTTCTCCATAACCGACGGAAACTTCTCCGACTTGGAAGTCATCGAACTGAATGATTAAGCCTGAAAAGTCTTGTTGCATTCAAAAATCTTTCCGAAATTTGCACACAAAATAAAAAAATTATATGAAAACTTATCTAGTTACTGGAGCTGCCGGATTCATCGGTGCCAATTATATCAAATATATCTTGGCCAAGCATGATGACATCAAGGTTGTCATTCTGGACGCTTTGACATACGCTGGAAATCTGGAAACCATCTCATCGGACATCGACAACGAACGCTGTTTCTTCATCAAAGGAAATATCTGCGACCATGACTTGGCCGACCGATTGTTTGCAGATTACAAATTTGATTACATCGTCAATTTTGCTGCCGAAAGCCACGTGGACCGCAGTATTGAAAATCCACAATTATTCTTACAGACCAACATACTGGGCACACAAAACCTGCTGGATGCCGCACGACGTGCCTGGGTGACCGGAAAAGACGAAAACGGCTATCCTACCTGGCGAAAAGGAGTCCGTTTCCATCAAGTTTCTACCGACGAAGTCTACGGCTCACTGGGCCCGGAAGGCTATTTCACAGAAGAAACCCCGCTTTGCCCGCACAGCCCGTACAGTGCCTCCAAGACCAGCGCCGATTTGATTGTCATGGCCTATCGGGATACTTACAAAATGCCGGTAACCATCAGCCGCTGCTCCAACAACTACGGTCCTTACCACTTCCCGGAAAAGCTGATTCCGCTTATCATCAAGAACATTCTGGAAGGAAAGAAACTTCCTGTATATGGAAATGGTACCAACGTACGCGACTGGCTCTACGTGGAAGACCACTGTAAAGCCATCGACATGATTATCAATAAGGGGAAGGACGGTGAAATTTATAATGTAGGCGGACACAACGAGAAACAGAACATAGAAATTGTCAAACTGACCATCGCTACCATCCGTCAAATCATGACCGAACAACCGGAATACCGGAACATACTCAAAAAGAAAGAAATGACCTCCGACGGACAAATCAGTATTGACTGGATCAACGATTCACTGATTACCTACGTCAAAGACCGGTTGGGACACGATCAGCGCTACGCCATCGACCCGACAAAGATTACCCGTGAACTGGGCTGGACACCCGAGACCAAGTTTGAGGACGGTATTGTCAAAACCATCAAATGGTATCTCGACCACCAAGCATGGGTGAAGAATGTCACCAGCGGAGAATACCAGAACTATTACGAACATATGTACAAGAATCGCTGAAAAGCAATTTCTTTATCACTTCATAGAATGTCATTCCGGAAAGCAGTTTCCAGAATGACATTTTTTATTTCCCCATATTTATTTTCATTTTATCCATAAATACAAATAAAATAAAAACATTTTGATAAGTTATTCCACATTTCGCTTGCATATTTACAAAATACACCTATCTTTGCAAGCAAAACAAACAATTAAAGAAATAAACAAATGAGTTACCTTATAAAACCTGTAGGCTACAAGCCGTTGCTTGACATGAAGCAAACCGAACTGGGTATCAAGCAGATCAAAGAATTTTTCCAGCAAAACCTTTCTTCCGAACTTCGCTTGCGGCGTGTTACCGCCCCGTTATTCGTCCTGAAAGGCATGGGTATCAACGACGACTTGAACGGCACGGAACGTCCGGTCACCTTCCCTATAAAAGACTTGGGTGACCAGCAGGCTGAGGTAGTTCATTCCTTGGCTAAATGGAAACGACTCACGCTGGCGGATTATAAAATAGAACCGGGTTACGGTATCTATACCGACATGAATGCGATTCGCGCCGACGAAGAACTGGGCAACATCCACTCCCTGTATGTAGACCAGTGGGACTGGGAACGGGTCATCACGCCGGAACAGCGGACGGTAGATTTCCTGAAAAGCATCGTGACCCGCATCTATGCGGCCATGCGACGCACGGAATACATGATTTGTGAGATGTATCCGCAAATCAAATCCTTCCTGCCACACGACGTGCATTTCATCCACTCGGAAGATTTGTTGCAAATGTATCCCGATAAGACCGCTAAGGAACGGGAAAACCTGATTACCGAACGTTTCGGGGCCGTATTCATCATCGGCATCGGCAACAAGCTGAGCAACGGACAGCCGCACGACCTGCGTGCCCCCGACTACGACGACTACACCACCATCGACCCGAAGACCGGATTGCCGGGACTGAACGGAGACTTGCTGGTATGGAATGACGTACTACAGCGCGCTTTCGAAATTTCTTCCATGGGTATCCGTGTGGACAAAGCCGCCATGCTCAAGCAGCTGGAACTGGCCGGAAAAGAGGAACGCACCAAACTTTATTTCCACCAGCGTCTGCTGAACGATACATTGCCCCTCACCATCGGAGGAGGTATCGGCCAGTCACGCTTGTGTATGCTCTACCTGAAAAAAGGCCATATTGGTGAAATCCAAGCCAGCATCTGGCCGGAAGAGATGCGCAAAGAATGCGCCAAACTGGGCATGCAACTCATTTGAGACAAACACACACTTTATACACAATCCCCTTGTTTCCACTCCACTGAGCAGAAGCAAGGGGATTAATTTTTTTCAAGAAAAGTGCGGTACAAGTAGTTTCTACCAGTTGATAGGCGTCTCGCCATGCGCCACTAAATACTCATTGGTACGGCTGAAGTGCTTGTTGCCAAAAAATCCGTTGTAAGCCGACAAAGGCGAAGGATGTACGGAAGTCAGCACCAGATGCTTGTTACGGTCAATAAAAGCTCCTTTCTTCTGGGCATAAGAACCCCACAAGATGAACACCAGATGCTCTTTCTGCTCGGCCAGCACTCGAATGGCCGCATCCGTAAATTCCTCCCATCCTTTTCGCTGATGAGAACCTGCCTGATGCGCCCGTACCGTCAAAGTCGCGTTCAACAGCAGCACGCCCTGCTCCGCCCACCGGGTCAGATTCCCGCTCGCAGGCATGGGAGTACCCAAATCGTCATGAATCTCCTTGAATATATTCTGCAAAGAAGGCGGGAACGGTACGCCATCGTTGACTGAAAAGCATAATCCATGCGCCTGTCCCGGTCCGTGATATGGGTCCTGCCCAATAATCACCACCTTCACCTTATCAAAAGGGCAAAGATTGAACGCATTGAAAATCAAGCGTCCGGGAGGATATACCGTAGTCTGCTTGTATTCCTGTCGAACAAAATCCGTCAGCCGGACAAAATAATCCTTTTCAAACTCCGGGGCCAACGCCTTTTTCCATCCTTCTTCTATCTGTACGTTCATAATATCCTGATTAAATGATCAATCCCAAAGATTCAACTTGTTTTTCTTCGCTTCTTCCAGTGACACCGTTTTCACCACTTTCTGCTTGTTTTTGTCACGCAAAGCCTGATACTCCTCGTTCAACGCCTCCACAAAAGCCGGGCGCTGTTCCGGATTCAGCAGTTTGGCAGCCACCAGCGCATTCTGCGAAGCATCTTTCATGTAGACTACCGGCGCATGATATACAGGGGCAATCTTCAAGGCCGTATGCAACTTCGAAGTGGTCGCTCCTCCAATCATTACCGGAATGTCCAATCCGGCACGCTGCAACTCTGTCACCACATGCACCATTTCCTCCAGTGAAGGCGTAATCAGTCCGCTCAACCCTACAATATCCACTTTTTCCCGGATAGCCGTTTCCACAATCTTTTCTGCCGGCACCATCACGCCCAAGTCGATAATCTCGTAATTGTTGCACGCCATAACAACCGACACGATGTTCTTTCCGATGTCGTGTACGTCACCCTTCACCGTGGCCACCAGCACCTTTCCGGCACTGCGAGCCCCTTCCTCCTTTTCCGCCTCGATGTAAGGCTGGAGAATGGCCACCGCTTTCTTCATGGTACGCGCCGTTTTGACTACCTGCGGCAAGAACATCTTGCCCGAGCCGAACAAATCGCCCACATGGTTCATGCCCGCCATCAACGGACCTTCAATGATGCTCACTGCATTCGGGTAACGGGAAAGCGCTTCCTGCAAATCCTCTTCCAGGTAGTCTGAAAGTCCTTTCACCAGCGCATACTGCAACCGTTCTTCTACCGTGGTATCTTTGCGCCACAACAGCTGTGCCTCATGGCCTTCCTGCGAATCTGTTCCTTCCTTTTCCCGTTTCAACCGTTCCGCCGTCTCAATCAGCCGTTCTGCCGCATCCGGCCGACGGTTCAATACCACATCCTCTATCCGCTCCAGGATATCCTGCGGAATATCCGTATAAAGCACGGAAGTAGCCGGATTGACGATCCCCATGTCCATACCCTGCTGAATGGCATGATAGAGGAACACCGCATGCATGGCCTCACGGATATAATTGTTGCCGCGGAAAGAGAACGACAAGTTGCTCACCCCACCGCTTACATGAGCCCCCGGCAAGTGCTTGCGTATCCATCCGGTAGCCTGAATGAAATCGACCGCGTAATTGTTGTGTTCTTCGATACCCGTGGCCACGGCCAGCACATTGGGATCGAAGATAATATCGTGTGGATTAAATCCGACTTTGTCTACCAAAATATGATAAGCCCGTTCACACACCTCAATCTTACGGCTGAACGTATCGGCCTGTCCCTTCTCGTCGAAAGCCATGACAATGACGGCTGCCCCGAGCTCTTTCACCTCACGCGCATGGGCCATAAACACATCCTCCCCTTCCTTCAAAGAAATGGAGTTGACAATGCATTTTCCCTGTACACACTTCAATCCGGCACGAATCACGTCCCATTTGGAAGAATCAATCATGAGAGGTACACGGGCGATTTCCGGTTCAGAAGCCACCAGATTCAGGAAGGTGGTCATCTCTTCTGCCGCATCCAGCAGTCCGTCGTCCATATTGATGTCGAGAATCAATGCCCCGTCTTCCACCTGCTTGCGGGCAATGGACAAGGCCTCCTCGTATTTCTTCTCGTTGATGAGCCGGAGGAACTTCCGCGAACCTGCCACGTTGCAGCGTTCCCCCACATTCACGAAATTGATTTCGGGTGACACTTCCAGCAGTTCCAGTCCCGACAACCACATATACTTGTGCGGCTGTACCGGTACGCGAGGCTGTACCCCCCGAATCAAATCCTGGTATTTGGCTATATATTTTTCCGTGGTACCACAACATCCACCAATGATGTTAACCAGTCCTTCGTCGATGTATTCCTTCACTTCGGCTGCCATATCTTCCGGCGTCTGATCATACTGTCCCAGCGTGTTCGGCAGTCCGGCATTCGGATACGCACTGATATAATAAGGTGCACGAGCAGACAGTCTTTCCAAGAAAGGCTTCAACTGACGAGCTCCGAACGAACAGTTCAGTCCGATAGAAAATATATCGGCATGCTCCACCGAAGCTAAAAAAGCATCCAGTGTCTGCCCCGACAACGTGCGTCCGCCCACATCCGACACCGTAACCGACAGCATCAACGGCACCTTCCGGCCTGTTTTCTCCATCGAAAGTTCAGCTGCCCGAATGGCTGCCTTGGCATTCAGCGTATCGAAAATGGTTTCAATGAGCAAGGTATCCACTCCACCTTCCAGCAAGGCTTCCATCTGCTCGCAATAAGCCGCCTGCAATTCGTCGAAGGTCAATGCCCGGAAAGCCGGATTGTTCACGTCCGGACTCATGGAGCATGTCTTGTTGGTCGGCCCCACAGAACCCGCCACAAAACGAGGCTTCTCCGGATTCAGAGCTGTAAACTCATCGGCTATCCGACGGGCCAGACGGGCGGCTGCCAGGTTGATTTCCCGGCAATAAGCCTCCACATGATAGTCGGCCATTGACACCGAAGTGGCATTAAATGTATTCGTTTCGATAATGTCGGCTCCCGCTTCCAGGTATTTCCGGTGAATGTCTTCTATCACCTCCGGTCGCGTAAGGCACAGCAGGTCATTGTTCCCTTTCAACTGTCCTTTCGCATCTTTGAAACGAGTCCCGCGGAAATCCGCTTCCGAAAGATTATATTGCTGTATCATCGTACCCATCGCTCCGTCGAGCACCAGGATACGTTCCCGTACCAGTTGTTGTATTGTCTTTGTCTGCATAAGCATGGTACACCTTTTAGTGGTTTAGTTTAGCGTTTGAACATGCGGTCCATCATCCGCCGGTCTTCTTTCTCTTTCAATGTCTGACGTTTGTCATATTGTTTCTTACCCTTAGCCAGCGCAATGACCACCTTGGCCAGTCCGCGCTCGTTGATATACATGCGGGTAGGCACAATGGTAAAGCCCGGTTCTTCAGAAGTACGCTGCAACTTGCGCAACTCCTTCTTGGTCAGCAGCAACTTGCGGTCGCGACGTGCCGCATGGTTGTTATACGAGCCATAAAAATACTCGGCAATGTGCATGTTCTTCACCCACAGTTCCCCGCGGGAGAAAAAGCAGAACGTATCTACCAGGCTCGCCTTTCCCTGCCGGATGGACTTGATTTCCGTACCGGTCAGCACAATTCCGGCGGTATACGTATCGATAAACTCATAATCGAACGATGCCCGCTTGTTCTTGATGTTAATATTATTAGAAACTGGTCTCATCAATTTAAAATTACAGACAATCTATTAAATATAAATTCAATTACTCCCGGAGACAGCAATATCAACACTGTAGCTATCAACGTATAAGAAGTCAGCCGATTCTCCGAGATTCCTAAAAACTTCCGTGCTCCTTCGAACACCACCACTATGGTATACAGTTGCAGAATCCAATGCAGAATTTCAATGGATATCAATCCATTAACGATATCGAGCACAAACAAGACCGTCATGGAATAACCCACGAATACTTGCATTTTCTCCTTCGAGACATACTTGTCGAACCATCTCCAGGTGATTTTATCCAGCAGATAAGCAGCCAGAAAAAATCCGCCAAACAAAGCCACAGCTACCGCACAGCAACGTGTCAATGCCCATTGGAAAAATTCAGAACTGATATCGCGCCCGATAAATGTGCCGATGAACTCGGCCAGACCGCATAGTCCAATCAGCGGATAAACATATTCCGACATCATCCGGTTTCCCTGCCCTTCTGTGGCTTCTTTTTCCCAAAAACGAGCGGGCGAGGAAAGCAAAAATGTCATTTTATTGAACAATTCTTTATAATTCATTCCCAATTCTTTTCATTATGTGATGAAACGAATTGCAAATTTACAAAAAAGTATGAGATTAAGGAGAGAGAAAGCTATCTTTTCAAGCAATTTAAACGTCCGGTGCCTTAAAAACAAGTCATTTAAAAGCATCCCCAAAATGCCTTTGCGTTCGAGAGAAAACACAAGTACGTTTCACACAAAACGCCCTTGCGTTTTAATCAAAACTCTTTGGCGTTTGAGATCAAACGCAAGGACGTTTTCGAAAAGAACGCAAGGGCGTTTTTTCTGGATATAAAAAAACTGCATTGCAAGGCCCTTTCGAGCTCCTCGCAACGCAGTTCTCATATAAATTTATTGATTTGAAGTTGTCTCGTATAAACTGAATGTAACAGTCCGAGGCTTTTTATTAGCAATGGTAGGAAGATTGGCACTGTTATTATTATACTCATATTCCACAGCTACACTTTTCGGATTAGAACCATGTACAGCTTTATACTGAGAAATCAGATAATCCAGTCTTACATAAACCAAGTCTGTATATTTCACAGTATAATCATTTGCCCAACTTTCACTCGTTTCTGTTGATTCAGAATCAGAACTTCCTATTCCATCAATCTGATAACGCAATTTCAAAGTCAGCGTATTAGAAGATACGTTATCATCATCAGACACGTAATAAACACTCAAATGATGATTGGCCAATTCGGTTTTCACATTGTCCTGATTAGTTCCTTCCTTCAACATATAAGCAGGGGCTAAAATCAGATATTTGTTGTTTCTCCACACCATACCATCCCCGCTTCCTAAAGAATACAGTGACACAGTCTTTGTTACCTCCGGCAAAGTAGAAGACGGATTTCCCAGATTCTTCAAATACACCGGATCCTGCAATAAGGTTACAGGCAAATCCGTTGAAGTAGAGGTGGTACCTGAAATAGCTTGCAAATCTGAATTATTGTATTGATAAACCAGATACGCCAGATTCGATTCAGGAGTAGATGTCAATGTCTTATTAGGCACACATACCCAACCATACATTGAATTGAAAGACACTCCCCCAAAACCACTTGTGCTCACTTCCACATAATCTGTAATTGTTCTTACTCCATCATCTTCTGAGTTCAAGCAAGAACTAAATCCTACCACGGCTAACAATGCAGCAAAAAATACTGCCCATCTCTGTTTTTTCATACTTTCTTTTTTTCTTCTTATCTTTAGTTTATAAATATTTTCCAATTTATCCGATAAATGCAAAAAGAGGAAAACACTGCATACGGACTCTGAAAATTTAACATAAATAAACCATTTATTACGCAATGGTTGCAAAAGAATCCAAATGCTCATCCACGTAAGCCGCAATCTGCGCCGTAATCAACTCTTCCTCTTCCATGAATTTTTCTTCCAAATCATCGAATGCCTCATACTGTTCATACATGGCCATAAATTCGTCTTCCGTACAATCTTTCTCCAGATCGGCCCGGTGTGCATCGTAAATCTTTTTGGCTTCGTAAATCAGCTTTGAGAAATCCTTTGCCCCAAACAGACGCATCGCCTTGGCAAACGGATTGTCAAAGATATACGGTCCGTATCCATTCTGGATGAGCTGTACAAAGCCGCCTTCCATCACTTCCTCCCGGAAAAAGTGATATCCCAGCAACGTATGCTGGTAGCCGTTGAGCAACGGCATGGTCTTTTCGTTAATCACCCCTCCCGTCACTTCCAGGTATTTGTCGATAAACACTTTCAAGAAGGCATCCATTCCTTCTTCTGCCCCCTTCCGCAAATCCGCATCGGAGACCGTAATCTGATTCATTTCCATGCTATACCTAATAATTGTTACCTATCTATATGTAGACTTACGATAGGGCTTGCATATCGTATCTGCGGCAAAGATACAAGATTCTTTCAGAAGAGGAAAAACATTTTGGCAAGCAGAGTTTACAAAACAGGCCAAACTGAAAAAAATATCATTAAAATGTTGGAAAAAGTTTGGTTTCGTACGTTGCAGAAAGAAATAAAACGACTAACTTTGCGTTCGGATTAAGGAAGAAATTCCATAATTCGTGGTTTACGAAATACTTATTTTTTATTACCAATAAAACGTAAAGAATATGATTTATTCACATGAAGTTGAACACATGTGTTGTGTTGCTAAAGGACCTA
>NZ_CABROP010000016.1:0-60276 GCF_902472605.1 uncultured Bacteroides sp.
AACACTTTGTGTATGAATTAGTTGGCTAATTTTATACTATTTACTGAATGTCCCTCAGAAGAAGAACGATATTATATCGAGCATTGCAGTAAGATTACTGAATGGACGGCCAGAGCGTTACAAAAGAAGAACGGATAACATTGTGCATCTTATTTGGGACCAAAAAGTTTCTCCCACTCCTCCTTTGTACGTTTCCAGCGGTTGTGACTCCAAAGCCAATAGGCCGGCTCTCGTTGAATCATTTGTTCCAACATACGTGCATACATATCGGTCAACTCATAATCCGGATATTCTTTTGGGTGGAGCGTCATCAACCGAAAGGTAGCACGATAATATCCTCTTTTTACCCGCTCCACATCCACATAATAAAGCGCAGCATCAACCTGCTTTGCAATACGTTCACAACCTATAAAAAAAGAAGTGTCATGATTCAAGAAGCGAGTCCAGTGATTCATATTTTCCCACTTGGGGAGCTGGTCAGAAATAAAACCAATCATCACTCTCTTATCCTGTTTTCTTAACGTCAAGATTCGACGAAGTGTATCTTTCATTAAAATGGATTCTCCTCCAAACTGCCCGCGCAAACGTAGAAAAAGCTCATCGAAGGCCTGATTGTAAATGCGATGATAAATCTGTCCCCCATGCATGCCTGGAATCCAGGCGGTCAAAGAAGCAATATATTCCCAGTTACAATAATGCCCTAAATAAAGAAAACAGAATTTCTTATCATTCTTTTCTAACTCAGCCCGTACTTCATCCAGATTGGTAAATACCATGCGACGTTTCATCTCTTTTTGAGAGATGGAGAACATCTTTATCACTTCCACCACATAGTCACAGAAAAAATGATAGAACTTTCTTTCAATAGCTTTAATCTCCTTTAAGTCCTTATCCGGAAATGACTCTACCAGATTCTTACGGACAATTTTTCCTCTGTAACGAAAACCATAATATAAAGGTATAAACAGAAGATCCGAGAAAAAGTAAAGTACGCGCAAGGGTAAAAGTGATAACAAGTACCACAGAGCAAAAACCAGATAATATGCAAATTTCATTCCACCTCTTTTTTTACAAAACACTGCAAAACTACAAAATTCCTGCTTTTTCAGAAGGTTTATTCAATTAAACTTGCAGATTTACATTATCTTTGCCCATTATTTTTCAAACCCTCAACCAACATGATGAAAGAATTCTTTCAATTGATGCGGCGCTTTGTTTCACCGTACAAAAAGTTCTTAGGGTGGTCAATACTGCTGAATGTATTGTCCGCAGTTTTCAATATATTCTCTTTCTCGCTACTGATTCCAATATTAAATATCCTGTTCAAAACCGGAGAAAACAGAAGTGTGTATCAATTGATGGAATGGGGCAGCGCTGATTTCAAAGATGTCGCCACCAACAATTTCTATTATTATACGACCCAGCTGATTGACAGCTTTGGGCCTGCTACCACCTTACTTTTCCTCGGATTATTTCTTGCCGGAATGACCTTACTGAAAACGGCTTGTTATTTTGGCTCTTCTGCCATTATGATTCCACTCCGGACCGGTGTGGTAAGAGACATCCGTATTTTAGTCTATAAAAAAGTGGTATCCCTTCCTCTCGGATTCTTCTCGGAAGAACGGAAAGGAGACATCATAGCCCGTATGAGTGGAGATGTGAACGAAGTGGAAACCTCCATTACCAGTTCATTGGACATGTTGCTGAAAAACCCGATTCTGATCATCTCTTATTTCGCCACTCTCATTGTTACCAGTTGGCAATTGACGTTGTTTACCATTTTGGTCCTGCCTACCATGGGATGGGTAATGGGAAAAGTGGGACGAGCCTTAAAACGTCAATCACTGGATGCACAGAACCGATGGAGCGATACCATGTCACAGTTGGAAGAAACGTTAGGAGGATTGCGTATCATCAAAGCCTTCATTGCAGAAAAGAAAATGACATCACGGTTTGAGAAGTGCTGCAACGATTATCGTGATGCCGTGAATAAAGTCGCTATCCGCCAATCATCAGCGCATCCGATGAGTGAATTTTTAGGAACAATACTTATTGTGGCAGTACTTTGGTTCGGTGGTTCTCTGATTCTGTCCAATCATTCTTCCATCAATGCATCAACCTTCATTTTCTATATGGTCATCCTGTACAGTGTGATTAATCCTTTGAAAGAATTTTCAAAGGCCAGCTACAACATACCTCGAGGACTGGCTTCTATGGAACGCATCGACAAAATATTAAAAGCCCCAAATACCATCCAGGACCCAATCCATCCACAACCACTGAGAGAAGTCAAGGACAAAATTGAGTTCAAGGATATTTCATTCAGTTACGACGGAAAGAAAGAAGTTTTAAAGCATATTAACCTGACCCTTGAAAAAGGTAAGACCGTGGCTTTGGTCGGACAATCTGGTTCCGGAAAATCCACACTCGTAGATTTATTACCGCGCTACCATGATGTCCAACAAGGAGCAATCACCATTGACGGCACCAATATCAAAGATGTGGCTATTCATGATTTACGCAGCTTGATTGGAAACGTGAACCAGGAAGCTATTCTTTTCAACGATACGTTCTTTAACAACATCGCTTTTGGAGTAGAAGGGGCTACCATGGAACAAGTTATTGAAGCGGCCAAAATTGCCAATGCACACGATTTCATCATGGAAAAACCAGAAGGATACAACACAAACATCGGTGACCGGGGAAGCAAGCTTTCCGGTGGACAACGTCAACGTATCAGCATCGCACGAGCTATCTTGAAGAACCCACCGATTCTGATTCTTGACGAAGCAACTTCTGCCCTTGATACAGAATCAGAACGTCTGGTACAAGAAGCGTTGGAAAGACTGATGAAGACACGTACGACCATCGCAATTGCACACCGCCTCTCTACCATCAAAAACGCAGATGAAATATGTGTATTGTATGAGGGAGAAATTGTGGAACGAGGAACCCACGATGAACTTATTCAAAAGAATGGATATTATAAACGACTTCATGACATGCAGTCATTATAAAACACTAGTGGAGGGCCTTATAAAAGGCTCTCCACTTTCTGTATGATCTGACGAGGAGTAATCTGATTCAAGCATGCATAGTCACCTCTCAGGCAAGGTTTATTTCCAAAAATAGAACAAGGCCTACAAGGTAAACTTACTTGTATGACATTGGTTTCGCTTTGTCCCCATCCCATAAAACCGGCATAAGGATGGGTAGCTCCCCAAATAGACACCACGGGAACACCTGTCAAGGAAGCCAAATGCATATTGCCGGAGTCCATGGCAATCATGACATCCAAATGACTCATCAAAGCCAATTCCTGCGACATCTTAAATTTCCCAGCCACAGAAATCACATGAGGATAAGTCTGTTCCCATTTACTCAACAAAGCCACTTCTTCCTTTCCACCTCCAAAAAGAAATAAAGTGACATTTTCTTTCTTTGAGAATTCCTGTACAACCTGCTCCTGAAGAGCTATCGGATAAATCTTTCCTTTATGGGCCGCAAACGGAGCCAGCCCAATCCATCGGTCATTCTCACCTTTATATCCCACTTCTTGACGAAGGGAGTCAATGTTTCCTTTTCGCACTCCATAAAGAGAGTGGAAAGAAATTGGGAATGAAAAACCTAACTTTTGAAAAACACGTATGTAACGAGTGAAGGATGTAGTCTGAGGCACTAATATCTTATGTTTCTGAGAAACCAGTTTCCTTCTTTTGCTTCTCTCCTTGTCTATACAAGCTACTTTTACTCCACTTACCAGGAAACACAAAGAAAGGAATCTGCTGCGCAGCACTCCATGCAGATCGGCTACAAAATCAAAATGCTCACGGCGGAGAAGAAGAAACAAACGAAATAATCCTTTGACTCCTGCATATTCTTTCTTCACATCGACTCCTCTAAACAAAAGATTAGAAGGAGCATTTACAAATAATGCAGCCATATTCGGACGACTCAAAACCACAATCTGATGTTGAGGAAAAGCTTGTGCAAAAGAATACAGCACCGGGACTGTCATTGCTACATCCCCCAGTGCTGAAAAACGGATGACCAGAATCCTTGCCATAATTTCAAGGAAATGGATTATTTCTTACCATATAATACCGGATTCAAAGCCGGGTCGTTGTACATCTTCATCTGTTTGTACACCTTCATGTATTTACGCCCCGCCTCAATGTCAGCAAGCAACTGGTCAATCGCCAACGATAAGTCTTTCTGCTGTTCCAGCAATACTGCCAGTTTGGCTTCGCACTGTTTGTGATGCACTTCATCCGTATCTGTACGTTCGACCTCTTTACGCATATGGTAAATTTTTAATGCTAAAATAGATAAACGGTCGATAGCCCATGCCGGACTTTCCGTATTGATGGTCGCATCTGCCAACGGAGTCACATTCTTATACTTATCCAGAAAATAGCTGTCAATCAACTCTACTAAGTCCGTACGGTCCTGATTCGACTTGTCGATTCTACGTTTTAGCACCAATGCTTCCGACGGATCAATATGCGGATCACGAATAATATCTTCAAAATGCCATTGTACAGTATCAATCCAGTTCTTCAGATATAAATAATATTCTATGCTCTTCACGGGATAGGGATTATGAATCGGAGCATCCACATTGTCCGTCTTATGATAATCATTGATAGCCTGCTCAAAAATAGGACGGCATAATTCTGTAAAAGTCATAGCCACAAATTTTAAACGATAAATAATAATGAAAAACAAAAATAATGATTGTTTCCTTAATAACCAACTGATAACCGCCCAAAATTATAGAATCATAAATCAAGGAAAATACTATCTTTGCAACCCTACAAAATCAACACAAAAATGAAAGTAATTGTAGACAACAAGATACCTTATATAAAAGGTCTCATCGAATCACTGGCAGACGAAGTCATTTATCTTCCCGGAAAAGACTTCACTCCGGAAGTGGTGAAAGAGGCGGATGCCCTGATTATCCGCACTCGCACGCATTGCAACCGACAACTTCTGGAAGGTAGCAAAGTACAATTTATCGGAACAGCTACCATCGGCTTTGACCACATTGATACAGCCTATTGTCAGGAAGCCGGCATCACGTGGAGCAACTGCCCCGGATGCAATGCCGGAGCTGTAGAACAATATGTACATGCAGCCCTATTGTTGCTGCAACAGGAAAAAGGGATATCACTCAAAGAATCTTGCCTAGGAATTATCGGCGTAGGACACGTGGGCGAACGTATCCGTCGAATGGCGGAACGTATCGGCATGAAAGTATTGTTGAACGACCCTCCACGGGCCGATGCAGGCGAACAAGGATTCACTTCACTGGACACACTGGCTGAGCAATGCGACATCTTAACCTTCCACACCCCATTGATTCGGGAAGGGAAATACCAGACCTTTCATCTGGCCGACCGGACTTTTTTCCAAAAGCTGCAACGGAAACCTTTTCTCCTCAACACCTCCCGTGGAGAAGTGGTAGAAACAGAAGCCCTATTGGAAGCCCTCGACACGAACACTATAGCAGGAGCCGTGATTGACGTATGGGAAAATGAGCCTCACATCAGCCGGGAACTGCTCGACAAAGTCTTTATCGGTACTCCCCACATTGCCGGTTATTCTGCCGACGGAAAAGCCAATGCCACTCGAATGGTACTGGAAGCCTTCTGCCGTTTTTTTCATAAACCGATGAACTTCCATCTCACCCTACCGGAGATTTCCCGCCCCACTCTTTCCGGAGAGGAAGATTTCCAGTTTCTCCAACAATACAATCCCCACATTGACTGTGAAAACTTACGAGCCCATCCGGAACTGTTCGAACAACTCCGTGGAGACTATCCCCTGCGAAGAGAATAAGGCACAAAAATACATGTTTTCGTGCACAGAATGTATAAAAATGTGCAAAGGGAATGCATTTATTTGTTAGAATACTTGTTTAAAAGCAGAAATATTTATTCCTTTGCAACGAAAAATCAATAAATTACATTATTTATAAACTTAAAAAATTAGAATTATGTCTGAAATCGCATCAAAAGTACAGAAAATTATCGTAGATAAATTGGGCGTAGAAGAATCAGAAGTTGTTCCAACTGCGAGCTTCACTAACGATCTGGGTGCTGACTCTTTGGATACAGTAGAATTGATCATGGAATTCGAAAAAGAATTCGGAATCTCTATTCCTGACGATCAGGCAGAAAAAATCCAGACTGTAGGCGACGCTATCTCTTACATCGAAGCTAACGCAAAATAATTTAATTCTACTTTTATGGAATTAAAAAGAGTAGTGGTAACAGGTCTTGGTGCACTCACTCCGGTAGGTAATACTGTTCCTGAATTCTGGAACAACCTTCTTAATGGAGTAAGTGGGGCAGGACCTATTACTCATTTCGACGCTTCTAAGTTCAAGACTCAGTTCGCTTGTGAAGTGAAGAACTTCAATGCTACCGATTTTATTGACCGTAAAGAAGCCCGTAAAATGGACCTTTATACTCAATATGCAGTCGTAGCAGCTAAAGAGGCGGTAACAGATGCAGGCATAGACGTCGAAACAGAAGATTTGGACAAAGTCGGAGTAATTCTCGGTGTCGGAATCGGAGGTATTCATACTTTCGAAGAAGAAGTTGCTGGTTATGAAAAGACCAAAGATACTATTGGACCGAAATTCAACCCGTTCTTTATCCCGAAAATGATTGCAGATATTGCATCCGGACAGATTTCTATCATGTATGGTTTCCATGGCCCTAACTTTACAACCACTTCTGCGTGTGCTTCTTCTTCCAACGCGATAGCCGATGCTTTCAACTATATCCGCTTGGGAAAAGCTAACATTATCGTAACTGGTGGTGCCGAAGCAGCCATTTTCCCTGCAGGAGTAGGCGGTTTTAATGCAATGCACGCATTGTCTACTCGCAATGATGACCCTGTACATGCTTCACGTCCATTCAGTGCAAGCCGCGACGGATTCGTAATGGGTGAAGGTGCCGGATGTCTGATTCTTGAAGAACTGGAACATGCAAAAGCACGTGGTGCTAAGATATACGCAGAGTTGGCCGGTACAGGTGCTTCTGGCGACGCTTATCATCTGACAGCTTCTCATCCTGAAGGTCTGGGTGCGAAACTGGTTATGAAAAACGCCTTGGAAGATGCCGGAATGAAACCGGAAGATATCGACTATATCAACGTACACGGAACTTCTACTCCGGTAGGTGATATTTCAGAAGTAAAAGCTATCAAAGACTTGTTCGGCGAACATGCTTATAAACTGAACATCAGTTCTACTAAGTCTATGACAGGCCACCTTTTGGGAGCAACAGGTGGCGTAGAAGCTATTGCATGTGTACTGTCTGTGAAAAATGACATTGTCCCTCCGACAATCAACCACGAAGAAGGCGATAACGATGAAAACATCGATTATAACCTGAACTTCACTTTCAACAAGGCACAGCAGCGTACTGTACGTGCCGCATTGAGCAACACCTTCGGATTTGGCGGACACAATGCGTGTGTAATCGTTAAAAAATACACTGAATAAACTGTGTTTAGCAATATACTAGATAAGATAAGACTCCTTTTTCGTAAGGATAAGGAGTCTTATCTTTGTTTTTATAAGATGCTGGGATTCTATCCGCGGAACATTGAAATCTATCAGCAGGCTCTCTTGCACAAATCCTCTTCCGTAAAGGCCAAAGGACGACTGCTCAACAATGAAAGACTGGAGTTCCTAGGAGATGCCATCCTGGATGCGGTTGTAGCCGATATCGTGTATAAACGGTTTGAAGGAAAGCGGGAAGGATTCCTAACCAATACGCGCTCTAAAATCGTACAAAGAGAAACACTGAACCGGATTGCAGTACAAATCGGACTGGACAAGCTGATTAAATACACCACCCGACAATCATCTCATAACAGCTATATGTGCGGCAATGCCTTTGAAGCACTCGTAGGAGCCATCTACCTGGACAGGGGATATGCCACCTGCAAGTTCTTCATGGAAGAACGCATTATCAAGCCTTATCTTAACTTGGACAAGCTGTCACGTAAGGAAGTCAACTTCAAATCGAAATTGATTGAATGGGGGCAGAAAAACCGGTTTCTCATCGAGTTCAGTCTTTTGGAACAAACAGTTGATGAAGACCTGAACCCGGTATTCGAGACACAGGTCATGGTAGAACAGGTTCCCGCAGGACAAGGAAAGGGATATTCCAAAAAGGAATCACAACAGGAAGCAGCCCATGAAACCTTGAACAAAATCAAGAACGATCCGCAGTTTATTGATACAATCTTTGCCGAAAAAGCAGCTCGTGAAAAGGCCACCGAAGAAGTCCAGAGTGCTTCTCCTGAAGTAACACAGGAAACGAGTCAGAATGATAATCTGCCATCTGTAGAAGAAACGGCTGAAGAAGTGAAAGTTGCCTCCCTGGAAGTCACTGAAGCAGCAGCTGCAGAAGAAAAGTACGACGATGTGGAACGGATTATTGCAGAAGCAGAAGAAGCCGCTTTCCAGCTTGCAAAAGAACCTGAAAAAGACACACAGGAAACACCTGCCACTACATAAGCGTTACATAGCGCTACAAGTGGCAGCAAATGCCTGATTACCTAAACAGTAAATCCTCAACTACCACGAAGTAATAGTTGAGGATTTTTTGTATATCCAGTCTTAAAAGACTCTTTCTTCCCGACAAGCTCCTGCCTTATTTTTCCTTGACCACAGAAGTCAACGGATGCCGATTTCCCTTGATATCAGTCAGGAACGCCTTCGCCGAACCAAAATTCAAATACATATCCAAACGTACCGGCAAATGATTACGATCGTCCGTCACGTAAAAGGTAATGACCTCCTTTTCCTTCTTTTCTTCTCCCACATATTCCACCAGCGAGAATACCAGACAGCGGTAAGTCACCCCGTTCTCCGCCTTATAATTCTCCTTGCGACGGTAAATCAATGTCTGCTTTTCCACCTCTCTTCCGGTAGCCATAGAGAAAAGAATCTTCTGACCAGGCTTATAGTCAGTAGGATCATACGAACGTGCCTGCAAAAGGATACTCAACATGTCATACACACACACCGGCATCACATCATGATGCTTGTCGGTATTGCCCCGCAACGTACGCTGCTGGTCGACAATACACTTTCCGTTCTGATAACTGAACTTCACCTCGTCCACCGTATAGCGTTTTCCTTCTTCCGCTCCTTTTCTAAAATACAGCGGAACCAAATCTTTCGACGTAATGCAAGTCAACGTATCACGCATCTTGAAGAAGAAATCAATCTTCTTGTTAGTGTACGACTGCAAATCCGTCTTCAGACACGGGATGCCCTTGTATTTAGTCTCATTGACCGTCATCTTTGCCCATCCGGCATTGATCCAGACAAACTTCCAGTTAAACTTCAGCTCATAAGAGAGCGTCTCCCCTGGCTTGATTGCATCATTTACAGCACCACATTGTGCATTGGCTGCCATTCCTCCCACCAGAAGGAAAAGGCAAAGAATCAGTTTCTTAATCATGTTTTTCCTAGTTTACGCGCCCGCTCTTTGTTGCGATCCTTGATTTTTTTCGCCTCATCGGGCTTTTGTTTCTTTATCTCATCCAACTTCTGTTTGTCGAGTGGTACAGCATGCACATCCCACGTTTCTTCAAACTCAAAGTTAGCTTTCATTTCCCACACTTTCGGAAAGTAAAACACGTCTTCCGGTTGTCGTTTTTCTTCGTAATTACCGGTATCCCACACCCCGTTGTTATTGTCGTCGTTGAACAAACGAATATAATACTTCGTACTGGGCTGGAGGAAATAAAAGTCACACGTATTCTTATCTGTCACCGGCTGCTGGCGCACCACTCCATCACTGCTATTCAATAACTGTACGATGGCATGAGGTCCAGCACCCACAATATTCAAATACAGTGTGCCGTATTCTTCCAAGGTTTTCACCTTCAATTGTTGCTCTACTTTATCTGTATAGAGCCCGTAAATGCCTTTAATGCCCAACGAATCTATTTTAAGTTGGTATTCTTGTCCGGGCTGCCAATCTGCTAAAATCTGATACTGGCGAGGAACTATTGAGTCTTTCATCAGAATAAATGGAATGGTATTCCACATAGAATCCACCTTAACAGCCATATGAATGGCGGCCGTATCAATATGTTCTACAGGTTCATCAAACTTCAAGACAATATTTCGGTTCAAATCCAGACTGGAAGGAGCATCCACCGACATCGCAAAAAACTTAGGCTCTACCCTCAACGTATCTCCTTTTTTAGCTCGTTTTTTCCGTTCCTTTTCTTCTTTCTTCATCGCCTCTTCGGCCAAAGCCATACGCCGTTTCTTGTCAATCTTGTTCACCATACGCAACGTATCGGTTTTCGGAACCAACTGCCCCAAAGTATCCGTGGCCAAATAATCCATCTGGAAAGTCAATGTATCCCGTTCACACATCACTGTATCCTTAATCCAATAACGAATTGTATCATTTCGAGGATTACTTTCAATGACAAACGCATTCTTCTCATCAAAATCCAGTCCCTTAATTGTAGGAAGCGTATCAGCCTTTGCACTAAAATACAGCGAAAAACGATTCAGTTGTTCCCGCTCGCTTTTCACCAAATACTGCATCGAATTCTCTTCCTTAAATGAACGCAGGACCAGATTATCGGGCAGGAATCGTGTATAATGTACCTCGTAAATCGTATCGTATGCCAGCGTATCGAGTTCGTTCCACACTGTATCCTGCCGCACTGCTTGACGCATATCAGGAATTACCAGTGAATCCTGAAAAGCAATCGCTTCCGTTTTTGAGTCAAACAGATAGTTCTGGTTCCCATCCATCAAGGCATAGATACGGTATTTCCCCGGAGCCACTCCCCGGATGGTAAAATGTCCGCGGCTGTCAGTACGCGAAATACGGTCGAACGGCAACTTTACAAACGCACTGTCCTCTAAGTTCTGGTGAAGTCCCACCTGAATCCCTTTCACCGGCTCCAGATTCTCAGCATTCAGCACTGTCCCTGAGACCTCCATCGTATCGATATGCGCCCCCGTGGAAAACGCATAGGCAAAATTTCCTAAAGGATTATCTTCGTTGTTGTCGACAATAGCATCTCCAAAGTCCACGGTATAGGTAGTGTTTTCCCGAAGCGTATCAAAAAACTCCACCAATACCCTATGTCCGCTCACTTTCACTTCAGGAGCCTCCTTTTGAGGGGGAGAAATAATCACTTTCTCCGACGGATTGTCCAACTTGATGTATTCGTCGAATTCAATGGAGATTTTTTTTCGCTTGTTGTTCGTCGCATTGGGTTCCGGATTCGCACGCACAAACTTAGGTGGTGTTTCGTCATACGGCCCCCCATCGGGCATACCCGTACTCGCACAGGCATAGAACCCGATAATAACGAGCAAAAAAGCTACATATTTAGGAATAGGTCTCATCTGTAATTGTCTGTCGTCTAGTTATTCAATTTCAACATTTCTTCAATATAGTCACGGCTGTTACTCAGACGAGGTATTTTGTGCTGTCCGCCCAGCTTACCTTTCTGCTTCAACCAGTCGTGGAACAGTCCCTCACGGGCCACAATCACTTCCAACCGCTGCAAAGTGATGTCCTTATGCCGTTTGGCTTCATAGTCCGAATTGATTTCTTGCAAAGCAGTATCGAGTACTTGCGTGAACTTTTCCAGCGAATCGGGCATCACGCTGAACTCAATCAGCCACTGGTGACGGCACTTGGCGTTGGCATCCATGAACACCGGCGCCGCCGTATATTCCAACACTTGGGTCCCCGTTTCCTTGCAGGCACGTTCCAATCCTTTTTCGGCATTGTCCACCATCAACTCCTCGCCAAAGGCATTGATAAAATGCTTTGTACGACCGGAAATAATGAACTTATAAGGATCTTTCTGCGTAAACTTCACCGTATCGCCAATAATATAACGCCACAAGCCGCACGAGGTAGTAATAACCATCGCATAGTTGCGTCCGACTTCTACCCCCCACAAGGGTACGATAGTCGGATTCGGTTTATCAATATCTTCCAACGGAATAAATTCATAGAACACGTCGTAATCAATCATCAGCAGCATGGCCGGGTCATGCAAATCACTCTGCAAACCAAAGAAACCTTCACTGGCATTATACGTCTCCATATAATGCATCTTATCAGAAGGAATCAATTCCTTGTACTGCTCACGATAGGGCGTAAAGCATACTCCCCCATGGAAAAATACCTCCAGATTCGGCCACACCTCATTGAGATGCTTGGCTCCTGTTTTCTCTAAAATGCGATGTATCACAGCCAGCATCCACGAAGGTACACCCGAAAGATTCGTCACATTCTGATGAATAGTCGTTTCGGCAATGCGTTCCACCTTCTCCTCGAACTCACCCAACAAGGCAATCTCTTTTTTCGGTACCCGAATCAGATTAACCAACGGATTAATGTTCTGAATCAGAATCGCCGAAAGATCACCTACCAGACTGTCTTTCACATTGTAGTTCGGGCTGTGACTTCCACCTAAAATCAAGCCCTTCCCAGAGAAGAAGCGACTTTCCGGGTTCTCTCGCAGATAAAGCGCCACTGCATCTGTACCTCCTCGGTAATGAATTCCTTTCAGGCCTTCCGGACTGACAGGGATGAATTTACTTTTATCATTGGTAGTGCCAGAAGATTTGGCATACCAGATAACCTTCCCCGGCCACAACACATCCTTTTCCCCATGACGCATGCGGTCTACATATCCTTTTACATCTTCATATGTCTGTATCGGCACATGTTGAAAATCGGTATAGTTCCGGATTTGGCTGAAATCATATTTTGTGCCCCATTCTGTAGAAGCTGCTTTCTGTATCAGTTTTCGGAATACATGATTCTGAATTTCTTCAGCCTTTGTCCCATACAGGTCAATTTCCCTTTGTCTGGGAGCAAATATCTTTCCTATTAACTTCGTTGAATTCATTCGTTTTTAAATTTCAAATCCTTATATGTGAGATATGCAAAGGTAGATTTTTTCTGCCTAAATCAACAGGCAGGAACATTATTTTTTCCACCTCCACGACAAATATACAGTTTTTTCTTACCTTTACACACAATCTATTAATACAACAAAACATGAAGATAGGAATCTTGACTTCAGGCGGTGACTGTCCCGGCATAAACGCTACAATCCGAGGGGTTTGCAAGACAGCCATCAATCATTACGGAATGGAAGTGTACGGAATTCACAGTGGATTCCGAGGATTGCTGGACAACGATATCATCCCCATGGATGAAAGTTCACTTACAGGTCTTCTGAACATGGGGGGAACTATTCTCGGCACTTCGCGTGAAAAACCTTTCAAGAAAAAAGGTACTGCCGTCTCGGAAGACAAGCCTGCCATCCTGCTACAGACTATCCGCGACCGACAACTGGATTGTATTGTGTGTATCGGAGGAAACGGGACACAAAAAACAGCGGCCAAACTGGCTGAAGCAGGAGTTCACGTAGTTAGTATTCCTAAAACAATCGATAACGACGTATGGGGAACCGATGTTTCATTCGGTTTCGATTCGGCCGTTTCTATCGCTACTGATGCCATCGACCGCCTGCATTCCACGGCCAGCGCCCACCAGCGAGTGATGGTCATTGAAGTGATGGGACACAAAGCCGGATGGATTGCCCTGTATTCAGGTATGGCTGGAGGAGGTGATATTATTCTGCTCCCGGAAATTCCGTTCGACATCCACCGCATCGGCGATGCCATCATCGGACGTCTCAAAAAAGGGAAACCTTACTCTATCGTCGTAGTGGCAGAAGGTATTCCTACCTTGGGAGGGAAAAAAGCCGCACAATACATTGCCGAAGAGATTGAATACGAAACCGGCTTTGAAACACGTGAAACAGTCTTAGGCTACATCCAACGAGGAGGAAGTCCTACAGCTTACGACCGCAACCTCGCCACTCGCATGGGAGGACATGCCACCGAACTAATCGCACAAGGCTTATTCGGACGAATGGTCGCCCTGAAAGGAGACACCATCGATTCTGTGCCACTCAGTGAAGTTGCCGGAAAACTGAAATTAGTAACAGAAGACCACGATTTGGTCGTACAAGGCCGCCGTATGGGAATCTGTTTCGGATAAATAAAAAAGTGTACTAAATAGGTTGAAATCAGCCCATTTAATACACTTCATTCTATTACTCCACAATCAATTTTAGATGAGTGTCCCCCGTCTTTGCCTTTAACCATTTCACAATCTTCTCCTTGCTTTTCGAATCAGGCACCTTATTACAATCAATAATCGCAAAAGTCAAAGTATCCACTCTCGAACTATCCACCGACAAACGCAAGCTTTTGGATACAGACAAGGATTTAATTTCCGGAAAAAGGACCTTGATTTCCTGCCCCAACTGTTTCCCCAGCCAATCTGATCCGGAGAAATCAGCCAGTTGTTTGTGCAGGGTATCAATTTCAGCCTCCTGCTCCTTTAAACGCTTCTCACTGTTCCGGTAGAAGTCTTCCATCACCATCGACTTGATGTTGCCGATGTCTACCGCATTCCCATCTCCCATCCCCTGGAATACAACCAGCTTGGTTTTCGCCAGATTGTAATCTGGCAAACGGTGCTGCGCAGCGGCAATCTGTTCTTTCGACACTTCTTTCCCCACCAATACTACTTTTATTTCCCGTTTGTCGTAGGAAATCTCACGGCTCAGGATTTGAGAATCGGGGAACTGCAACTCCTCGGTAATAAAATGACTGGCAGAGGTCTGATAAAAAGTTTCCCGCACAATGTTATAGGTAAGGTATACGGCCGGACACATGGTGCCAATGGTTATCCAGATAATATAACGTCGCACCAGCTTCTCACGGGCCTTGTCCACAAACTGCTTGCGCTGGAAGTGCATCACCCGCACCCCAATGTAAGTGGCCAGACTGATAAATACAGAATTGATGAAATACAGATAAAAGGCACCTAAGAAATACAACAGATTACCCGTAGCCAATCCGAAACCGGCCGTACACAAAGGCGGCATCAAGGCCGTGGCAATGGCTACACCCGGAATTACATTTCCTTTCTCTTTGGTTGCCAGTGCCACAATACCGGCCAAACCACCGACCAAGGCGATAAACACATCGTAGATGGTGGGTGACGTACGAGCCAGCAACTCCGACTGCACTTCATCCAGCGGGGTAAAGGCAAAATAAATCGTAGCAGTCGTCACGCTGAACAACGTGGCTACCAAATAACTTTTCAAGGAACGTTTCATCAGCTCGAAATCGTTCAAACCGATGGAGAGACCCACTCCCATAATCGGCCCCATCAACGGAGAAATCAACATGGCACCGATAATCACCGCCGTAGAATTGACGTTCAATCCCAACGAGGCAATGAAAGTCGCAAATATCAAGACCCACAAATTGGTTCCTTTAAATTCCACCCCGTTGCGGATGGTTTCCACCGTCAGTTGCTCGTCTTCCTTACTTCGGTTCAAATCCAGATATTCATTGAAAAATTTACGAAGCAGAAATTTTCGTTTGTTTCCCAGTTCCATAAAAGCCCGATTAAATTACATGGTAAATAGCTTCCTCTTACCGGTTACCGGAAAAAGCGACCGACAACAGGTAAAGTCCTTAAAGGTAAGTCTTTTTTGATAATAAATGCGACAAACAGCAAAATTAATATCGTACGGAAGCCTAAACGCAACCAGAGATTGGCAATCGGCGTTTCCTGCGACAGTACATAGAGCACTACGGCCACAATCAGATAGAGCGTCATGTCTTTCAACGGATAAGCTACCGGATACTTCTTCTGTCCGATGAAATAAGACAGCAAGGTGATTACTCCGTAGCCTGCTACCGAAGCCCATGCGGAAGCCACATATCCGTAAGTCGGCACCAGCCAAATGTTCAATCCCAGAATCACGGCACAACCAATCAAGGAGAAGTAAGCGCCCCAGTAGGTTTCATCGGTCAGCTTATACCAGAAAGAAAGGTTGAAATAAATTCCCTTGAAAATCTCGGCCAGCATCACGATAGCCACCACGCTCAATCCTTCCCAGTAGTCGGAAGCCACCATATATTTCAAAATATCCATATAACCCATCACGGCCAGGAAGGCCAGCAATGAGAATATAAAGAAAAACTTCATGGCCGAAGAGTAGACCTTCTTACTGTCTGCATCCTTGTTCTTGCCAAAGACAAACGGCTCATAGGCATAGCGGAATGCCTGTGTGAACATCGCCATGACCAGTGCCACCTTACTCGTAGCACTGTAGATACCCAACTGCACCAGTCCTTCGTAACGGTCATCAAACAGATAAGGATAAATCATCTTGTCGACCGTCTGGTTCAGGATACCGACTAACCCGAATATCAGAATCGGGAAAGAATAATTGACCATACGCTTCATCAGCACCTTGTCCATGTGATAAGACACCCCACGCAGTTCCGGAATGAAGAAAAACATCTGCAAGGCCGACATAATCAGGTTGGACACGAAGATGTAGCCTACCAGATATTCCGGATTATAGAACCAGTTCACCGTCTCAGGAGCATGGACATTCAACCACGGACAGACAAGCAGGAAGAATAGATTCAGCAGAATGTTTCCTACAATGTTCAACAATTTGATGGAAGCAAACTTGATGGGGCGCTTCTTGTAACGCAGATATGCAAAAGGGATGCACTGGAAAGAATCGAGGGCCACCACACACACCATCATGGCAATGTAATCGGGGTGGTCCGGGTATTCCAGCAAGGTAGAAAGCGGATGCAGGAACACCATGCACAGCACCACAAACAACAACGAAAGTCCTCCCACGAACAGCAGGGAGTTGGCATACACCTTCCCGGCATCCTCGTCCGACTTGTTGGCGAAACGGAAGAATCCCGTTTCCATACCGAAAGTCAGCAATACTAAAATCAGTGCCGTATAAGCATATACATTCGATACCACTCCGTACCCTCCGGAAGCAGCGGGCAACACGGCCGTATAGAGAGGTACCAACAAATAATTCAAAAAACGTCCTACGATACTGCTCAGTCCATAAATGGCAGTATCCTTTGCCAAAGATTTTATTCCGGCCATATTCTTCAATTAATCAAACAGTGTCTTCTCACTGCTGTATTTACTTTTTCCTAAATGTTTATACGCCAGTTCGGTCACTTCACGGCCTCGGGGAGTACGCTTCAGGAACCCTTCCTTGATCAGGAAAGGCTCGTACACTTCTTCCAACGTACCGGGGTCTTCTCCCAAGGCAGTGGCAATGGTAGTCAGTCCCACCGGACCTCCCTTGAACTTGTCGATGAGTGTACAGAGAATCTTGTTGTCAATCTCATCCAACCCATACCGGTCTATGTTCAAGGCCTCAAGGGCGAAACGGGCAATCTCCAAGTCAATCCGCCCCGAACCTTTTACTTGTGCGAAATCACGCACACGTCTGAGCAAAGCATTAGCGATACGAGGGGTTCCCCGACTGCGTGACGCGATTTCTCCCGCTGCATCCACATCGCACGGCACATCCAGAATACGGGCCGAACGAAGGACGATGCGCGTCAAAATGGAATCATCGTAATATTCCAGATGGAGGTTGATGCCGAAACGGGCACGCAACGGAGCGGTCAGCAACCCACTGCGAGTGGTAGCTCCCACCAGCGTAAACGGGTTCAAATCTATCTGGATGCTGCGAGCCGAAGGTCCTTTGTCAATCATAATATCAATGCGATAATCCTCCATGGCCGAGTACAGGTACTCCTCTACCACCGGACTCAACCGATGAATTTCGTCGATGAACAACACGTCGTTCGGCTCCAGGCTCGTCAATACCCCAGCCAAATCACCCGGTTTGTCAAGCACCGGACCAGAAGTCACCTTAAACCCTACTCCCAGTTCGTTGGCAATGATGTTGCTCAATGTGGTTTTTCCCAGTCCGGGAGGGCCGTGAAGCAACACGTGGTCGAGTGCTTCTGCCCGAAGCCGTGCCGCTTTTACAAAGATGCGCAGATTGTCCACCACCTTGTCCTGTCCGCTGAAGTCTTCAAACTGGAGCGGACGAAGCGCATTTTCAAAGTCACGCTCTTTTCCGGTAGGTTTATAATCGCGTATATCAAATTGTTCTTCCATAAATTCGTCTAAAAGTCTGGTCACAAAAGTACGAATAAAAGAAGAATCCCCGATGAAGAATCCCGAATTTCGTTTATATATTGTATTTTTGTCTACTACAAAAACTGATTGAACTTATGACATCAACCACTACCCCACTGAATGGGAACCGATTGATTTTCTTCTCTCCCACCCACACCTCGGCCCAAATCGCACGGGCCATCGGAGAAGGTATCGGCATGGAAAGAAGAATGGAAACCGACCTGACCTTGGATGAATCTTCCTCTCCAATTGAAGTGGAAGGAGAATTGTGCGTCATTGCCACCCCGGTATATGGCGGACGAGTACCAGCCCTCGCCCTGCAACGTTTACAGCGTCTCAAAGGAAACGGAGCTCCCGTGATTCTCGTCGTCGTATATGGCAACCGGGATTACGAAGATGCTTTACTGGAACTTCGAAATATAGCCATCCAGCTTGGCTTTGTGCCCCTGACAGCCGGAGCCTTCATTGGAGAGCACAGTTACAGCACACCCGAACTACCGATTGCCGCCGGACGACCGGATGCCGATGATTTGCAGCAGGCCCGCGAGTTCGGAAAGGACAGCCTGGAGAAATGGAACCAACTGCATACAGCCGGTACCCCAATTCCCGAACTGACCGTCAAAGGGAACTTTCCTTATAAATCGTGGACGCCGGGTGCCCCTGCATGTCCTACCTGTACGGAAGATTGCTTTGCCTGTGGCGAGTGTATCGAAGTCTGCCCTACCCACGCCATTCATTTCAATGCGGACCAGACCGCCATTGAAACGGACATCCATCAATGCATCAAATGTTGTGCCTGCGTAAAAGTTTGTCCAAACAAGGCCCGTGAGTTCAAGTCTCCGTTTGCGGCCATTCTTCATGAGAAGTGCAGTGCCCGCCGTCAACCGGAATTATTTTTTTAATCTCAACCTACTGTTTACATGAAAGAAAGAGAAAAAAGAGTCCTGGTCGGCATGAGTGGAGGGATTGACAGTTCGGCTGCCTGTATCATGCTACAGGAACAAGGATATGAAGTCGTGGGAGTGACCATGCGTACTTGGGACGTGGCTTCACATTTCACTCCCGGAAACGACCAGCCCAATGAAGTGATTGAGGCGCAACAGCTGGCTGCCCGTCTGGGCATCGAACACCATGTGGCCGATGTACGAACTGAGTTCCGCCAGGTCATCGTGCAGTATTTCATCGATGAATACATGCGGGGCCGCACCCCCAACCCTTGTGTGATGTGCAATCCCCTGTTCAAGGAACGGATTCTCTGCGAATGGGCCGACCGGTGCAACTGTGCCTGGATTGCCACGGGGCACTACTGCCAGTTGAAAGATATGAACGGCTACCGCTACATCCTGACGGGTGACGACCCCTTGAAAGACCAGTCGTACTTCTTGTGGAAACTGCCTCAGGAAATCCTGAAACGGATGATGTTTCCTCTTGGCGGCATGACAAAGGCCAGCGTACGCGATTACCTCGCCTCCAAAGGTTTCGAAGCCAAGGCCCGCGGAGGAGAAAGCATGGAAATCTGCTTCATCGAAAAAGACTATCGGGAATTTCTGAAAGAACATTGTCCTGATATTGACGAAAAAATCGGCCCGGGATGGTTTGTCGACAGCAAAGGACTGAAACTGGGACAGCACAAAGGTTTCGCCTACTACACCATCGGACAGCGGAAGGGGCTGGAAATCGCCTTGGGGAAACCGGCCTACGTATTGAAAATCAATCCGGCCAAAAACACAGTCATGCTGGGAGATGCCGACCAACTCAAGACCCAGTATATGCTGGTAGAAGATTACAATGTAGCCAGTCTGAATGAGCTGCTCAATTGTAAAAACCTTGCCGTGCGCATCCGCTACCGCAGCCGGTCGATTCCTTGCCAGGTGATTCTGCTGGAAAACGGACAACTGCTGGTCCGCTTCCAACAAGAGGCCTCCGCCATCACTCCCGGCCAATCGGCTGTATTTTACGAAGGCAACCGGGTGTTAGGGGGTGGATTCATCGCCTTCCAGCAAGCCATCAAGAAAATCGGTGCAGAAAACGAAACGAAGTTCCCGAAATAAATCACTCCTATACTTATAATTAAAAAAGATGCCCGGACTGCTCCTCACAAGCCGTCCGGGCATCTTTATTTGTCCAAACTTTAAAGATTATTCTTTGTCACGATCCGGAGAAAAACGTACCGGGTCATTGTACTGCTCTTGCAGTTTAGCCATTTCTGCCTTCAGTTCCGTCACGATTCCCTCATAGTCTTTCTGACCATACAAGTTGTGCATTTCGTGCGGGTCTTCCTGCAAGTCATACAGCTCCCATGTATCAATATCATTATAGAAATGAATCAGCTTGTAACGGTCTGTACGTACTCCGTAATGCCGTTTCACCATGTGTTCGGCAGGATACTCGTAGAAATGGTAATACAAAGCCTTACGCCAGTCTTTCGGATGCTCTCCTTTTAATAAAGGCAGCAAAGAGACTCCGTGCATGTCCGACGGAACTTCCACTCCCGCCAATTCCAGGAAAGTAGGTGCATAGTCGATATTCTGCACCATTTCCGTAATGTCTCCCTTGCGGGTAAAGCTGTCCGGCAGACGCATAATCAGCGGGGTATGCATGGATTCTTCATACATGAAGCGCTTGTCGAACCAGCCATGTTCGCCCATGTAGAAACCTTGGTCGGAAGTATAAACCACCAACGTGTTTTCCAACAGCCCTTTTTCTTTCAGGTAATCCAACACACGGCCTACATTGTCGTCCAATGACTTAACGGTCTTCATGTAGTCGCGCATGTAACGCTGGAACTTCCAGTTGGCCAGGTCCTTTCCTTTCGGGTTCTTCTTATAGAAATCGTCAATAATCGGACCGTAGAATTTATCCCAAGCCGCACGCTGCGCACTGTCCAAGCGTCCCAGGTATTTCTCATACAGACTTTTTAAACGGGAATCCTTGTCCGGGCGAAGCATCTTCAGGTCATAAATCATGTCCATGTCCTTTACGATGCTCATTTCCTGTGCCGCAGCTGCTTCACGCCCTTCATAATCATCAAAGAAATTATCCGGCAACGGGAAAGTCTTGTCTTCATACAAGGCCAGGTTGCAAGTATCTGCCATCCAGTTTCGGTGAATCGCCTTATGGTGAATCATCAGACAGAAAGGTTTCTTCTCATCCCGCTTGTGTTCCAGCCAGTCGATGGCATCGTCCGTAATCAGGTTGGTGATATACCCGTGTTTCTGAATGGTATCATTCTCCTGAGTGATGAAATCCGGATTGTAATAATCCCCTTGCCCCGGCACTATTTCCCAGTAATCGAACCCTGAAGGCAAACTTTCCAGATGCCATTTTCCAATAATGGCCGTCTGATAACCGGCTTTCCGTAGCAACTTTGGAAACGTTTGCTGAGCACTGTCGAACACACAAGTCGTATTATCATAAAACTTGTTACCGCAAGAATGTTTTCCGGTCAGCATACAAGCCCGGCTGGGACCACTCAACGAGTTGGCCACGAAACTATTGGTAAAACGCACCCCCTCGTTTGCAATTCGGTCCAGATTGGGGGTTTCCATGTAGCGTGTGTCATAACAGCTCATCATCTGCGCCGTATGGTCATCGGTCATGATGTACACAATGTTGTATTGCTTCTTTTCCTGCTTGTCAGCCTGCTGACAGGCAGTAGTCACAGCCGATAAAGTCACCATACCGGCCAAGGGATAAAGTTTATTCATAAGTCGTTTTTTAGGTTATTCTGATTTATAAAGCGGATATACGGAGTTTGTAACTCATCGGCTTCTGTGGTATCTGGTATTTCAGCATGGTTTCCGGGCCACAGCTTGCATTACCCAATCCCCGAAGTGCGGCATCCAGGTGCAACACCACATACGGACGTTTCTCCAGCTCCCAGGTATGCTTGGCATTCATCAAGTCTGCATCGGTGTAACGCAACGCGGAGAAGGATACATTGCCCTCTGTCTGGATACGGATACCCTTACCGGACGCATCCGTCAAATCCAGACTGCGCAAGCCTTCCCGGTTACCCATGGACTGCGGTTTGACATACTTTCCGCCCATCTCGTCAACCGTAGTACTGTAACGGCCCACCGGGCAAGCATCTTTCCGGTCCACATAATTTTCCCAAGGACCATGTGCGTAATAATTTACCTGCGTCAGCGTAGAATCCAGCAAGCATACCAGTCCGCAACGGCGCAAATTGGCAGTCTGCGGAGAGAAGCGTACGTCCATATCCAATACCCCGTTTGGAGTGAAAGTGTACACAATGTTGGTCGCACATAAAGAGCCCCCCCGAGAAGTACGAACCAGTACCTTCCCTTTTTCTGTCGTTACTTCGCATGTACCGGCCGCATCCAGTCCGTTGGCCACTTCCTTGAACAAATCATTTTCAATCCAGCGATGATTGTCGTACAAGAAACCGCCCTTGTGACTGATGATATCCTTACCGCCCATAGACAACTGAGTCAGCTGGCCTGTAGCCTTGTCGAACACGGCACGTACCTTTTCATTCACAACTAAAACCTGCTTCTCATCCTCCCGAATGTCCCAGTTGTTTTTCTTTTTCTTCGAAGCCAGTTCCGGCAACGCGGCCCGTTTGGTCAGTTCAAACTGACGGGAAGCCACTTCGTGGCCTGCTTCTGCCCACACAGTAGGAGCCAGCATCCGTACATGCAGATTCACCATTATTTCGTCGCCGTTCTTCTGGGCGCTTGCCAAATTCACCCCTGCCAGTTTCAGGCTGAGTGCTACAGAATCACCTGGAAGCACCGCCTCCAGTTTCAAGCTGTCAGCCCCCACAATCTCTCCATTCTTTACGGTCTCCCATTTCAGGTCGAATCCGTTCAACGGCAGGAACGCATATTTATTGGTCACCTGAATATTGGCTACATTATGCGCCACATCCATGCCCAAATCTTTGAAGCCTACATACTGATAAATCGCTTTCACTTCCTTTAATTTAGGAGACTCTTCCCGTGTAGCCGGAACAATACCATTGGAACAGAAGTTTCCTTGGTGCGGACCCGGATAGTCATAGCCTGTATGCAGACGATAAATCCCTTTCTTCATTTCGTGAGGGTCGTAAATCGCCTGGTCAATCCAGTCCCAAATAGCTCCACCAATCGTAGACTTACTACCTTCAATGCTTTCCCAATATTCCTTCAAGTTACCGATGGCATTTCCCATGGCATGGGCATATTCACAGACAAAGAGAGGCTTTTCGAACGCACTTACATGCTCATCCATCCAGTCCATGCTCGGATACATCTTGGAATAGAAATCGCTGAAACGGTTACCGCCGTATGATTTTCCGTCGCGGGTACCTTCATAATGCACCGGACGACTGTCCAGCTTCTTGGCAGCTGCATAACAATCACGGAAGTTAGCTCCACCTCCAGCTTCATTTCCCAAGCTCCAGAAAATCACACTCGGGTGATTGCGGTCACGTAGCACCATCCGGTCGATACGGTCCACAAACGCCGGAATCCATGAAGCCATGTCACTGATAGACTGGTTGGCATGGTCTTCCAAATCTGCCTCATCCATAGCGTACAAGCCATAATAGTCAAACATGGCATACATCTTGGCTGCATTCGGATAATGTGAGGTACGGATGGTATTGATATTGTTCCGTTTCATGGTCAGCACATCCCACAGCATCGATTCGGTCGTCACTGCCCGTCCATACATCGGATGTGTGTCGTGACGGTTCGTTCCCTTAAAGAATACCCGTTTCCCGTTCACATACAACAAAGAACCCTTTACTTCTATATCCCGGAAACCATATTTTGTAGAAAAAGCCATTTCGTCTTTATTTCCCTGACGCTGGATGACCTGCACCGTGTACAAGGAAGGAGTCTCTGCCGTCCACAAGGACAAGCCCGACAAATCGAACGACACCTCAGCTACACTCACCGGAGAAGAAGGTGCATATTTCACGGCTACCTCCGATTCAGCCACCTTGCGGCCTTCCGGATCCAGCAGGCGTACCAGCAGGTTCTTGGTACCCTTCAACTTGTCACGATTGTCCAATGACAGCTTCACATTCATGGTACCGCTCTCATAATTCTTTTCCTTGTTCAATACACAAGTGATGTAATGGTCACGTACACTCACCTTCGGTACATTATACAAATACACATCGCGGAAAATACCACTCATACGGAACATATCCTGACATTCCAGGTACGAACCGTCGCACCAGCGAAACACCTGTACAGCCAAACGGTTCTCGCCTGTCTTCAAATACTTGGTCAAATCAAATTCTGCCACATTGTTGGAACCTTGTGAGTAACCTACATATTTCCCGTTCAAATAAACAAACGCCGCGCTGTAAATACCTCCAAAATGGATGAACGTACGTTTTCCGTTCCATCCTTCCGGCAAGTTAAAGGTACGCACATACGAACCCACCGGATTGATACCGTAATTCTTTCCCCCGTCATTGAATCCTTTACGAGCTTGAATATAAGGCGGCGTATTGGCATGCGGGTATTCTACATTCGCATAAATCGGATGGTCATACCCCTGCATTTCCCAGTTAGACGGTACCGGAATGCGGTCCCAGTCGGAAACATCAAAATCTTCTTTGTAGAAATCCAGCGGACGCTGAGAAGGTTCAGACACCCAATGGAAAGCCCATGTGCCGTTCAACAGCATATAAGCCGGATTATGTACCTCTTCCCAAGGACGATCATAAAATGCCTTGTCACTCAACATATCCTTTTCAGAAGGATACGGCATATACGATGCATGACCTACTTCTTTATTTTCTTCAAAACGTGTTTCATCCTCCCAATATACCTTTTCGCGGGCCGCCATCCCCGTACCTTCCGGCATCGCCATACGGCTCACCTGTACCCGAAACAAGGAAGTCTCCGTATTCTCCACCTTTTTCCGGTCGGCCAATGTCAAACGTCCATTTTGGCACACCAACATCAACGAAGGAGTATTAGCCGGTACCAGACGTACAAACTTACCCGCTTCCAGCAGAGTCCACAACTGGGCCTCATCACTACCATTGACTTCTGCTACAGCCAGTACCTTGTGGTCTACATCCGCACGCAAAGCCTTATTGTCAAACACGTTTACCAACCGGAAACTTCCCGACAACTCCTCAATGTTCCATTGCTGCCCTTGGTCGGTCTGACTCAAAGGCTTCAATGTGACAGACGAAGCGCTCGCCTCATATCCCAATGCTTTATTCAACGCACTGGAGGGTGATACCTGATACAACTTGTTCTTATCGTATCTGCTTTGTGCACATACGTTCATCGCGGTTCCAATCAACAGTCCCACAATGAGCATAAAATGATAAAATTTCACCATAGAATCGTACTATTTTTTAAGTGGAATACATATTAAATTCTTTACTTTTCCCTTGAATCCCATGTGGATGTCACCCAACTGTTTCAGAGGGAATATCAAGGTTTCCTGATACCATATACGGTCCTTTCTCTGACTTCTAGCATTGAATACTTCTCCTACACGTCCTTCAAGCCTTTCCTGAAGCTGTCCGTCTACAAACAAGGAAGTCCCTTTTGCGTCTCCCTCTACCCGTACCTTTGTCCACTTGCCAACAGGCAAACGATAGGCATGGAACACAAACTCATACCCGTCACGGCGGAAAGCGAACTTACCCGTACTCTGCCAATTGGTCACAAACTCCGAATGAGGTCCCTTGAAGAGGATGGCATCTACATTCGGAACGGAATCCGGACAGATCTCAAACTCTACCGCATAAGGATAACCGATTTCATTGACCGAAGTGGTAAGCGTATCCGTCCCCGAAAGCACCACTTCTTTATCTGCCTCCGTCAAATTGGTACGTTGGGCCACCTTCGCCAACAAATTCACTCCCGGAGCTTCAGGAGTAGACTGACAAAGCGCCTCAAACTGTGTATACGGAACCTTCTCTACATTTTCTCCTTTCCACATCTTTTCGCAAACCACCTGCAAGGCTGGGAAGGTACGGAGATGCACATCCTGTTGACTGATGCCATTGCCTACACGGTCATTCCATACAGCCATCATCGCTCCCAAGAAATTAGGATGACGTTTTTCTACCTTCGGTTCCTCTTTCTTCATCATCTCAGGCATCCATGATTCATACAACCACTGATAGTCCAAGAAATCATGATAATAATTTACGGCCGGCACCAAATACAACAATGCGTCACAAAGATTCACCACTTTTGCACCCGCCTCCAGACAGGTATTCACATCCATCCAATTATCATTCCAGGCACTAACCACTTTCCCTTTCAAATCGACAGGCGTTTCTCCTTTCATAACGTTCAGACTTCCCCACAAACGAGGAGTCTTGCCATACTTGGACACAAACTCCATATAATGATTCGTAAAACGACGGAACTGCTCTGCTTCTTTCTGATTATATTCATCCGTTCCGATATGTACTTCCGGTCCCACAAACACCGGGTCTTCCCCCGACAGGTACTCATCGAAAAGAGAATCCACAAAATCATAGACTTCCTGTTTGTATAAATCCAGGTGGTCCATCCCGTATGCTTTATTATCCGCCGCCAACCGAGGATTATAATGCGTGAAAGCCAAGGAATGAGCCGGCACGTCTATTTCCGGAATCACATTGACTCCGTAGGTAGCCGCCATTTTCTGGAAATCCCGGAATTCCGCTTTTGTATAGGAACCGTCCTTTGCCGTCAATCCCGGATAGCGCTCACTTTCCAGACGGAAAGCCGCATACGTCTTGTTCCAGTCGTTGTCAAAGAATTCCACAAACCCGTTGTCATTCAAATGAACTTGCAGCTCATTCAATTTATAGAACGAAAGAATCTTCACATAATCACGTAAATACTCCATCGTGAAAAACTTGCGGCCCACATCAATCATAAACCCTCTGTTGGGATACAAAGGGAAGTCCGTAGCCCGACCCTTCATCAGCCCTTCCGACTGATGGTAAATCATCTGCAACAGAGTCCGTGTCCCCCAGAACACCCCTTTTGAAGTCGGTGCTTCAATGGTTACTTCATTCTGGATATCCATCCGATAGCCTTCGTCCCCCAAAGTCTTGTCCGGTTTACCCAAAGTCAGGAACACCGCTCCTTTTTCTTTCTTACCGGTTACCACCCGGTAATTCCAACCGAACATTTCTTTCAAGTCTTGTACCAATATCTCGGCACTCTCTTTTAATACTTCTTCCTCATCTGGAGAAACAATCACTTTCCCCGATTCCGGCAACACCAGTATACCCTTGGCCGGTTTCCACTGCTGCAACGCAGGAATCACCTGTGGAACACTTTGGGCTACAGCAACCATTACTCCCAACAACCACATCACAGTACATACAATCAAATGCTTCATTCTATCAGATATAAAATTTATAATTATCATTCTACTTGTATCTCATCAAAATAATAACGTGCAGGCTGTCCGGGACGCATATAATGATAAGACGGACAAGCCCCAAATCCCTCTGCAGTCACCCGTATATAGCGGGCATGCTGATTCTCAAAAGTAAAGATAATATCCTCCACGTAATTTCCTTCTCTAAAAATGTCTTTTTCAGAAAAATCTCGTTGCCCTACCGGAATAAACGTACGATTATCCGTCGAAATTTCCACTTTCAGCGTTTTAGGCTTGTGCACTGCCATCCCATAATTCGTTAAACAGCCCAATATCACTTTATGTACAGACTCTGCGGACTGCAAATCAACCGTAAAAGTAGACGATGAAAGATTATCCCACGTACACCACTCAAAGTCAGACTGCCGAAGACTCCCCCGTACCCCATTCGTCAACAAAGAAGTCCTTGAGTTCTCACTCAGCACAGGTTTTCCTGTGGCCTTATTACCCGACAGTGATAGTGTCAGGATCTCTCCGGCTCTCATATCTTCCCGGAACGAAGCACATCGCAATGTCGTTCCCTTCTCCAAACTTAACGGTTCTGTATACACAGGAGAATACATATCCGGTTCCTTCCCATCAAGCGTATAGCGTATTTTCACATCCGTACGCTCACATTCCAGCTTCACCCGTAATTTCCCATTTTCCGGACTCACCACATGCTGGATATTATACATCGACTTGGCATAAGTCACCCCTTTCTTCTTCAAATGTGCCAGGTAATTATCCAATCCTAACTGGAAATGCTCCCAGTTCTTGGTCCCCTTTGGTGACCATGCCACCTCGGCCAATGCAGCCAATCGAGGAAATACCATATAAGTCACATCCGTTGCAGTGGAACAAAACTCCGTCCACATGGAAGCCTGAACTCCCAGCAAATGTTTTTCATACTCCGGTTTCCAGTCAGCCTGCACAGGTTCGTAATCATAGACTCCCCGCATCGTATTATTCCCGAAATAAGTCAGGGGTTCAAACCATTGGGGCCCCTGATAGCGAATCAAATAAAGTATACGAGCCGGCGTCATGACAAAATCCAGCCCTTTATCCGCTGCCTTCAATGCCGCATTGCCGAGTCCCTGCCAGCCTAAAATGACAGCTCCTTCAGGCAACTGACTGTTGGTCAGCTCGTCCCAACCCATCAGGATACGTCCTTTACTTCGGATATAATCGTTCAACCGCCCCATAAAATACCCTTGCAAGTCCTCCACCTCTTTCAAGTGTTCTTCCTGCATCCTCTTCTGGCACAACGGACACACCTTCCAATATGTCTTGGTAGCCTCATCACCTCCCATATTAATATAAGGAGAAGGAAACAGCTGCAACAATTCATCTATCACATCCTGCAAAAACGTAAAGACCTTTTCATTCCCGGCACAATAGATCATCTCCGGATTACGCCCTCCCAATCCGGGCAGAACCGTAATCTTGTCTTTTACCACCGGACACGCCAACTCCGGATAAGCAGCCAGTGCTGCACACGAATGGGCCGGCACATCAATTTCCGGAATTACCGTAATCCGACGGTCCATGGCATATGCCACAATTTCCGCCATATCGTCCTGAGTATAAAATCCTCCCCATGTGGCCTTTTCTCCCTCTTGCTGATTCCGGCGGTCGTAGAAAGGCTGGTTTCCTCTGTCCACTCTCCATGCACCCACCTGCGTCAGCCGGGGATATTTCTTGATTTCCAGTCTCCATCCCGTATCGTCCGACAAGTGCAGGTGCAACGTATTCAGCTTCAACATTGCCATACAGTCCACAATACGCAAAACCTCCTCCTTCGGAATAAAGCATCGTGCTACATCCAACATCATGCTCCGATAGCCAAAACGCGGTTCATCTTTTATCTCAACAACTGGTACCTTCCATTCTTGATTCGCCAAAGTAGGGCTCTCGATATCAGCTGGTAATAATAATCTCAACGTCTGAAAAGCATAAAAGAATCCACTTGCCTCAGACGCATACATCCGTATGCCCCTCTCTGTCACCTCCAGCCGGTAGGCCTCCTTTTTCAAATTCCGGTCGGTAACCAATGATATCGCCGCATTCACAGCCCCAATCTCTACGTTAGGAGTAAATCCGGCGGGAACCGTAAACAAATCAGCGAAATCAGAAGCAAGACTTTCCTGTTCCTCATTTTCAACAGAAATTACAGCCTCTTCCGTGAGTTGGAAAAAACCATTTCCTTTTTCCAATTGTACGGGAGCCGGAACAAGATTCACTTGATGTTGTGCACGTATATTATCTGCGACGAAAACGAAAGCACTCAACAGGCACCATAAAAATAATCTATTCATAATTCAATTTAAGGTCATTAAAATATAAAATCGAGATAATTCAAACTAAGAGCAAATAAAATAAAGGGATTTTTCCCATACTACTTCTTTAAGGATTTTAAATTCAAATACAAAAATATGTATTTTTCTTCTGATTCAGGTCCTTTACTCCTGATTTTTAAGTCTTAAAAATATCTATTAACCCGTAAAAGTTTTCTATATATTCCATAGAAAGCAAAAATAATTCGTGACATTCAATACATCAATCTGCTGCACAATCGAGTTAGCAAAAGACTTTAAGGTGCGGAAACTTTTTGCAAAACATCCTTAGATTTTTTATGTCTCCCTGCCGAGAAACGTACGTTTCCCGTAGCGGAAACATACGTCTTCCAATAAGGAAACGTATGTTTTACTTATGGAAAACATAAAAATCTCAAGACTGAACAGCTATTTTCTCCAGGTCACTTTTTGATTACATACGCTTTATTTTTATCCATCCACCTCCAAAGCAAACAACTCCTAACTCCCTTCTATCCATATAATTGCCCAATACTCGCCGTCTTTTGATAAGATAGAAGACAGCTCTGCATAGCCAAATTGAAAAACTATGTTTTCTATTTGCCTCTGCGCCCGGCTTTCATTATCTTTGCACCCCGTAAGGTTGCAACTTAAAAATAAACTATATACGTATATGGAAAAGAAATTCAAACGGACGACCGTGACATCGGCACTGCCCTATGCCAACGGCCCGGTCCATATCGGCCATCTGGCAGGTGTCTACGTACCGGCCGATATTTATGTGCGCTATCTGCGCCTGAAAAAAGAGGATGTACTCTTCATTGGTGGTTCTGACGAACACGGAGTGCCCATCACCATCCGTGCCAAGAAGGAAGGCGTCACTCCACAGGATATTGTGGACCGCTACCACACCCTCATCAAGGATTCTTTCAAGGAATTTGGTATCTCATTCGATGTGTACGGACGTACTTCTTCTCCGACTCATCACCAAATGGCTTCTGATTTCTTCCGTAAACTATACGACAAGCATGAGTTCATCGAAAAGACTTCCATGCAGTATTACGACGAGGAAGCACATACCTTCCTGGCCGACCGTTATATCACGGGAGAATGTCCACGCTGCCATGCACAGGGTGCCTACGGTGACCAGTGCGAGAAATGCGGTAGCACCCTGTCACCTACCGAACTAATCAACCCGAAGAGTGCCATCAGCGGAAGCCAGCCGGTCATGAAGGAAACCAAACACTGGTACCTGCCGTTGGACAAACACGAAGGATGGCTGCGCAAGTGGATTCTGGAAGACCACAAGGAATGGCGTCCGAACGTGTACGGACAGTGTAAGAGCTGGCTGGACATGGGACTTCAGCCACGTGCCGTAAGCCGTGACCTCGACTGGGGTATTCCGGTACCGGTGGAAGGTGCAGAAGGCAAAGTGCTCTACGTATGGTTCGATGCGCCTATCGGCTACATCTCCAACACCAAGGAACTGCTGCCTGACTCATGGGAAAAATGGTGGAAAGACCCTGAAACCCGCCTGATTCATTTCATCGGAAAAGACAACATCGTGTTCCACTGCATCGTGTTCCCGGCCATGCTGAAAGCTGAAGGAAGCTACATCCTTCCAGACAACGTGCCGGCCAACGAGTTCCTGAACTTGGAAGGAGACAAAATCTCTACTTCCCGCAACTGGGCTGTATGGTTGCACGAATACTTGCAGGACTTCCCGGGCAAACAGGATGTGCTGCGTTACGTGCTGACTGCCAACGCTCCGGAAACCAAAGACAACGACTTCACTTGGAAAGATTTCCAGGCTCGTAATAACAACGAACTGGTAGCTGTATACGGAAACTTCGTGAACCGTGCGATGGTACTGACACACAAATACTTTGACGGAAAGGTACCGGCCTGTGGTGAACTGAACGACTACGACCGTGAAACCCTGAAAGAATTTGCCGATGTAAAAGCAGAAGTAGAAAAACTGCTGAACGTGTTCAAATTCCGCGATGCCCAGAAGGAAGCCATGAACCTGGCCCGCATCGGAAACAAATACCTGGCCGATACCGAACCTTGGAAACTGGCCAAGACCGACATGGGACGGGTAGCTACTATCCTGAACATTGCCCTGCAACTGGTTGCCAACCTGTCTATCGCTTTTGAACCGTTCCTGCCGTTCAGCTCTGAGAAACTGCGTAAGATGCTGAACATGGAAAGCTTCGACTGGGAGCAGCTGGGACGTACCGACCTGTTAGCAGAAGGCCATCAATTGAACAAGCCGGAACTGCTGTTCGAAAAGATTGAAGATGACGTAATTCAGGCACAGGTGGACAAACTGCTGGCTACCAAGAAAGCCAACGAGGCAGCCAACTACAAGGCCAACCCCATCAAACCGACCATCGCGTTCGAAGAATTTGAGAAGCTGGACATCCGTATAGGTACCGTACTGGAATGTGAGAACGTACCCAAGATGAAGAAGTTGCTGAAATTCAAAATTGCCGACGGACTGGAAAACCGTACCATCGTCAGCGGAATTGCCCAGCACTACAAACCGGAAGAACTGGTAGGCAAACAGGTGCTGTTCATTGCCAACCTGGCTCCGCGTCAGTTCAAGAATGGACTGGTAAGCGAAGGTATGATTCTCAGCGCAGAAAACTTCGACGGCTCTTTGTCCGTAACGACCACTTTGAACGAAGTAAAACCGGGAAGTGAGGTGAAATAATCCCGCTTCTCCCACTCCATTTTATATACTGACAGACACACGCAGATTTCCCTGGCCCACCCATGGAGGTCTGCGTGGTTTGTTCCATTACATCTAAAAACGAGCATGCCCGAACACTCTTTAAAAGAAAAAACCGCCAAAGGATTGCTTTGGGGAGGTATCAACAACGGAGCCATGCAGGTACTGAACCTGGCCTTCGGCATCGTGACAGCCCGCATTCTGAATGACAGTGACTACGGAATGGTGGGCATGCTGAGCATTTTCTCCCTGATTGCCGGCTCTTTGCAGGAAAGCGGATTCACCGCGGCCTTGGTCAACAAGAAAGAGATTACCCACCAAGATTACAACGCGGTATTCTGGTTCTGCAGCGGACTGAGCCTGACCCTCTACCTGATTCTGGCCGGATGTGCCCCGCTCATCGCCGATTTCTATCACAACGACGCACTGGTTCCCTTGGCGCGTTACTCGTTCCTGGGCTTCTTCATTGCCAGCTTGGGGATTCCACATAGTGCCTATCTCTTCCGCAACCTGATGGTGAAACAGAAAGCCTTGTCGAGCATCATTGCCCTGTTGGTATCCGGTACCACCGGTGTGACCATGGCCCTGTTAGGCTATTCTTACTGGGGAATTGCCACGCAAAGCATTGTCTACGTAGCGGTCATCAACCTGTGCTACCTGTATTTCTCCCCCTGGCGACCGACGTTCAATTTTGATTTCAGTCCCCTGAGAAGCATGGTCGGCTTCAGCAGCAAACTACTGTTGACCAACATTTTCAACCACATCAACAACAACCTGTTCTCCATCATCTTAGGGCGTTATTATTCCGAACGGGAAGTAGGACAATTCAACCAAGCCAACAAATGGAACCTGATGGGACATTCCCTGATTACGGGTATGGTGAGCAGTGTGGCTCTTCCCGTATTGCGCCAGGTGGCCGACGACCCAGAACGCCAGTGCCGCGTATTCCGCAAGATGCTCCGCTTTACAGCCTTCATTTCTTTCCCGGTAATGCTGGGCCTGTCCCTCATTGCCCCGGAAATGATTACCCTGACCATCGGCAGCAAATGGCTGCCCAGTGCCCACATCCTGCAACTGCTGGCCATAGGGGGTGCCTTCCTGCCTGTAACCAGTCTGTACACCAACCTGCTTATCAGCAAGGGAAAATCCAACCTCTTCATGTGGAACACCATTGCACAAGGTACCAGCCAGCTCGTGGTGATGTACCTGCTCTATCCTTATGGCATCCATCGCATGATTTTAGTATATATCGCCATCAACGTGGGGTGGCTGCTGGTATGGCACTATTTCGTGTGGCGGGAAATCAGACTCAGCCTCTTCCATGCCGTGAAAGACGTCTGTTCGTTCGGTCTCATCGCTGCCGTGATTATGGGGGGTGTCTATTTCCTGACCCGTTCCATCGAAAACATTTATTGGCTGGTGACCCTGAAAATCCTCTCTGCCGGAATACTGTATCCGCTCATTATCTGGCTCAGTGGCTCCGTCACCTTCAAGGAAAGCCTGAACTACTTGCTCAAAAAGAAAAGCTAAATGAAAACTGTATCCATCGTACTCTGCTCCTACAACGGCGAACGCTTCCTGAAAGCACAGTTGGACAGCATCGTCTGCCAGACCTATCCCATCCACGAACTGATTATTCAGGACGACGGGTCTACTGACCATACACTGGACATCGCCCGGGAATATGCCACGCAATATCCTTTTATCCGCATCGAACGGAACACGCAAAACCTCGGCTTCAACCGCAACTTTGAAAGTGCGCTGAAAAAGGCCACCGGAGATTTCATCGCCATTGCCGACCAGGACGATATCTGGTACCCGGAGAAAATTGCCAAGCAGATACAAGCCATCGGCACATGTGACCTCTGCATTTCGGGCTATCATACCGATACGACTTATCAAAAGGGGGAGATGAAAAAAGTGGTCATTCCCCGCCACAACCTGGAATACCTGCTGTTTTATGACAGTACCCCCGGACACAGCATGCTGTTGACCCGTGACTTCATCCAACAGGTTTTTACGGAATGGGACGGACACATCCTCTACGACTGGTGGCTGAGCGTCAATGCCCAACTGGGAAAGGGTATCGCCTGCGTGAATGAGCCGCTCAATTGGCATCGTCCGCACCAAGGCTCCGCCATCAACCGGCTCAATGCGCAATATGCAGCCTATCTGGTCAAGAAACCGACCTGGCAACCCTATGTCTATGGTTTCCGAAAATTCCGTGAGCAACAACAACTGACCACCTGGCAGTTTTTCTACGGCTACATTCACCGGCATACCAGCAAGGATAAGCACGCCTTGGCACATCAACTCAGTGGCCTCTTGCTGAAAAGAGACCCGATTAGCCTCTGCCGTCTGTGCCTGCTCTGCATGCGGTTCAAACACCTGATTTACTTCTATCCACAACAGAAAGGACTGATCAGCTACGTGAGAAGTTTCTGCTACCCGATGATACGGGCCTACGGGAATACTTATTTTTACCTTTAAATTGGAGAGGTGAGCAAGATTTCGTATTTTTGTCACAACTTATCGTCCATAAAAACGCATGAAAAAGAACATTGCAGTCATATTAGCCGGAGGAGTAGGAAGCCGACTGGGACTTTCCACCCCTAAACAATTCTTCAAGGTGGCCGGAAAGATGGTCGTAGAACATACGGTAGACGCTTTCGAGCGCAATCCCCACATCGACGAGATTGCCATCGTCTCCAACCCGTTCTATATCTCTGAATTTGAGAACATCGTCATCAAAAACGGATGGAAGAAAATCAAGAAAATCCTCAAAGGGGGAAAAGAGCGGTACGATTCCAGCCTTTCTGCCATTGAAGCCTACGCCGGCAGTGATGTGAACCTGATTTTTCATGACGCTGTACGCCCGCTCATCAGCCAACGCATCCTCAACGACGTGATTGAAGCGCTCGACAAATATGAAGCGATTGACGTGGCCCTGCCTTCTGCCGATACCATCATCGAAGTGGAAGATGACTTCATCTGCCAGATTCCGGACCGTTCCCGCCTGCGACGCGGACAAACTCCACAGGCTTTTGCCATCGACACCATCCGGAAAGCTTATCAGATTGCCCTGAAAGACCCGAACTTCAAGGTAACGGATGATTGTGGCGTAGTAAAGAAATACCTGCCGGAAGTACCCATCTATGTGGTGCAAGGGGAAGAAAGCAACATGAAGCTGACCTACAAGGAGGATACGTATCTGCTCGACAAGTTCTTCCAGCTCCGAAAAAGTGAGCTGAACCACGAACCGATTCAGGAAGAAACTTTCCGCGACAAAGTGGCTGTCATCTTCGGAGGAAGCTACGGCATCGGCGCCGAGACCGCCCGGATGCTACAAGAAAAAGGCGGAAAGGTGTACTGCTTCTCCCGTAGCCTCAACCATACAGATGTAGGTAACCGCCAGGCAGTGAAGGAAGCCCTGGAATCGGTCTACCAGAAAGAGAAGCGCATCGACTTCGTAGTCAATACGGCGGGGGTACTCAACAAAGAACCGTTGATTTCCACCTCTTACGAGACCATCCAGTCGGCCGTACAGACCAATTACATGGGTACGGTTAACGTAGCGCTGGAAGCCTTCCCCTACCTGAAAGAAACCAAGGGACAGTTGATTTTCTTCACGTCCAGTTCTTATACCCGTGGACGGGCTTTCTACAGCATCTATTCGTCGACGAAAGCGGCCATTGTGAACTTTGTACAGGCCATTGCCCAGGAATGGGAAAGCTTTGGCATCCATATCAACTGCATCAATCCGGAACGTACCAAAACCCCGATGCGGGTACACAACTTCGGCATCGAACCGGAAGACACTCTGCTATCGGCAGAGAAAGTGGCCGAAGCCACCCTGAGAACCTTAGCCTCCGACTATACCGGACAAGTGATTGACGTAAAACGGGAAACATTATGAACAATCCGTTCCTGACTGAATATGTAAAGCAAAACCTGAGAGAGTGCCAGTTGAAGCAGCTCTCCATCTTGGAAGAAGTAGACCGCATCTGCCGGAAGCATCAAATAGACTACTGGCTCGACGGCGGCAGCCTGCTGGGCGCCATCCGTCACGGAGGATTCATTCCCTGGGATGACGACATTGATATTGCCATGACCTTGGAAGGGCTGAAACAGTTTATCCGCGTAGCCCCTCAGGAACTGCGTGAAGGACTCTTCCTGCAGACCTCGGAAAGCGACCCCACCCACAAGGAACCAATTGTCAAGGTCCGCGACCTGAACTCGCTGTACATCGAAAGTGGAGACAACATGCAGGCCCCCTACCAGAAAGGACTGTACATTGACATTTTCCCCTTTATCGATTATCCCAGCGTACCGAAGGCATGGGTAAAAAAACTGACCAAAGGTATCTCTACCAGCTACTCCATCCTGCACAAGGCACATTACTATTCCTTGCGTGCCTTTGCCGAGTATTTCTGGTTTCATGCCAAATACAGTTTCTACCGGACCATCTGGGGACTGCTTTGCCTCTTTTCCCCGAAAGGTACCTACATGTCCAATATCCTGATAAACAACGGATACGGCATCATGCACCGAAAAGACTCCATTTTTCCACTGGGACGCATAACTTTTGAAGGAAAAGAATTTCTGGCTCCGCACAACCCGGACGCCTACCTGAAGGACCTCTACAAGAATTATATGGAAATCCCACCAGAGGATAAACGCAAGATACATGCCATTTATGTACATCCGGAATTGATTACTCATGGAAACGACCGTTAAACATACGCACAGTCATCCGGCCCTCGTGGAGGTAGCCGTATTAATTCTGTTCTTCAACCGCCCCGAACCGCTTGCAGCTGTCTTCGAACAGGTAAGGAAGGCACGTCCCTCCAAGCTGTTTCTTTATCAGGACGGACCCAGAGGAGAGAAAGACCTACCCGGCATATTAGCCTGCCGAGAGGTCGTAAACAAGATAGACTGGGAATGTGAGGTTCACCAGAACTTCCAAGAAAAAAATGCTGGATGTGATCCTTCTAATTACAATGCACAACGATGGGCATTTTCTTATGCCGACAAATGCATCATTTTCGAAGATGACAGCGTCCCCTCAGTCAGTTTCTTCCGCTTCTGCAAGGAACTGCTCGACAAATACGAAAACGATACCCGCATCTGCATGATTTCAGGCATCAACTACGATGAAGTGACGAAAGACGTACCCTACGACTACTTTTTCAGCACTACCTTCTCCATCTGGGGATGGGCCAGTTGGCGACGTGTCATCGACCAATGGGACGAGCACTATAGCTTTCTGGACGATGCATTCAACCTGCAGCAATTGGAAGAATACATCAAAGAACGAAAATACCAGAAAGAATTCATTGAATTCTGCCAACATCACCGGGAAAGCGGAAAGGCCTACTACGAAAGCATTTTCCATGCCGCCATGTTCTTCAACTCCGGCTTGAGCATCGTGCCTACGAAAAACATGATTCACAACTTGGGTGCTACAGCCGGGTCTACGCACTTCGGCAGCGGCAACAACCTCCTCCCGAGAGGCTACCCCCCGCCGTATCTTTACCATGGCACGCCATGAGCTGGATTTCCCATTGAAACACCCGCGTTATGTCATTGAGAATGTGGGCTACAAAGACCGTATGTTCCGCATCATGGCATGGGGACACCCCTGGATTAAAATCGGCCGCTCGTTCGAGGAACTTTACCTCAACCTGCGTTACGGGAATTTCAAGAATATCAGTAAAGCCTTGCGCAACCGCCTCAACAAGTGGCTGGGCAGAAACAAATGGCGTTAAATTCTGAGACATGAATCCAAAACTCAATATTTATTTCTATCACACCCGCCTCACGCGGGAAAGCTACGAAGAGTGGAAAAACTTCCGGTTCCCAGGACACATTCTCTATGGCCTGCCCTTGCTGGAAAACCACGGTATCCACTCGGTGATGCACCGTTACAAAGCTTTCGCCAGCCGATGGAAGCTGATGCTCTATGCCACCAAAGAGATTCTTTTCTGCAAAGAAAAATACGAGGTACTTTACGGCACTTCTTTCCGGGGCTTGGAACTGATTATCTTCTTGCGGGCCCTCGGACTGTACCGGAAGCCCATCATCATCTGGCATCACACGGCCCTGCGCAAATCGCCCAACCGGCTGAAAGAAGCCATCTCCCGTTTCTTCTACCGAGGCATCGACCACATGTTCCTCTTCAGCCGGAAACTGATTCAGGACTCCATTGCTACCCACAAGGTACCGGAACACAAACTGGAACTGATTCATTGGGGACCCGATTTGGCTTTCTACGACCACCTGCTGAAAGAATTGCCTCCACAACCACAAACTGGTTACATCTCGACCGGAAAGGAAAACCGCGACCTAAAAACCATGCTGGAAGCCTTCTCACAGACGGAAGAAGATCTGGAAGTATTCATTGCCGAAACATGTGGAAACCTCAACTATAAACAAATAGCCGACAGTCTGACACTGACCGACAACATCCATATTCATTATACCGAAGGAGTCATCCCCTACGAGCTGGCAAAGAAAGTAGCCCGCAAGAAAGCCATTGTCATCTGTTGTCTGGACTTCCCCTATACCGTAGGACTCACCACCTTGGTGGAAGCCTACGCACTGGGTATCCCCGTCATCTGCTCAAAGAATCCGAACTTCGAAATTGACATTGAGAAAGAAGGAATCGGTATCGCCGTGGAATATGGTGATGTGGAGGGTTGGGTAAAAGCCATCAATTACTTACATACGCACCCGGAAGAAGCGGAACGGATGGGACGGAATGCCCGCAAATTAGGAGAAGAGCGGTTTAATTTGACGATATTCAGTAAGGAAATTGCCGAAAGACTGTTGCACATAAGTGCAAAAAACTCCTAACTTTGCAGAAAACTTGAACGACACGCCATGAGAGTACTTATCATCAACACTGCAGAACGCATAGGAGGTGCTGCCATTGCCGCCAACCGGCTGATGGAAGCCTTGAAAAACAACGGGATAAAAGCCAAGATGTTGGTCCGCAACAAACAGACCGACCAAGTCACCGTTGTCGCGCTCAAGAAATCATGGCGTAAAATCTGGCAATTCACTTGGGAACGCATTGTCATTTGGGCAGCCAACGGCTTCAAGCGACACAATTTGTTTGCCGTAGACATTGCGAACACCGGTACCGACATCACTTCCTTACCGGAATTCCGTCAGGCCGATGTCATCCATCTGCACTGGATTAATCAGGGAATGCTTTCACTGAAAGACATACAGCGCATCCTGACTTCAGGAAAGCCTGTGGTATGGACCCTGCATGACATGTGGCCTTTTACGGGTATCTGCCACTATTCCGGCGAATGCGAGAAATACACGACCGAATGTCATAACTGCCCGCTCTTGCTGAAGCCTCATCGTCATGACCTGTCGGAAAAGACTTTCCGTAAAAAGCAAAAACTATATACTACCGCTCCTATCACGTTCATTGCCTGTAGCCGATGGCTGGAAGCCATGGCCCGAAAAAGTTCTCTACTTCAGGGACATACCATTACCAATATCCCCAATGCCATCAACACCAATCTGTTCAAGCCACGGGCCAAAAAGTTTGCCCGCGAGAAGTTACACCTTCCCACCGACAAAAAACTGCTGCTGTTCGGTTCGATGAAAATCACCGACAAGCGGAAAGGCATCGACTATCTGATAGAGGCCTGCAAACTGCTTTCTCAGGAAGAGCCAGAGTTAAGCAAACAACTCGGAGTCGTCGTATTGGGAAGCCAAGCCGAACAGTGCAAATCACTCTTCCCCTTCCCCATTTACCCGATGAACTACGTCAGCAACGAAAAAGAACTGGTGGATATCTACAATGCCGTCGACCTTTACGTGACACCTTCCTTGCAAGACAATCTGCCCAACACCATTGTGGAAGCAATGGCCTGCGGTATTCCTTGTGTAGGATTTAATGTAGGCGGTATCCCGCAAATGATTGACCATCTTCACAACGGTTATGTAGCGCAATACAAATCGGCGGAAGATTTGGCCAATGGCATCAGCTGGACCCTGACCGAAGGAGACTATGAAACGATGAGCTCAGAGGCCTACCGTAAAGCCGTGACGACTTATTCAGAAAGCACCATCGCCAGCCAGTACATTCAAATCTACAATCACATTACCGGACAAAATGCATAATTTTCACCACTTACATCCTAAGTTCTCTATTATTACCGTCACTTACAATGCCGGATCCGTATTGGAAGATACCATTCAGAGCGTCATCACGCAAACTTACAAGAATGTAGAATACATCATTGTAGACGGAGGGTCAAAAGACCGTACCCTACAAATTGTCGACCAATACAAGGAACACATACACACGGTGGTGAGCGAGCCGGACAAAGGATTGTATGATGCCATGAACAAAGGTATCAAGCTGGCCACCGGCGATTATCTTTGTTTTCTGAATGCCGGCGATGAACTGCACGAAGACGATACGCTCCAGCTCATGGTACATTCACTTACCGAAACGACCCTGCCGGACGTGATTTACGGCGACACAGCCATTGTGGACGAAGAGGGACATTTTCTGCACATGCGACGCCTGAGCCCCCCTGAAAACTTGAACTGGAAGAGCTTCAAGGAAGGTATGCTGGTCTGCCATCAGGCCTTCTTTGCCCGACGCGACCTGGTGGAACCTTACGACCTGCACTATCGTTTCTCGGCCGATTTCGACTGGTGTATCCGAATCATGAAGAAAAGCAAGGTACTTCACCACACCCATCTGATTCTGATTGACTACCTGAACGAAGGAATGACCACCCGCAATCACAAAGCCTCTCTGAAGGAACGCTTCCACATCATGTGCAAGCACTATGGGGTAGTATCTACCGTCATGCGCCATGCATGGTTCGTCATCCGGGCACTGAAAAACAAGAAACGTCCTGTTTCCAATGCATAAGCATCTTCCACAGGACGTTTTATCTTCTCAAAGGTAATTACCCTTTATTCTTTTTCCGGCTTTCTCCAAGCCAGTACCACAGCTACGACGATGGCCAGCAACAGGATTCCCAATGCCACAAAGGCGATGGTTTCCGTTACATGCAGTGATTTCGGGTCGAAGGTGAATTCTACCACATGTTTTCCTGCCGGTACATTCATCGCACGCAGAATGTAATCGGCACGACCGTGAGGCACTTCTTTTCCGTCAATGAACGAGCGCCAGCCCGGATAATAAATCTCGGCAAAGACCACGGTTCCTCCCTTCGGGGAGTTCACTTCGTATTTCAAGGCATTCGGTTCATAATTCGTCAAGACAATGGAGCTCAAGCTGTCTGCTCCGACAGAAGCCTTCACTTCACCTTGGAACTTCTTGTCAACTATCGCCACCTTACCCGGATTGACGTGATGCAATGCATCTATCTCCTCATTGGCGTTGTTTACATATTGTACCTGTTCTACAAACCAGGCATTGCCCAATGCATGCGGATTGAATACCGGAATGGTTTTGCCCTGCTGCAACGGGATGATGAAATAACGCGTGTTCAACATGTTCAGTACCGGTGTCAGCGTATCGCCTACCTGACTCAAATCGGCATTTACAGCCGGCAGAGTCTTGAACAAAGCTGTAATCTCACCCTGAATGTGCTCGTCAATCATTTCCTGATAACGACGAAGCTTGGCGGCATGATATCCACCGATACTCTTGTGCCAATAGGCCGTATTGTTTTCATTGAACGTATTGACCGACAAGTTCAACACACGGTAGTCCAGCGATTTGTCTTGCAGAATCTCCCGGTCAGTTTCCGACGGTTCCAGGAAAGGCTGCATCTCTGTACCTTTTGCCACGAACTGTTCATCGTACAGATAGCGCTTGTTGACGCTCCACATATCTACCAAACACAGCAAAGCCAGCAAGCCCACCAGGAGTTTGGCTTTCAACTTTCCAGCGCAATACGCCCACAACAGCACTGCGCCAATCACTATCACGAAGAAACTGCGCCATGCATCGGACGTAAAGATGGATTTGCGTATTTCTTCCAGATTGACCAGGATAGGTGCCAACTGGTCGGCTGGAATGGCATTCTGCAACGCGTTCATCTCGGCAGTAGAGACATATGACGGGAAGAAGAAACTCGGCGCCAAGGCAAACAAGAGTGACAAGCCACCGGTCAACACAAACGAGATGTAAAAGGCCTTGCGCGATTCATTCCACAACTGCGGACGCTCTACCACTTCTTTCAATGCCATGATGGCCAGCAAAGGAATGGTAAACTCTGCAATGACCAAAATAGAGGATACCGCACGGAATTTGCTGTACATCGGAATATAATCGATAAAGAAATCCGTCAGGCCCATGAAGTTATGTCCCCAAGAGAGCAAGATGGAGAACACGGTACCGACCACCAAGGCCCATTTCATCGGACCTTTCACAATGAACAGTCCCAAGATGAAAAGGAACATCACGAAGGCTCCCACATACACCGGTCCGGAAGTACCCGGCTGTTCGCCCCAATACTGTCCCAACTGGCTGTACAGTCCCATGTAATTCGGATCGGCCTTCTCCATGGCTTTTTCATTGTTAGCCAACGGTACGGAAGCACCTCCTTTTACATTCGGCACCAATAAAGAGAAAGTTTCCCCAATTCCATAACTCCACTGGGTGATATAGCTTCGTTCCAGTCCGCTGCTGGTCTGGTCCGAAGTATTTTCTTTTACCAGTTCGCTCTTGCCACGCATGGTCTCCTTGCTGTATTCATACGTGTGATACAGGTTCGACAAGTTCACGCAGACACCCACCAGACCAGCCACAATCAAGACTCCAGTGGCTTTGATAAACTGAGGCATCTTCTTTTCACGCCATGCCATCACGCCGTAGGCAATCGCCATAAACAGCATGACAAACAAGAAATAATAACTCATCTGCGGATGGTTGGCCATAATCTGAAGTGCCACGAACAAGGCCGTCACGATACCTCCTGCCAGGAATTTTCCCCGATAGGCCAGCACCATACCGGCAATGGTAGGCGGGATATATGCCAAGGCTACGAATTTCCAGATATGTCCGGCCGCAATAATGATGAAGAAATAGGACGAGAAAGCCCAAAGAATGGCCCCCAGTGCCGACATCCACACCTTGAAGTCAAAAGCCCGCAACAGGATATAAAAGCCCAGCAGCATCACAAACACATACCACACGTAGGTCGGCAAGAACAGGTGATATACCTTCTGCAACCAGCTCAACGTATCAGTTGAATCGTAGCTGGGCGACATCTGATAGGTAGGCATACCGCCAAAGATGGCATTGGTCCACCGGGTCCGCTCACCTGTCTTCTCCAGGTATTCACTCATCTCACGTCCCGAACCGATACCGGCCACGGCATCGTGCTGTGCCAGAATGCGTCCTTCGGTCACTGCCGGAAAGAAATAAGCAAACGAAATGATAGCAAAAAGAACGATTACTACCACATCGGGCAATAGTTTCTTGAACAAGTTCATATTATTCATAATTAATGTTTTCGGCAGGCAAAGATAACACAATACTGCCTGAAAAGTCGTAAATTTGCCCCTGAAAATCTTTTTTAACGCATGAAAATAGGAATCATCACGGCCATGGCTTCTGAGCAGAAGCAACTGGCTAACCAACTCGAGAACAAGACAGAACGTAAAGAAGGTCCCTTCACCTACATCGAAGGTTCCATCAAGCAAAATACCATCATCCTGATGCAATGCGGCATCGGAAAAGTCAATGCCGCTGCAGGTACCGTAGAACTGATCCGTACCTTCCAACCCGACTGCATCATCAGCACCGGAGTGGCAGGAGGAATCGACCGCTGCCTGAAAATCATGGACGTGGTAGTCAGCCAGCAGATTGTGTACCATGATGTATGGTGCGGCGAAGGCAATGCCTACGGCCAGATACAGGGTCTCCCCACCTTCTTCCAGGGCAACGAAACCCTTTACCAATGTGCCCTCTCACTGGACACGGAAACGGCTATCCACGGAGGCCTCATCTGCACAGGCGACAAGTTCATCACCGACCGCAGTGAACTGGATGAAATCAAGCGTAACTTCCCCGAGGGACTGGCTGTTGACATGGAATCGGCTGCCATCGCGCAGGTATGTTATCTCTATCAGGTGCCTTTCATCAGCTTCCGCATCATCAGTGACACCCCGGGAGCCGACAAGCATTTTGAACAGTACCTGAATTTCTGGGGAGAAATGGCCGACCGCTCCTTCCATGTGACCGAGACTTTCTTGAAAGCATTACCCAACAAACTATAACGAATCATGAAAAAGATACCAAGCTTTACCGTAGACCATATTCATCTGAAACGTGGCATTTTCGTATCCCGCAAAGATGAAGTCGGAAATGAGATTGTCACGACTTTCGACATCCGCATGAAAGAGCCGAACCGGGAACCGGCGTTAGGCCCTGCGGCCATCCATACCATTGAACACCTGGCTGCCACTTTCCTGCGCAACCATCCGGTATGGGCCGACAAAATCATCTACTGGGGCCCGATGGGTTGCCTCACCGGAAACTATCTGGTAGTGAAAGGCGACTTGCAATCTAAAGACATTGCGCCGCTGATGACTGAAACTTTCCGTTTCATTGCCGATTATGAAGGCGAAGTGCCGGGTGCTACCCCGAAAGACTGCGGCAACTACCTCATGATGAATCTGCCCATGGCCAAGTGGGAAGCTGCCAAATTCCTGCACGAAGTGCTGGAACAGCTCACCGAAGAAAACTTGAACTACCCGGCTTCCCTGTAAAATCTTATTCCCTGTCCCAAAAACACAAACAGGGTATTCCCTGAGGGCAGGTCTGAAAAATAAAAAGCCCGGCCAGGCGCTTTTCAGACAGCCTGCCGGTGCTCTGTCAGTACTTCCTAAGCAGTACCGTAGTACTTCTTCGGCAGTACTCCAGTACTTTCAAGGGAGTACTGCAGTACTGCCGAGGGAGGATTATTCAGCTTTCAATACCACTTCTGTTCCTTTCAAAAGCGGAGAAGTCAGTTTGACCCGAATCTCACCTTTCTTACCTGTGGTCTGCACATAAGCCAGCAGACGTCCGTGATAAGCCCGGTGGCGATTGTCCGTATAATCACTCATATCACTGTTGTTCGAGCCTTCCAAGCCCAACAAACGAGCCGGACCTTCCACTTCACAAGTCACCTCACTGTCACCTAATTTCACGATTGTACCTTGTTCATCGACCACTTCAACCGTGACATGAGCCGTAGCCTTGTCTGGCGACAATACGTCCTTATCTACCGTAGCCCGCAAGGCGTATGGACGACCTGAAGTCTTTATGGTATAAGTGGAAAGTACCTTTCCGCTCTCGTCACAACCTTCGGCACGAAGTTCTCCATCCTGATAAGGGATATCCCAGTAAATAATTCCGCTCTTGTCATCGTAAGGCTTCATCTGTCCGACTTCCTTTCCGTCCAGCAACAGACGTGCCTGTGGGGCATTGGTATAACATACCACCCGAATCAACTGGCCCGGATCATAGTTCCAGCTGTCCCAGGCATCCATGGAAAGCCAGCTGTGACCTGGTTTCACCGGATAAGTGCCGATGTATGTCATCGGTTTGTCGCTCCACAACGAAGCGCGGAAATAACCACGAGGTTTTGCAAAGCTGCCGAAATCCAGCAAGCCTGTATACAATCCGCGGGACGGCCATCTGCCGGCCTCACCCAGATAATCGGTACCTGTCCACAAGAACTGTCCGAAAATGAAATCATTGTCGCGTACGGCATGCCAAGCCTCAATGCCCACTCCGGTTTCACTTCCATAAATGATACGTTTCGGGTAGGTCTTATGGTCTTCCGCATAACGGTCTTCCGTATAATTGTATCCCACGACGTCTACCGCTTCCGGATAAGCCGTCTGGTTTGACATGATGACACCTGCCAGTGCACCGGTCACCGGACGTGACGTATCAACCGCACGCACACAAGCTGCCAGCTTCTGGGCAATCACCCCAATCCGCATGGCATCGGGTGCATCCGGTTTATAGCCCCCGAACATCGGCTGGTTGATTTTCGCTCCGTCCAATATCGGATGAGAATAAGGGTCATTCGGATAATCCACCTCATTACCGATGCTCCATAAGAACACACACGGATGGTTCCGGTCACGACGTACCATGTCGGTCACATCCTGCTCTATCCATTCTTTAAAGAAGTCGAAAGAGCCTTCATAGCTGGGTTCTCCCACATTCCATCCTTGAATCCATTTACGTTTCGGGAATTCCCATTCATCGGAAGCCTCATCCATGACCAGGAAGCCCAGACGGTCGCATAAATCATACAATACAGGTGCCTGCGGATTGTGGCTCATACGGATGGCATTTGCCCCGATTGCTTTCAAGTTCTTCAAACGTCTTTCCCATACTTCCGGAGGCACTACCGCACCTAATACACCGGCATCGTGATGCAGACAAACCCCTTTCACTTTCATCCATTTTCCGTTCAGGGCAAATCCCTTATTGGCATCGAACTGCAGCGTACGCAGACCTACGGTAGTGGAAGCGCCATCCATCCGTTTCCCGTCACAATACAATTCTGCTTTCAAGGTATAAAGATACGGATCGTCCAAGTTCCAGCGATGTGGCTTCTTCACCTTCAACGAAAGGGTTTGCTTGGAAAGTCCCGTTTCATGACCAGCCACACTTTTCTGGCTCTCTGCCACGAGCTTTCCATCCGCATCATACAAGGCAGCTTTCACCTCGAGTTTTCCCTCTGCCTTCATGTGCTTTTCCACTGCCAGTTCCACCGACACCACCGCCTGCTTGTCGGAAATCGAAGTGGCCTGCCAGCCTAAGCCCCACTGTGCAAAATGGATTTCCGGGGCAGCAATCATCCACACATCCCGATAGATACCCGAACCTGTATACCAGCGGGAATCTGCATACCGGCTATGGTCTACACGTACGGCCAGCACATTGTCTCCCTTTTTCAAATACGGAGTCATGTCGTACATAAAAGAGATGTAACCATTGGGACGCTTGCCCAGGAGATGGCCGTTCAAATACACCTCACTCCGGTTATAGACTCCTTCAAAATAAATGTAATGACGTGCGGCATCGTCGGTCAGCTGGAAATGTTTCCGGTACCAGCCTATTCCTCCCGGCAGATAACCCGTACAACTTGCCAGCGAAGGAGAGAGCTGCCCTTCGACTGACCAGTCGTGCGGCAAATCCAACTGCCTCCATTTACTGTCATCATACGAAACAGATGCCCCCAGACTGTCGTCCGAAAGACTGAAACGCCAGCCTTCATTAAACTTCTTGGCCTCTCCGAAAGAGACTTGGGCGTGCATCGACATACAAGAAAGCAGCCCTAATAATACTATCCAAAATACCTTATTCTTCATCTTCAATTTATTAACTCCTATTTGAATTCATATACTACGGTTGTCACACTTTCCGCATCCAATACCACGGGATCTCCTTCTTGCAGCACTTTCTCAACCAGTTGTTTGCTGCCCGAAGTGGTATACGTCTTGATGGTTTTCGGTTCTCCACCCCAATTCTGACGTGTTTCGTTCAAACGAATTCCCTTGCTCGATAGGTTCGTGTATACCGCGACAATACAATCCTGCTGCGGTGACATCCAGGCAGAGCCGAAGAAACTCATCGACTCATTTAATGTCATAGAAATCCGATGGTATCCAGGACGGATAAAACGACTGTAATTACCCAATACCCATAAAGTTGGAGTTGCATTGAAGCTTCCTTCCTCTTCCAGATTATCGATGCTTTCCTTGTCTCCGGCCCAACCTTTAGGGGTCAATGCCACCAATAAGAAACGGTTCTTCTGCCCCCATCTGGACACATCCATTGCTACCCAATAATTCCAGGAAGTAACGTTAGCTACCGTCAAGTCATTATGAATGACTTTCGACATATACAAAGCAATATCCATTTCTGAAGCGGCATCATATCCGACAAATTCTGACGAGCTATAATTATCGCCCAGCATACTCCATTCGCTTTGCCACACATCTACCCCATACTGCTCGGCAGCTTGTGCCACTTTTTTACGTACGTCACGCATTCCATCCCACGTTCCGTCTGTCCAATAACTATGTCCACAAATCAACTTCTCCACATGCGACAAATCACCCACATAGGCAGGAGATGAGGAGGAGAAAAAGGCCGAAAGCACATTACTGCGGTTTGCGTCATCCTTCACCTTGTAAAGGTACTCCCAATCTCCGGCTTCGCCCAATAAGATATTGGTAGAAAGACCTTTTTGAGTCAATTGGGTATCCAGTTCCCGAGCGAGTTTGGCCACTTCCTCATTTTTCCAACCACTACCTTCCTGACCATTTCCATCCCAATTATACTGAGGTTCATTCACCGGAGAGATATGGCTGACCGGATATCCTTCATCCACATAATGTTTAGCGACTTCCGCCATATAGGAAGCAAAATCATCATAGCACTCTGATTTCAGGTTCGCACTACCTCCACTTTGAGAAAATCCCTTTCCGTTCAAGGTGTACTGCACTGGAGGAGTATTGCTGAACAAAACAAAATTATCAATTCCAAATTCCTTTGCACGGCTCATAAAATAGCGTTGCCCCTCACAATGTGTCCAGTCCAACGACAAGTTATCCGTCAAATAAGATTCTGCACGTCGTGACTTGTCTACAATACCACTATCATCACCTTGTTCTGCACTTCCACCGCCTAAATTCACCCGCCACATGGAAAGTCCGATTCCTTTTGGCTGTCCATCCACAATTTCCGAGGAAAACAAAAGTTCAGAAATACGGTCACGACTACTTGTCCAATATTTACCAATATACGCAGGTGTCCAACAGTCGGATGCACCAAAGCCGACTATTGTCTGAAAAGCCTGTCCCGCATCAATCGTTACATTTTTTTCCACACTGACTATTTCTTCCTGATTTTCTCCTGGGTTCTCAGGAGTATTATCGCTACATGCGGCCAAACTCAAAGCACCCAATATGATTGCATATTTCTTCATCCTACAAAATTTTAAATAAAAATGCCATCCAGAAGAATTTAAGACATTCCTCTGAATGGCATAATCAATTCATCTTTTTACCCTATTAGTTCCAATTTGGATTCTGTTCAATAGAACCATTAGACATTGTCACCTCATACAAAGGTATCGGGAAAAGAAGGTCGCGGTCTTCGCGGAATGATTTTCCCTTATCGCTTGCTTCACCCTGATTATCCCATTCCATGGCATCACGAGTTTCAGGATCTGTATTCCATTTCACGAATGAACCGTTTTCACCCATCAGATTGGCAATTACCGGTTTGCCATTATCATCTTTCCAACGGCGGATATCATACAAACGGTTCTGCTCAAAGGCCAGTTCCAAACGACGTTCGTTACGGATGGCATGACGAAGGTCATTACCAGTCACCGTCACAGAAGCCAGACCTGCACGATTACGTACACGGTTCAGTGCAGCCTGTGCGTGTGTATCATCTCCCAATTCGTTGCAAGCTTCCGCATACATCAGCAATACATCCGCATAACGCAGGATACGATGATTCAGCGGGCTCTTGTCTGTGTTGTACACCTCAGGACGGTCATTCAACGGAAGATAATATTTACGGATGATACGAGCTGATTTATGACCCGACGGATCAATTACCAAGCAATTTTCCGGCAGATTATATCTTTCCACATATTCCTTATAGTTAGCAATCTCTTTGTTATCTTTCAAGATTGTTGCAAAATTGTCGGCTGTTTCTCCTTTGATTTCCGTACATCCAGTTTTGATAATTGTCCATTCACGACGTACATCATCTTCACTATAAGCAGCTTCCAGGTTGGCAGAAGGCTGGCACCATGCCCATCCGTCTCCCAATGCGGCACCACAGCTACGGGCACCAGTCACCGTTGAAAGAGAACCTCCTAATGCCAATGTAGGATGATATTCATATTGCACTTCGAAAAGGCTTTCCACACTGTTGTCATAGTTCTTGTTCCATACATCTCCGAAGTCAGGAAGCAAATCATATTCGGTCGTCTGTGCATCTTCTCCCGTATAACCAGATTCCGGAATCAGTTTCTGCAACACATCGCGAGCTTCTGTCCACTTTTCCTGATACAGATAAACCTTACCCAGCAAACCCAGTGCAGCTCCACTAGTAGCACGACCCATGTCCGCATCGGCATATTCGCTACGTTTAGGCAACACTTCAGCAGCAGCCTTCAAGTCGTCTTCAATGAACTTATAAGTATCTTCCAGTGACGCACGAGTAATACCCTGAATTTCTTCCGGCATCTTGAACTCCGTAATCAAAGGAACACCTCCAAAGTTTCTGGCCAATTCAAAATAGAAATATCCACGCAGGAAACGAGCCTCTGCCACCAGTCTTGCCTGCAGTGCCTTATCTTCCAAGCCTGCATTTCCGATACGGTCGATAGCCACATTGCAACGCAAGATACCTTTATAACGATACTGCCAGAAGTTTGAAATCGGGCCATTGCTTGCTCCGTTACCTTGATAATGAGCCAATGAGATATAATCACTCTGACTCTGTGTGGTATTTCCCATCCATGCATCATCACTACACATTTCAGACAAAAGCCATACCGTATTGATGTTCCACCATCCGCCACAGGTAATATCCTGATAGCAGCCGGTAATATAAGACTCGCACTCATCGGCTGTAGTGAAATAAGTGTCGAGGTTCTGCTGTCCACGCACCTCTTCCGTCAGGAAGTCTTCGCAAGAAGTAAAGGCCAGCGAGGAAAACAATGTTAATATTGCTAATAGCTGTTTCATAGTTATTCAAGAATTAAAATTTAAAGTCTATACCAAACAAGAATGTACGCGGGTTCGGATAAGCGATGTTATCAATACCTGTTTCAATTACACTACCATCCAGCATCGGACGTTCCGGGTCCATACCTGAATAACCGGTAATGGTAAACGGATTCTGTGCAGAGAAGGAAATACGCAAGTTAGCACCTCCTACCCATTGTTTAGGCAAGGTATATCCAATCTGCAACAATTTACAACGCAAATAAGAACCATCTTCCACATAGAAGCTAGACACACGCTGATAGTTCAAGTTCAGGTCGTTATAAGACAAACGAGGAATGTCGTTGCTTGTTCCTTCACCATCCCATGCCTTATTCAATGTACCAGCCCACACATTCTGACCGTTGGCACCAGAATAGTATCCTTTTGTCGTATTAAAGATATCATTTCCCACAGTACCATAGAAGTTGGCTGCAAAATCGATATTCTTATACGTAAATCCTAAGTTCAAACCAATCATCAGATCCGGATAAGGGTTACCGATGAAAGTCTTGTCGTTAGCATCCAAAGTACCATCGTGATTCAGGTCCTTGAAACGGATATCTCCAGGCTGAGCATTAGGCTGAATCAGGTTTCCGTGTTCGTCGGTGTGTGCATAGACTTCTTCCCAGTTCTGGAACAGTCCGTCTGCCACATAACCGTAGAAACGAGAAATCAGACCTCCATCCTCGTTGCTGATAATCTGGTCACTGTTGAACCCACCGGTATAAATCGGTCCATCACCTGAGAACTTGATGGCTTTATTACGTACAGAAGACAAGTTCAAACCGATGTTATAAGAGAAATCACCCTTCTGATCACGCCAATCCAAACCTAATTCCCATCCGTAAGCCTTCATACTACCTACGTTCATCCATACTGTACTGTTCCAGTTCGGATAACCGATTGCGAAGATATTCTGTTTTTCATACAGCATATCCTTTGATTTCTTCTGGAAATATTCAAAAGTCACGCCCAAACGAGATTCAAGGAATGACATATCCAATCCCACGTTCCAGTCTTCCACGGTTTCCCATTTCAGCTGATTATTACCTACGGTAGAAATAAAGTAACCGTTTGCCAATGTACTTGTCTTACCAAAATAATACTGTGTCTGGTCCAACAAAGTCAGAGTGGCATTGTTGTCAATGTTCTGGGTACCTACACGACCCCAACCTCCACGGACTTTCAAGTCACTGAAGATAGACTGATCTTGCATGAACTCTTCACTGATCACACGCCAAGAAGCAGAAACAGATGGGAACAACGCATATTTATTTCCTGCAGGGAAACGAGATGAACCATCCGCACGTAACGAAGCAGAAATATAATAACGGTTAGCGTAGTTATACATCACACGTCCCAGGAAAGAAACCATGGAGTTGAAAGTAGTCTCACCATAAGCCTCTGCATTGTCTGCATTACCGGCATTTACTTCCTGCATCTGATCGATGTTGCTCGGCAAATCACGACGTAAAGCTTTCGTGTTATACCATGCATAGCGTTCTGCAGTGAAACCTCCCATGACATTCAAGTTATGCTTTTCAGCAAAAGTGTCGGCATAAGTAATGGTGTTTGTCCAGTTCCAGTCTAACCATTCCTGTGATTGACGAGAAATTTCATTCAAATCGGTCTTTTCCAGTGGGTCCAAGCTAAATTCCGGTGTAAAGCTGTCTGAACGACGGAAATGTGCATTAGTACCAAACTGTGTACGCAAAGTCAGTTTCTCGATAGGGTTAATCTGCAAATAAGCATTCAAGAGCGCACCCATCTCACGTGAATGACTGTTAGAACGAGCAATAGAACCTGCCGGGTTCCAAGTCTGGTTGTTGTAAGAACGCTGGTAATTGTTGTATTCATTATCTACCCATTCAGATTCCGGTTTGAATACAGGAGTAGTAGGGTCCATTGACATGGCAGATGAGAACTGATTCGGTGTATCGTCCCATGATTCCATACGAGGAGCGATGTCCACACCCATCTTTACATACTTATTAAAGGTATATTCGGTGTTCAAACGTACGTTAATCTTATCCCAATAACCTACATCAAACTGAGAGTTGTTACGGTAATAACCCAAGCTGAAGTTATATACCAGCTTGTCTGTACCTCCAGCCACACTCAACGCATAGTTCTGAACCAAGGCAGTCTTGTTGACCACTGTATCCCACCAGTCTGTTCCGCCCGGATTGGTAGTAGCTCCCGTATCGTTCCAGTTGGAAGTAGATCCATCGTTCGTATAACGTTTGTTATATACTTCTTTATATTCGGCGGCATCTGCCATATCCGGTTTCGCAATGGTCTGGAAACCTACAGAAGCACTAAAGTTCACATTTGCCTTACCAGATTTACCTTTTTTCGTAGTAATCAAGATGACACCGTTAGAAGCACGAGTACCATAAATAGCAGCTGCAGAAGCATCCTTCAATACTTCCATTGATTCAATATCATTGCTGTTCAAGAAATTGATGTTATCACCCACCGGCATACCGTCCACTACATAAAGCGGATTACTACCGTTGACAGTGGTGACACCACGAATCAATACTTTCGGAGTAGTACCCGGTCCACCACCACTGGCCACTTGCACACCATTGATTTTTCCTTGCAAGGCATCCATGGCGTTACCCGTCACAGACTGTGTGATTTCTTCTCCTTTTACTGTAGAAATGGAGCTGGTCAAGTCACTTTTCTTTACGGTACCATAACCGATTACGACTACTTCATCCAATAACTCAGTGGCTTCCTTCAATACAACATTGATTACAGTCTTTCCATTTACAGGGATTTCCTGTGTGTCATATCCAATAGAAGAAAAGACCAGTACAGCATTCGAAGAGACGTTCATCAACGTATAGTCACCATCCAATCCGGTAATCGTTCCATTTCCTGTACCTTTGATCTGCACGGTGGCACCAATCATAGGTTCCTTATCGGAGGCTGAAGTTACCGTTCCTTTCACAGTAAGTGTCTGTGCATAGCCACACAACGAGAGCAGCATCAGACATACAATTAAAAATTGTTTCTTCATGTTTTATGATAATTGGTTAATTATTCTTTTACTAATTTGGCTCTACCCAAATGTGAATCGAAGTAGAAGCGATAAGTACCTCCTACAGTCACTGTGGGCTTTGACCATACATCATTACCTGTCTTCGGGCCTGTGTATTTATCATTCTGCGAACCGCTCTGTGTGTAATAATTGAAGACATCCAAGTCCGTTTCAGTATTACTACACCATCTAACCATGTTCCACCATTGAGAAGTATGATAATTATGGATAATGAAATTCATCTGCTCACCGGCTGCCAATTCCATCGGTTCAGAATAAAATAAATGAGGATTTGTCGCATCTTGAGTGAATGATTTTACACCTGTAGGATTATCAGAAGTCAATCCAAATGTGAAATTGATATATTCAGAGCCGTCTCCCCAAAGGTCAAAGCATTTCTCACCGTATGTCAGCACGGTAGGATCCCATGGATCTTGAGCTTCCTCCAAGGAATAAACACTCATGCTGTACGTCTTCTCCAAAATATTGAAATCAATCTTATAATATACATTTGCCTGATCCAATACAATTGGTTCTGCTAAAGAAGGATTATCTGTCAGTCTCTCGTTATTTGTAGGATCAAGACCATAACATATCGGAGAAAAACTTGTATTCTGCGGAAGGAAATAAATCTCCGTACCGCTCTTCGCATTATAATAGAGAGCTTCATACTGATATTCCCCTACGTGATCAACCAACATCGGGACACCAAATACATCGCTATTCAGTTCTGCATCAGTGGCCACATCTGCTAAATACATTTTTTCAAAATCAACCACATCGGTAACAGATATCGTACATCTAACGGTATCAGTTTTTCCTGCATAGTCAGTCACTACGATGGTTGCTGGATAATCTTTCTTTTCAGCAGGCAATTCAATCTTCCAAGTATAGGAAAAAGAAGGTACACTATCGATGTCTATTACTACATCTTCATACCCCGCAGCACCTTCGATGTCCAAATACAAAGATTTCAACGCACGGTCGTCAGTCAACTGAAGCTGCATGTCATAAGGATCTACACTTCCATCTCTCAACAACATGGCCACTAAGCTGCCATCTTCTGGAGCTACCGCAAATACGGGATTCTCAAAATCTCCGTCCATTGTAATCAACACATCTTGTGAAGTCTCACGCCCACCGACATCTATAACGGTTACTTTTACCGTGAACTGTTCACCGACTTCATCTTTTGCCAGACTGAATTTATAGCTCAAATCGTAAGAAGTTTGAGGAGCTCCATAAATATCAATCAAATCAATGGTCTTGTTCAGATACAAATCTGCACATTCCAATTTAATTGCAGAAATACCATCTGCATCCGTAAGCGTTCCTTCAATCGTGAAGTCATGTCCGGCACCACTTTGAATATGCTCAGTCTTTAATGTAGCAACAGGTGATTGTCCATCCACATCTGCATACTGATTTTCATCACTACAACCTGTTACAAAGACCCCTGTGGCAAAAAGCGCACAGAGCAAAGAAACTTTCAAGAATCTTGTCCTCATAATTATTAGTTTTAGATTAAACATTATATTTTTGCATGCGAAAGTACCTATTATCTATAATTTAATATAAAATATATCATGCAAGAAACGACTACAAATCACTCATTGCATTATTTATACACTATTTATTCAACATATATTTATATTTTTGAAACTATAAAAGCTTCATGATTATGAGAATTTGTCTGACTCTTTTTGTACTACTACAAGCCATTATAATCCATTCACAGCCCTATACCATCAAAAAACTGGGACCAGAAAAAGGGCTGTCGAACAGTTATATTATCGATATAACCGAAGACAAGAACGGATACTTGTGGTTTGCGACAGAGGAAGGACTCAACAAATTAGAAGGCAACCATTTTACCGCTTTTTACAAAAGCAACAAGCACAAAGCTTTGAATCTGGCTGGGAATGAACTCAACAGTCTGTTGGATGATCCTAACGAACCTATCTTATGGATTGCCACCCAACGGGCAGGACTTATTGCATTCAACTACCAGACCAATACTCAAACAATATACCAGCATCACCAGAATGACCCGTCAAGCATTGCTACCAATGACGTGACCGGCATTCATCCTTCTCCTGACGGAAACTTATGGATTACCACGTACTGGCGGGGAGTAGATTATTTAGATAAAAAAACAGGGAAATTCACCCACTACAATCAATCTACCGTTCCAAGCCTTCCCAGCAACACGGTATGGAGCCTAATGGACGACCAAAAAGGGAATCTGTACATTGGGCATCACGAGAATGGAATGAGCATCTTGTCATTAAAGACAAAAAAAGTCAAGAACTTCACCTACGACGACTCGAACGACAAAACTCTGCCAAACAACAACGTACAATGCATCTTCAAAGACAATACAGGAAATATCTGGGTAGGTACCGGTAAAGGACTTGCTCTGTTCAACCCCGAGACTGAAGAATTTATCCGCCTGGGCGATAAAGGTTCCCCACTCTCCCATCTCATTTATGACATCCAACAATTCAATGAACATCAGTTATGGGTAGCTACTGAATTCGGAGGAATCGCCATTATAGATCTCTCCAGAAGCCTGTTTAACACCACAGAAAAGATTCACCTCATACAAGCTGGTGACAATGAATACAGCCTCAACAATGCTACGGTGCGATGCCTGTTCCAGGATTCCCATCAGAATATCTGGGCGGGTACCTGGGGAGGAGGAGTCAACTTCCTCAGCTCCAATACTGCCTTATTCAAGTCATTCAGTTATTCGTCCAGCTCACCCGGCAGTAACCTGAATGCCCACATTGCCAGCGCAGTCTGCATCGACTTGCAAGGTAACCTGTGGGTAGGGACAGACGGTGGAGGCATCAATGTCCTGAAAAACGGACAACGCACCGCTACCTATACCGAAGCAAACAGTGGCCTCAGCGGAAACTCCATCCAAACGGCCTTGTGTGACCGGAAAGGCAACCTGTGGTTCGGCATCTTTAATGGAGGAATCATGTACTACAACATCCATTCCAAAACCTTCAAACAAGTCTTTCCGAAAGAAGAGAGCAACCATGACGTGCGCTCGCTTTTTGAGGATAAAGAAGGAATTATCTGGGTGGGAACCAGCGAGGGAGTCTTTCAAATCGACAGAGATTCCCAGAAAATCCTGCACCATTTCAATACGCCCGACAACCTGATTCGTACGGTCATCAAGGATCAAAAAGGCCAAATATGGGTAGGGAGTTTCGGAAGAGGAATTTTCCTCTATTCGGCCGATCAAAAGCATTTGAAAGACTTCAGTACCTACCTCGATTTTCCTTCCAATACCATCAACCAGATTTTTGAAGATTCCCAAGGAACCATATGGGCTGCCACCGGGGAGGGGCTGGTACAGTTTGAAAACCAATCACCCTGGACATATAAGGTCTACCAGCGAAACGAAGGACTTGTCAACACCTTCATTTGGGCTATTACAGAAGATGAAGAACACAACATCTGGTTCAGTACCAACCAAGGAATCAGCTGTTTGTCCAAAGACCGGAAGCGCATCTATAATTACGATTATAGAGACAATATTCCCATGGCCAGCTTTACAGGAAGAAGTGTTTGCAGAGACACAAACAACACCCTTTATTTTGGTTCTACCGAAGGACTTTGTTATTTCACCCCCAGCCAAATATTGGAAAAGAAACAATGTCCCAAAGCCATTATCGGGAAAATAACCGTCTTTGAACCCATGACATCCGACGATAGTGATGAAACAGAATATTCACTCTTCAACAAAAAGGAAATCAAACTAAAGTACGTACAAAATAATTTCAGCATCACATTCAACATACAAGACTATTCCCTGAATGAAAGAGTGGAATATGCCTATATGCTAAAAGGACTGGAAGACTCCTGGTACACCGTAAAAGATCCTAACAATGTGACTTTCCGTAACCTGCCCCCGGGAAGATATGAATTCCAGGTTAAAACCCGCATCCGGAACCAAGAATGGTCTGACGAAATCTCCCAGATAGAAATCGTCATTGCTCCCCCGCTCTGGCTGTCCTGGTGGGCCAAACTTCTGTACGTGATAGCAGGAGTCGGAATTCTCATGGGAGTCTTTTCGGTTTATAAACGCAAACTGAACCTGGAATACCTGTACGAATCGGAAAAGAAAAGCCACGTACAGGAGCAGAAACTGAATGATGAACGGCTAAGATTTTTCACCAACATCACGCACGAACTGCGCACACCGCTTACCTTAATATTAGGCCCCTTGGAAGATATGGTAAAAAACAGCAGCCTGTCCGCCAAAGACCATCACCGGATTTCGGTCATCTATCAAAGTGCCGTACGCCTGCTGAACCTGATTAACCAGATTCTGGATTTCCGAAAAACGGAAACCCAGAACAAGAAACTGTGTGTCGCCAAAGGAAACCTGACCAGTGCGGTCTATGAAACCGGACTGAAATACAAGGAGCTGAACAACAATCCCAACATACAGATATTAATAGAAGTAGAAGAAGAGAACATGATTCTGTTTTTCGACAAAGAAGTCATTATGATGATTCTGGACAACCTGATTTCCAATGCTCTGAAATATACTGAAAAGGGATATGTACGTATACGGGCTGAATGGGTAACAGAAAATAACGTACAATACGCACAGCTTTCCGTGGAAGATACTGGTTATGGTATCGGGAAAAAAGCACTTGCACACGTATTCGAACGGTATTATCAGGAAAGCGGGGAACATCAAGCCTCAGGTACAGGTATCGGACTAGCACTGGTCAAAAACCTGGTTACGCTACATGAAGGAGACATACAAGTGAAAAGCCAACCCGACATCGGTACAATCTTCTCGCTGCGTCTACAAGCCAGCAACACCTATCCACACGCATTGCATGGAGAAGACGTACATACAGACACACCGGAAGTAAAGGAGGAGAATATAGAGAAACTGGAGGCAGCAGAGCCGTCTAAAGACTCAAAACCCATCGTCCTGGTGGTAGAAGACAATGCAGACATCCGGGACTATATAGCCGATGCCTTTACCGATTTGTATGAGGTAAAGACTGCTTCCAACGGCAAGGAAGGTCTGAAGACTGCCACAGACTGTGCTCCCGACATCGTGGTCAGCGACATTATGATGCCAGTCATGAACGGTATCATAATGTGTCAGAAGCTGAAAACGGATATCCGTACCAGCCACATCCCCGTGATTCTGCTCACGGCAAAAGACGGCATTACCGACAAGGAGGAAGGATATCAGGCAGGGGCCGACTCCTACCTTACCAAACCTTTCAGTGCCAGCCTGCTGCAAAGCCGAATCAGTAACCTGCTGGCACAGAGAAGACGACTCTCTGAACGCTTCTCTATCCGGCCGGAAACCCCACAGAAGCAAAGCATAGAAGAAAAAAGAGCCATCATTACAGAATCCATGAACAAGCTGGACAAAGAATTCCTGGACAAAATTACCAATATCATCACGGAAAGTCTTTCTGCAGCGGAAAATGTGGATATTACCGTATTGTCTAACGCCTTATGTATGAGCAGCTCTACCCTCTACCGGAAGGTTAAAGCGCTCACGGGCATGTCCACCAACGAGTATATCCGGAAAATCAAAATGCAACTGGCCGAGAAATACCTGCTGGAAGGCAAATATACCATTTCTGAGATTGCTTTCAAAGTGGGAATCAACAGCAATGTCTATTTCCGGCAGTGTTTCAAGGAGGAATTCGGTATGTCGGCTTCCGAGTACCTGAAGAAGCTGACAGGCAAATCCATCGAAGAAAATACAGACAAAAAAGAAAGCTGAAAAAAACGCACTTGCGTTTAAGACAAAAGAGGCTGTCTCAAATTGAAATATAATTTGAGATGGCCTTTTTTGTGTCTGTAAAAAAAAATCGGGCAAGCCCCAACTTCGCTCAGTCAGGACTTGCCCGTCTCCCTAATTTTTTGTATCTTAGGGAATCAAGCAATATATCCCAAAGATAA
>NZ_CABROP010000017.1:0-59844 GCF_902472605.1 uncultured Bacteroides sp.
AGAGCATAACCTTGCCAAGGTTAGGGTCGCGAGTTCGAGTCTCGTTTTCCGCTCGGAGGAGAAAACAGCGCAAGTTGTTTTCTCTTTTTTTATGCGTTTTCACAGAGAGAATTTTTTGGAATATCTGTTGCGGGTATTATAAGGAATTTGATATATTTGTGCCTGCAATCAGAAAAAGGAAAAAGTCATGAAAACGTATGATGTATATTTTTCGGACGGAAGTTCGAGCGATAATAAGGGGTTTTCCATCAAGACTCCCGAAAAGGCCATCCACATGGCCGAGGATATGCTGGTGAAAGGCAACAGTTACATTGACGATTATGCCGGAGGTACAATCTCGGTCGTGGCGTCCGATGGAGAAGTGGTGTGGAGCAGTCCGATACCGCCCAAGAAAAAATAACAAGTGTGTAATATATCATTAAAACCATAAGAATTTATGTTTTCTGGAATAGTAGAAGAGTATGCGGAAGTAGTGAAGGTGGTAAAGGACCAGGAAAACCTGCACCTGACGCTGAAGTGTTCGTTTGTCGACGAGTTGAAAATTGATCAGAGTGTATCTCATAACGGCGTGTGTCTGACGGTAGTGAGCATTCAGGATGGTACTTATACAGTGACGGCCATGAAGGAAACCATCGAACGTTCCAATATCGGCCTGCTGGTTCCGGGTGACAAGGTGAATGTGGAACGCAGCATGATGATGAACGGACGGCTGGACGGACACATCGTGCAGGGACATGTAGACCAGACGGCTGTATGTACGGCTATCGACGATGCGCAGGGAAGCTGGTACTTTACGTTCAAATATGATTTTGACAAGGAAATGGCGAAGCGAGGCTATTTTACGGTAGACAAAGGGTCTGTCACGGTGAACGGAGTGAGCCTGACCGTCTGCAACCCGACTGCCGACAGTTTCCAGGTGGCTATCATTCCTTACACTTACGAGCATACCAATTTCCATACCATTAAGGTAGGCAGTGTGGTCAATATTGAATTTGATATTATCGGTAAATACCTGAGCCGCATGATGCAGCTTACGAAATAAGAATGAATGGAATATTTGCTTTTCAGGCGCAGCTTCCGGAAATGCTCCGGAAACTGCGCCTGAATGTTTATAGGTCTTTCAGTAAGATATGGCTGTTCTTTTCCGTAAATTCCTTGCGGGCGTCTATCAGAGTCTGCCAAGCCGCGGAATAATGGGCGGGGTCTACCTTAAAGTCCTCGGCTCCGTTGGCATCCAGCTGGCTGAGAAGGGTACCTACGCTCAGTTGGTTGATATCGATGCCTGGAACATACTGGGGTTCGCGTGATTTTTCTTCTCCTCCGGCATCTGTTTCGTAAATCAGCCGCATGTCTTGTAATTCATACAGGATGCTTTTGGTCAATCGGATGGGAATTTTGTGTTCTGTACTGAGAGCTTCTGCCGTGTAAGGCTGTCCGCCTGTGGCAAACCGTTTACAGATGGAACTCAGTATGATGGTACAGAAGAAGTCATGGAAGCGGCGGCTGATGTGGGCCGTTTCCTTTCCAAAGTTGAAGGTAGAGACATTCTGGCTGATGTAGCTCATTTCGGCGCCGAACAGGCAGATGCTCCAGGAAATCTGTGTCCACAACAAGAAGAGAGGGATGGCAGCGAAGCTTCCGTAGATGGCGTTGTAGTTGGAGACCCATATCTGGCTGTTGATATAAAAATATTGGAAAGCTTGAAAAGCACTACCGGCCAGCACACCGGGAAGCCAGGCGTGTGAGAGTTTGACTTTCGTGTTGGGCATGAAAGTATAGAGTCCGATGAACATTCCCCAGATAAGGGCGTAGGGGATGAGACGGACGAAGAATTTCAGCATCGGGGCCAGTACCACGAAGTTCTGCATTTCCTTCACGTAGGTAGTCATGAAGATGGTGAGACCACTGGAGGCTACCAGTAAGATAGGAAGCAGTAAAATCATGGAGAAGTAGTCGGTAATCTGCCGGAATACGCTGCGGGGTTTCTTCACTTGCCAGATGGCATTGAAGCTGCGCTCGATGTTGTCAATCAGCAGCAGGATGGTGCCCAACAGCATAATCAGGCCGATACCGATAAAGATACCACTTTGGGCGTGCTCCAGGTAAGAGTTAATCCAGCTGAAAATTAATTCGGCCTGAGTGCCGGTCATTCCTTGCCGGAGCTGTGCCTCAATCAGTGTGTCGAATCCGAAGCCGCGGGCGATGGCGAACAGCAGGGCCAGAATAGGGATGATGGAAAGCAGGGTGCTGTAGGTCAGTGCAGAGGCACGTACCACGATGCGGTCGTTGATGAATTGGATGATGGAAAGATAGACAATCTTGAGATAAGTATAGAGTTTCCACTGGAGGTGAGACACCTCATCTTCTCGGATGCGCCATATTCCGTCGTCGAGGAAATGAATCAGCGCTTTAATTCGGGCATTCATGGTTCGTGTGTTTATGGTGAAAAAGAAAGCAGCCGGTCTATAAGCCGGGTTCTGTCACCCTGCGAGTGCAGGGGAGCCTGTCATTTATCTACGCCTGCCGTCACCGGCAGGCTCTAGCGGTCCACCCTCCGACGTGGGGCGAGCAACCCTCGTTAATGCCGGTTTACATGACCTTACAACTCCTAAGATGCACAGCCCGCATATCACTATACGGCTGGTAGGCTCTTACCCTACCTTCTCACCCTTACCTCCGGGTGGAGGCGGTTATTTTCTTCTGCATTACTCTGCCTTTACAGGCGGCTTTCTGTTAGGAAGTAGGACGCTCTGTGTTGCCCGGACTTTCCTCTTCTACCCAAACGGTATCAGCGACAGACCGACCAACTGCTTTCTCTGTGCAAAGGTACGCAAATAAACGGAATTTGTGCTATAATTGGCGGGATTCTTTCGTTTGCGCCCTTCTGAATGGGAGCTGGCAGGCAGGACGATTTGTCAGCGGTGTCACTATTTCACTGGTAATGAATGTAAATTTGGCAGATTTGGCAGTTAACTGCGGTTAATGCCTTTCTGTCCATTGTTAAAAGACGGAAAAAAGAACGGGAGAAGAGTACACTCGTATGGAATTTGTTCTACTTTAGCAAATGAAAAGTTAAAACAACGTCGAAATTAACATTTTAAACAATAGAAGATATGAAAACAACAACTAAGTTTGCGATAGGTTCAGTAGCAGTCATTGCACTGAGTGCTGGAGTGGCCGGAGCTACAGCGTATGCTATGATGGAAAAAAATCAGGCAAACGCATCTTTCTATGATGCTTTTGATACTGCGTCTCCTTTGCGTACGGCGGCATTGGATGCATCAAGCATGCAACCGGTCGATTTGACGAAAGCGGCAGAAAGTACGTTGAACTCCGTGGTACATATCATGTCTATTCAGCGTAGCAAGATTCAGACAATTCAACAGCCCGATATATTTGATTTCTTCTTCGGTGACGGACGAGGTCGGCAGCAGCAGGTACAGACTCCGGAACAGAGAGGTCTCGGTTCGGGTGTCATCATTTCAAAAGATGGTTACATCGTGACCAACAATCATGTGATTGACGGAGCCGATGAAATTAATGTGAAGCTGCATGACGGACGCGAAATGAAAGGACGTGTCATCGGGGCAGACCCGACCACCGACTTGGCATTGATCAAGATTGAAGGGGATGATTTCCCGGCTATCGTGGTCGGTAACTCCGACAACCTGAAAGTAGGTGAGTGGGTACTGGCAGTCGGTAATCCGTTCAATCTGGGTTCTACAGTGACAGCCGGTGTGGTCAGTGCGAAATCTCGTGGACTGGGAGCCAATCAGGTAGAGTCTTTTATCCAGACCGATGCGGCTATCAACCAGGGTAACAGTGGTGGCGCGCTGGTCAATGCGAAAGGTGAACTGGTAGGTATCAACGCCATGCTGTACTCTCCGACAGGAGCTTACTCCGGTTATGGTTTCGCTATTCCGGTAAGTATCATGACCAAGGTGGTAACCGACTTGAAGCAATATGGTACCGTACAGCGTGCATTGCTGGGTATCGGTGGTCGTGATATGGGTAACGAGGTTTATCCGGATGAAATCCGTAAGGAACAGAAGGAACTGGGTGCTACCGAAGGTGTGCAAGTCGTAGAAGTAACCGAAGGTGGCTCAGCCGACGGAATCTTGCAGAAGAACGATGTCATCCTGAAACTGAACGACGGTAAGGTGAAGACGATGGCCGACCTGCAAGGTATGCTGGCTAAGTATCGTCCGGGTGATAAAGTGAAGGTGACTGTCTTGCGTGACAAGAAAGAAAAGACCTTTACCATTACCTTGAAGAATTCTCAGGGAACGACTAAAGTTGTAAAACAGGCTGATATGGAAATCTTGGGTGCTGCCTTCCGTGCTGTGCCGAAAGAATTGAAGGAACAGTTGAACTTAGGTTACGGAGTGGAAGTGACCGGTGTGAGCGATGGAAGAATGAAAGACAGTGGCATCCGCAAGGGATTCATTATCCTGAAAGCCAACGGAAAGCAGTTGCATAGTGTACAGGATTTGGAAAACGTGATGAAAGCCGCTTCCCAATCAGCCGACCAGGTACTGTTCATGACCGGTGTATATCCGTCAGGCAAACGTGCTAATTATGCCGTAGATTTGTCACAGGCAGAATAACACATAATTAAGGTAGAAAGATTTTTTCCATATGAAGGCGCTTCGAACCTCCGAAGCGCCTTCTTTGGCTTCTGACTATAGGGGCGGACAATCTGTGCGTGGAGTGAACAATCGGGTTGTCTGCTCTGTTTCCTTTTTGATGTGTGGTTGACAAAAAGAGAGAATAGATGTAACTTTAAGAAATTTATCGATTCTTTCTTTCGAAAACCACTGTCAGAATAAAATTTTTTTTGTACTTTTGTACCCAAATCATTTTATATAGAATGAGACAGTTAAAGATTACTAAAAGTATCACTAACCGAGAGAGCGCTTCTTTGGATAAGTATTTGCAGGAAATCGGTCGTGAAGATTTGATTACTGTAGAAGAGGAGGTAGAACTCGCTCAACGTATCCGTAAAGGTGACCGTGCGGCATTAGAGAAACTTACACGTGCCAACCTACGATTTGTGGTGTCTGTAGCCAAGCAGTATCAGAACCAGGGCTTGAGCTTGCCGGATTTGATTAATGAAGGTAACCTGGGATTGATTAAGGCCGCTGAAAAGTTTGATGAAACCCGTGGTTTCAAATTCATCAGTTACGCCGTTTGGTGGATTCGTCAGTCCATTTTGCAGGCATTGGCAGAACAGTCACGTATCGTGCGTTTGCCGTTGAACCAGGTAGGTTCATTGAATAAAATTAGTAAGGCATTCTCTAAGTTTGAGCAGGAAAACGAACGTCGTCCGTCGCCGGAGGAACTGGCCGACGAGCTGGAAATTCCGGTAGACAAGATTTCGGATACGTTGAAGGTTTCCGGTCGCCACATTTCCGTGGATGCTCCTTTTGTGGAAGGAGAGGACAACAGTCTGCTGGATGTGCTGGTGAACGATGATTCTCCGATGGCCGACCGCTCTTTGGTGAATGAATCACTTTCGAGGGAAATTGACAGAGCACTTTCTACGTTGACCGAAAGAGAGAAGGATATCATCCAGATGTTTTTCGGTATTAACACGCAGGAAATGACGTTGGAAGAAATCGGCGATAAGTTTGGGCTCACCCGTGAGCGTGTTCGCCAGATTAAGGAAAAGGCAATTAGACGATTAAGACAAAATTCTCGTAGTAAGCTGCTCAAATCTTATTTGGGATAAGGTAGAGATTGATTTCCGAAAAAACAGAAGGGATGTATGAAGACAAGCTCAGTCTTGATACATCTCTTTTTGCATGTATAAAAGCCTTTTGTTTGTTAATTTAGTAGGTCTTCTTTCGGTTTTTACGCATAATTGTGTACTTTTGCCCCCATAAATTGATGAATTATGCGTTACACAAAATTTTTTTGTTTCCTGTTTCTGATGGTATTTGCTGCTTCGGCATTCAGCAAGCAGCCGAAAGATAAGAATAAATATGGTGTGTATCTGGCAGGTGTTTCTGCTTCGTTCACCGATTCATTAGTGTATTTCACTGATGTACAGTATTTGGATAGTGCGGCTGTGAATGACAAGGACATGTTGGTAGGTCGTGCTTTGTACAGTCTGCAGCTGAAGGATTACCTGGAACAGAAACAGAATGGCAAGAACCGTACATGTTTCATGTTTTTTAGCCGGAAGAAGAAAAACGTGCAGAAGGAGCTGAAAAAGCTGAAAGAAAAATATACGAAGGGCGGTTCATTGTTCCTTCAAGATGTAAATCCGGAATTCAAGTTTACAAAGCCTGACGTAGAATGAGGTGGATGAAGAAATGGGTGTATGGCCTGTTGGTAGTGTTTCTGGCGGCCTGTTCGAATGAGATTCCGGAACAACAGCCGGCCAAACGCTCAGGGCGTACCGTATTGGCTTACCTGATATCTAATAATCGTGCAGGCTCGTTGGATACATATCTGCGTAACAATGTGATAGACATGTACACGGCGTTAGGAAATATGAAGGAGTCGTGTACGTTGCTGGTTTTCTATCGTCCCTATACGAATGATGCTCCTTTGAGTAATCCTACTCTGATGAGTTTTTATACAGATGGGCGGGGGAATGTCAATAATCAACCGGCTTTGACAGGAACTAATTTGAGCTTTGAATCGATTTGTCAGGTAGCAGAAAAGAAAGAATATACCATGAACAGTCAGATTGCTACCGATCCGGCTGTTATGGAAGAAGTTTTTAAGGATATGCAGACGGTAGCTCCTTCGGACAGTTACGGAGTGATTTTCGGTTCACATGGCACCGGGTGGATGAAGGGGAACTCAGTCCTTACAAAAGCTTTTGGGGATGACAGTGGCTATCACATTGATATTCCAGATTTAGCCAATGCCTTAAAAAACAGTTTTACGAAGAAACTCGATTTTGTGCTGTTTGATGCCTGTATGATGGGTACGGCAGAAGTGTGCTATGAACTGAAAGACGTGACTTCACATTGTGTGGGTTCTGTTTTGGAGACTCCGGTCTATGGATTTCCTTACGATCAGCTTCTTCCTTATCTGTATGTAGATAGTGTAGACTATTCAGCGGTTTGCCATGAATTCATTTCCTTCAATAAAACCAATAACTTGTGGGGAACCTGTGCGGCTGTGGATTGCAGTCAGATGGACAACTTGGCCGAAGCAGTGAAAACCAAACTGTTGGAATGGAAGGAGGCGCTTCCTTCAGTTTCAATGGAGAATGTGCAGCAGTATGGGGTGAACAGTTATCGGTATTTCTCATACGATGTGCTTGATTTTTTCCGCGAACTGGGTCGCAAAAGCGGAGTGGCTGACACGGACCTGAATACGGAAATCGCTTCTGTACAGACTGCATTGAATCAGGCGGTGATTGCCAAGGAATGTCTGGCGGGACCGGAATATGAATTTGATGGTTTGACGGTAGACGATGCTCGTTTCTGCGGAATCGGCATGTACATTCCGGGAGAGTATAATCCATATGTGACGAACAAGACTTCCTGGAACAGTTACTATACACAATCTATCGCCTGGTATCGTGCGGCAGGCTGGGATGCCTTGAACTAACTGATAATTGCCGACTTCTTGACGCTTTGGGTAAACTTTCTGTGTGGTAAATTTGTTGTATTGCTTTAAGGCAGATTGATCGCTATGTGGAATTTTATCAAAGAGTTAAAACGGAAAGACCATCCGCGTTACTTAGGTGGACTGGATTTCTTCAAATACATCGGTCCGGGATTGCTCGTGACCGTCGGTTTCATCGACCCGGGTAACTGGGCCTCGAATTTTGCGGCAGGAGCTGATTTCGGCTATTCCCTGCTGTGGGTTATCACCCTGTCAACTATCATGTTGATAGTGTTGCAGCACAATGTAGCACATTTGGGTATCGTTACCGGGCTTTGCCTGAGCGAGGCGGCCACGAAATACACGCCCAAATGGGTGTCGCGTCCCGTATTAGGTACGGCGGTACTGGCTTCCATCTCTACTTCCCTCGCCGAGATTTTGGGAGGAGCCATCGCTTTGGAGATGCTCTTTCACATTCCCATCATTTGGGGAGCCTTATTGACCACAGCATTTGTCGTCATCATGCTTTTTACGAATTCCTATAAGCGGATTGAGCGGGCCATCATTGCCTTTGTTTCCGTCATCGGATTGTCTTTTCTGTATGAAATGTTTCTGGTGGAGATTGACTGGCCATTAGCAGTCCGTTCGTGGGTGGTACCATCCATTCCTCAGGGGAGTCTGCTGGTTATTATGAGTGTACTGGGAGCGGTGGTTATGCCCCATAACCTGTTTCTTCATTCGGAGGTGGTGCAGAGCCGGGAATACAACAAGCAGGACGATGCTTCCATTCGCAAACTGTTGAAGTATGAGTTCTACGATACCCTTTTCTCCATGGGAGTGGGCTGGGCCATCAACAGTGCGATGATTTTGCTGGCAGCGGCTACTTTCTTTGCCCACGGGGTGGAAGTGGAAGAACTGCAACAGGCCCAAAGCCTGTTGGAACCCTTGTTGGGTAGCCAGGCAGCCTTAGTGTTCGCTTTGGCCTTGCTGATGGCCGGAATCTCATCGACGGTGACGAGCGGTATGGCGGCAGGTTCCATCTTTGCCGGGATGTTCGGCGAGTCATATCATGTGAAGGATATCCATTCGCGGGTGGGTATTTTGCTTTCCTTGGGCGTTGCTTTGGTAGTGATTCTGTTCATTGACAACCCCTTTCAGGGTTTGATTATTTCTCAGATGGTGCTGAGTATCCAGCTGCCGTTTACCATCTTTCTACAAGTGTGGCTGACTTCTTCCCGGCGGGTGATGGGGCCGTATGCCAATTCCCGCTGGAGTACGTGGGTACTTTATACCATGGCCGTGGTGGTATCCGTATTGAATCTGGCATTGCTGTTTTCGTAAACATTTGTCAGGCTTCGTGCGGAGTGACTTCCTTCATTTTCTTTTTGAAATGATAAAGCAGCATGAGGGCGGCTACCGCAAAGGCCAGGCCGTCGGACAGCGGCATGCTGAACCATACCCCTTTCAGCCCGTAGACAGGCGGCAACCAGGCCAGTCCTGGAAGCAGGAAGAGCAGCTGACGGGAAAGGGACAGGAAGATGGAAATCCGTGCCTTTCCGATGGACTGGAAGAATTGGGTGATGACAATTTGTGCTCCGACCACGGGGAAAGCTAAGATACCGATTCGCAAGGCGAGGATGGCATCGTCCATTAGTTCCTGACTATCGGTAAACATACCCACAAAGAGTCCGGGGAACAGTTCTCCCACAGCGAATCCTACGGTAGTAATGATGCAGGCCGCCGTAATACCCAGCTTTAAAGTGTGTTTCACCCGACTGAAATGGCGGGCTCCGTAATTGTATCCCGTAATGGGTTGCATGCCCATGGTGATGCCCATCACAATCATAACAAACAACATCTGAATGCGGTTGAGGATACCGAAGGCTCCGATAGCCATGTCGCCTCCATAGCTGAGCAACCGGTTGTTAATGAAGATGACGATACAGCAGGCGCATACGTTCATCACGAAGGGGGACATGCCGATGGCAAAAATATTTCCCATGATTTTTTTCTGCAAGCGAAGGTTGGGCCGGTGGAAACGGATGTAGCTTTTCCGGTTGCAGAAGTGGTAGAGCACCCAGATCATGCCGAAAAACTGTGAGCAGACAGTAGCCAGTGCTGCTCCCCGGATGCCCCAGTCGAATACGAAGATGAAGATGGGAGCCAGGATGATGTTGCATCCCACCGTCAGCATGGACGAGAGCATGGCCTTGCGTGGATAGCCCGTGGCCCGCATCACATTGTTGAGGCCGATCATGACATACGAGATAGGACTGCCTAACAGGATGACCTGCATGAAGTCGCGTGCATAGGGCATGGTCGCTTCGCTGGCCCCGAAGAAAAACAGAATCGGTTCCAGGAAAATGAACGCCAGTCCTCCGTAGAACACGGCGTTGATGACACAGAGAATTGCCACATTGCCCAGGATGTCTTCGGCCCCTTTCTTGTCTTTCTGTCCCAGACGGATGGAAGAGAGTGTGGCACCTCCCACGCCTACCAGCGTACAGAATGCCACCAGCAGGTTCATGAGCGGGAAGGTGATGGCCAGTCCCGAAATGGCCAGTGCCCCCACGCCGTGTCCGATGAAGATACTGTCGATGATGTTGTAGAGCGACGTCAGTGTCATGCCGATGATGGCCGGGATGGAATATTCCAGCAACAGTTTCCCGATGGGAGCCTCTCCTAAGATATGCGGATTGTTCTCTTTCATGTGAAATTTGTTTATTTTAATTCTCAAAGTTAGGAATATGAACCGATATTTCAGAACTTTGCATCGTTAAATCAAACTAAACATCGAATGGACAAAACGAAATGTGTAGCTGCCCTTTTTGATTTCGACGGGGTGGTGATGGATACCGAATCACAGTACAGTCTTTTTTGGAACAAGGTAGGAAAACAATATCATCCGGAATATGAGGAATTCGGACGGGTTATCAAAGGACAGACCCTCAAGCAGATTTACGACCGTCATTTTCAGGGAATGGAGCAGGAACAGGCTGAAATTACCGACCGTCTGAACCGTTTTGAGACGGAAATGAGGTATGAATACGTGCCGGGAGTGGAAGATTTCATGCGCAGCCTGCATGCCCATGGGGTGAAGATTGCCATTGTGACCAGCTCGAACGAGAAGAAGATGGCCAACGTCTATGCCGTGCATCCCGAACTAAAGGGACTGGTCGACCGGATTCTGACGGCTGAAATGTTCCATAAATCGAAGCCGGAACCCGACTGCTTTCTGTTGGGAGCTGAGGTTTTTGAGACGGTACCGGAAAATTGCGTGGTATTTGAGGATTCCTTCCATGGCATTCAGGCAGGAAATGCGGCAGGGATGGCTGTAGTGGGACTGAGTACGACCAATCCGGCGGAAGCCATTCAGAATCAGTGCGCTTTGGTGATTCCGGATTTCCGCCATTTTACCTACGAGGCTATGATGAACTTGCTGTAACACTTGTCTGATTCAGAAAAATCGGCTATTTTTGTGGAAATTTTACTAAATAGGAAAAAGAATTATGGCAGGATATCTTTCAGGTGATACTCGTAAAGTAACGACTCACCGTTTGATTGAAATGAAACAAAGAGGTGAGAAAATTTCCATGCTGACCTCTTACGATTATACCATGGCACAGATTGTAGACGGTGCCGGAGTAGATGTAATTTTAGTAGGCGACTCGGCTTCAAATGTCATGGCCGGTAATGGGACCACTCTTCCCATCACGGTGGACCAGATGATTTATCATGGCAAGTCGGTGATGCGCGGTGTGAAACGGGCATTGGTGGTAGTAGACATGCCGTTTGGTTCGTATCAGGCCGACCCGTTCGACGGCGTGCGCAATGCTATCCGCATTATGAAAGAAACACATGCCGATGCGTTGAAGCTGGAAGGCGGAGAAGAAGTCATCGATGTGATTCGCCGTATCATCGGAGCCGGCATGCCGGTAATGGGACACCTGGGGCTGATGCCGCAGTCCATCAACAAGTATGGTACCTACGGCGTGCGGGCCAAGGAAGAGGCTGAGGCCGAGAAGCTGATGAAGGATGCCCGTCTGCTGGAAGAGGCTGGATGTTTTGCACTCGTGCTGGAAAAAATTCCGGCTGAACTGGCAGCCCGTGTGGCCAAGGAACTGACTATCCCCGTAATCGGTATCGGTGCCGGAGGGGGAGTAGACGGACAGGTGCTGGTAGTGACCGACATGCTGGGCATGACCAAAGGGTTCAGTCCGCGTTTCTTGCGTCGTTATGCCGACCTGAACACGGTGATGACCGATGCCATCGGGCATTATGTGGCCGATGTGAAGTCGTGTGACTTCCCGAATGAATCAGAGCAGTATTGAGCCTATTGTTTGGGGCATAAATAAGAGTGCATGGACTGTAGGACCGGACGGTCAGTTTCCGGCAGGTGATACAGTCTGTGCATTTGTGTTTTGGAGAAGATAGAGATATAAAAGAATAAGAACATGTGGAATCGCAATTTTAATCTTTTACTTACAGCAAATTTTTTCCTGTACACGGCGGTGTATATGCTGTTTCCGGTCCTTCATCGGTGGATGGTGGGAGAGGGAGGATACACCAACCTTCAGGCCGGATGGACCATTGCTATTTTTGGGGCTTCCTTGTATATCTTTGGAGCCTTTAATAACTATTTGGTCGATACATTCAAGCGTAAGGCCGTATGTACGCGCAGCATCTTGTTGCTGGCCTTGGTAGGATTGATATACCCTTATTCTTCGGGGATAGGAACCATCGTAGCCCTTCGGGTATTGCAGGGAGCCTTGTTTGGAGTAGCACTGATGTCGATGGGAAGTACGCTGGTTATCGACGTGACACCCAGTCACTGCCGGAACAGGGCCAATCTTACTTTCACTTGGTCGGGAGTCCTCGGTATGTTGTGTGGCATTTGGGGGGGATACAGTTTGGGAGACTTTCTTTCGTTCCAGTATGAGCTGTATCTGTTTGTCATCCTATGCATCGTTCCCATCCTTTTGGTATCAATGGTGAAAGTCTGCTTTCGCGCTCCACTGGATTTGCCGTTGCTGTCGCTTGACCGTTTCCTGTTGTTCCGCACCCTGCTTCCGGGACTGAACATGATGGTGGTACCTTTCATTTTGGGAGTAGTATTCAGCACGACTTTCGATAGTTTTTTCTACATTTGTATTATGGCCGGATTTGTGGTCTTCCTGTTGCTCGACAGGTTGTTCCGCAGCCAGGCCGACGGGCGTTTCCTGAATGCTGTGGGGCTGGTGCTGATGGGACTGGCGTTGCTGATGCTTTATCTTTCAGACGGTCGCGATTCCCTGTGGGGAGCCGGATTCCTGCTGGGATTGGGCATGGGACTTTCCCTGTTGCAGTTCCTGCGGATGATGATTTATCTTCCGCTGCATTGTGAGCGGGGAACGGGCTATCACACTTACCAGTTGCTGTGGGAGACCGGTGTGATGGTGGGCGTACTGCTCGGGCAATATGTAGCCAACTCCATGAAACGGCAGTACCTGCTGGCCTTGCTGGTCTGTATGGTGGGACTGCTGGTTTACCAAGGAGGCATCCACAGCTATTTTGTACGACGCATGAGAAACAGATAACTTAACCAATATAAAGAATATGGCAGACGACAAGAAAATTATCTTTTCAATGGTGGGAGTGAGCAAGTCATTCCAGAACAACAAGCAGGTATTGAAAGACATCTACCTATCCTTTTTTTATGGCGCGAAAATCGGAATCATCGGTCTGAACGGTTCCGGTAAGTCTACGTTGATGAAAATCATTGCCGGACTCGACAAGAATTACCAAGGCGAAGTGGTATTTTCGCCGGGATACAGTGTCGGTTATCTGGCACAGGAACCCCAGCTCGACGACACGAAAACCGTGAAGGAAGTCGTGATGGAAGGGGTGCAGCAGGTGGTAGACACGCTGGCCGAATACGAAGAAATCAACCAGAAGTTCGGTTTGCCGGAGTATTACGAAGATCCGGAAAAGATGGACGCCCTCTTTGCACGTCAGGCTGAACTGCAGGATATCATTGATGCCACGGATGCGTGGAATCTTGACAGCAAACTGGAGCGGGCGATGGATGCCCTGCGCTGTCCGCCGGAAGACCAGCTGGTGAAGAACCTCTCTGGAGGTGAACGCCGTCGGGTGGCCTTGTGCCGTCTGTTGTTGCAGAAGCCTGATGTCCTGTTGCTCGATGAGCCGACCAACCACTTGGATGCGGAAAGCATCGACTGGCTGGAACAGCACCTGCAGCAATACGAGGGAACGGTGATTGCCGTGACACACGACCGTTACTTCCTGGACCACGTGGCCGGATGGATTCTGGAACTCGACCGTGGCGAAGGTATTCCTTGGAAGGGAAACTATTCCAGCTGGCTGGAGCAGAAGACCAAGCGCATGGAGATGGAAGAAAAAACGGCCAGCAAGCGCCGCAAAACCTTGGAGCGCGAGTTGGAATGGGTGCGCATGGCTCCCAAGGCCCGTCATGCCAAGGGTAAGGCCCGTTTGAATTCGTACGACAAACTTTTGAACGAGGACGTGAAGGAGAAGGAAGAGAAGCTGGAAATCTTCATCCCGAACGGTCCGCGTCTGGGCAACAAGGTCATCGAGGCCAAGCATGTGGCCAAGGCATATGGCGACAAGTTGCTCTTTGACGACCTGAACTTCATGTTGCCGCCCAATGGCATCGTGGGAGTTATCGGTCCGAACGGCGCCGGAAAGACTACTTTGTTCCGCCTGATTATGGGACTGGAAACGGTGGACAAAGGCGAGTTTGAAGTAGGTGAGACGGTCAAGATTGCCTATGTGGACCAGCAGCACAAGGACATCGACCCGAACAAGAGCGTATATCAGGTGATCAGCGGAGGCAACGACCTGATTCGTATGGGCAACCGCGACGTAAACGCCCGTGCCTACCTGAGCCGTTTCAATTTCTCCGGTTCCGACCAGGAAAAGCTTTGCGGCATGCTTTCGGGTGGTGAACGCAACCGTCTGCACCTGGCTATGGCCCTGAAGGAAGAAGGCAACGTGCTGTTGCTCGACGAGCCGACCAATGACATTGACGTGAACACACTCCGGGCATTGGAAGAAGGTCTGGAAGACTTTGCCGGCTGTGCCGTGGTCATCAGCCACGACCGTTGGTTCCTCGACCGTATCTGTACCCACATCCTGGCATTCGAGGGAGACAGTCAGGTGTTCTATTTCGAAGGTTCCTACACGGAATACGAGGAAAACAAGATGAAGCGTATGGGCAATGTAGAGCCGAAACGCGTGCGCTACCGCAAATTGATGGAAGACTGATTTTCAGCAACTTATATAAAACATAAAAAACGCTTCGACGTTCGGAAGAAAACGTCGAAGCGTTTTTGTTTAAATGCACTTGCGTTTGAAGGAAAACGCACTTACGTTTTAGTTGAAACGCACTTGTGTTTAAGGTCAAACGTCCTTGTGTTTTTCTTAAACGCAAGTGCGTCTTTTTGAGGAGTTATAAATCTCACGGAATCAGCATGTTTTCTACTTCTTCTAAGCTGCCGTCTGTCTTTTCAGGAGTGATGTGCAGCAAACGAGCCAGCAGGGAATAAATCGATACGTTCCGGAACTTGGGTGCTTCGTATCCCTTCTTGAAGTCGGGTCCGCATGCCCGGAACATCACCTGCATATCGTCGTAGGTTGGGTCGAAACCGTGAGCGCCTGGAAGCGTCTGGGTCCCTTCTTCCACCAGCCAGCCCAGGTCGGGCAGTACGATGATGTCGCCCACTCGCGGATTGCTGCCGTAGTGCAGGTAAGCTGGAATCTCTTCTTTCTTCCATACCCGCACATGATCCAGTCCCTGCAGGGCCTGATATACCGAATCACGGTATTCCGGCTTCGTATAAATCTGTGCCGGCAGGTTGCCGTCAATCAGCGTGTACCAATTCTCTTTCAGCAGGTGCTTGATGGGCACAAAGCGGTCGGCACTCACCGTGGCCATACCGTGGTCGGCCGTCACAATCAGGTTGATGTCTTTCCCGAAAGACAGGCTCTGCAGTCCTTCCCACAAGTATCTCATGAGTCCGTCCAGTTCTTCGATGCAGCGGCGTGTTTCCTTGCTGTGCGGGCTATAACTGTGACCGTAGGTGTCGGAATCTTCAAAGTACATCATAATCAGTTGAGGCCGTTCTTCTTCCGGTAACTTCAGCAGTCGCAGGGCCTCTGCCACACGTTCTGTCTGAGTAAGACGAGGCTTCTGGTCGTACACATGATAATAGGTAGGATACTGACCTTTGACGGCAATGTCGGAACCTACCCAATAGATATTGCCCGTTTTGATGCCTTGTTTCTGGGCTGTAATCCAGATGGGTTCCCCTCCGTAGTAGGCAGGGTTGTTGCGTGTTTCCGGCTTGGTCATTTTGTAGAGCTCTTTGCGTTCCGGGTCCCAGAATGTGTTGGCCACGATGCCATGATGGTCGGGTACCAGTCCCGTGGCAAGGGTATAGTGGTTGGGGAAGGTTTTTGAGGGAAAAGAAGGAATCATGGTAGCCTTCACGCCTTCACGGGCCATCTGGTCGAAGAACGGGGTGTCGTACATCTTGGGGTAATCCCAGCGGAATCCGTCGAGGGAAACAATTATGGTGTAGTGTTTGCCGGCCCACAAGGAGAGGCAGGTGCACCACAGGAAACAGAGGATGAAAAATTTTTTCATAAGTCCGGTTTTTGTTGAGGGTTGATAAAAAAGAAAGGTGTATTGCCGCTGGTTTTGTGGGCAATACACCTTTTATGAGAAGGGTCAGTCTTTCATTAGAAAGTCAGTCTTACACCCACCTGGCAGTGCCAGCGTGAGCTGATATCACTCTTCTGGATTTCAGCCTTATTGTAAGAGAAGGCTGCATTTCCAGTATTTTTATCGAAATATTCCAGAGTCAACGGAGACAGGTTGTAAGCAGATTCATAGCTTGCTCCCCATTTCTTGTTCAGCATGTTGGCAAAGTTGATGATATCGAAAGTGAATTCCAGTTTACCCACTCCCTGTACATTGTAGATGGTCTGAGCCAAGTGCAAGTCGATTTCATGTTCCCAGTCACTTAAATTGGAGTTACGTTCTGCATACTGTCCTCTGTGGTTCTTGGCATAGCTGTCATTTTCAATCCATTGTTTGAAAGCGGCACGGCTCTGTTCTGCGGTCATCGACAAGGCTTTTCCATCTTTATCTACACCTGTAAAAATCATTTTGCTTAATTCTTCATCGGTTGGGATGTACAATAAAGAGTTGCCAGAGTATCCATCTCCGTTAAAATCCGGTTTGTCGTTCATGGTCAGACTGTAACGGCTACCAGAGAATCCATTATAAATTACAGAGATAGTGGTGCTGGTCCATCCGTTCCAGTATTTCGGGCTGCTATAAGAAGCCTGAATCATGACACGGTGAGGAATGTCAAACTTGGAGAAACCCAATTCGTTAGGAGAATTGGTGTCTACTGAATAGTTGTATTTCCAGTTAGAGTAGGCAACTGAACTTGTACCGTCATTTACAGACTTGGCATGTCCGAAAGTGTAAGATGCAGACAAGTCCAGACCGAAGTTGAAGTGTTTTTCCAACAAGGCCGACAATGCGTAGGTATAACCTTTGTTGGTATTCTTCAGGTTGACAATACTATAGTAGTTGCTCTTTGTATTACTGTATTTCGGTGCAGCAGAAGCTTCTACTCCCGGAATGGCGTATACCTTTTCTCCTGTATTGACTGCGGCCAAGTTTTCAAAGAATACGTTATTCATCGTCTTTGAATAGACACCTTCTAAGGTCATCTTCACATCGCCCGGCAATTTCTGTTCCAACGCAAGGTTGGCACGGAATACTTGCGGATACTTGAAGTCTTTGGATACGGTTACGATGTCAGGCTTGGCAGCAGTTCCAGTCTGTGAATTGGCAGCTCCCATCGGGTCATTTGCATATTGTCCTAAAGCGGGTGCGTCATTCAACCAGTTGTTTTTATTGTCTTTGTTCCCAAGTGTGGTACCCTTGCTTTCCATACCGGTGTTGTTGAAGGCATTTGACAGCCATACAAACGGTACACGACCCGTGAAAATACCTACACCACCACGCAGCAGGGTGTTGTGAGAATCATTGGTATACCAGCGGAAGCCTACACGCGGTGAGAACAATACTTTCGCGCTCGGGTTTTCACCTACACGCACATTGAAACCTTGCTGAGCGGCATATTCGTTGAAAGTTGGGTTTTCGGTCGGGTTATTGAAAATGACCGGAATGTCAATACGCAAACCGTAAGTCAGGTTGAAGTTTGTACTTACGTCCCATTTGTCCTGTGCATAGAAACCGAACTGACCAGATTTCATGGCAGGTGCCCAGCGTGTATCACCTCCAGTTAATTCCGGATCAGTGTATTTATAAGAATACTGATAGGGCTTATCTTGCAAGAACAAATCGAGGGAGTTGTAATACCAGGAACCGTTGACTGCTTGGATAAACAGGTTTTTCATACGGTAGATTTCGTTGTGTGTACCGAAAGTCAGCGTATGGTTACCCAGATACCAAGACAAGTTATCTTCTACTGTGTAAATATCTTGGTCCAAATAATTGGCGCCAGATGAATATTCCGTACCGATGTTGACGGTTACTCCTGTTTTCCCATCTGCTCCTTTTACGTTCTTTATTTGAACGGTCGGGCCTTGATAACCTACGTTACGATGGTCACGGATGAAGCTGGCAGAAGCACGGAGTTCATTGTACAGGTTCTGCCCCAGGTGAGAGTTCAATTCGGCTACGATAGAATTGGTCTTGTTGTTCATACGGTAACCACTGTTGTTGAAGGTGTAGGTGGTAGAACCCAAGCTGTAGTTGTCATCGTATGAGTTGTTGTGCTGGTAACGCAGAGCCAGCTTGTGGTTTTGGTTGATGTTCCAGTCGATACGGGCCAATAAACCGAATGATTTGTTTTCGATATCGGGTTGTGCGTAACCTTCCTGAATGCCTGTCAATGCAGCATATTGATCTGCAATCTGTTTGGCCACGTCGTTGGTGATATAGCTGTCTGTATATCCTGGATACACACTTGACGGATACGATTCCTTCTTGGCTTCTGCACTTACGAAGTAGAACAGTTTGTCCTTCACGATGGCACCGCCCAATGTTCCACCGTAAGTACGGGTGTACTGCTGGGTGAGCGGAGACTTTTCATAATCACGTACGGCGCTGTACTTACCATACATGTTCTGGTTGTTGAAGTAAGTATAGGCAGAACCGTGAGTGGTGTTGGTACCCTGCTTGGTAATGGCGTTGATACCACCTCCGGTAAATCCGCTCTGGCGTACGTCGAAGGGAGCTACGACTACCTGGATTTCCTGGATGGCATCCATGGAAATCGGATTGGCACCTGTCTGACCACCGTTGGTTCCGGATGCAGACAAACCGAATACGTCGTTACTTACCGTACCGTCAATTTGGAAACTGTTGTAGCGGTTGTTTGAACCGGCGAAGGTGATACCTCCGTTCTTGGAAGTCATGGCCATCGGCATGTTCTTCACGATGTCGTACACGTTACGGTCGACGGTCGGAGTGTTTTCTATTTTCTGTGTGGAGAAGTTATGGGCTGCTCCGGCATTAGCCTTGGCATCGGCTACCACTACTACTTCGTCCAGCAGTTCTGAACTCGGTTGCATTTCAGCGTTCAGGCTGAGTGTGTTACCCAGTTCGAGGGAAATACCCGTGTAGGTTGTCTTGTTGTAGCCTACATAGGAAATTTCAATTTTGTAGGGACCACCGGTACGCATACCTTGGATGGTGTAACGTCCGTCTACGTTGGTGACTGCACCATAAAGCGTACCTGAAGGTTCGTGAACGGCTACCACTGTAGCGCCAATAACCGGTGCTTTGGTTTCATCGAGAACTTTTCCGCTGATAGCAGAAGTGGTTACCTGAGCATTTGCGCCTACAGCCATCGCTGAAACGACCAATGCTGAAAACAGGAATTTGGAATGATGTAGCATAAAATTTAGATTAAATGAATTGTAAATCTATTTTTAGTGTTTGTCAGTTTAATACTTGTTGTTTCTGCTTAAATAAAGTCTGATTGTCAGAACTTTTCGATTGCAAAGTTAAAAAATCTTTTCAACCTGTAGAGCTTATGTTAGTGCTTTAACAAATCGGTCAAGAAATAATTAACTTTTTTACTTTAGAAGAAAGAAAAGAAATCTTTGTGGAAAAAATGTTTGTATCTGATTATGTGTGAGATATTTGTGCTTTAAGCCTTGTAACGGATTTGTAATTTTCTATGCTAAGGTGGAACTTCTCTTTATATTATTACATAAACTATGAATTTATTGCCGTTTTAATCTGTAAGTGAATTTTTCGTACTTGTGTTTTTTGCTTATTTTTGTGCCTCAAAGAATTTTGACGGAAGATGAAATTAAGATTGGAGGAGAATAAAGGAATACCAGCACATTTGTTGTGGATGCTGGCTGTGATATCGGGATTGTCGGTCGCGAATTTGTATTATAACCAGCCATTGCTGAATAGAATCAGTGAGGACCTGGGAGTTTCGGAGTTTACTGCTAACCTGATACCGATGACTACGCAGATTGGCTATGCCCTGGGATTGCTGTTTATCATCCCGCTGGGTGATTTGTACAAGCGAAAGCACATCATTGTCGTGAATTTTATGCTTTTGGTAGTGGCTACTTGCAGTATTGCTTCTTCTGCAAGCATTCCTTATATTTTAGTGGCTTCGTTGGTGACAGGCATCTGTTCGGTGATGCCACAGATTTTCATTCCGATAGCGGCACAGTTTTCGTTGCCGGAAAATAAGGCCCGCAACGTGGGAATGATGGTCAGCGGTCTGCTGACGGGGATTCTCGGTTCCCGGGTGGTCAGCGGCTTTGTAGGAGAATATTGGGGGTGGCGCACCATGTATTACATTGCGGCCCTTCTCATGCTGTTGTGTATTTTCCTTGTTCTTAGGGTGTTGCCGGATATGCCGTCGAACTTCAAGGGAACGTATGGCGGACTGATGAAGTCATTGTTTACGCTGTATCGTGACCACCCAACCATCCGGATGGTGTCTGCACGGGCTGGATGCTGCTTCGGCAGTTTTTTGGCTTTGTGGGCCTGCCTTGCCTTCAAATTGAGTGGAGAGCCTTTCCATGCAGGAAACAATGTGATTGGCATGCTCGGTTTATGTGGTATTGCAGGGGCCTTGACGGCTTCTTTTGTGGGCAGTCTGGTGCATAAGTTGGGGGTACGTTTTTTTACCTATCTGGGTTGTGCACTGATGATACTGGCCTGGGTAGTGATGTATGTCTTCCAGAATTTCTATTTGGGCTTTATCGTAGGCATTGTAGTGATTGATATTGGTATGCAGTGCATCCAGATAAGTAACCAGACGTGTGCTTTGTCGCTGGCCCCAAAAGCGACCAATCGGGTGAATACGATTTTTATGACAACATATTTCGTGGGCGGTTCGCTGGGAACTTTTCTGGCTGGTACTTGCTGGCATGCATTTGGATGGGCAGGGGTGACAGGAGCAGGAATCGGCCTGGCAGCAGTGTCTCTGCTGATTACGCTTTTCGCCCGGAATTGATTTAATATGGAGAACAGAAAAAATGAAAAAGAATGTGATTTATCTGAACGACTGGCTGGGTATTCATCCCTATACGACGGTAGCTCCGTCGGATGGTTTCTTTGTGGAGTTGGCCAACCGGCTTTATATGGTGTGTGATCTGGAAGAAGTACCAGAGCCGTACCGGAAGAAAATATGTCTTTATGTGGCTGCCTATCTGGAAGATTTGGTGTCAGATTTGGGGCTGTGGCAGGCTTTTATAACGGCTCATACTCATCTGTACGGACGATGTCTTCCGTTTTATCCGCTTGGAAGAAATTATATCAAAGGGGAAGTTAATGAAGAAGACCTCCGTTTTCTGATTTGGAATACGTGGCAGAAGGCTTTGTTCAAGCATTCGTATGTAAATCCGCTGGACGGACAGATTTTGCAACTGGCACGGACTTTTATGCCGATCATGGAAGAGGCCTATGAGCAGGCGCCGGAGAATGAGTTGTTGCGCAATTATTTTTCGGGGTATGCCGACGAGAAGGAAGCTGACCGGAAACTGACCTGGCTTTTCGGTCATACATACCTTACGGAACCGTCTATGTGGCCATATATTCAGCAGGTGACTCCGACTGACCGGTTTATTGTGCCGGTAGGACCTTTGGCGTTGTTCTTGCATGAGTGGATTGACTTGCTGGCAGGCAAGCAGTCGAAGGTGTGGAAGGAGGTATCGGGATTGTATCCGGAGGATCCGGTGATACCGGATGAGGTGTTGGAAAAAAATGCGGAAATCTATCGGTTGTTCACATTGTGGACGGGTGGAAGACGGATTATCTATCTCAATGGGTATGATTCGTTGAAGCGTTTTCTGGTGGAGATTCTCCGTTGGCCGGACGATGAAAACCATACGCTGCCACAGATGAAATCCAACCGTAACTTTGTGCTGATGGTGGATGAGCAGAAAGGACTTTTGTTGGCAAAGGATGTGTGTGAGTATATTGCAGATACGGAAAACCCCTTTTATAATCAGGAGGAGGCATCGCAGAATGCGTTTCGTATGCTGACTGAAGAGATGCTTTGTCCGCCCGATTTACTGACTTATTGCATTTGTGAGAATCTGCTTCCGGATGCGGAATTACCAGAGGTGGGAGAGAAGATGCTGGTGAAGTTGAACGCTGATTTTATCGCCCGCCATTCGTTGCTGTATTATTATCGGGGAGATTGATTTGAGAAGAAACAAGCATAAAAAAAGCACGAATTAAATTCGTGCTTTTTTTATGCTTGATATGGATATTGAATCAGCAAATCTTGTGAGAACCGTCGCTGATAACCACATCGTATACTTTCGGACTGCGGCCGAATTTTTCTTTGAAGCGTTCTTTCGCAGTAGAGATGAAGGTTTCATACAGTTCGTTCTTTACCAGGTTGATGGTACATCCGCCGAAGCCGCCACCCATCACACGTGAACCGGTTACGCCGCAATCGAATGCGATATCGTTCAGGAAGTCAAGTTCTTCGCAGCTTACTTCATAAAGCTTGCTCATGCCGTGATGAGTTTCATACATTTTCTGGCCAACTGTTTCGTAGTCACCTTTTTCCAGTGCATCACATACATCCAGTACACGCTGGATTTCTTCAATCACGTATTCCGCACGCATATAATCTTCCTGTGTTACTTCTGCTTTCACTTCGTTCAGCATGTCCATGTTGCAGTCTCTCAGGAATTCTACGTTCGGGTGGTTCTTTTTGATGGCTGCCACTACTGCTTCGCAGCTCTGACGACGCTTATTGTATGCAGAAGAAGCCAGTTCATGTTTTACTACTGAATCAACCAATACCAAGCGGTATCCATCCGGTCTGAAGGGGAAGTACTGATATTCCAGTGAACGGCAGTCCAAACGAATCAGATGTCCTTCTTTACCGAATACGGAAGCAAACTGGTCCATGATACCGCAGTTCACACCGCAATAGTTGTGTTCTGTAGCCTGACCTACTTTAGCCAGTTCAAACTTGTCAATTTTGTTGTCACCGAACAAATCGTTCAATGCGAAAGCATAAGTAGATTCCAATGCAGCAGAAGAAGACATTCCGGCACCCAGAGGCACATCACCGGCAAATGCAGTGTTGAAGCCTTTTACGTCAACTCCGCGTTTGATCATTTCGCGGCACACACCGAATATGTAACGTGCCCAGCTTGCTTTCGGGGCATCTTCTTCGTTCAAACCAAATTCTACGTAATCTTTCAAGTCAATAGAGTAGGCGCAAACTTTATCTTTTCCGTTGGGTTTGATTTCGGCTACCATTCCTTTATCTACTGCTCCCGGGAATACAAAACCTCCGTTATAGTCTGTGTGCTCACCAATCAGGTTGATTCGTCCTGGAGAAGTATATACTGAGCCTGTGGTACCGTCAAAATGCTTGATGAAGCGGCTTCTTACAAATTCTATGTCCATAATGATAAAAATTTAAAGGTTAATATTAAAAAGCATATCCGGTCCTGACATGCAGAACCGGACAGCCGTATTTATTCTACAGGAATATCTTTGTTTACATTCTTGCAACCTGTCACACCGTAGAACAACAGGTAAGCAAGCATAGCGACAATTAGCCAGTAGCTGGCCATGTAGCCTACTGCATCGGAGATGACTTGTTGCAGCAACGGGAAGATTCCACCACCTACTACCATCATCATGAAGATTCCGGAAGCTTGTGCGGTATATTTACCCAATCCTTCTACAGCCAAGTTAAAGATACCTCCCCACATGACAGAAGTACACAGACCGCAAAGCACGAGGAAGAGGGCACTTACCGGTACCGATGGAGTTTTCATAGAGTTCATCACATCAGTGGTAGTCATGTGTACTTCATCCAGCTGTTCTGTATAAGGAGCCAGTGCTTCTTCCGACGGGTTGCTGACAAAGGTTGCAATTTCTTCGGCAGGTATACCGGCATTGGCCAAAATTTCAGAAGTCTTGGCTACTGGGTCGTATACTACAGTCGGAACATTGAAACCTACGCTCTTCGGAGTGAAAATAGCAATAATAGTGAAGATAATGGCAGTGATAGACACGGTAATGAGCTGTGCACGGGTTGAAACCTTTCCACTAATGATACTACTGGTCAGACGACCCACCAGCATCAACAACCAGTAGATTGCGGCGATGGCACCACCGATGGCAGCTCCATTGGTCAGGATGCCGGCTCCTTTGTCGCTGGAATCAGCCAGATAGAAGTTCAAGGTTCCCGGAATACCGATTTCAATACCTACGTAAATGAAGATACCGATTACACCCAATACCGTATGACGGAAGCTCCAAGGGCTATGTGAAAATTTTTCTTTTGTTGCGTTTTCGCCTTTCTTTCTCATGTGAGGTTCCGGAATGGTTACGAAAGAAATCACGATGAAAGTAAAGGCAAACACACCCATGGCAATAAACAACAAGGGGGCTACATCAGACATGGCTGTTTTCGGAGTTACTGTACCAATCAGTACACCTACGAAAAGAGGGGTCAGTGTACCAGCCAATGAGTTCAATGCACCACCTGTCTGGATCAGCTGGTTACCTTTGTTACCACCACCTCCTAACAAGTTCAACATCGGGTTAACTACTGTATTCAGCATACATACGCTGAAACCACAGATGAAGGCACCCAACAAGTATACAATAAAATTCAACTTGATAGAATATTCGCCTAAAGAAAATACATCTACGTCAGCACCGAAAAGACTTGACAAATATTGTACCAGCAAACCGGCGAAACCGACTGCCATGGCAATCAAGGATGTTTTCTTGTATCCGATTTTTACCAGCATGTTGCCGGCGGGAATACCCATAAACAGGTATGCCAAAAAGTTCATCATGTTACCCATCATACCCAATGTGTTAGCACCGGCGTACTGGTTTTTCCAGATAGTACCAAACGGTGCGGCCAGATTGGTAACAAATGAAATCATCGCAAACAGAAAGAACATCGTAATGATTGCGATGACATTAGTTTTTTGTTTTTGTTGTTCCATGGTTTAAATTGAAAGTGTATTAAGTTATAAATTAGATTGTTTTCCTATGTGTTACTTTTCTACCCCGAATTTGTAAATCGTTACTTGATGATAGGTTTCTTCTGGTTTCAATACAACTGAAGGGAAATGTCCTTTGTTGGGGGAATCTGGAAAATGCTGTGCCTCAAAGCAGATGGCACTTCTGGCTGGGAAGGTAGCCTCGTGATATCCCGTAAAGCCGTTGTGCCAGTTAGCAGTGTAGACCTGTACGCCCGGTTCTGTGGTATAGACCTCCAAAGAACGTCCGCTTTCCGGTTCTACGCATTTTGCGGCAAATACCATCGCATTGGTTTCGCGCTTGTTTAACACATAGCAGTGGTCGTATCCGGCTCCGTTGATCAGTTGTTGGAACGGTTCGTTGATGCGGCTTCCCACGGTATGTGGAGTACGGAAGTCCATCGGTGTTCCTTCAACTTTCAATATTTCCCCGGTCGGAATGGATACTTCATCAATAGGTATGAAATAATCTGCATTAATAGTGACAATGTTGTTGTCTACAGTAGGAGTAGGATTGTTTAGACCTGCCAGGCTGAAGAACGCATGGTTGGTCAAGTTGATGATGGTTTCCTTATCTGTGTTCGCAACATAAGTCATTACCAGTTCGTTATTGTCTGTGAATGTATAAGTGACAGTTACGTCCAGATTGCCAGGAAAGCCCTCTTCTCCATCTTTGGCCAAGTAATGCAGCACGACGCTGTGCTCATCTTCTTGTTTTGCATCCCATACGCGTGCGTGGAAGCCAGTTGGACCTCCGTGCAGAGAGTTTGGCCCGTTGTTGATAGTCAGTTTGTATTCTTTGCCGTCCAGCATGAAGCTTCCTTTTGCAATTCGGTTACCGTAGCGTCCAATTAAGGTACTGAGGAAGGGTTCATGACTGTGGATTACGTGGTCGATGCTGTCGTGTCCCTGTACTACATTGGCCAATTTACCGTTTTTATCCGGAACCATTATTGCTAAGATTGCTCCCCCGTAGTTTGTGATGGCTGCTTCTGCACCGTTTTGATTGGAAAGAATAAACAAATCGGTTTCTTTACCGTCAATTGTTTTTTGAAAATCTGCTCTTTTTAAGCCGCTTAAATTATTTTCTTTATAAAATGTGTTGTTCATATTATTAAAATCTTTTTAGTTCACACATCATTTTGTTGTGCAAATAAAAAGATTTTCTCTAACATACCCAAACATTTTTCAAAGAAAGAATGCGGTTTAGTGGTTTAAAGAAAGTAAATCGGCAACGATGAAACTGCTTCCTCCCACAAAAATGAAATCATTGGGTTGAGCTTCCCGACGGGCGGCCTCGAAGGCTTCTGCAACATGTGGATAAGCATTTCCCTGTAAGCCGTAGTTCCCAGCCAAGGCTTTCATCCGTTCACAAGGTAAGGCACGTTTTACGCTGGCTTGGGTGAAATAATAGTGAGCCTCTTTAGGAAGCATGGAAAGCACTCCGCTCACATCCTTGTCGTTGACCATGCCGATGACGATGTGTAGCGTGTGATAGGTCTGATGGCGCAGCTGCTCGGTGATGTATTGCATGCCACCCACGTTGTGTCCGGTATCACAGATGATGGTAGGATGTTCTCCCAGTTTCTGCCAACGTCCCATCAGTCCAGTCAGTTCGCATACGTGCAGAAAACCTTCCCGTACATTCTCTTCTGTGAAGTGATAGCCTGCCTTGGGCAGCTGGTGGAGAGCAGAGAGTAGGGTATTGGTATTCTTTAACTGGCATAGGCCACCCAGTTCTCCTTCCAGATTTGCGTAGTCTGTAGTCTGATAGACATAGTGCATGGCTTCGTTTCGTGTGGCGCTGAGAAGAAAGTGCTCATCTTCGGCAAAGACGATAGGGGCGCCCACTTCGTCTGCTTTGGCCTGAAAGACCGGACGGGTTTCGGGGGTAGTTTCTCCAATCACGACAGGGACGCCTTTTTTGATGATACCTGCCTTCTCAGAAGCAATCTTTGCTAAGGTATTGCCTAAAAATTGTACGTGATCGAAACTGATGTTAGTGATGACACACAAGTCGGGTTGGATAATGTTGGTACAGTCCAAACGTCCGCCAAGACCCACTTCGATAACTGCTACGTCTACTTCCTGTTGTGCGAAATAAGTAAATGCCATGGCAGTGGTCAGTTCAAAGAAAGAAGGGTGCAGCGGTTCGAAGAAGGCACGGTGCTTTTCTACGAAGTCGACGACGAATTCCTGACTCACCGGTTTACCGTTCACACGGATTCGTTCGCGAAAATCGACGAGGTGCGGAGAGGTGTAGAGGCCTGTCTTATAGCCTGCAGACTGTAGGATGGCTGCCAGTGTATGCGAACAAGAACCCTTCCCGTTGGTTCCGGCCACGTGTATGGTACGGAAACGACGGTGAGGGTGGTCGAAATAATTGTCCAAGGCATACGTATTGTCCAGTCCCTCTTTGTAGGCATCTTTGCCAACTTGCTGAAACAGAGGGGCACTGTTATATAGATAAGTAAGGGTCTCCTGATAATTCATGATTCTTGTTTTTTTTAGTCGCTGCAAATATCATCATTTTTATCAGGATAACCTATCTTTTTAGCTTTCATTTACCACCAGTAAGGTCCTTGGGGAGCTCTGATTCCTTCTACACCGATGCTGATGGAACTGCTTTCATTGAATTTGAAGTTGATCATCCCACCAATCCGGTCGGGGGAGAAATTTGGAAGAGGGTAGTAGTAGGGCGAACGCTTCGGCATGAGCGATTTGTTGCCATACGCATACAGGCTGATTCGTTCGTTCACCTTAAAGGCCGCGATACCGGCAATGCCCACATTCCGGTAATTGATGCCTCCCCAGTTGAAATTGCTGGCATACAGTCCACCGGCCACACTGAGGCGTTTGTTTAACGGTACGGCATACAGGAAAGCCGCATCCTGTCCGAATCCGACGCCGGAAGGAGCATATTTACTGGGACTGAACGTGACGTTCATGCCAATGGAGGCATTAAACCCTTTGTGCAGTTCCCAGGTTGCGAATCCATAATTGAAAGGTGTGATGCCATACATTTCGAAAGGAGAATATAAATATTGAGGTTGTACCGGTGCAGGCAGCGGTACGCTGAGCGTATCCTGCGGCAATGCGTTCTCCATCTGCAAAGAGGTTATACCAATGGAGTCAGCTGGCAGAGACTTCTTGTTTTCAGTCTGTGCAAAAACAAGCACCGGACAGAATAACATCCAGAACAAGATACAGCTTTTTTTCATGATTCCTAAATTTTAGTCACTTCAAAGTTACAAAAAAAGGTATTGAGTTAGTCGTGATTATCTCTTTTTAGAGCCGGTTTAAAGATTATTTGGATAAGCTGGGCAGAATATATAAAAAAAGCCACCCCTGGTGGAGGGATGGCTATGGTGTATTGTCAAAAAGAGGTTATTAATCAAACAGACTTCTGAACTTCTTGAAGATTTTTTCTTTCAGGCTCATGTTCGGCTTGAAGTTTTCGGCTTCCTGCCATTTTTCGAGTGCCTGACGTTCTTCTTTGGTCAGGGTTTCCGGGATATAGACGCTGACGTTGACCAGCAAGTCGCCTGTGCCCGTATTGTATCCGTAGCTGTTGATGTTCGGTAAGCCTTTGCCTCGTAGACGGAGTACTTTACCGGGCTGTGTACCCGGTTCTATTTTGATTTTGGCCTTTCCGTCGATGGTCGGGATTTCTACTGTACCTCCTAAGGCGGCAGTAGGCACACTCAACAGCAGGTTATAGATCAGGTCGCTTTCATCACGAATCAGTTCCGGATGCTTCTCTTCTTCAATCAAGACCAGCAGGTCGCCCGGCACTCCGTTGTGTTTTCCGGCATTACCTTTTCCGTTGATGGTTACCTGCATGCCTTCAGCCACTCCGGCAGGAATCTTCACGGTGACCACTTCTTCACCGTATACGATACCTTCGCCGCCGCATTCCTTACATTTGTTCTTGATGATTTTTCCTTCACCTCCACATTGCGGACATACGGTTTGGGTCTGCATCATGCCGAAGATACTTTGTTGGGTACGGGTCACGCTACCTGTTCCGTGGCAAGTTGGACAGGTTTCCGTGCCTCCGTCGCCTTCAGCGCCTGTGCCGTGACAATGGCTACACTGTACATATTTTTTTAACTTGAATTTCTTTTCTACTCCTGTAGAAATTTCTTTCAGGTTTAATTTGACTTTTACCCGCAGGTCGGAACCACGAAACTTACGCTGGCGCGGCTGACTGCTTCCGCCAAATCCACTGCTGAATCCGCCGAAACCTCCGTGTCCGCCAAAAATATCGCCGAACATGGAGAAGATATCATCCATGGACATGCCTTGGCCGCTGAAGCCGCCGAAACCGCTTCCGCCTCCGGCTGCACCGTCAACACCTGCAAAGCCAAACTGGTCATAACGTGCACGTTTGTCGGCATTGCTCAACACTTCGTAGGCTTCTGCTGCTTCCTTGAATTTCTCTTCCGCCTCCTTGTCGCCCGGGTTGCGGTCCGGGTGATACTGGATGGCTTTCTTTCGATACGCTTTCTTTATTTCGTCTGCCGTGGCCGTTTTGGCAACTCCAAGCACTTCATAATAATCTCTTTTCGCCATGACTCTACCTGTTTATTATTGGGCAACCACCACTTTGGCGTGACGGATGACTTTTTCGTTCAACTTGTATCCTGTTTGTACGCAGTCCAGCACTTTTCCTTTTTGGTCTTCGCTGGAAGCCGGCACCAATGCGATGGCTTCGTGGAAATCGGTGTCGAAATCCTGACCGACAGGTTCCATTTTTTCCAAGCCTTCCTGATGCAGGTTTTTCAGGAACTTCTGGTAAATCAGTTCCACCCCGTCGTAGATGGCCTTCACGTCTTCCGCTTTCTGCATGTTCTGCAGTGCACGCTCCAAATCGTCCAGAATTGGCAGCACGGCATTGATGGCCTTTTCACCGCCGTTCTTGATCAGTTCAGCCTTTTCCTTGATGGTACGTTTCCGGAAATTATCGAATTCTGCAGACAGCCGCAGGTATTTGTCTTTCTGCTCGTCGATTACTTTCTGAGCGTCTTCCAGTTCTTTTTCCAGCTTTTCTTCTGCAGTGAGTTCCTTTTTTTCTTCCCCTTCTTTCTGGGTTTCTTGCGTTTCCGCTTCTTGAGATTCAGCGGCAGCCTGTGCGTTTTCGGCAGTGTTCTGCTGTTGGTTCTTCAATTCTTCTTCCACGTTTGGGTTTTGATTTTTGTTACTCATATCTTAATGGTTTTTATTTCAGTTGAATGTTTTTGCTTTTTCACCAGCAAATTCTGTGCCTTAATCCGGTTCTTGTGCGGATTGGCCGCAAAAATAATAAAAAACTGCCACACTGACATGGAAAAAGGTAAGTTTCAATTTCAACCTTTCCTTTTTCCATTTCATCTCTCCGAAAGGTCGGTTCAACCCTTGATTTGTCTGTTTCACACTTTTATGAATCTTTTAAAGGTAGTGAAACGTTAATTTTGCTACCATCATCAATCAACACTCAAGAAAATGTTTAAGAAAATAGTCCGTTTTTCAATTCGCAAAAAACTGTTTGTCGCCCTGACGACACTGTTTTTAATGATAGGGGGCATCTATTCCATGCTGACATTGCCTATTGATGCCGTGCCCGATATCACCAATAATCAGGTGCAGATTGTCACGGTGTCGCCCACGTTGGCGCCTCAGGAGGTAGAACAGCTGATTACCTTCCCGATTGAGGTGGCCATGAGCAACATCATGAATGTACAGGAAATCCGTTCGGTGTCCCGTTTTGGTTTGTCGCTGGTGACGGTTGTGTTCAAGGAAAGCGTGCCCACACTGGATGCCCGCCAGCTGGTAAATGAGCAGATACAGACCGTGGCCGGAGAGATTCCTTCCAATTTGGGAGTGCCGGAGATGATGCCTATCACCACCGGTTTGGGTGAAATTTACCAGTATGTGCTGAAGGTGGCTCCCGGGTATGAAAAGAAGTACGATGCCATGGAGCTGCGTACCATCCAGGATTGGATTGTGAAACGCCGGCTTTCGGGTATTCCGGGTATTGTGGAAATCAACAGTTTCGGAGGTTACCTGAAGCAGTATGAGGTAGCCGTCGATCCGGATGCGTTGTATTCGTTGAACATCACCATCAGTGATGTGTTCGATGCGCTGAGCCGTAACAACCAGAATACAGGAGGAAGCTATATAGAAAAGGTGAACCGGGCGTATTACATTCGTTCGGAAGGTATGATTTCCGATTTGAAAGACATTGAACAGATTGTCGTGACTAACCGGGGCGGGATTCCCGTGCATGTGAGCGACATCGGAAAAGTACGCTATGGCGCCCCCAAGCGTTTCGGAGCCATGACTAAGGATGGGGAAGGCGAATGTGTAGGTGGTATCGCCATGATGCTGAAAGGGGCCAACGCCAATGTGGTGACCCAGGAACTGGAGAAGCGGGTGGCCAAGGTACAGAAGATGCTGCCCGAGGGTATCAGCGTAGAACCCTATCTGAACCGTTCGGAACTGGTGAACCGGAATATCTCGACCGTGATTCGTAACCTGGTGGAAGGAGCCATTATCGTGTTCCTCGTATTGATAGTGTTCCTGGGAAATGCACGTGCCGGACTGATTGTGGCGTCCGTCATTCCCTTGGCCATGCTCTTTGCCTTTATCCTGATGCGGGTATTCGGTGTGTCGGCCAACCTGATGAGTTTGGGGGCCATTGATTTTGGTATTGTAGTCGACGGTTCCATCGTGATACTGGAAGGTATCCTGGCACACATCTATAGCAAAAAATGGATGGGCCGCACGCTGAGTAAACAGGAAATGGATGAGGAAGTGGAAAAAGGTGCTGGCAATGTGGTGCGGAGCGCGACGTTTGCGGTGTTGATTATCCTGATTGTATTCTTCCCGATATTGACTTTGACCGGAATCGAAGGAAAATACTTTACTCCGATGGCCAAGACGCTGGTGTTCTGTATCATCGGAGCTCTGTTGTTGTCACTCACTTATGTGCCGATGATGGCTTCGCTTTTCCTGAAACGTACCGTTTCGTCCAAGCCGACCTTGGCCGACCGTTTCTTTGAGAAGTTGAACCGCGTGTATCACCGTGCCTTGAGTTTCTGTCTGGCCCATGTGTGGGGTACGTTGGCTTCGGCCTTTACCTTATTAATATTATCCTTCTTGTTGTTCACCCGGTTGGGAGCCGAATTTATTCCGACACTCGATGAAGGTGACTTCGCCATGCAGATGACGCTTCCGGCGGGTAGTTCACTGAGCCGCAGTATCGAGGTGTCGCTTGCAGCCGAGAAGAAACTGAAAGAGGATTTTCCGGAAATCAAGCACGTGGTCGCCAAAATCGGTACGGCCGAAGTGCCGACCGACCCGATGGCCGTAGAAGATGCCGACGTGATGATTGTGATGAAGCCGTTCAGTGAATGGACCTCGGCCAGCAGCCGCGCGGAGATGGTGGAGAAGATGAAAAAGTCGCTGGAGTCGGTGAAAGGAGCCGAGTTCAATTTCAGCCAGCCCATCCAGTTGCGTTTCAATGAGTTGATGACGGGAGCCAAAGCCGATATTGCCATCAAACTGTATGGAGAAGATATGGTCGAACTCTATGCCAAGGCCAAAGAGGCGGCCAAATATGTGGAACAGGTGCCGGGTGCTTCCGATGTGCTGGTAGAGCAGGCCATGGGACTTCCGCAGTTGCTGGTGAAATACGACCGTGCCAAGATTGCCCGCTACGGCATTGACATTGAAGAACTGAATACGATTATCCGTACAGCCTACGCCGGAGAGACTGCCGGAGTGGTCTTTGAAAACGAACGCCGTTTCGACCTCGTATTGCGTCTGGACAAGGATAAGGTGCAAGACCTGAACATCGACAAACTGTTTGTCCGCACGAGCGAAGGCATCCAGATACCGGTCAGCGAAGTGGCCAGCATCGACCTGGAGAACGGGCCGTTACAGATTAACCGCGATGCCACCAAACGACGGATTGTCATCGGTGTCAATGTACGCGATGCCGACATCCAGCAGGTAGTGGAACAGATACGTACCTCACTGGAGCAGAATGTCAAGCTGAAACCGGGTTATTACTGGGAGTACGGTGGCCAGTTTGAAAACCTGCAGAATGCCGTACGCACGTTGAGCATTGTGATTCCGATAGCCCTGATGCTGATACTTTTGCTGTTGTTTTTCGCATTTAAAAGCGTAATTTATTCGTTAGTTGTTTTTTCTACCGTACCTTTGTCGCTGATTGGAGGTATCGTAGCCTTGTGGTTGCGTGGTCTTCCGTTCAGTATTTCGGCCGGCGTAGGATTTATTGCCCTGTTTGGTGTGGCCGTGTTGAATGGTATCTTGATGATCAACCATTTTAATGACTTACGAAAAGAAAAGACTTATACTATGTGTACGAATCGAATCATTGCAAGAGGATGTCCTCATCTGTTGAGACCGGTATTTTTGACCGGACTGGTGGCTTCACTAGGTTTTGTTCCTATGGCAGTAGCTACATCGGCCGGGGCTGAAGTACAACGCCCGCTGGCTACGGTAGTGATTGGCGGATTGATTGTGTCTACCGTGCTGACCTTGATTGTCATTCCGGTGTTCTACCGGCTGGTAAATGTCATTGCCCATTTGTGGGGACGGAAAAGACACCGTGCTCGGTTGGGCCGAAAAACCGGAATGACCTGTCTGCTGTTATTGCTGGCCGCATCTGCTTCCGCCGTGACTCCGACTCCTCAGAAGGCGATTTCGCTGGATGAGGCCTTGGAAATAGCCTTGCAGAATCACCCACGGTTGAAGATGGCCAATGCGGAAATCGAACGGAGCCGGGCAGCCCGTGGAGAAGTGTGGAACGGGGGTAACACTTCGTTCAGTTACTCCTGGGGGCAGTTGAATGGGGAATACCGGAAAGACAATGAACTGTCGGTAGAACAGTCGCTGGGTTCGTTCCTGACGCCATTCTATAAGAATGCCTTGGTCAATGCGCAGGTGAGTACTGGGAGTAACTACCGCGACATGGTGAAGAAAGAAATTGTGGCCGAAGTAAAACGGGCTTGGGTGTATTATCAATATGCTCTCCATTTGTATCGTTTGTATGGAGAGCAGGAAGAGCTGGCCCTGAAGCTGAAAGAAAGCGGGGAACTGCGTTTCCAGCAGGGAGATATCGACCAGACGGAGCGGAGCATGATTGCCGCGCTGGCAGCCGATCTCCACACTCGCATCCTGCAGGCACGTGAAGAGATGGAACTGGCTTCCCGCCGTTTTGCTTGGGCTTGCTACTCAGATTCTCCGGTGGTACCGAACGACAGCTCATTGGCTGTTCTTCCACTTTCTGTGCAGGACAGATCTCTTTCGGCAGCTCATCTGAATTATTTTGCCAGCCAGGTGCAGGAAAAGAAATCTGAACTACGTATTGAACGCAGTAAGTTTTTTCCGGAATTCTCAGTGGGCTATGTGCGTCAGAAAATCGCGCCGCTGAACGGATTGAATTCGTGGATGGTGGGAGTGTCTTTCCCTATTTTGTTCTTTCCGCAGCGCAGCCGCAGCAAGCAGGCCAAGGTAAACCTGCAAATTGCGGAATGGCAGGCCGAGCAGAACCGGGTGCAGTTGAATAATCAGGTGGAAGAACTTTACCGGCGTGCCCGTCAGCAGCAGGAAAGCCTGGACTACTATTCCAAGGCAGCTCTGAAAGAAGCGGAAGCTCTTCAGGAAAGTGCCTTGCTGAAGTTCAAGGAAAGTGAAATCAACATCACGGATTTCGTACAGAATTTGAATGCTTCTCGCGAAATCCGCAAGAATTACATTGAAACGGTATATGCCTACAACGTATCCGTACTGGAAATCGAATTATACACTGAATAAAAAATAAAAAGCATAACAAGATGAAACAGATACTTTTTTTCTCAGCCTTATGGTGTGCACTGGCTTTCACTTCTTGCGGAGGAGGTGCATCTGAGCAAACCACTGATGAAGCAACCGATACTTTGTCGGCACAACAGGATAGCCTTACTGCGGCTACCGACAGTCTGGCAGTAGACGGCATATCGGGAGCGACCCAGGTGGCCAATGCACCGTCTTTCAACGGTATCCTGATGGTACCTCCGCAGCGGCATGCCACTATTACCTTGAGCATGGGAGGTGCCGTACACAGTGTGTCTTTCCTTCCGGGCAGTTACGTGCAGAAAGGCCAGGTGATTCTGACATTGGAAAATCCGGATTTCATCACTTTACAGCAGACGTGGCTGGATGCGGCTGCACAGATTGAGTTCTTGGAAAAAGAATATACGCGCCAGAAGAACCTCGCTTCGCACGAGGCCGCTTCCCAGAAACAGATGCAGCAAAGCAAGTCGGAATACCTTTCCATGAAGAGCCTGTTGGATGCAAGTGCTGCTCAGTTGAAGATTTTAGGCATGGATACCCGTCATTTGAAGGCCGATGGTATCCATACGTATTTGGAAATCAAGGCCCCTTTGAGCGGATATGTCACTAATATGAATGTTAACGTAGGGAAATATTTCAATGTAGGAGAACCTGTGTGTGACGTCATCGACAAGCAGTCGTTGATGTTGCAGCTGACCGCCTACGAGAAAGATTTGGATGACCTGAATGTAGGCGATCAGATTGAGTTCCGTGTGAACGGCATGGGAAACCAGACTTTTGAAGCCGTACTGGTATCTATCGACCAGATGGTAGACAGCACCAACCGCTCCATCAAGGTGTATGCCCGTGTGCTGCATCCGCTGAAAGATTTCCGTCCCGGAATGTATGTATCCGCCCGTAAGGCTCCCCAAAAATCTTGATTCTGACGCATGAAGCGAATCGTGAACAATAAATATCTGCTGGTCGTGAATGCCATCTCTATCATGGTGGCATTCCTTACGCATTTCCCGGAACTGATTACCTTGTCGAATCCGTATTCGGCCGATGGGCTTTCGTTTCCGGGCATGCACTGGGCAGATGTGGGCAATGAGGTGCTGTTTACATATGTTTCGTTGTTGTTGCTTTTCTTCCTGAACGAGGCCGTGTTCCACTTCAACAGCGACATGGTTTCCATTGGGTGGAAGAAGATGATTTGCGCGTTTGTGCTCACGTGGATTGCGAGCAATCTGCTTGGAAAGTTTTTCGTCTACCTGCACCAGCATTTCGACATCCCGGCCATCGATGCCATGCTTCACCATTACCTCCATCCGCTGCGCGATTTCCTGATTACCTGCATTGTGACGGGGAGCTGTTATTTCTTCTACCAGAACCGGAAAAGCCGCAAGATGTTGCTCGAAAATCAGCAGTTGCGCACGGAAAACATCATCAACCAGTACGAAGCCTTGAAGAGCCAGCTGAATCCACACATGTTGTTCAATTCGCTGAACACCTTGTATCTGCTCATTCGCGAATCACCCGACAAGGCCCGTCATTACCTGGAGGAGCTGTCGAAGGTGATGCGTTACACCTTGCAGGACAATGAGTCACATTCCGTGACCTTGCGGGAGGAGATGGAATATGTGAGGTCATATATGTATCTGCTGCAGGTGCGTTACGAAGAAAACCTGCAGTTTGACATCCGGATTTCGCCGGAGCTGCTTTCCCGCAAGCTGCCTCCCATGGCCCTCCAGCTGCTGATAGAGAATGCCGTGAAGCACAACGAAATCAGTAACCGCCGTCCGCTGACGGTGCTGGTAAAGGCGGAAGGCGATACGGTGGAGGTGAGCAACCCGTTGCAACCCAAGCGGGGTGGGACGGCCGGAATGGGAATCGGACTGGCCAACCTGGCCAAACGTTACCAGTTGCTGTATAAAAAAGAGGTTTCCGTACAGGAAGAGAACAACCGTTTTACTGTGATTTTGCCTTTGATTTGAAATGAAAACACTGATTATAGAAGATGAGAAAGCGGCTTTGCGCAACCTGAAGGCCGTGATGCAGGAAGTGGACACCGATTTTGAAATCGTTGGGGAGGTGGACAGCATTTTCGACGGAGTAGAGTGGTTTCGCACGCATCCCATGCCGGAACTGGTGTTCATGGACATTCATCTGGCCGACGGTTCGGCTTTCGATATCTGTGCACAGGTAGACATTACCTGTCCGATTATCTTTACTACGGCCTACGATGAATATGCCTTGAAAGCATTTAAGGTGAACAGTGTGGCCTATCTGCTCAAGCCCATCAGCCGTACCGACTTGCAGGAGGCCATGCACAAGCTGGAACTGTTGGGCGGACAGCCGAAGGCGGAGAAACAGCCTGACTTGTCGGAGATTCTCCGGAGCCTGAAAAAGGAGGAAAGCTACAAGACCCATTTTCTGGTGCCGGTGAAGGGCGACAAGTTCTTGCCGGTATCGGTCGATTCCATTCAATATTTCTATATTTCCAACGGACTGGTCAAGGCTGTCGACGGGGAGGGGAAGGAGTTCGTGTTCTCGCAGTCGCTCGACGAGCTGGCCGAACTGCTCAATCCGCACGATTTTTTCCGGGCCAACCGCCAGTTCATCGTGTCGCGGAAGGCCGTGTCCGACATCAGCTTGTGGTTCAACGGGCGGTTGGCTATCAACCTGAAAGTACCGGTGCCCGAGAAAATCATCATCAGCAAGGCCAAGGCCTCGGAACTGAAGGACTGGTTCTAAACGGAAAGGGAGAAACGCTTCGTGGTTTTTCCCTTTATTTTTTCGGTGGAAATCCGTATCTTTGCCGCGTAATTCAAAAAAGGTAGAAAAAACAGATGATAACAGTTTCAAATGTAGCCGTTCAATTTGGTAAAAGAGTGTTGTATAACGACGTGAACCTGAAGTTCACGAATGGTAATATCTATGGCATCATCGGAGCCAACGGTGCCGGTAAGTCTACGTTCCTGAAAGTGATTTCGGGCGAGCTGGACCCCACCAAGGGAAGTGTCACCCTGGGACCGGGCGAACGTCTTTCGGTGTTGAGCCAGGACCACTTCAAGTTCGATGCGCATACGGTGCTCGATACCGTGCTGATGGGACACACCGTGCTGTGGGACATCATGAAGCAGCGTGAGGCCCTGTATGCCAAGGAAGACTTTACCGATGAAGACGGTATCAAGGCAGCCGAACTGGAAGAAAAGTTTGCCGAACTGGAAGGCTGGAATGCCGAAAGCGATGCGGCCATCCTGCTGAGCGGGCTGGGCATCAAGGAAGACAAGCATAACACGCTGATGGGTGATTTGAGTGGTAAGGAAAAGGTGCGCGTGATGCTGGCACAGGCGCTTTTTGGAAATCCGGACAACCTGTTGCTCGACGAGCCGACCAACGACCTGGATATGGATACAGTGACCTGGCTCGAAGAATACCTTTCCAACTTTGAACATACCGTGCTGGTGGTGAGCCACGACCGTCACTTCCTCGATTCGGTATGTACACATACGGTCGACATCGACTTCGGCAAGGTGAACCTCTTTGCCGGTAACTATAGCTTCTGGTACGAATCCAGCCAGCTGGCTCTCCGTCAGCAGCAGAACCAGAAGGCCAAGGCGGAAGAAAAGCGCAAGGAACTGGAGGAATTTATCCGTCGTTTCTCTGCCAATGTGGCGAAATCCAAGCAGACTACCAGCCGCAAGAAGATGCTGGAGAAACTGACGGTCGATGAAATCAAGCCGTCGTCACGTAAGTATCCGGGTATCATCTTTACGATGGACCGCGAACCGGGCAACCAGATTCTGGAGGTATCGGGACTGCGTGCCGAAACGGAAGAGGGTACGGTGCTCTTCAACGACGTGAACTTTACGGTAGAGAAGGGCGACAAGATTGTGTTCCTGAGCCGCGACCCGCGTGCCATGACGGCCTTGTTCGAGATTATCAACGGCAATCGCAAGGCGCAGGCCGGACATTATAACTGGGGGGTAACCATCACCACGGCTTACCTGCCATTGGACAACACCGATTATTTCAACTGCGACCTGAACCTGGTGGACTGGCTGAGCCAGTACGGTCAGGGCAATGAGGTGGAAATGAAAGGCTACCTGGGCCGTATGCTGTTCTCCGGCGAAGAAGTGATGAAGAAGGTCAGTGTGCTTTCGGGAGGAGAGAAGATGCGTTGTATGATTGCCCGCATGCAGCTGCGCAATGCCAACTGTCTGATTCTGGATACTCCGACCAACCACTTGGACTTGGAATCCATTCAGGCGTTCAACAACAACTTGAAGACATACAAGGGAAATGTGCTCTTCTCTTCACACGACCATGAGTTCATCGAAACCGTGGCCAACCGTATTATCGAGCTGACTCCGAATGGCATTATCGACAAGATGATGGATTACGATGAGTACATTTCATCCGACCATATTAAGGAAATGCGTGCCCGTATGTACGGCGATAAATAAGACGCAAAAAAACGCCTTTGCGTTTGGAGGAAAACGTAAGTACGTTTCATTCCAAACGCAAGGACGTTTTGATCAAAACGCTTCGGCGTTTTACTTGAAACGCAAGTACGTTTTTGTGGAAACGCACTTGCGTTTTTTTCATGCCCTTAAAAGGCCTCTTATTTGGTCAAAAATTCCCCTCCAAATGACAAAGGAAGTAAGTCTTTCGTACCGTTCACCTCGTAAATCGCTTTCTCGCCATACAGCAGGATACGCATGGGCTGTTGGTAGCGCTGTTCCGTTTCCAGTAATACCTGGCGGCAGGCACCACAGGGAGGAATCGGTGTGTCAAGGTAGCCGGCTTCGTTGCGGGCGGCAATGGCCAGTGTCAGTACCGCTTGGTCGGGATACTGGGAGTTGGCATAGAATAAGGTGGTACGTTCGGCACACAGTCCGGAAGGATAGGCGGCGTTTTCCTGATTCGTTCCCGTGACGATGACTCCGTTTTTCAGCAGGGCGGCGGCACCGACTGAGAATTTGGAGTAGGGGGCATAACTGCGTGAAGTGGCTTCTTTGGCTTTGTCAATCAGCTCGCGATCTTGCGGGGTAAGTTCTTCGTATTGCAAAGAGTGGATGCAAATTTCCAGTTTAATTTCTTTCATGGCGGTTGTTTTTGTGGTTCAGTAAACAAATATAGTATAAATATCGCTTTTCTCTCTTCATTTCTGTATTTTTAAGCCTTTGCCCGTAAGGCATCTGTGTTGAATCGCTTATCTTTGTACGAAAACTGTAAAAAAGAATTGCATGAAATCATTAAGATATATCTTGGTGTTCTGCCTGGTGGGGATGGTGCTTTCTTTGGGAGCAGCCCAGCGAAGGAACAAGGCGTACGAGGATTACATTCGCCAGTATCACAAAATAGCGGTAGAAGAGATGAAGCGTTATCACATTCCGGCCAGTATCACGCTGGCGCAGGGATTGCTGGAGTCGGGGGCTGGGCGGAGCGAACTGGCTCGCAAATCGAACAACCATTTCGGTATCAAGTGTGGACGAAGCTGGGACGGACGTACGGTACGTGCCGACGATGATGCCCCGAACGAATGTTTCCGGGCTTACCGTCATGCCAAGGATTCTTATCGCGACCATTCCAAGTTCTTGCGTACCGGGGCACGGTATGCATCTCTGTTCCGTCTGAAGATTACGGATTACAAGGGATGGGCCCGCGGACTGAAAAAGGCGGGTTATGCTACCGACCCGCGTTATGCCGACCGGCTGATCAACATCATTGAACTGTATGACCTGGACCGCTACGACAGCAAGAAGGGATTGGAATGGGCCGAGGAGTTCCCTAATCCGCATCAGCCGTATCTGGCCAACGACATGGTGTACATCATCGCCCGTCGGGGAGATACGTTCAAGTCGCTTTCGGATGAACTGGGTATCAGCAAGAAGAAACTCCGCACTTACAATGAACTGCCCAAGGATTATGAGTTTACGGGAGGCGAAATTGTGTATCTGGAGAAGAAGCATCGCCGGGCTACGAAGGAATACATCGTCTACGTGGTGCGTCAGGGCGATTCTATGTACTCCATCTCGCAGAAGTTCGGCATTCGTTTGAAGAATTTATATAAACTGAATAAAATGGAACCGGATGCCCCGGCTCCGAAGGTGGGCGACATTCTGCGATTGCGCTGACCGGTTTATTCGTGGTGATAGGGGCCGTTGTTCAGGATGGTCATGGCCCGGTAAAGCTGTTCCACAAAGATAAGCCGTATCATCTGGTGCGAGAAGGTCATCTTGGACAGGGAAATCTTTTCCTGGGCCGCCTGATAGACTGCGGGAGAGAATCCGTAGGGTCCGCCGATGATAAACACCAGCCGTTTGTTCACTGTATGCATTTTCCGCTCTATCCAGTTGGCAAACTCGATGGAGCGGAATTCTTTTCCATGCTCGTCGAGAAGTACCACCACATCGCCCGGCTGAAGGGCTTTCAGGATGGCTTCGCCTTCTTTTTCTTTCTGCTGCTCCATGCTGAGGCTCTTGGTGTTCTTGAGTTCGGGAATCACTTCCATGTCGAACGAAATGTAGTGCTTGGTGCGCTCCACATAGTCGTTGATGGCTGTGATATAGTGCTTTTCGACCGTCCGGCCGACCACAAGTAGGGTAAATTTCATATCTTTTTTTCTTTGATTAAAACGGGTTGTCTTTGCAAAGATATGAATAATAATTACCTTTGCTACATGTAATATCACCTAATATTTTGAACAAAATGGACGAAAAAATTGTAAAGGATTTGATTGACCGTCTGATTGACCTCGCTTTTGCAGAGGATATAGGCGACGGGGACCATACTACATTGTCGTGTATTCCGGCGGATGCCATGGGTAAGTCGAAACTGCTGATTAAGGAAGAAGGAATCCTGGCCGGCATTGAAGTGGCCAAGGAAGTGTTCCATCGTTTCGACCCGGACATGAAGGTGACCGTATTCATGCAGGACGGTACGCACGTGAAACCGGGGGATGTGCCGATGGTAGTGGAAGGCAAGGTGCAGTCTTTGCTGCAGACCGAACGCCTGATGCTGAACATCATGCAGCGCATGAGCGGTATCGCGACCATGACACACAAGTATGTGGAACGCTTGAAGGGAACAAAGACCCGTGTGCTCGATACGCGTAAGACCACTCCGGGCATGCGTATCCTGGAAAAAATGGCCGTGAAAATCGGTGGGGGTGTGAACCATCGTATCGGTCTGTTCGACATGATTCTGCTGAAAGACAATCACGTGGATTTTGCCGGAGGTATTGACAAGGCTATCACGCGGGCCAAGGAATATTGCAAGGAAAAAGGCAAGGACCTGAAGATTGAAATTGAGGTGCGTAACTTCGACGAACTGCAGCAGGTACTCGACTTGGGTGGAGTAGACCGTATCATGCTCGACAACTTCACGCCGGAGAATACCCGCAAGGCCGTGGAAATGGTGGGCGGACGTGTGGAACTGGAATCTTCCGGTGGCATTACGTTTGACACGCTGCGCGACTATGCGGAATGTGGAGTGGACTACATCTCCGTAGGTGCATTGACTCATTCTGTCAAAGGTCTTGACATGAGCTTCAAGGCTTGTTGAGACCGACGGAAAGAGAGGCTTGCCGCTTGTGATAAAAGAACAATCAACTAAAATAGAGAAAAGTGATGAAAAAAAGTGTTTTATGGAAAAGCGTGCTGGTACTGGCATTGTGTTTTGCCGGAACAGCCAATGGAATGGCACAAGACCTGAAATCGATTCTTTCGGGTGTGGTAGGTGCTGTAGCCAATAAAGTGACTGGTGAAAGTACTTCTCTGACGGGTACCTGGGCTTATACAGGACCTGACTGTAAGTTTGAAAGTGACAATCTGCTGGCCAAGGCCGGCGGTGAAGTGGCAGCCAAGAAAGTGGAAGAAAAGATGAGTGGTGTATTGGAGAAACTGGGCTTCAAGGAAGGATCTACTTATACTTTCAATGAAGACAGTACGTACACTTCTGTCATCGGTGGAAAGAAAGTAAGCGGTACTTACAGCTACAATGCCGACACCAAGGAACTGACGATGAAGACGCGTCTGGGACTGAAGGTAAATGCCACGGTTTCTAAAGGGCTTACCGGCAATACGATGAGTTTGCTCTTCAAGGCCGACAAGCTGATGTCGCTGGCACAAACCATTACGGGTGCGGTAGCCAGCAAGTCTTCTAATTCGGCTGTCAGTACAGCCAGCTCACTGTTAGGACAATATGATGGCTTACAATTGGGGGTACAGTTGACGAAGCAGTAACTCTGTTTGTAGACGAATAAGAAAAGAAGAAGCATGGATGCGGAGAGAATTTCTCTCGGAATCCATGCTTCTTTTTTGTTTTCAGATGCATCCCTTGCTGGAGGGAATTTCAAAATGATGGATGTCGCGCCGCACAGCCATCTTGATGCTGCGGGCAAGTGCTTTGAAGATACCTTCAATCTTGTGGTGCTCGTTGGTGCCTTCTGCCTTGATGTGGAGGTTCATACGGGCCGAGTCACTCAGTGACTTGAAGAAATGGAGAAACATCTCGGTAGGCATGTCGCCAATCTTTTCGCGGGTGAAGGTCGCATCCCACACCAGCCAGGGACGTCCGCCGAAGTCGAGTGCCACCATGCACAGGCAGTCGTCCATAGGCAGGCAGTAGCCGTAGCGTTCGATGCCCCGTTTGCTCCCGAGGGCCTGATACAGACATTCACCCAAAGCGATGGCCGTGTCTTCGATGGTATGGTGCTCGTCCACGTGCAAATCACCGTCCACGTGGATGTCGAGGTCGATGCCGCCATGCTTGCCAATCTGCTCCAGCATGTGGTCGAAGAAACCCAGTCCCGTGTGGATGTGGCAGGTGCCGTTTCCGTCCAGGTTGAGGCGGATGCGGATGTCGGTTTCCTTGGTCTTCCGGCACACTTCTGCGATTCGTTCGCCGGCAAAGAGGAATTCCGCTACACGATCCCAGTCGGTGGTGGCCAGCACGCAGGTGTCCTCCAGTCCGCTACCAGCCAGTATACTTTTATCCGGTTGCAGCAGGATGGCCTTGCAACCTAAGTTCTTGGCCAGTTGTACATCCGTCGCCCGGTCGCCGATGACAAAGCTGCCCGGCAGGTCATAGTCCGGGTTGTTCAGGTAAGCCGTCAGCATGCCCGTACGGGGCTTGCGTGTAGGGGCATTGTCTTCCGGAAAGCTTCGGTCAATCAGAATATTGTCGAACTCGATGCCTTCGTTCTTGAAAGACTGGAGCATCAGGTTGTGTACGGGCCAGAAAGTCTCTTCCGGAAAAGAGGGCGTACCCAGTCCGTCCTGGTTGGTCACCATGACCAGCTCAAAATCCAGTTTCTGCCGGATGAAATACAGGTTGCGGAACACCTTGGGATAAAACTCCAGTTTCTCGAACGCATCCAACTGATAATCTACGGGCGGTTCGATGACGAGGGTCCCGTCGCGGTCGATAAACAATACTTTCTTTTTCATGCTTCCTCCTCCTTATAGTTTTTCAGGGCCTCCAGCAGCGCATCATTCTCCGGATGCGTACCGATGGTGATGCGCAGGCAGTTGTGGCACAAGGCTACATTACTGCGGTTACGGACGATGATGCCTCGGTCCACCAGGTAATCATAGATTTTCTTGGCATTGCTCACCCGAGTGAGGAAGAAATTCGCGTCGGTGGGGTAGATGTGCTCGCAGCACGGCAGTTTCTCAAATTCAGTCATCAGGCGGGTACGTTCTTTCAGCAGAGAAGCCACCCATTGCTGTACCTGATAATGCTTTTCAATCATCCGGATGGCTTCCTGCTGGGTCAGCCGGTTCACGTTGTAAGGATACTTGATTTTGTTCAGCAAATCAATGATTTCCTTGGAGGCGAACGCCATGCCCAGACGGATAGCCGCACAGCCCCACGCCTTCGAGAAGGTCTGCAGGATAATCAGGTTCGGGAACTCGTCGAGCTGTGACAGGAACGACGGCTGGTCGGAGAAATCCGCATACGCCTCGTCCACGATGACCAGTCCCTCGAACTGCCGGAGCAGGGTCAGAATCTCTTCCCGGCATAGGTTGTTGCCCGTCGGGTTGTTGGGTGAGCAGAGGAAAATCAGTTTGGTGTGCTCGTCGGCAGCCGCCAGTAGGTCGGCAGCCTTGAACTGGAAATTCGCATCGAGCTGCACCTTGCGGTACTCTACGTCGTTGACATCGGCACAGACCTGATACATGCCGTAGGTCGGCTCGATGGCCACTACGTTGTCGATGCCCGGACGGCAGAATGCCCGGAAAGGAAGGTCGATGGCCTCGTCGCTGCCGTTGCCCAGGAAGATATGTTCGGGCGATACCTTCTTGATACGCCCGATCAGTCCTTTCAGTTCCCGTTGCAGCGGGTCCGGATACCGGTTGTTGGGCGTGTTGTAAGGATTCTCGTTGGCATCCAGAAACACCGATGCCTCTTTCCCGCTATATTCGTCGCGTGCCGAAGAGTAAGGCTTCAAGGCCCAGATATTCGGCCGCGTAAGTTCTTTCAATGGTTTCATGATTCTTTCTTTAAACGTACGGAGATTGCATTTTTGTGGCCGTCCAGCTGCTCGTTGGCCGCCATCACCTCAATGGCCGGGCCAATCATGGCGATGCCTTCGGGTGTGATTTCCTGGAACGTGATTTTGCGGATGAAGCTGTCCAGACTCACCCCGCTGTACGCTTTGGCATAGCCGTTGGTCGGCAACGTGTGGTTGGTGCCCGAAGCATAGTCGCCCGCACTTTCCGGCGAATAATATCCTAAGAATACCGAGCCCGCATTGACAATCCGTTCACTGACTTCCAGGTAGTCCTTGGTTTCGATAATTAGGTGCTCCGGTGCATACTCGTTGACCATGGCCACTGCCTCGTCCATGTCTTTTACCAGAATCAGTTTACTGGCTGCGAGTGAGCGGCTGGCGATTTCCTTGCGTGGCAACACGTTCAACTGGCGTTCCACCTCTTGCATGGTCGCTTTTAGTAAGGTTTCGCTCGTGGTAATCAGGAGGGCCTGACTGTCTACGCCGTGTTCAGCCTGGGAAAGCAGGTCGGCTGCCACGAAGGTCGGGTTGGCGGTTTCATCGGCCAGTACCGCTACTTCCGACGGACCTGCCGGCATGTCGATGGCTACATCGCGCAGAGAAACCTGCTGCTTGGCTGCCGTGACATATTGGTTGCCCGGACCGAATATCTTGTATACTTTCGGAATACTTTCCGTGCCGTAGGCCATCGCCCCGATGGCCTGTACACCTCCTGCCTTGAAAATATGGCTGATACCCCCCAGTTTGGCGGCATACAGGATGGCCGGATGAATCTTTCCTTCTTTATTGGGTGGGGTACAGAGAATGATTTCTTTGCAGCCCGCAATCTGTGCCGGAGTGGCCAGCATCAGCACGGTCGAGAAGAGGGGAGCCGTTCCGCCGGGAATGTACAGTCCCACCTTCTCAATGGGCACTGCCTTCTGCCAGCAAGTGACGCCCGGCAGGGTGGTAATCTTTTTCCCTTGGAACACCTGTGCCGCATGGAAGGTGTGGATGTTCTTGTAGGCCAGTGTGATGGCCGCCTTCAGTTCGATACTGACCTTCTTTTCCGCTTCGGCGATTTCCGCCTCGCTTACCTGCAAGGAGTCCAGCCGTACCTTGTCAAATTTCTCTTCATACTCCCGCACGGCCTTGTCGCCTTCAAACTTGATGCGGTTCAATATTTCGAGTACCGTCTCCCGCAGCGATTCCGTCTGGAGAGTAGGCCGTTTCAGCAAGTCGGCCCATGTACTTTTCTCAGGATAAGTAATGATGTTCATAGTAGCATTTGGTGTGAAATGATTCAACGGTTAAAGTATCATTTTCTCGATGGGAAGTACCAGGATACCCTGTGCCCCGATGGCCTTCAGCTTGCCGATGATTTCCCAGAAACGTTTCTGGTCGATGACGGTGTGGATGCTGCTCCATCCCTCCGTGGCCAGCGGCATGATGGTGGGACTCTTGATGCCCGGCAGTACCTCCACGATGTCATTTACCTTGTCGGTAGGCACGTTCATCAGCACGTATTTCTTGTCTTCAGCTGTCTTTACGGCATCGATGCGGAACAACAGCTCCTGAAGGATTTCCTTCTTTTCTGCCGACAGGTTCTTGTTGCCGATGAGCAAAGCCTCACTCTTCATCACCACTTCCACCTCTTTCAGGTTGTTGCTGATGAGGGTCGAGCCTGAGCTGACGATGTCGAAGATGGCATCTGCCAATCCGATGGCCGGAGATATTTCCACCGATCCTGTGATGACATGGATGTCCGCCTCAATCTGCTGCTCGTCCAGGAAGTTCTTCAGAATGTGCGGGTAGGAGGTGGCAATCTTCTTGTGGTTGAACCACTGCAGCCCGTTGTATTCGGTTTCTTTATGGATGGCCAGCGAGAGACGGCATTTGCTGAATCCCAGCCGGTGAACGATTTCAGCTTCTTCGGCACGTTCCACGAACTCGTTTTCTCCCACAATACCCAGGTCGGCCACGCCGTTGGCCACGCACTGTGGAATGTCATCGTCGCGCAGGAAGAGCACTTCCACGGGGAAGTTGGTAGATTGTGTCAGCAAGGTACGTTTGGAAGTAGACAGCTTGATGTCGGCTTCTGTGAACAGGGCCATTGTGTCTTCAAACAGACGCCCTTTGGATTGTACGGCAATTCTTAACATGTTGTTTTTCGGTTAAAAGTGTCCAAATAAAAAAGGCTTACCGAGGATGATTCCTAACGGCAAGCCTTTTTGTTATCTTATCTCTTCTGTAACTACACGCCTTCTCAGCCTACCGTGTGAACCGTTAGGAAATGATGATGGCGATGATGTACAGTATTTAAAATCATGTGGTCTTTCTTTTATGTCGACAAAAGTATAAGATAAGATTTGAAAATGCAAATATTTATCAGGAAAAAGTCGGTTTTGCTGTCAGTTTTATAAATTCTCCACTTCTTTTTCCGTATAGCAGCCCTTGAAGCACATTTCCTTTTCCGCTTTTTCTTTCGAGAAAAGGTAATACGTGCACACGGCTTTGGTGCAGAGTTGGTCGTGCTCGTCGAAGATGCCCGCTTCGATGAACGCGAAGTTGCGTTTCACTTCTTTCAGCCGGGCTCGGAGCGTGAGATGCGAGTCGGTGGTATGCACCGGCTTCAGGTAGTGCGTTTCCATGCGGGAAGTCACCCCCGAGGTCTGCATCTTGCGGGCGATGACCCAGGCACAGATTTCATCGAGCATCGTGGCCTGTATGCCCCCGTGCAGGGTGTTTACCCAGCCCTGGAAGCGGGCCTCCGGTTTCCACAGGCACACAATCTCTTCTCCGTCCTCGTAAAACTCCATTTTCAGTCCGTCCTCGTTGTGGGGAGCACATCCGAAACAGAAGTATCCTTCTATTCCTTTCCAAGGATTGATAATCTTTTCCATGTGCGTCGAGGTTGGAAGGTTAGAGGGTATAGTCCACGCAGGCCCGGTTTTCCTTGGCGTCTTTCAGGATACCTGCCGCCGCCACGTGAGCCGGATGGATGGAATAGGCTTTCACTTCTTCCAAGGTGTCGAAACTGCTGTCCAAGCAGATGTCCCATGTCTCTGCCGGGTTCTCGTTCGGTCCCACATGGATGTCGCGGATAAAAGGAATGGTGGCCGGAAGGGCTTCAATAGCTGCCTTGAAACGGTGCATGATGTCGGTTTTCTCTGCTGGAGCAAGAGATTCTTTCAGTTTGAATAGAACAATGTGTTTGACCATGTTTGTTTGTTTTTATGATTTTACTATTTTTGTGTATTGCAAATATAGAAATTAATTATTGAAACAAGTTATGATTATCATTGGAATTGCAGGAGGAACAGGCTCCGGGAAAACAACTGTGGTGCGACGGATTGTAGAAAGTCTGCCGGAAAACGAAGTGGCAGTGCTTCCGCTCGACTCTTATTACAAGGACAGCAGCCATGTGCCGGTGGAAGAACGGCAGAACATCAACTTCGACCATCCCTCTGCCTTCGACTGGGACTTGCTCTCGAAGCACGTGGACATGCTGCGCCGGGGGGAAGCCATCGAACAGCCTGTGTATTCCTACCTGACTTGTACCCGCCAGAAAGAGACTATTCATGTGGAGCCGCGCAAGGTGGTCATCATCGAGGGAATTCTGGCTCTGAGCGACCGGCGTCTCTGCAAGCAGATGGACCTGCGCATCTTTGTGGATGCCGACCCCGACGAACGTCTGATTCGTGTCATCCAGCGGGATGTGATTGAACGCGGACGTACGGCAGAGGCCGTGATGGACCGTTACGTGCGGGTGTTGAAACCTATGCACCTGGAGTTCATCGAGCCGGCCAAGCGGATTGCCGACCTGATTATCCCGCAGGGAGGGCACAACGAAAAAGCCATTGAGATTTTGAAAATGTATATCGAAAAAATTGTCGACCGATGAAAACATGGATCGGATGTCTGGTAGGGGCGATGGTGCTGCTGCTCTTTTCCTGTCAGTCGGAGAAGAAGGCGGAGGAAGTGGCTGTTGACTTGCCGCAGATACTGGAGAAGAAAGAGCTGGTGGTGCTCACGGTCAACAGTTCCGTGTCGTACTTCAACTATCGCGGCGAACCCATGGGATTCCAGTACGAACTGGCCCAACAGTTTGCCAAGTCGCTCGGCGTGACCCTGAAAGTAAAGGTGGTGAAAGACGAAGAGGAACTGGTAGACAGTCTGCTCAGTGGGGCAGGCGACTTGGTGGCCTATAACCTTATCATGACCAACTCCTTGAAAGACAGTCTGATTTATTGCGGGGAGGAAGACATCACCCGCCAGGTCATTGTGCAGCGGCGCGGAAAGGAAGCCCTGAAAGACGTGACGGAGCTGGTAGGAAAGAAGGTCTATGTCAATTCTGGAAAATACCGCACCCGGCTGGAGAACCTGAACCGGGAGTTAGGAGGTGGCATCGACATTTGTGAGGTCTCCTCCGACAGTGTCTCGTCGGAAGACCTGATTACATGGGTGGCGGAAGGCCGCATCGACTATACGGTGGCCACTGATGAAATCGCCAAAATCAACCGGACTTATTATCCGGTGCTGGACATCAAGCTGGCCATCAGCTTCGACCAGCGTTCATCGTGGGCGGTGCGTAAGGCCTCGCCTCAGCTGGCCGCCGCGGCTGATAAGTGGCACCGTGAGAACATCAATTCACCGGAGTTCCGGGCCAGTGCCCGCCGTTATTTCGAGTTGGCCAAGCGTCCTTCGCACGGGTCCATCCTTTCCGTGAAAGATGGCAAGATTTCCCATTATGATGCACTGTTTCGACGCTATTCCAAGGAAATCGGGTGGGACTGGCGACTGCTGGCCTCCTTGGCCTATACGGAATCGAACTTCAATCCGAATGTCATCTCTTGGGCCGGTGCCAGGGGGTTGATGCAGCTGATGCCTGCTACGGCTCGTGCCATGGGGGTGCCGCCCGGTAAGGAGCAGGACCCGGAAGAGAGCATCAAGGCCGCGGTGAAATACATCGCTCAAATGCAGCGCACGTTCAGCAAGGTAACCGACAAGGAGGAGCAGGAAAAGTTCATCCTGGCCGCCTACAACTGCGGAATAGGCCATGTGACCGATGCTATGGCCCTGGCCGAGAAGTACGGGCGCAACCGTTACCTGTGGGAACATCACGTGGCCCATTATATGTTGCTTAAGAGCAACAAGGAATACTATCAGGACCCTGTCTGTAAGAACGGTTATCTCCGCGGCAGCGATACCTATGAGTTCGTGCGGGAGATTCTGGCGCGGACGGAGCTTTACAAACGGAAAATCAAGAAATAGGAGGCTCTGCGTGAAAGTATTATATGGCTTGGGCGTTTTCTGCTTTTAAGTCTTTGGGGGGTATGCTGAATCCAATCGGTTTTTTCCCTTCGTTTTCTTGTATTTTATCAATGGTTATTTCCAGCATGGCATCTACCGTTGATTTCAGATCCGTGAAATATGTATAGAATAGAGTTAGCAACATATCTTTGTTGGTGAAATAAAAATGGGTATCTACCGTTACCTGATCATTGAAACACTTCACAACGGCATGTCTGATTTCGTCTGTATTTACTTTGTCTGCAATGAAAGTCTTTTGTGAGAGATCCAGTTTCTGATAGTCTTCGTCTGCAAGTTGGAAATCAATGTAGCAGCAGGGATATTCCTCGTTCAATCTGAACTCAACGGAATATTTGTAGTCTTCATAAGTGAATTGGATGTTTCCTTCTACTATTTCATTTTGAATACCTTCATCCGTGAGATATGAGACAATGGTTGTACGGATTTTTTTAATGTTGTGTTTGAACTGGAATTTTTTCCAAACAGATAAGATGGCTTTATTCATAGTGCATTTATTTAAATGTTGTTTTTGTAAATATCGTATTTATGGAAGAATATGTAGTAGTTTGTTTTGAATAAAATGAAGAGGAAAGGTGAATCGTATCAAATAAGCTGTTTTTGGTACGATTCTTCCTTTCCATTTTCATAGTGATAGAGCGAACGATGCGTTCATAATTCTTCTGATAGAATCTATCTCCTGGTGAATAGGCTTATCCGGCAGAAATGATTTTTCCTAAGATTTTGAGAATGAGGTTGACCTTTTTGACTTTTTGGGTCTCTTGATCTTGTTCGTCAATATTTTGTTGAGTGCTATATTGTAGGTTTGAAAATTCATGGAGTGACATTTTTTTATATTTTCTAATGGCATTCCAACGGTCGAAGAACCCAATCAATACAGGAATACCTATCAAGACACCGAGTGTTCTTAGAATATAGGACCACCAGGCAGAGGTTGTCAGGACTTCCCGTGTTCCCTTCTGTGTTCCGAAAAGCCAATATTCATATTCTTCCGTTTCGTACATGGGATAACAGACCGATAGCAGATAGCCTCCCACAAAGAGCAAGATGGCGAATATCAGCCACCCTCGGTAAGTGGCACAGGCATGCCGGTGCTTTTCCAATAATTCTTTTTGAGACAAATTGACAATTTGTTCCTGCTTATGTCTGATGTATGTGGTGGATATGACTAATACAACAATAATGAGAATTAATAATGTGAACATAGTTTTTTAATTATAAGTGGATGATTTTTTCTATTTCTTTGGCCCGTTCGTCCGAAATATGAAGTTGTGCTTTCAGCTTGTCCAGCAACCGTCGTTCACTGGCTGTGATTTCATTCCCTTCTTCCAGACATAGTTTATATTCCTCCCAGTATTCCTTTTCTGCTTCAGTGAGTGAAGGCTTTAAACTATTCTCCAGTTCTTGTGCACGCGTGTCGGAAATACCTAAATGTTTGCGCAGCCTTTCCAATAATCTTCGTTCTCCGGGAGAAATCTCTTGATTTTCTGTCAGGCACATCTGTAGCTCATTCAGGTATTCTTCTTCTTCGTGGGTGTAGGAGGTAGCAGGTGAGGCCTGTGAGGCAGGCTGTCCCAGTTCATTGAGTGAAGCAAAGTGTACGTGGATGGCCAGTACGGCATTTTCCTGCACTTCGAACTTTTCTTCTAATTTCTTGTTCCATTGTCCGTTGACGGTCAGTAACAAGTTCTTGAACTCACCTTCTATGGAGCTTAATTCCGACCCTTCCAGTACCCGGCTTTTTCGAGTTTCAATTCTTTCTTCGTGTTGTTGCAGACTGCCTTGCAGGCGCTGTTCGTATAAGCGTTGCCAGGACGGTTCATTAGGATACCATACCAAGTTTTCGGGTAAATGTGGCTTTGCTGTAGGCAGAAATGTCTGATGGAGGTTGATTGACTGGCTGATTTCATCAATCAAATGTTGGTTTTGATTGCGATTGGCTTTACCGGAAGCAGAAGCCACTCTATAATTGACTTCTCCTGTAACCTGTTGCTCCGAGTTGGTATTTCGGTCACTGGAAGAAGTGTTCAAACACTCGATGTGGATTTCTTTTGCTCCCAAACATTGCACCAGTTGGCAGAATTCGCGTACTTTATCTTCTATCAGCTCCAGTTCGTAATTTTCGAACGGCAGGTATTTTTGCTTGATGTATGGATGTCCTACATATAACTGATAGGCCACAGGATGTCCGATAGGGAAGTCAATGCCTGATTGAGTCAGTTCTTTAATTTGGATGACACTTAAATAGTTCTGCCGTAAATCCGTATAGTCATTGACGGGTAATAATACTTTTCTCTGGTTGTACGGTTGTTCCAGATAGGAGGATACATACTGGGAATCATAGCTTTTGAAGTCTGTCACTGCACTCTTTTTGATGAATACATCAGTAGTAGGGTATTGTAAGTCGTCTGCGGCTCCTTGGCCTACATATAAAGCCAGTTTTCGGGCTTCTGTGTAGTTTCCCTGTTTGTCATACACATTATATTTTATTGTCTGTAGCAGATATTCCATGGGACTGCTAGGTTCACAATGTTTCAGTCCTTCCTCACATAGATTGAAGGCTTTTTCATATTCTTTCCGTAGAAAATATTCTTTTGCGGCTGCAGTATAAAATATTTCCAGTCCATCTTGGTCTTTGCACGACAAGGCGAACTGCAAAGCTTCGTCTGCTTTGCCTTCTTGTATGAGTTGGTCGTAGTGGCTGGCTGCCGTATCAAACGGATCGGCTTCCGGTTCCACGCATTGTGCCATTTGGGTAAATAATCTGGCGAGAGAACTGCCAATACGGCGTGCTTTCTCATTGTCCTCATTTTTCATGAAATAAGATATGTGTATCGGACAATAATCTGTTTCATCTCCGTATCCCCAGAAATATAAAACCAGGTCCTTGTATTCTACCCGTTGTATGGCACTCCAAGGGAGGATTATCTTTTCGGTAGGCTTGTCATTATCAGGAATGCAGCAGATGCCCTCGTCGGTCAGTACCAGTCCTTGGTCTCTTGAGTTCCAAAAAGAAGTGTCTCTGATGAATAAGATTTTTTCATTGTAGCCGATACCGAAATTCAGTCGCATATCGCTCTTTATATCTTCTGGTATCGGGGATATGCAACAATCGCTTTGGTTCAGTTCATTACCCCACAAGTATTTGCTGCTTTTGAAGAGATTGATGACTGATGTTCCTGAGGAAACCTTTGTACCGCAGTTGGGACAAACCTTAGCTCCTTGATTGAGTTCTTTACCACACTTTTTACAAAACATAGTTGTACCTTTTAGTTATAATTTTTGTCCGCATGATTCACAGAAGTTGCTGCCTGCTTCGTTGATATGTCCACATTGGGGGCAAACAATATCCGTATCGGTTGTATCGGATGAGCGGAGAGTCGAACTTGTATTTATAGGGGGATTGAAGTTGATGTAGCTATCTGGACGACTGGTCTTAATTTTGCAATTGTATTTTCTATTGAAATCCTCTTCTCCATTTACCAAATAGAGGATTCCTTCAATGAGGGCAATGATGCTGGGAATATAGGTCCAGCAAAAGAGAAGGTAAATAATGCCTATCCATTTTCCTAAATAGAATTTGTGTGCTCCCAGTCCTCCTAAAAAGAAGGCTAACGCAGCAGCTATATATCGATTTTTCATGTTTGTAGAATTTAGTGGTTGAAAAAAAGGATGGAGAATTTAGAAATTAAATTCTCCATTGGGGTGATTTTAGCCTATTTTTTGAACGTCTAAGTCATTCATGTTCAACGCACCGGCTCTTTTGATGTCTACTCCGTAAATACGATAGAAAGCATCGACTACGGTTTGTCCTCCATTGGTCGTGACGGGATTACTGAATGAATTACTTGGAATTTCTACATACATTCCCGGTTCAAGACGGATACCATTGGTGTTTTTCATCCTTTTTACGGTAATTCTAAATAACGGCATAGCTATTCTCCTTATACGCCTATAAGTCCTCAGAATTCAGCATTAGATTTGACATAATAAAGGCGTGAGGACTTGTCTGCTATTCACCGAAAAACAGGCATCGCCAAACGCCTCACTCAAGATGAACAAGAAACAGTACTCCCACGCCGTTTTGGTATGTAGATACAGCATTGGCTGTACACACATATACAAACAGATGAGCGTCATGTCCTTTTTATCCCTTGAGTAGTTGAAATTGGCGATTTCGTTTTTCAGGATAAGCGGAAAAAACGCTTTCACTCTGTCAGGCCATTTCTCCAGTCTGACATTGCAAATATACATTTTTAACCCGAACATGACGCTCTTGTGGAGGAGTTTTTTTACCTTTACTTATTCTTTACTGCAAAAATAAGGTTGTCTTTTATATGGGACCAAGAATTGGTGTACACTTTTTGGACCTGCCAATAAAAAGTACCAGAAACCATGAAAAATGATACTGCGATGAGTGAAAAACTGGAAATACTGCAATGTCTGATTGAAAATCGGATGTTTGCTTCTTCTTCCTCGGCGTTGGCTCAGGAGTTGGGATACAAGGGTAAGATGACCTTTTATAGAATAATGAAAGGAGAAATCTCCGAAAAAACGGTCGAGGAGGTATGGGAACGATTAAAGACGGTTTATTACTTGGAGGACGATGATCTTTATGCTATAACTCGAATTTGCTATGCGGCAAAGGAATTTTATGAGGCTGTTCTCCCAGAAATGAATACCCGGCATCCGGAGTGGGTAGAGAATGTGATAATGTCTTTGGTGGAAGATACGTATGATTATCACTCGGAGGCTTTTAAGAAAGAGGTGGTACCGGTATTGAAAGAGTGGAAGCAGGAGGAACCGAATTTGTTCTGGGGAATGGCTGTCTTGTTTTATATTCGTGCAAAGAAAATCGAACCTTATCAGAAGGAGGCTTGTACAATCAGACGGCGCTTACTTCATGAGCTGGATGAGATTTTGTATGCATTGTATCCAGAGAATCTGCAGGCTCATCAGGCCGCACAAAACGTGATGGAGACTCCTCATTCTTCCTTTTCTGTCTGGCGCTTGTTGTTCGATGCCATTCTGTTGTTCCGATATTATACGGAAACAGATTTTATCCGAAAAGTGGCTAAGAGTGCAGTATTGTTTGACTGGCCTGCCCGTAGTTACTGGATTGCGCCAGGGGCAAATTATCAGGAGGGAGAGACTGTCTGGTTGCTGGTGGAGAATGATTTTCAGACCGATGCATATGGATTATATGTTGTGCTTCGGTTGACAGTGGGGAAAACGATTGACGCGTTCCATGTGGATGCGGTCTGTCTTTTCCAGTTTTTAACGGCCGATAATGAGTCCGATAGCTCTATTCTGTCTGTTGCTCGGATGAGCAATGGGCAGAAAGATTCTTGTTACTACGTTTATCGTTATGAAGAAGAGAAAAGAATGTTGTATTTCTCTGTCGTGCCGGAATATGGTAATAAGTACGGACTGCCTGAGGTTTTGCAGCGGGTTGACCTGCAGTCTCCAGACGGAAAAGATGAAAAGGTTTGGAGTCGGATTATGGGAAAGTTTGATAAAGAAGGGAATGGCAGAAAGATTTATCAGAAAGCTTTGGAGGATTGGTTGGGGATTGTTGATCTGTCAGCCCAATATAGTATAAAAAATGTGATACTCGACCGCACTTTTTTCTCCTTGGTTTTGGAGAGTGCAGGAGCTACACATACGTATCGGTTATCGGTTTCACGGTATGCGTTCTTATCTGGCATCCATCCTTCGTCTCGTATTATGATTACCAAACACCGGGAAGATGAGGCCATTTATGTGGAATGGCCTTCGCTGGGCTATGCTGTTCGGTTAGCAGAATTTGCACAAGTGGATTGAAGATTGTGGAAGGAAATGTTATATGTGCTGAGATCTTCGATCTTTTTATGTATGCTAGCCCTTCGTCGTTTTTCTGCCGATTTCTTTTATATAACTTTTTTTTCTTATAAATTTGCAGCCTAAATTTGGGAGGGTTCTCCCTGATAAACTAGATAATAGATAAAAAATCACATAATTATTATGAGTAAGAAGTTTACTGAATATTCGCAGCTCAACTTGTCGGAAATCAACAAGGAGGTGCTGAAAACATGGGATGAGAACGATGTGTTCTCTAAAAGTATGACAGAACGTGAGGGATGTCCTTCTTTCGTATTTTACGAAGGTCCCCCTTCAGCCAACGGTATGCCGGGCATTCACCACGTGATGGCGCGTACGATTAAGGATACATTCTGCCGTTTCAAGACCATGAAGGGCTTCCAGGTAAAGCGTAAAGCCGGATGGGACACACACGGACTGCCGGTGGAACTGGGAGTGGAAAAGGCACTGGGCATCACCAAGGAGGATATTGGTAAAACGATTTCGGTGGCAGACTACAACAAGCACTGCCGCACGGATGTCATGAAGTTCACGAAAGAATGGACCGACCTTACACATAAGATGGGTTACTGGGTAGACCTGGACAACCCGTATATCACTTACGACAACCGCTACATTGAAACCTTGTGGTGGCTGTTGCAGCAGCTTTACAAGAAAGGCTTGCTCTACAAAGGATACACCATCCAGCCGTATTCTCCGGCTGCCGGTACGGGATTGAGCTCACACGAGCTGAACCAGCCGGGATGCTACCGCGACGTGAAAGACTTGACTGTGGTGGCTCAGTTCAAGATGAAGAACCCGAAACCGGAAATGGCGGAGTGGGGTACACCGTACTTCATCGCATGGACGACTACTCCGTGGACTTTGCCTTCAAATACTGCCCTCTGCGTGGGCCCGAAGATTGACTACGTGGCCGTACAGACCTACAATTCATACAATGGAGAGAAGATGACAGTGGTTCTGGCCAAACCGTTGCTGTATGCACACTTCAACAAGAAGGCGGAAGGCTTGGCACTGGAAGACTACAAGCCGGGTGACAAGCTGGTTCCGTTCAAGGTGGTAGGTGAGTACAAGGGTACCGACCTCGTGGGCATGGAATACGAACAGCTTATCCCGTGGGTGAAACCGGTGGAAGCTGCCGAGGACGGTACGTGGAAAGAGGCTGCTGACAAAGCGTTCCGCGTGATTCCGGGTGACTATGTGACCACGGAAGACGGTACGGGTATCGTACACATCGCGCCGACATTCGGTGCCGATGATGCCAACGTGGCACGTGCGGCAGGCATTCCTTCTTTGTTCATGATCAACAAAAAGGGTGAAACTCGTCCGATGGTCGACCTGACCGGTAAGTTTTATCTGATAGAGGAACTGGATGAGGCGTTCGTGAAGGAATGTGTGGATGTAGAGAAATACAAGGAATACGAAGGTCGCTGGGTGAAGAATGCCTACGACCCGCAGTTCACTGTCGATGGCAAATACGACGAGAAAGCCGCTCAGGCAGCCGAATCACTCGACGTGTATATCTGCATGATGCTGAAACAGCAGGGACTGGCGTTCAAGACAGAAAAGCATGTACACAACTATCCGCACTGCTGGCGTACCGACAAACCGGTGTTGTATTATCCGTTGGACAGCTGGTTCATCCGTTCTACGGCTTGCAAGGAACGTATGATGGAACTGAACAAGACCATCAACTGGAAACCGGAATCTACGGGTTCAGGCCGTTTCGGAAAATGGTTGGAAAATCTGAACGACTGGAACCTGAGTCGTTCACGCTACTGGGGTACACCGTTGCCTATCTGGAGAAGCGAAGAAGGCGAAGAAATTTGCATCGGTTCAGTAGAAGAACTGTATAACGAAATTGAAAAATCAGTGGCTGCCGGCTTCATGAAGGAAAATCCGTACAAGAAACTGGGATTCCAGCCGGGTGTATATAATAAGGAGAACTACGACAAGATTGACTTGCACCGTCCGTATGTAGACGATATCATCTTGGTCTCTGCTTCGGGCAAACCGATGAAGCGTGAATCGGACCTGATTGACGTATGGTTCGATTCTGGTTCCATGCCATATGCACAGCTGCACTATCCGTTTGAAAACAAGGAACTGATAGACTCTCGCAGCTATTATCCGGCCGACTTCATTGCAGAAGGTGTAGACCAGACGCGTGGATGGTTCTTTACGCTGCATGCCATCGCTACAATGGTGTTCGACAGTGTGGCTTACAAGAACGTTATCTCCAATGGTCTGGTGCTCGACAAGAACGGCAACAAGATGTCAAAGCGTTTGGGCAATGCCGTCGACCCGTTCGGTGCCATCGAGAAATTCGGTTCCGACCCGTTACGCTGGTACATGATTACCAACTCTTCTCCGTGGGACAACTTGAAGTTTGATACGGAAGGGGTGGATGAAGTACGTCGTAAGTTCTTCGGTACCTTGTACAATACGTATTCATTCTTTGCTTTGTATGCCAACGTGGACGGCTTTACCTACGCAGAAAAAGACGTGCCGATGAACGAGCGTCCGGAAATCGACCGCTGGATTTTGTCATTGCTGAACACGTTGATCAAAAACGTGGATGCTTGCTTCACAGATTACGAACCGACCAAGGCCGGACGTCTGATTACCGACTTTGTAAACGATAACTTGAGTAACTGGTACGTGCGTCTGAACCGTAAACGTTTCTGGGGCAGTGCCATGTCGACCGATAAACTGTCTGCTTACCAGACACTCTATACTTGCTTGGAGACCGTGGCCAAACTGATGGCACCGATTGCTCCGTTCTATGCCGACCGTCTGTATATGGACTTGATTGGCGTGACCGGACGTGACCAGGTGGTTTCTGTGCACCTTGCCAAGTTCCCGGTAGCTGACGAAAGTCTGATTAATACAGAGCTGGAAGCCCGCATGCAGATGGCACAGGATGTCACTTCCATGGTGCTGGCTTTGCGCCGTAAGGTGAACATTAAGGTACGTCAGCCGCTGCAGTGTATCATGATTCCGGTAGTAGATGAAGCCCAGAAACAGCATATTGAGGCAGTGAAAGACCTGATCATGAACGAGGTGAACGTGAAGGAAATCAAGTTCGTGGACGGCGCGGCAGGAGTGCTGGTGAAGAAAGTGAAATGTGACTTCAAGAAGCTGGGCCCGAAATTCGGAAAACAGATGAAGGCTGTGGCTGCTGC
>NZ_CABROP010000018.1:0-58775 GCF_902472605.1 uncultured Bacteroides sp.
TTTTATCAATGACGGGCAACTTACTATCTTTTGATCTTATATCGAACTCACGTTAGTTACGGAACTTCAATCCATCACCCTCGCGCTCTACGATAATCGGTTTCTCGCGGTTCACTTCCTGTGACAGAAGTTTCTTTGACAAATCGTTCAGCAAGTAGCGCTGGATGGCACGTTTAACCGGACGTGCACCGAATTCCGGATCGTAGCCGGCAGTAGCCAGGAAGTCGATGGCTTCGGCACTCATCTGCAAGGTTACACCGTTGTCCTCCAGCATCTTCTGGATGCCTTTGATCTGCAAGCGGACAATCTGTTCGATTTGCGGCTTGTTCAACGGCTGGAACATGATGATTTCGTCGATACGGTTCAGGAACTCCGGACGGATGGTCTTCTTCAACATGTTCATCACCTCTTTCTTGGTCTCGTCTACCACCTGGTCGTGGTTCTGGTCGTTAATCTTCTCGAACTGACTCTGGATGTAAGAGCTGCCCAAGTTGGAAGTCATGATGATGATGGTGTTCTTGAAGTTCACCGTACGTCCCTTGTTATCGGTCAGACGTCCGTCGTCCAGTACCTGCAACAAGATGTTGAACACATCCGGATGCGCCTTTTCGATTTCATCGAACAAGACTACTGAATACGGTTTCCGACGCACGGCTTCGGTCAGCTGACCCCCTTCATCGTAACCTACGTATCCCGGAGGCGCACCGATCAAACGTGACACGGTATGCTTTTCCTGATACTCACTCATATCGATACGCGTCATCAGCGATTCATCGTTGAACAGGTATTCTGCCAAAGCCTTGGCCAATTCAGTCTTACCGACACCGGTCGTACCCAAGAAGATGAACGAACCAATCGGACGTCTCGGGTCTTGCAGTCCGGCACGGCTACGACGTACGGCATCGGCCACAGCCTGGATGGCTTCATCCTGTCCGATGACCCGCTTGTGCAGTTCGTCTTCCAGGTGGAGCAGTTTTTCACGCTCGCTCTGCAACATACGGCTCACCGGTATACCCGTCCAGCGGGATACCACGTCGGCGATGTCTTCGGCCGTTACCTCTTCCTTGATCAAGGCGTTGTCGCCCTGTTTCTTCTTCAGGTCTTCCTGGATGGACTTGATTTCGTTCTCCAGAGCCTGCAGCTTTCCGTAACGGATTTCGGCCACCTTTCCGTAGTCGCCTTCACGTTCTGCCTTATCAGCTTCGAACTTCAGTTGTTCGATTTCCTTCTTGTTTTGCTGAATCTTGTTCACCAGCTCCTTCTCACTCTGCCATTTGGCCTTGTAAGAAGTCTCCTGTTCCTTCAGTTCCGCAATCTCCTTGTTCAATTGAGCCAGTTTTGCCTCGTCCTTTTCCCGCTTGATGGCCTCGCGTTCAATTTCGAGCTGTTTCAACCGGCGTTCAATCTCATCCAGTTCTTCCGGCAGAGAGTCACGTTCCATACGCAGCTTGGCGGCTGCCTCATCCATCAGGTCGATAGCCTTATCCGGCAAGAAACGGTCGGTGATGTACCGGCTGCTCAGTTCTACGGCCGCGATGATGGCTTCATCCTTGATACGTACCTGATGGTGGTTCTCGTAACGCTCCTTCAGTCCACGCAAGATGGAAATAGAGCTGGCCGTATCCGGTTCGTCTACCATGACGGTCTGGAAACGACGTTCCAGCGCCTTATCCTTTTCGAAATACTTCTGGTATTCGTCGAGGGTAGTGGCACCGATGCTCCGCAGTTCCCCACGGGCCAAGGCCGGTTTCAGGATGTTGGCTGCATCCATGGCACCTTCACCTTTTCCGGCACCCACCAAGGTGTGGATTTCATCGATGAAGAGGATGATGTTTCCATCGGATTTCTTCACCTCATTGATGACCGATTTCAGACGTTCCTCAAATTCACCTTTGTATTTGGCACCTGCTACCAGCGCACCCATATCCAGTGAGAACAGCTGTTTGTTCTTCAGGTTCTCCGGCACATCGCCCCGAAGGATTCGCTGTGCCAGTCCCTCTACGATGGCCGTCTTACCGGTACCCGGTTCACCAATCAGAATCGGGTTGTTCTTCGTACGCCGGCTCAGAATCTGCAACACCCGTCGGATTTCCTCGTCACGGCCGATGACCGGGTCGAGTTTCCCGCTTCGTGCAGCTTCTATCAGGTTAATGGCATATTTATTCAGTGATTGATATGTATCTTCGCTTGATTGTGAGGTCACATTCTGTCCCTGACGCAATTCCTGGATGGCAGCCCGCAATTCCTTGTCGGTCAGACCTGCATCCTTCAGCATGGTAGACACCGTGCTTTTCACGTTCAGCAATGCCAGCAATATGGCTTCGAGTGACACATATTCGTCGCCCAGTTCCTTGGATACCTCCACGGCTTTCTGCAACACTTCGTTGGCGTCACGGCTCAGGTAGGGTTCTCCTCCCGATACCTTCGGCAAGGAAGCAATCTGCCGGTCGAGTACGGTTTCTATCTGCTGGCCGTTTATGCCGAGTTTCTGGAAAATGAAGTTGGTTACATTTTCGCCCACCTTCAGCAAACCTGCCATCAAATGTTCCGGCTCGATGGCCTGCTGTCCGCGGTTCTGTACCAGATTCACCGCCTCCTGCACTGCCTCTTGCGATTTGATTGTAAAGTTGTTAAAGTTCATAAATGGTCTCCTTTCTCGTTCTTGTTGTTTTTCTTTTTCTTTGCCGGGAGCCTCCCGCCTTGTGACAGGCGGCTCACGACGCTTACTTTTATGCAAACTCTTTGCCAGAAGCCATTTGTTGGAAAAGCCTGACGAATTGTCATTTTTATGTGGTTTTTATGCTGAAAATCTGTCAGTTATGACCTGCTTTTTGTCAGTCGGAAAAACGCACTTGCGTTTGGACTAAAACGTCGAAGCGTTTTCTCTAAAACGTACTTGCGTTTTACTTCAAACGCCCTTGCGTTTTGGTTGAAACGCAAAGGCGTTTGCGGACGAATGTACTTGCGTTTTTTCGGCCCCTTCTCAACCCTTGAGGTGACAAGGAGAATGTCTTGTTATAGCCTAGGGGAAGCGGGTGGTGAAGAAATCGGCACCGTTGAAATAACGGGAGAAAAGTGTGCCCTCTCGGATATTTTTCGTACCTTTGTCTAAAGGCTTTTAATTGTGCATGTATGAAATACCCAATCGGAATACAGAGTTTTGACCGCATCATAGAAGACGGTTATGTGTACGTAGATAAGACGGATATGGTTTATTCGCTTGCCCGGGAAGGTTCAATTTACTTTCTGAGCCGTCCGCGGCGTTTCGGAAAGAGCCTGCTGGTTTCCACGTTGAAGAACTATTTTTTGGGGCGGAAGGAACTGTTCAAGGGCCTGAAGATTGATAGTCTGGAGAAGGACTGGAAAGTGTATCCTGTATTTCATTTGGATTTCAATGGTTCCAATTTCATGCAGAAGGGAGTGCTGGAAGAACGCTTGGATAATTATGTGTCGGAGTGGGAAGCTTGCTACGGACTGCCTTCTGAAAGTGACAGGCTGGATGTGGGATTCCGTTTTATCAAGGTGCTCCGTGCAGCCCACGAACAGACGGGGCGTCGTGCGGTGGTGCTGGTGGATGAATACGACAAGCCGATATTGGACGTGCTGGATGTGGATAAGAATTTGGAAGAAGAACACCGCAACATCCTGAAAGCGTTTTATTCCGTGTTCAAGGGGGCCGACGAGCATCTTCAGTTCGTGTTTCTGACGGGCGTGACGAAATTCTCACAGGTGAGCGTGTTCAGCGGTTTCAACCAGCCTTTCGACATCAGCATGCACGGCAAGTATGAGACGCTTTGCGGCATCACGCAGGAGGAACTGGAGAACACTTTCCGGAAGCCGATGGAGCAAATGGCACAGGTGTACGGATGTACGTACGAGGAAATGCGTAACCGGCTGAAGGCGCAGTATGACGGCTATCACTTCAGCGACCGGATGACTGATATTTATAATCCGTTCAGTTTGCTGAATGCCTTTTCTACCCAGCGTATTTCCGACTACTGGTTCAAGAGTGGTACGCCTACTTACCTGATTCGCCTGCTTTCGCACACGAATGAAAACATGGACGAAATTACGGGCCGGTATTATGCGCCGAAGGAGTTTATCGACTACAAGGCAGACGTGGAACAGCCGCTTCCGATGATTTACCAGAGCGGTTATCTCACCATCAAGAACTTTGACCGGGATTTCGACTTGTTCCTGTTGGATTATCCCAACAAGGAGGTGAAGGAAGGTTTTCTGTCGATGGTGGCTTCCAAATACTTCGATAACGGGGATAAGATTTATCCTTGGGTGCGGGAGGCGACCATCTTCCTGCGGAAAGGGGAACTGGACAACTTCCGCACGGGGCTGACATCTTTCCTGGCAAGCATACCTTATACGATGCGCCGCAAGGAGAACGAACGGGAACGGGAGCGCTATTTCCATTATACGTTCTACCTGATTATGCGGTTGATCAGCGTCTATACGGTCTACACGGAGAAGTTGCAGAGTCAGGGTCGTGTGGATTGTGTGGTGGAGACGCCGCAGTATGTCTATATCTTCGAGTTCAAGCTGGACGGGACGGCCGATGAGGCCTTGCGCCAGATAGAGGAAAAAGGCTATGCCCGCGAGTATGAGGCGGACGGCCGCAAACTGTACAGGATAGGGGCCGTGTTCTCTTCCGAGACGGGTACTATCGGCGACTGGAAACAAATATAAACGGAAACACATTAACTAATTTATGGAAAAGAAAATACCCTTTGCTTCTGATGTAATTTTGATAGATGCTGCTTTCTTGGACCGTGTGGGCGGGGATATGGCGGCTCATTTTGCGCCCCTGGTGGGCCGGGAACTGCCTAAAGCCGACTTGGCGGTGTTGCTGGAATGTCTGGCACTGGATGCCGGTCTGGAACCGGGGCAGCACGAGATACAGGTGATTTTTGTGTACGATGCGGCACATGGCCGGATGCGTTTCTGTACGCCTTCCGATTTGGAAAAGGAAATTCACGGTATGGCTTTCCAGGGCCGGCTGGGTGAGTTTTCACTGTATGCGTTCCAGACTTCGGGAATGGCTCGGCGGGAAGATTTGTTTTGTGAATCGTTGCAGTTGCTCACGGAGTCGAAAGATGCGCGCCGGGTGATGCTGGTGCCCGATGAGGGAGAATACAGCTCAGCTGTAGCAGAACTGGCAGAGAAGATGAAAGACAAGGAAGGTGTGACGGTGTTCGGCATGAACCCTCCGGCACACGAGTGCAGTTACCGTTTTGAGATGCTCGGGTTTGCCGTGCTTCAGTCACTGGGCATTCGGGCAGAGGAGCTTTAATTCGTGGAATAGCCTATGTCTGATTTCCGTTTGAAAGCATTCTACAGTGTGGCCCGCAACCTCAGTTTTACCAAGGCTTCGCAGGAGTTGTTTGTGAGCCAGCCGGCTGTGACCAAACATGTGCGCGAGCTGGAAAGTCTCTACGGGGTGCGCCTGTTCGACCGCAAGGGGAACTCCATCTCGCTCACGGAGGCGGGGAAGTTGCTCATGGAGCATTGCGAGCGTATCCTGGCCGACTACCGCAAGCTGGAGTATGATATGCACCAGCTGAACAACGAGTATGCGGGGGAACTGCGACTGGGAGCGAGTACGACCATCTCGCAATATGTGTTGCCGCCTGTATTGGCTGCTTATACGGAACGTTATCCTCAGATGAGCGTATCGCTTATGGATACCAACTCGCGCAACGTGGAAAAGGCGTTGCAGGAGCATACCATCGACGTGGGGATGGTGGAAGGTGTGTTCCGCCTGCCCAATCTGCGCTATGAACCGTTCTTGTGCGACGAGCTGGTGCCGGTGGTGTGTCCGCGTGGACGCTGGGCCGGAAAGGAGGAATTGACATTGGATGAGTTTACCCGCGTGCCGCTGGTGCTCCGTGAACGGGGTTCCGGCACGCTGGATGCCATTGAGATGGTGTTGGCCGAGCAGGGGTTGAAACTCTCTTCATTGAACGTGCGGATGCACCTGGGCAGCACGGAGGGCATTAAGTCGTTCCTGCGGTGCAGTGACTGTATGGGGATTGTATCGGTCTGTGCCTTGGGACGGGAACTGAAAGCAGGCGACTTTCAGGTGATTGACATTGAAGGCTTGCAGTTCAAGCGGCATTTCTGTTTTGTATCGGCCCAGGGACAGGAGGCCGATACCGTATTGCATTTCATGCGCTTTGTCCGGCATTTCCTTGCGGGAAAATGAAGACCGGACGGAGCGCTTCATTTTATTTCTTTCCAAATTCAGGATCAATTTTCAGTAGGGCAGTCACACCGAAGGTGGCAAGGGTGCAGACCATAATCCAGATGAAGAACAGCTGGTAGCCTAAGGTTTCCTGCATCCATCCGGCAATCATGCCCGGTAGCATCATGCCCAAGGCCATGAAGGCTGTGCAGATGGCATAGTGCGAGGTCTTGTGCGAACCGTTGGCAAAATAAATCAGGTAGAGCATGTAGGCCGTGAAGCCGAATCCGTAGCCGAACTGTTCCACGAAGATGCAGCTGTTGATGAGGACAAGGCTGTCGGGTTGGGCATAACTCAGGTACACATAGACCAGGTCGGGCAGGGAGATGGCCCACACCATGGGCCAGAGCCAGTGGCGGAGTCCCTGGCGTGCTACGGCGATACCTCCCAAGATGCCGCCTAAGGTCAGTCCGACGATGCCGAGCGTACCTTGTGCGAAGCCGATTTGGGCGGTGGTCATACCGAGACCTCCTTGTTCCACGGGGTCGAGCAGGAAGGGGATGCCCATTTTGGCCAGCTGGGCTTCCGGTAGGCGGTAGAGTAGCATGAACAGAATGGCGGTGAGAGCCTGCTCTTTCTGAAAGAAGGAGCGGAAGGTGAGCAGGAAGTCGGTCAGGATACCTTTGGTGTTTTTCGGATGACTGGCTGAAGGACGGTCCTGATCGGGTCGTGGCAAGACGAAAGAATGGTAGAGCCACAGGGCCAGCAGACAGCCTGCCAGGGTGAAGAAGGTGATGCTCCAGGCGTAGGACGTGCGGCCGGTCACTTCCTCCAGTCGTCCGGCCAGCATGATGAGCAGTCCTTGTCCGGCAATGGTGGCAAAGCGGTAGAAGGTGCTGCGGATGCCCACGAAGAAGGCTTGCTGGTGCGGAGTAAGTCCTAACATATAGAATCCGTCGGCGGCGATGTCGTGGGTGGCAGAACTGAAGGCCACCAGCCAGAATACGGCCAAAGTAGTCTGGAAGAAATGGCTTGTAGGGATGGTGAAGGCAATGCCGGCCAGTCCCGCTCCTAACAGCAACTGGGTGAGGATAATCCACCACCGTTTGGTGCGGAGCAGGTCGATAAACGGGCTCCACAAGGGTTTGATGACCCAGGGTAGGTTCAGCCAGCTGGTGTAGAGGGCTACCTCTGTGTTCGAGATGCCCATCCGCTTGTACATCACCAGCGAAAGAATCATGACCGCTACGTAGGGGAGACCTTCGGCAAAGTAGAGTGAAGGTACCCAATACCAAGGAGAACGTGTATGCATGGCCGTCAGGATTTAGTATAACTTGCGGATTTCAGCTCCCCGATAATAATGTAGCAGAATCTGGTCGTAGGCATAGCCTTTTTCGCCCATCACGGCAGCGCCAATTTGGCAAAGGCCCACGCCGTGTCCCCATCCGGCACCGGTCAGTTCGAACCACTCCGGCACGCCGTTTATCTCTGGTCCCTTGTCGACCACGAAGGCTGAACTGAACAGGTGGGTGGGCGAGAGGGTTCGTCGTATTTCCAGCTCCTTTCCGATAATCATCGTTTTTAGGGTACCCACAATCTTCAGGCGGCTGATGCGGCCCGACTTTCCACGTTCCACGGGAATAAGGTCGAGAATCTCGCCATAGTCACTTTTGGTGTGGGTGGCAATCAGTCCGGCCAGTTCCTCCTGCGTATACCTCACCTTCCAGCGGTAGAAGTCCTGTGTTTCCTGATCGTAGTGGTTGAGAATCTGGGAGAGGATTTTCGGGTCGGTGGTGTGGCAGAACGATTCCGGTCGTTGGCGGATCCAGCGTTCGGCTTCCTCTTCCTTTGTCAGGTCAGGTAGCGGGGATTCGGTGTCCAGGTCGCGTACGGCACTGAGGTAAGGATATTTCTTGTCCTCCCAGCAGTAGTTGAATTCTTCGGTCACCCCGCCGCAGCACTTGGAGAAACGGGCATCGCAGATGGCGTGCTTGTACATGAGTACCTGGCCGCGAGTCTCCTTGACCGCTTCCACCACGCTCTGGTTCGATGCGCGGGTGATGCCTTGGTAGCGCTGGCAATGGTCGTCGGCGCAGACGTCAAAGATGGTATGGTCTTCGCGGTCGTACCAGCGGATGTATTCCGTATCGGTCTTGAAGAAGGGGAAGAAGCCGCTGCCTTGTTTGCTGAGGGCTTTCCGCTTTTCAATCTGGGCCAGCAGCCAGCTTCGGGAAATAACGGCATGGGCTTTCAGGAATTCCAAGGAAGAGGTGGCACTCATCTCCGAAGAAATGACGCTGATCAGGTAGTCCTCGGCTGGAAGCTGGTTGATGGCCGTAATCTTTCCCTCGTCCACCACCAGTCGTAAGGTACCTAAGAAAGTCTGTGTCTCCTGCCGTTCCCAATGGAAGTTGATGCCGATGGTCACATCTTCGAGCGAGAAGGAAGCATCGTCTTCCAGCGGGGTGAAAGTCAGTTCGCGGTACACGTTTCCGTTCCAAAAGATGCCTCCTTCGTCGAAGGATACATGCTGTTTGCCGGAGACGGTTTCCCCTTTGGCCAGGAACTTGGCATTGAGGGTGAAATGTATTTCAAGGGCATTGACGATGCCCACGTTTATTTCGGGTTCTTTCATGATGCTTAATGGGTTACTTCGTGATAGATTTGCCGCAGGGTGTCGGCGTTCAGTTTCTGGAAATCTTCTTCGCGGGCCGTCACTAGAATGCCAGCCATGTCGAGGGCTCCGGGACTGACGAGCAGCTGGGTATCCCCCTCGGCGGTGTAGCATTGTGGACGGTGGGCAGTTCGCGGAATGTAGACCGTGACAAATCCGTAGCGGGGGTCGTCCCAGGCAAACAGGTTGTAGCGGGGCTCCATCTCTCCTTCGGGCAAGGGCAAGCTGCGCAGGTAGCTGTCAATCAGCCGAGTGCCGGTACCCATTCCTCCCTGGGTGATGAAAGCACGCAAGGGGCAGATATAGCCCTCAATGTCGTAAGCGATGCAGGATTTTCCATTGGCAAGCGGTTCGAACCCTTTTTCTACGGCAGTGCCCATCAGCTTGTCCCATTGCTGGATGAGGGGTACATCTTCTTGGCGTACGGCCTGGAAATGAAAATGGTCAGGGGCGGAAGCGCCGCACTTGGCTCCGTTGTAGAATACGGTATAGCCGCTGGAGAAATGATTCTCCAGCCAGTCGACCAGCCGTTCGGGCAACCGGCGGGCGGTCTTGTCGGCCAAGGTCTGCCACTGGTGCCGTTCCGTAGAAATGGTGAGGTGTCCCGGCAAAATGGGATAAGGGTTCAGCCGCAGGCTGAAAGCTTCGTCCAGCATGATGCGGAGACTCTGCTGCTCTTCCGGCTTGTGGCTCAGGCAGAGGAAACAGGGACGGGCCGCGATGGAAGCCTTGTCCACTTTGGCGCAGGTGGAAACGGCACGGGCCGGGTTGAACTGCACAGTGATGTCGTTACCGTCCAGCGGAAGCGTGCGGGTCTGCACGTGCTCCAAGGCTTCATGGTTCTTACGGGCCAATGGCCAGGTGTCCAGTTGGTGGTGGATGAATGCATCTGCCGAAATGTCCGGGGATGCTTCTTCCCAGGAAAGCGGACGGCGGAGCATGGCCTGCCGTTTGCGTATTTCCAGCGTACGCAGGCTGTCTTTATAACTGTTGTTCAGGTTCTGTTTTTCGATGCTCAGGGCTGCGTCGGAGTTACCTTCCCAACGACGGCACAGATAAAGCACGTCGTAGATACGGCCGATGCGGTATTTGCGGGAGAAAGCCAGTCCTAAGGCATAGTCTTCGCCGTAGCTGGTGTTCGGTACGCGGATTTCCCGCAGCAGCGGGGTAAAGAAAGCACGTGGTGCCCCCAGTCCGTTGATGCGGAGGGCGTTGTTGTGGCCGTTGGTGTCGGTCCACTCCTTGTGGGCGATGACGCCCGGCGGCAAGGTTTCCAGTTGGAAGTTGGTCATGCGGTACGAACCGATGACCATGGCGCAGCGTTCCCGACGAAATTTGTCGACGATGGTCTGGAGGGTAGACGGACTGCTGTACAGGTCGTCACTGTCCAGTTGCACAGCGAAGCGTCCGCAGAGGGGATGATGCACACCTAAGTTCCAGCATCCGCCGATGCCCAGGTCGTCCCGTTCCGGAATGAGGTGGATCACCTTCTCGTTGCCGGCATAGCGGTCGATGCACTCCGTGGTGCCGTCGGTCGAATGGTTGTCGATGACAATCACGTTGAAGGGGAAATCAGTCTCTTGGGTCAATACGGAATCAATGGCATCGGCAATGGTGCGGATGCGGTTGCGTACGGGGATGATGACTGAGGCCTCGTAGGTAAATTCCCCTTCCGTGGGGTCAATGTCCCGCTGTACTGGAGGCAGGAAAGCTCCGATGTGCTTTAAATAATAGGTAAAGGCTGTTTCCCGTTCCAGTTGTACGCTCCGGTTGCGTGGGTCTACGTAGTCAAATTGTTTCTCGCCCGACTTGCGGGTATCTTCTTCAATTTCGGTGTAGAGGAACTCGCGGATGTGGGTCAGCTCGTGCTGTTGAGAGAGAGCCAGGCGCACGGCATAGAGGGCTGAGTAACGGTACTCCGGCTGGTGGGTGATGCATTCAAAGGCTTCCTGTAGGGCTGCTGTCTTGAAAAGCAAGACCGAACCGAAGTCGAAATCATCGCGCACGCTTCCCGGCTGGTAGTCGATAACCGGATGAGGCTGTCGCACCCCGTTGACCACCTGGTAGTGGTCGGCATAGACCATACCAGTTTCCAGGGCACACAGGTAGTCGCACATGCGTTCCAGCGCCATGTAGCCCATGTCCAGTTCCTGCGTCTTGGTGTAGATGAGCAGGTAAGGCGTGTGCGTCAGAGACAGCATCTGTCGGATGCCGTCGGTTTGCTGGAAAGAAAAAAACGGGAGAACGCGGCATTTTTCGGTAGGGGCGCCCACATTTTCCGGGTGGTCGGTTAGTAGGAATATCTGGTCTGTCTGGGAACTGGCACTCAATCCCTCAATTGTCTTATTTTGTTGGTTATCACCTTCGTAAGGAAGGAAACAAGTCACTAGATTATTCATATAATACATTTATACGGACAAAGATAGGGAATATATCTTATTTTTTCCCTAACTTTGTACGCTAAATGTGTAGAATATAAGAGAATTATGATGACAAAAGCTCCTTTATTGGGGAAAACACTGAACGAATTGAAAGCGATTGTGCAGGATTTGGGAATGCCCAAGTTCACGGCCGGACAGATTGCTTCGTGGTTGTACGATAAGAAAGTGCGTTCAATTGACGAGATGACCAACCTTTCGTTGAAGAACCGTGAGCGGTTGATGGAGAACTACGAGGTGGGAGCCAGCGCACCGGTGCATGAGATGCGTTCGGTAGACGGAACAGTGAAGTACTTGTTCTGCACGCCCGAAGGTGATTACATCGAATCCGTATATATTCCCGACGAAGACCGAGCTACGCTCTGTGTGTCTTCGCAAGTGGGATGCAAGATGAATTGTAAGTTCTGTATGACCGGAAAACAGGGATATACCACCAGCCTGACCGCGGCACAGATTCTGAACCAGATTTATTCGGTGCCCGAGCGGGATACCCTGACCAATGTGGTATTCATGGGAATGGGAGAGCCGTTTGATAACCTCGATGAGGTGTTGCGTGCCTTGGAAATCCTGACGGCCGACTATGGCTACAAATGGAGTCCGAAGCGTATCACGGTGTCGTCCGTAGGTTTGCGGAAAGGGTTGGAGCGCTTTTTGGAAGAGAGTGATTGCCACTTGGCCATCAGTCTGCATTCACCGTTTCCTGCCCAGCGTCGGGAACTGATGCCGGCCGAGAAGGCTTTCTCTATTACGGAAATCGTGGACATTCTCCGCAAGTATGATTTCAGCAAGCAACGCCGCCTGTCTTTTGAATACATCGTGTTCAAGGGCGTGAACGACAGTCTGATTTACGCCAAAGAACTGGTCAAACTGTTGCGGGGACTCGATTGCCGGATGAACCTGATTCGTTTCCATGCTATCCCGAATGTCGATTTGGAGGGAGTTGACATGGAGTCGATGATTGCGTTCCGCGATTATTTGACCCAGCATGGTTTGTTTGCTACCATCCGGGCTTCCCGCGGAGAAGATATTTTTGCCGCGTGCGGCATGCTGTCTACTGCCCAGCAGCAGGCAGAGAAAAAAGAGAAAGAAAATGAAACCATTTAATACCAGAATATCATGAAGCGAGTAACTTATTATCTTGGAATAGCCTTGGCAGTGCTGTCATTTGCTTCCTGCCGTAATGGCGGAAAGAGTATCATTACTCCGGTGTCTAGCGGACGTCCTTACGAAGTAATGGTGGTAGCCGACGACAAATGTTGGATGAGTCCAGACAGTGCCCTCTTCCACGTGTTGGACACCGATGTGCCGGGATTGCCTCAGCCGGAACGCTCGTTCCGTATTTCGCGTGTGCGTCCGGATGCGTTTAACCGGTCCATCCGTTTGTTCCGTAATATCATTATCGTGGACATTCAGGATATTTATACACAGCCCAAATTCAAGTATACCCGTGATGCCTATTCTTCTCCACAGATGATTATGACCATCCAGGCTCCTAATCAGCAGGAATTTGCCGATTATGTATCGAAGAACGGACAGGTGATTATCGATTTCTTTACTCGTGCCGAAATGAACCGTCAGGTCAAACTGTTGGAAAAGAAGCACAGCGAGCTGATTTCTACGAAGGTACAGAGCCTGTTCGACTGTGATATCTGGATGCCGGTGGAACTGGAGTCCTATAAGGTAGGAAAGGATTTTCTTTGGGCTTCCAGCAATCTGAACGATTTGAACTTTGTGATGTATTCCTACCCGTTCCGTGATAAGAATACTTTTACTAAGGAATATTTCATTCACAAACGCGACTCTGTCATGAAGGTGAACCTGCCGGGTGAGCGCGAAGGCATGTATATGGAAACATCCGATTCCATCTTCCTTACCACTCGCAATATTGCTGTGAAAGGAGATTATGCGTTTGAAGCTCGCGGATTGTGGGATATGAAGAATGATGCCATGGGCGGTCCGTTCGTATCTCATGTACGCGTAGACCGTGAACATGCCCGCGTCATTGTAGTGGAAGGGTTTGTTTATAACCCGGGCAAGCTGAAACGCGACCAAATCCGTAAACTGAATGCGGCGCTTTACACCTTGCAGCTCCCGTCGGAAAAAGAAGTATCGGAGATTCCGGTAGACAATGCCATTTCGGAAGAAAAAGTGAACAAAGAAGCTGAACAGAACAAGCAATAAATATGGAAAATCGTAAAATTAGAGTGGGTATCACTCATGGAGATATAAATGGAGTTGGTTACGAGGTGATTTTGAAAACCTTCTCCGACCCGACCATGTTGGAATTGTGTACGCCGGTTATCTACGGTTCGCCGAAGGTGGCTGCCTATCATCGCAAGGCCATGGAAATTCCGACCAACTTCAGCATCGTAAACACGGCAGAGGATGCACAGGACGGAAGAGTAAACGTAGTGAACTGCATTGAAGAAGAATTGAAGGTGGAACTTTCCAAACCGACGCCTGAAGCAGGAAAGGCAGCCTTGACAGCGTTGGAAAGAGCACTGACCGACTATCGGGCCGGTTTGTTCGATGTGCTGGTCACGGCTCCCATCAATAAGCATACCATCCAGTCAGAGACTTTCCACTTTCCCGGACATACGGAATACATCGAGGAACGGGTTGGCGACGGACAGAAAGCGCTCATGATTCTGTTGAAAGGCGATTTCCGCGTGGCGTTGGTCACAGGCCATGTGCCGGTGAGAGACATCCCCGGCATGCTGACCAAGGAACTGATTATGGAGAAGATGGAAATCTTCCACCAGTCTCTGAAGAAGGATTTCGGCATCGATAATCCGCGTATTGCCGTCTTTTCTTTGAATCCGCATGCCGGCGACAACGGTTTGCTGGGTACGGAAGAGCAGGAGATTATCATTCCAGCCATGAAGGAAATGATTGCCAAGGGCGTGCAGTGCTTCGGACCTTATCCGGCCGACGGTTTCATGGGTTCCGGTAACTATACCCACTTCGACGGTATTCTGGCCATGTATCACGACCAGGGACTGGCTCCGTTTAAGGCGCTGGCCATGGACGAGGGAGTGAATTTCACTGCGGGTCTGCCCATCGTACGTACTTCACCGGCTCACGGTACGGCGTACGACATTGCTGGGAAAGGAATCGCTTCGGAAGATTCATTCCGTCAGGCAGTGTACGTGGCTATGGATGTGTTCCGTAACCGTGCCTGGGAGAAAGAAATCAGCGCACGCCCGTTGCGCAAGCAGTATTATGAAAAGCGCGACGATAGTGATAAACTGAAATTAGATAGCGTAGAAGAAGAATAACATGAAGTTTGCAATCATATCAGCCGGGGAAGGTTCCCGGTTGTCACAAGAAGGAGTTCAGTTGCCCAAACCTTTGGTGCAACTGAACGGTGTGGCCATGATTGACCGCCTGATACACATCTTCGCCCAAAACGGAGCGGAGGAAGTGGTGGTCATTATCAACAACGAGGTACCCCTTACAAAGGCTCATCTACAGGAATTGGAAAAAACATCGGAAGTACCTTTGCGGGTAGTGGTCAAGACTACTCCGAGTTCCATGCATAGTTTCTATGAACTGAGTCGTTACCTGAAAGACGACCGTTTCTGTCTGACTACTGTCGACACCATTTTCCGGGAAGAAGAGTTCGCCCATTTCATTGAAGCCTTCAAGGCTTTTGACGGCGACGGCATGATGGCTGTGACCGATTATATCGACGATGAGAAACCCTTGTACATCGGTACGGATGAAGCCAATCGCATCACTGGGTTCTACGATAGTCTGCAGCCCGACACCCGTTACATTTCGGGCGGAATTTATTGTTTGTCTCCCAAGTCGATTGTGACGTTGGAGAAATGTATGGCGCAGGGCATGTCACGCATGCGTAATTTCCAGCGCCAGCTGGTGGCCGACGGTTTGCAGCTCAAGGCTTATCCCTTTTCAAAGATTCTGGATGTAGACCATGCGGACGACATCGTAAAAGCAGAGGCTTTTTTGAACGGACAAGATTAAATATACCAAACGAGATAAAAGAATAAAACCTGATTTTTTGCGAAAAATCTAGAATAAAAAGATAGAATGTATAAAAGAGGAGAGAAGATTCGGGTAGTTGGTGTGAGCCGCGGTAATGAGTATTCCCCGAATCACGTAGACAATGACGCTGCCATCATTCGATTGGCAGCAGAAGCATTGGAGAAAATGGGGTGTGAGGTCACTATGTATCCGGAAAAGGAATTTGTGACTAAAAAAATAGAGGCAAAGTTTATCTTTGACATGGCACGCGACAGAGCTACCATTGAACGGTTGAAAGAATTGGAAGCTGACGGAGCTGTGGTTGTAAATTCGGCCTATGGCATCGACAACTGTGTCCGTCAGCGGATGACGGAACTGCTGATGGCAAACGGAGTACCCCATCCACAGAGTTTTATTATTCCCACCGACGGGAAGTTTACCCCTTCCGTTTTCCCTTGTTGGATTAAGCGGGGCAATTCGCATGCCATGGTGAAAGAAGACGTGGTGTATGTGGAATGTCGGGAAGAGGCAGAGGTGGTAATGGCTGATTTCCGGAAACGGAACATTCCGGTGGCCGTGGTCAACGAACACCTGGTAGGGGATCTGGTGAAGTTCTACGGCGTGCAGGGAACGGATTTCTTCTATAGTTTCTACCCCACGGAACAATCACACAGCAAGTTTGGTTTGGAAGCCATCAACGGAGAGACGCGTGGATTTCCCTTTGACGTGAAACAGCTTCAGGCTTATGCGAACAAGGCCGCTGAAGTGCTGAATGTTCCTATTTACGGAGGCGACTGCGTGGTATCGTCCACGGGTGAAATCCGTATTATTGATTTCAACGACTGGCCCAGTTTTGCCCGCTGCCGTGTGGAAGCTGGACCGGAAATAGCCAAATGTATTTATAATCGTATTATTCACAAATTAGAAAAATAATGAGTACGGAGAAAAAAGGAGTAGAGGCTTCTTTCAAGTCCATGGATACAGAAGAGTTTCTGGATATCCATTTCAATCGCCCCATCGGTTATGTATGGGCCTTGTTTTTCCAGCGTTTCGGCGTCCATCCCAATGTGGTGACCATCCTGTCCATCATCCTCGGAGTGGCGGCAGGGGTGATGTTCTATTATCCTGACATGCCCCATACGCTGATGGGTATTTTCCTGCTGATGTGGGCCAACCATTATGACAGCTGCGACGGGCAGCTGGCGCGTATGACCGGCAAGAAAACCCGCTGGGGACGTATGCTCGACGGATTTGCCGGCGACCTCTGGTTTATCACGATTTATGTGGCCATCTGCTTGCGCCTGACAAACCAACCTCTTCCTTTCCATATCGGGGAGGCTTCCGGGCAGACCTGGAGCATTTATATTTGGCTGATTGCCTTGTTCTCCGGTACGGTGTGCCACAGCAAGCAGTGTACGCTGGCCGATTATTACCGTAATATCCACTTGTTTTTCCTGAAGGGAAAGGCCGGCAGTGAGCTGGACAACTTCAAGCAGCAGCGTGAGATTTTCCACAGCCTGCCTTGGAAAGGCAACTTCTGGTGGAAGGCTTTCCTGTATTTTTATGGTAATTATACTCGCAAGCAGGAGCAGATGACGCCGAACTTCCAGCGTTTCTATGCCTTTGTGCAGGAGCGTTACGGCGACAACATCCCTCAGGCACTGCGCGACGAGTTCCGTACCCTGAGCCTCCCACTGATGAAGTACACCAACATCCTGACGTTCAACACCCGTGCGATAGCCCTTTACATCAGTCTGCTGATTGGAGAACCTTGGTTGTATTTCATTTTTGAGATTGTGGTGATGACTTCCTTGTTCGTGTACATGCGTCACCGTCACGAAGCCTTGTGCGCATTCCTTTATCATAAATACGCCCAATAATGAAAGAGAAATTTCGTAACATATTCTGGTTCTTCGGCATCTTTGCCATCGTGGTCATGCTTTGCACGTTCGACATGGACTACCAGGAACTTTGGCAGAATCTGCGGAAAGCTGGTATCTGGTTCCCGGCAGTCATCCTGCTGTGGGTATTCATCTACTACCTGAACACTTGGTCGTGGTATGTCATCATCCGCGACGGGAAACATGCCAAGGTGCCTTTCTGGAAGGTGTACAAGCTGACCGTTTCCGGTTTTGCCCTGAACTATGCCACTCCCGTGGGACTGATGGGAGGGGAGCCGTACCGCATCATGGAGCTGACCCCTTACGTGGGAGCCAGCAAGGCCACTTCGTCGGTCATCCTCTACGTGATGATGCACATCTTCTCTCATTTCTGCTTCTGGTTGACGGGCGTGGTGCTGTATCTCATTTTTGAACCGATGAACTGGGGAATGGGTATCGTGCTGGCGGTAGTAGCCTTCTTCTGCCTGCTGGCCATCTATTTCTTCATGAAAGGCTACCGCAATGGAATGGCCGTACGCACGTTCAAGTTGTTGGGCCATGTGCCCTACGTGAAACGCTGGGCACACCGTTTTCTGACCGAGAAGAAGGAATCGCTGGAGCGGGTGGACGCACAGATTGCCGAACTTCACAAGCAGCGGAAGAGCACGTTCTACGCGTCGTTGGGACTGGAGTTCACGGCCCGCATCGTGGGTTGTGCCGAGGTGTTCTTCATCCTGAATATCCTGACCGACCATGTGAGTTTCCTGTCGTGCATCCTGATTATGGCCTTCACTTCCCTGTTTGCCAACCTGTTCTTCTTCTCGCCCATGCAGCTGGGTGCCCGTGAAGGAGGATTCGCGCTGGCCGTGGGCGGACTGGCCATCCCGAGTGCGTTTGGTATCTATACCGGACTGATTACCCGTGTGCGCGAATTGATTTGGATTGTAATCGGAGTGTTGCTGATGAAAGTCGGCAACGGAACCCCAAATAAAATGAAAGATGAATAAACTGACAGATGTGAAAGGCGTAATCTTTGATTACGGAGGTACGATTGATACAAACAGCCGCCACTGGGCGGAAGTGCTGTGGAGCAAGTATGAGGAATTTCAAGTGCCGGTGGACAAAGCCAGCTTCCGTGAGGCGTATGTGCACGGTGAGCGCACGCTGGCCCGGGTGCCGCTGGTAAAGCCGGAACATAACTTCCACGATGTACTGCGCATCAAGACCGATATTCAGGTGAAATATCTGGTGGAGCAGGGTAAGTTGGACGAAGCGACCGCCAGCCGCGAGCGTTATGCCGAAAAGGTGGCCGATAGTTGCTATCGCTACGTGCTGGACGTGCTGGAGCGTACCCGTCCTGTGGTGAAGACCCTTTCCGAACGCTATAAGCTGGTGCTGGTGTCCAATTTCTACGGAAACATCCAGACCATCCTGAAAGACTTCGGCCTGTTCGATTTCTTTGCCGACATCATCGAGTCGTCGGTGGTGGGTGTGCGCAAACCTGATCCGGCCATCTACCGCCTGGGCGTGGAAGCCATGGGCCTGCCCGCTGAGAATGTGCTGGTGGTAGGCGATTCCTTCTCGAAGGATATGGTGCCCGCGAAGAAAGTGGGCTGCAAGGTGGCCTGGCTGAAAGGCGAAGGCTGGGGAAATGAAGAAATAGACGAAACCCTTCCGGACCTCATCATTACCGATTTGCCGGAATTGCTGTCGTATGTATAGAGGAGGGGCACGGATGAAAAAACAAGGAGTTGCCCTGGTGGAACGCCAATACCTGTTCCCCTTTGTACTGATTACCTCACTCTTTTTCCTGTGGGGATTTGCCCATGCCATTCTGGATGTGCTGAACAAGCATTTTCAGGAACTGCTTACCATCACCCGTACTCACTCGGCCATGATTCAGGCTACGATGTACATGGGTTATTTCATCATGGCCATCCCTGCCGGATTGTTCATCAACCGTTACGGATACCGCCGGGGGGTGGTGTTAGGACTGTTGCTGTATGGCATTGGCTCCCTGCTGTTCATTCCCGGACAGCACTGGATGTCGTTCAATTTCTTCCTCTTCTCCCTGTTCGTCATCGGATGCGGACTGACCTTCCTGGAAACGGCCGCCAACCCGTATGTCACGGAATTAGGAGCGAAGGAGACCGCTGCCAGCCGCTTGAATTTCGCCCAGTCGTTCAACGGACTGGGATGCATCTTTGCCCCGATTCTGACGGGCATCCTCCTGTTTGCCGACGAGGACAAGGGAGCCAGCGGCAATGTGGCCCTCCCGTACGCCGTGATGGGCGTGATTGTGCTGTTGGCCGCCCTGGCTTTTATGCGGGTGCGTCTGCCCGAGATACCCCATGAGGAGGAAGTGGACAGCGAAGGAAACCACGTCGGCCTCTGGGCACATAAGTTGTTTGTTTTCGGTCTGATTGCCCTGTTTGCCTACGAGGTGGCCGAGATTTCCATCAACAGCTTTTTCATCAACTACGTGACCGAGGTAGGATGGATGAACGCTCGCGATGCCTCCCTGATTCTGTCGTTCGGTGGACTGGGACTGTTCATGGTGGGACGTTTCGTGGGGAGTTGGATCATGCGTCGTGTACGGGCCGAGAAGATGCTCTTCTGGTGTGCTACGGGAACGGTTGTCACCACGTTGCTGGTGATTCTCGACCTGGGCTCCGTGTCGTTCGTGGCCCTGCTTTGCGGTTATGCCTTTGAAGCCATTATGTTCCCCACCATTTTCGCCCTCTCCCTGAAAGGACTGGGCAGCCATACGAAGCGTGCCTCTTCCTTCCTGATGATGTCACCGGTGGGCGGTGCTGTGGGTCCCGTACTCATGGGACTGGTAGGCGATTATGCCGATATGCACTGGGCCTTTGTGGTACCCTTTGTTGGCTATGTAGTGGTGTGGTGTTATGCCCGTCACATGATGCGTCTGAAAAACTGAGACCGTTCTCTCAGGCGGTATAAAATAAAAGAAGCGCGGAACTTGAGGTGTCTCCCGATACCCTGGGTTCTGCGCTTCGGCGTATTAAATGATAAGTATAGAATTGGGGATTATTTACCTTGTGGAGCCTGAGGAGCTTCCGGACATTGGTTCGAATATCCCGGAGCCGGCATCTGTCCCGGCTTGCCCATTCTTCCCTGCATCATCGGGCAGGGCTTCTGTCCCATCCGCTTGTGCATCTTTCCCGGACGGCCCATGCTGAACACCTTTTCCAACTGACGGGCATTCAGGATTTTTTTGAAGGAATTGTAATACTTCTTCTGTGTGTCGAGCACTTTCTGACGTATCTCAAACCGCTTTTCAATGTCCTGCTGAATCTGTGCGTCGGTACGTTCGCACGGTTTTACAGCTTCTGCAGAAGGTTCAGCTGGAGCCGGACGGCAATCCTTCAGTGCGGTCAGGTACTCTTTGTAGAGGGTGGTGAACTGAGCCAGTTTGGCATCGTCCAGCATCAGTTGTTTTCCCATCCGGGCAGCCTGCATATCCATCCGCTGTTCCGGTGTCATTTTAGCACAAGTACCTTTTCCTGCTTTGGCCGGACAAACTTTCTGTGGAGCGTTTTGCGCCATCAGGGTGCCGCATCCCAAGCATACGGCGAGAATTAATGTAGAGAATAAACGAGTTGTTTTCATTGTAGTCATTTTTTTTAAGTTGAACATTTTGTTTTTAGTGCACTTACGACTCTAAGACAATCAGACTTTCTCAGGGTTTATTGAAAAATCAGAGATTTAACATTTGAAAGGGGAATGAGAGGAAAAATGTGAATTTTTTAAAGAAAGATGGAGGATGTTGTCAAATTAATTGCGAAAAACGACTGCTCCATATTGGGGATTTCAGGCACGAAAAACGCAAGTGCGTTTGGACTCAAACGCCTTTGCGTTTTACTTAAAACGTCCTTGCGTTTTAGATGAAACGTCCTTACGTTTTACTTCAAACGCACTTGCGTTTTTTAGGCGGGAATCAGATTTTTGTAAATGATTAAAAATCAGCCTCTTTTACGATACTTAGTTTTTCCCCTGTGACCGGATGCACAAACTCCAGCGCGGCGGCGTGCAGGTACAGACGGTCGGACGGCTGGCCGTAGAGGTCATCGCCCACAATCGGATGATTCAGTCCTTCGGGATGCGCGGCATGTACCCGGAGCTGATGCGTGCGCCCCGTATGCGGATAAAACGCTACTCTTGTCTTCCCATCCTTGCGCTCCAGTACCCGGTAGGACGTGACTGCCCGTTTCCCATACTCCCGGCTCACCATCTGGCGCGGACGGTCCATCGGATTCGGACAGAGAGGTAAGTCGATGATGCCTTCGTCCGTTTCCAGTTCCCCTTCTAAGATGGCCGTGTACCGCTTGCGGATGAGGCGCGTTTCGAAAAGTGCCTGAAGTTCCTTGTGCACCTCCTTCGTCTTGGCCGCTAACAGCAGTCCGGACGTCGCCATGTCCAGCCGGTGCACGATGAGCGGTCCAGTGGCTTTCGGGTAGAGGTTGTGCAGTCGCTGGAGGATGGAATCGAGGTCGTTCTTGCCCGGTACGGAAAGCATGCCCGCCGGTTTGTGTACCACCACCAGCCACTCGTCCTCGTAGAGTATCTCCAGGGCCGTCTGTCGGTGTACGTCCTCCTCCAGCGGATTCGGTTCGACCTCCAGCCCCACGAGCATGTGTTTCAGAATCGGTTCACATTTCCCCTTGCACGACGGATAGAAATGCCCTTCGCGGCGTATCTCGTCCTTGGGCGACATGCCCCACCAGAACTCGCCCATGGCCAGAGGCTGGAGGTGATGCAGGTACGCATATTGGAGCAGCTTGGGCAAGGCACATTCCCCCGCTCCGGCAGGTGGAGTCTTCTGCGGGGTATTTTGGAAAATCTCGCACAAATCTTTCACCTCGCCCCGGGCGTTGAGCATCCGGAACTGGGAAAACAGTCGCAACTGGAGTGCCGCCGAGCGCGTCTTCCGTTCGTGGCGCAACGCCTGAATCTCCTGGTCGAGAGCCTGGAAAGCCTCTCCGGCCTCCTGCACCTTCTCCTTTAACCGCCGTTCCAGCCGTTTGAACTCTGCTTTCTGGAACTGGCTCTCGCGCGACATCGCTTCCGCCTCTTCGGGAGAAACTCCTTCCTTTCGCCGTTGCTCCCGACGGGCTTTCTCCTCCTTCAGTTTCTGTTTCTCACGGGTCAGTGTGGCCTGCGCCTCTTCTTCCACCTGCTTCCATGCTGCCTGTGCCGAGCAGTAAGCCTCGCTGGCTTCCAGTGCCGCAATCCGGTGATTGATGCCCGAAATCTCCGCCTCCTCGATGCGGAAGAACCCGTCGGGTTGCAAGAGGTCGTACACCGGTGGTACGAAAAACGCATGGTGGTTGCTGCCGGCCAGGTTGCCCGAGAAAGCAGCCAGGTAACCCAGCTTTCCTTCTGTATCCCGGATGACCAGTACCCCGAACATCTTTCCCTGCCGGAGTTCTTCCTGCCAGTCGTCCCGTGTGAGCAGGTACTGGCGCACTTCTTCCGCTGCCAGTCGGGTGAGCGGGTGAGGGGTGTAGTGGAAGGGAAAGGTGAAAGCCTTCGGCAATTCGATGCCTTCGGTCGGGGTGTGGAAAGAATGTATCATGATGAGAAATTCAGTTCGTTTTTTATTGTGGGGGCAAAGGTACGAAGAAAATGGCTTTCCATAAAAATTTTGTTGCCTTGCAGATGTTTCCGCAGCAATTCTTCCGATGCCGCCATTTTTGAAACAAAATCCGGATAGTCGGCAGCTTGTTGGGGAATGTGGAACAAATAGGTTTCCAGTTCCGCGTTGTCATCCTCTCCATATCCCCGTAAGGAATGTCGGGTTGTGGCATGCGCTTGAAAGGTGGGATGAATCAAAATGCCCTGTTTCCCTCTTAACCGATACATGTACGTGATGAGCTGATGTACATCCTCTCTTTTTTCCGTAGCCATTTTGTATTTGGCATCCACGATTGTTCCGTCGGATTCCCGGAAAAAGTCCAGGTAACGGGGAAATTTGTGCCCTTTGGCCAAGTAGATGCGTCCGATGCCTTTTTTGTTATTGGGGTGCGTGAATCCTTGCTTTGTGAGGATGGTGGTGAGGTATTCCTCCCACAAATAAGCCGCATCAAACAAAATGCCGTGTATCGGATTCTCTTGTTGCCCGTATTTGATTTTTTCGTGTCGCAGTATCCGTAAACAAAGTTTTTGAAGAGGCGCATAACGGGTGAAGTAAGGATGAGGGACAATCTTCAAGTTGTGTCTGATTACGTTTTCTCTGTCTTGCCGATGATAGTTCGGGGTGGCAGTCCTGATTTGGCTCACATTGTCTCGGGTCTGGGTGTCGCTTTCCAATAATGCTTTCCCGAATCGGGTGGTGCAGATATATTCGAGGGTGTGACGTATCAGCTCAGTCACTTGGTTGTCCTGGCTGAACTCCCGGGTGCGATAGGCAATGCGGCCATTAAACGGCAGGTTGCATTTTATCTGCCGGGAAATGTTTATCACGCCGCGTACATTCGCGTCATTGTACGCATTGTGTTGGTATTCTTTGTAGATGCCTTGCGCCAGTGCCTCATTAAGAAATTTGGGAAACAGATAGAGCAGAAAGTCGAAGACTGCTTCGTCGCTTGTTTCGTGTGGCATCCGGAAAAGGTTGAGGTACAGCATCTTTTGAAGCATGTAATGCAGGAAGAAATCTTCGCCGGTGTGCTGGACAAAACGAGACTGGATGGAAACGGAATGTCCGTCGATTCCTATAAATCCCACCAGATTGCCTGTCGTTAAATGGACTTTTGTGCATTGCTTCCCTTTCCAATCGGTCTGTAAGGACATGAGAGGCTGGTTGCCTATCTTATCCTCACATTCCTCGAAAGAATAAGGGTAGATAAGCAAGTCGTTTCCACATTCATCCGTCAGTTCCGACAGGGTACGGTTGGCTACATTTTGTAGAGACAGGAATTCTTCAAGATTTTCCGAAGTGGAAGAATAGGTTGAGTTATCCTTCAATATCATCTTTTCCTTCTTTTTGATAATACACTTGTTCCAGCATTTTCAAATTCTCCATGGCGTTGGCCGTACCTCTCAGGTATTCAAACAGCACACCTTTCAGGTGGTTTTCCCACAGGTGCTTGTAGGCTGCCTCCTTGTGGGTGCGTTCGTTGTCCAGATAAAGTGCCAGTTTGCTGAAGTAGGACCCTCCAATGTGATAGGCAGGGCTTAATCCTTCTATGCCCGTGTGGTTCTCTTCATCCCAGATGGCGGCATTCAGGCGCGTCATGACCTGAACGATTTCCTCTTTCATATCCGCCAGTTCCTCGTCCAGCATCCCTGTATGCTCATTGGCTTTTATTTCCACCCAGGCAAAACGGCGGCGCATGGCGAAGTCCATACTCTCCACACTGCGGTCGATGTCGTTCATGGTTCCAATGATATAGACATTTTCCGGAACGTAGAAGCCTTCGTAGAACGGGTCGGATTCATCGGTAATCAGATTCTGATACTGGGTCTTGACCAATCCTTTTTCTCCGCGATAGCTGGGGTCGATGCTGAAGAACAGTTCCCCGAAAATCTTGGAGATTTCACCTCGGTTGATTTCGTCGATGATGAAAATAAAATGTTTAGTCTTTTCTTTTTTACTATTCTCTAATACGAAATGCTTCTCTTTAGAAGGTAGAATATCTTTATGTAAAGTGTGATTATTAGATGTGTCCTTTGTATATAAAGGACAGTTTTCTTTAATAAAAAAGCCGACAGAAGGTTCATATGTTTGATGTTCTTTATCAAATTCCCCCGTTTTTAGATATCTGATAACACCGTTAGGGTTTACATAATTCTCATTACCTTTGGGAATTCTTAGATATATTTTATTTTGATTGATCACTAACGTGAATTTTGTTTCACTTCGTATGGATTTGAGAGTGGCTCCATTTTGTTTCATAAGCCAACTCATTGCTTTTTCAATCTTATCATTTTCATCGATGGAATTTTTTGAGATATTTATTGAGGACTCAGTGGATAAACCTTTGCATTTTTCGATTGCTTTCTTGCAAAACTCCTTGAACACTCCATCTTTCCTTTCAAACCCGATGTTTCCATTTTTATCGGGAGGAGTGGGGCGCAAACCTTCCACAAAGTCTGTGTAATCATACGACGGATGGAATTGAACAAATTCATATTCAGCTTCCATCGCGTCCGCAATTGCTTTGGCCAAATACGTTTTCCCCGTACCGGGTGCGCCTGTCAGAATAAGATTTTTATTTGCTTCCAGTAGTTGGATATAGTAGTCTAGATTTTTCTCTTCCATATTTTCATAGTTGTTTGATAAAGTATAAGCGGGTAATACTGACTGACCCATACAATATGGAAACAAAGTTAGAAAAAAGCTGTAATAGTTTGGTGGATATGAGTGCCTATTATTAATTACATTTGTTGTTTTACAAGGTTATTCCAGACTTTTTTCGTGAATCTGTATAAGGAATATAGATGGTTGAATTTAAACGAGTTAGAAGAATTCTCTTGTTTTGAGGTAATGAGTTGGCAAGCGTTCCGATTGCTGTATTCTGCATCGCTTTGCTTGTTCTTATAAGTTACGCATAATCTGTGGAATTCTACCCAGCAAAATAAAGAAAATGTTTTTCTTTAAGAAAAAGTACAGAAATAAATAATATGCTAACAGATATTGTAAATAAAATCTGTTGGTATTTTAACGCCCAACAGATTTTATTTAATTAATCTTTGATTATTGATATTGCGAAACAAAATCTATCTGGATTCTTCGCTGGAACGCAGGTGCATATTGAGCTTTTAACAACCAATATGAGGCAAATATTGGCTGTACATGAAACTCCTCTGCTAATGATTTTGCAGACATTGCTAATCCAGCACGTTTTCGGTCGAAAACAGCTTTGCGTAAATTATCACCATTGAATAAGTATTCATTTGCGAATTTATTAGCTTCTTTTTCTCGCGTATTTTGTTTGGTCTTCGATTCATTTATTTCTCCTTCGTAAATCTCAACATTCTTATGCTTGATAGCATGTCCTATTTCGTGAAAAAGAGTAAACCAACAAGATATAAGGTCATGTCCTCGGTCTGAAATTTGAATAAGCGGTTTATTGCCAATCCAACGTATTGCCCCATAAACTGTTTTAGGTAATGATGGGACAAAGACCAATCCTACACCAAAATGAGAAAATACTGAAGGTAAAGATTTGAAATAATCAACATCTTCAATATGAGCCATCCATTCTCTCGATTCAACCCAATTCATTAATCTGTTTTCATCATAATCTGAAAGATTAATAGCTTGAAAATCAAGTTCACCACGACGCAACCAAGCATGAAGATTAATCGGGTCAACTTCTATCTTATTTTGTGTGCGAAATAATGCTGCCTGTTTTTCTGAAGTTTCAAAAATCTCTACCTCTGAATCTACGCCAAAGAAATCCAAAATATCGTCTAAAATATCATATCCTTGTGTAAATTCACCTCGTAGTAAGGGCAGGACTTTTTTTAGTTTGGTATATGTTTTCTTTGCTTGGTTGTAATTAGCCATATATCGTGGCTTCTCGTCCAAATAATCTTTTTGAAAATCAGACAAATATTTACTTATGCTAGAATCACCCAAAATTTCAGATACCTTTCTTAGGGTTTTATCGGATAGTCGCTCCTTATTTCTTAATTCTTTAATGCCGATAAGTTCTTCGAAATTCTCTATGCCGCGAGCCTCGAATATATCAGCAAGTTCTCCTCCAACTGTATTACGCAGAGTCAAAGGGTTTAATACCGGTGTTTTTTCAGGTGCAGCCATTTTTTATATATTATTATAATCGTGGTTATTTACGGCAATAACATATATTGTTGTTATTGAGTTGAAGTCTCCTTGCCAATCTTGTGTTAGTAACAAATTCTTTTCTTCATCTATAATATGATTAAAGAATTTTCTTGGCCCTTGTCCAACGCGAACTTTTAAAATTAAGGGATTTTTTTTACCGCATCCTTGTTTAATTTCTATTCTATTATCTGTTTTTCCGAACATTGCATTATAAGCACCAGCTGAAACATATTTTCTTAATCTGTCATGCAATTTCTTTGCTGGTTCCATCAGATTAGCTCCAAAGGTCTTTGAAAATGCCCTTGACGCATTACGATTATCGGGATTCATTACAAAATCACGATAACACTTAACTTCTTTAGAGCTACTATATTCAATGTTCATTTTAATCCAATTTATAATTTGCGAGCAAAGATACAACTTATCTCTCGAAAGCCTATTTATTACCAAATAAAATTATGTATTTTTGCAAGTATAAAAAAGAATGCTAATTATGAATAGAATAGAAAAGAAGCATTGAGAACTAAAGGTGTCAGCCAAACAGAATTGGCAAACAAACTTGTAATATGGTCAATTTGTATGCTTCAAATAAAGTACACCCCCAAATTCCAGTATTATATCAAATTGCAGATATTTTAGGAATGGATGTATGGGAATTGTTATTGCCTAATAGTGAAATCACTCAATCATAATATAATACGATGTATTTGACTGAAGACGAAATAAGAGATAACGCAAAAGTTATACTGGGCTTTGATGAAAAAGACCCTGATGTGAAACAAGGAACAGGGCAAATCACGACTTTTAACCAACTGGGTTTTAAGGGCGTGTCTGACAAACCTGATGGGTGGTATCTTCCCAATGATAAACAAGATATAGCTATTATTTTGGAAACTAAATCTGAGAAAGAGGATGTGTTTTCAGAAAAGCATTATGCAGAGTTGGTCAAAAATATAGAGATAACAGCCCAACAATACAAACGTGTTGTAGGCATTCTTTACAACGGAACGGATGTTCGCGTTGTCAAACATATCAAAGGGAGCGGACAATATGAAGAAATAGAGGATGTTGCAAAAACACTCCAAAACAAACGCTATTATATAGCACTGTTCAAGGAAAACCGGATTAACAAGCAATTGATATATGCACTAACCAAGAAAATAAACGACTGTTTGCATGTCCAATTTGGTATAAAAAATCTATACCATAGAATGATTATCACAGCCTGTGCATTGGTAGCAAAAAGGTATGGGGCAATGCTTGCAAAGGGAATGGAATATTCTCTCATGACATCTTCCATACTTAATACGTTGTCCAAGTCACTTGAAAAAAACAGAAAGCAGAACTTGAAATTAGATCTTCTTGTTGAAGTCTATTCTGAAATAAAGATGAATATGACAAATAACCAAGAGGCAATAGACAATTTCATAACGTGGGTCTCTGAAATTTCTGATTGTGTCAATTCCGATTATTGGAATGGTGAAGATGTAATGGGAATATTCTTCAATGAGTTCAACCGTTACAAGAAAAAATCCGAGAGCGGGCAGGTGTTCACGCCGGACCATATTACTTCTTTTATGTATAGGCTTATTGAGGTAAACCAGCACGACCGGGTGCTTGACGCAACATGTGGCTCAGGTGCTTTTCTTGTGAAGGCTATGTGTAATATGGTGAAAGAAGCCGGCGGTGTAAATACCTCGGAAGCAATGACTATAAAATCAAGCCAATTATTTGGAATTGAGTTTGACCGGGAAATTTTTGCGCTTGCCTGTGCGAATATGCTCATTCACAAAGATGGGAAAACAAATCTTGAACAGTTAGACACACGCACCGAGGAGGCTTGCGAATGGATTAAGAGCAAGAAAATAACAAAAGTGTTGATGAACCCTCCATATGAACGAAAGTACGGATGTTTGAAGATAGTAGAAAATGTATTGAAATCTGTACCTGTTGGAACAAAATGTGCATTCATCTTGCCTGACAAAAAATTAGAGAAAGATTATACTGATAAAAAGTACGGCAACAAACTTTTGAAGAACAATACACTCACGACAATAATTAAACTGCCTGAGAATTTGTTTTTCGGGGTCGGGGTAACAACTTCTATCTTCGTTTTTGAAGCAGGGAAACCACAAAATAGACGCAATATTATAGGTTACTATATTGAGGAAGACGGTCTGGAAACTGTGAAAAACCAAGGTCGTCAGGACACGAAGAACCGTTGGCAAGAAAAAGAAGACTACTGGATTGAAGCTATTAGGGATGGAGCAGACCCTCTATATAATACTCGCCAGATAATCAATCCATTAGAACATCTTTCCTATCAAATGCCAACCGCCCCATTTGAAATATTTGAGGAGGACTTTGTCAAGACTATGATGGACTATGAAATGTTTCAGCGTGGAATTGATTCTAAGGAATTTTGCGAGAAACTGTTAAAGAAAGTCCTATATTCCAGTTTAATAGAAGATACAGGACAACACATTAATATTTCCATAAATAAAGATAACAAATGAAACAAATAGATATTTTAAATTGGCATGAATTTGTAATACGGGATTTATTTGAAATCAAGAGACCTGAAGCACGAAGCCAAATGGATTATGATGAAGGTGAGGTGCCATTTGTTGCTTCTGGTAATTTCAATAATGGTGTTCTTAAATATCTTAAACCCAAAAATGATAAAGACATTGATTTAGGAAATTGTATTACAGTTAGCCCAATAGATGGTAGTAGCTTTTACCAAGAATGTAATTTTCTTGGTAGAGGTGGGGCTGGAAGTTCAATCATATTACTATACAATCCAAATTTAAATAGGTATAATGGTAATTTTATTGCTACTGTTATTCGTTCTGTGTGTAAAAAATACATGTATAGTGATATGGCCAATAAAGATGTTATTGGTTTAGAAAAAATTAAACTGCCTGTTTATAGTTCTGGTGAGCCAAATTGGGAATATATGGAGCAATACATGAAAAACATTGAATCTCAAGTACGGATGTCTATAAATAAGTTAACAAATATTATAGAGATGTAAGCGTAAACGGTTCAATGCGTAGACTTGCTATCCTTTCATCTCATTGGAATTGTTTATAGTTCTATACCTTTACTCTTTTTGAGGGGCACAGCTGTTCTACGTATGGAAGGAAGCAATTTGTTGAATTTCTCCTTGAACCATTCTCCAATTGGTTTTCCTTCGATGAGAAGTGCAAGTTTTGACTTGTCTTTCGGGTCTTTTGCCACTTGAAAACCTGCCATCTCTGTTTTGAACTTCCGCTTGTGTTCCTCCAAATAGAGTTTATCTTCATAGAAAAGTGGCTTTTTGCTGATAAGCGTAGCTGTTTGCGTTTCTTTGAAACCGACTTTAAGGCAGAACTTCTCCATATATATCAATTCTTGAAATAGAGGAAACCATTTCTTGGCTTTTAAGATAATAGATTTTAGTAATAACACTTCCTTTGGGCACGCCATATCTTTATCCGCTATCTCCCTGCGATGCTTGGTTTGCAGTTTCATGAGTTGACGCTTGTGTTCTTCCTGCAGCCTTTGTATTTGTGACTGCAACATCACAATGCTTTTGTCACCTACGGCAATTTCATTTTGCAAGGTCTGATTATCGCTTCAAGTCTTTTTAACTTTCCGCTACCGAAAAGAGAACCGACCTTTGCCACGCATGCGGCTTTCGCTTCCGTTTTGGTAACTCCCAGCTTCTCCGATTTAGTGTCCAGCTTTACCTCGTCCAATCGCTTTTCTGCTTCCTGCTGTTCGGAATGGAGTTGCTGAACATTGACTTCCAATTCCTCCATTTGTCTTTTCAAATCTCGGTAATACTGAGCAGTGGTGGTATGCCGTGCTTCCGAGCCACGTACGCCTCGTTGCAAACCGTATTTCCCATTACTCTTGCGTAACCGTCGTGGTAGGCGGCCAGTTTTTTACGTGTCAGCACGTCATCGGCACACAGGTGCACTGTATTGGCTTTCTTGTGACAGGTGCGTTTGCCGTCAGCTTGCTTCTTCTTGGCTTTCCTGCCCTCGCCCTACATTCTCGCCATATCTTTTTCGAGCTAATTGCCTGTTACAGATATTTTCCGTAAGTTTGTAAAAACAATACCCCTCATTTCAGATAAGAAACTGAATCTATCCCGCTTGGCATACAGGCTTTTAAGAAACTACGGAAAGAAAATATTTTTACAGCATATCCCTATGAAAATAAAGAAGAAAACTGTCCTTCGTCTGCTCATTGCCCTGGTCGTGGTGCTCGGGGTGGTGTATGCCTCCTTGCCCTACTATGCCCGTCAGGCGCTTATCCACTGGATGCCCGTCATTGACGACCTGGAAACCTTTCACCGGCATACGGTACGTCATAATCCCAACGACGTGTGGCATTGGCCTCTTTCTGCCGACTATAACCGTTACCGACTGACGGAGCAGGATGCGCACTATCTGGACAGCCTGCGCACCGTGTCCTTCCTTGTCATTCGTCGTGACAGTATTCTTTTTGAAAGTTACCGTGACGGGTGGAACGACACACTGACTTCGAACCTCTATTCTGCTACAAAAACCATCGTGGGACTGTTGGCGGGTGTGGCCCTCGACGAAGGAAAGATTCACAGTCTGGATGATCCCGTATCGCGCTACATTCCGGCCTATACGAAAGGGATGCAGGCCGATGTTACCCTGCGCGACTTGCTGACCATGAGCGGCGGCATGGCGTGGGATGAGGCGTATGCGTCGCTCTTCTCCGTCACTACGCACGGCTACTACGGCAATGATTTGTACGATTTGGTGACGGGCTTGGACGTGACGGAAAAGCCCGGCGTGCAGTATTCCTACCGCAGCGGCGAGACCCAACTACTGGCCTTTGTGATTGAAGCGGCTACCGGGCAAACACTAAGTGACTATGCTGAAGAGAAACTCTGGCGTCCGATGCAGGCCGAGCGCGATGCTTACTGGCTGCTCGATAAGAAAGACGGCGACGAGAAAGCCTTCTGCTGCTTCCATACCACGGCCCGCGACGTAGCCCGTTTCGGAAGTCTCTTGTTGCATCGCGGCAATTGGCACGGCCGCCAACTGGTATCCGAAGCCTATATGGACGAACTGATGCGTCCTGCTTCGTACCTGAAAGACCAGTGGGGCAAGGATTCACTCAGCTACTACGGTTTTCAGACGTGGATCATGGATTATCGCGGGATGCGTTGTCCTTACATGCGCGGTATGCTGGGGCAATACATCATCGCCATCCCTGCATTAGATGCCATCGTCGTGCGCTTGGGTCGCAAGCGTAGCGATGTCTATCACCGTGAGCTTACGACCGACATCACACGGTATATGGACATCGCCCTGAAGATACTGAAAGAAAATCAGTGAAACGGGTACGCACCTCCGAGTTATTGTTACATACCTACTTCCTGTTCTTCGCTATATTTGCATAAAGACTAAAAACACAGGAGATTATGGATCGAAGGAATTTTCTGAAACAGGCTTCCGGTTACACCTTGGCCGCAATCGGAATGATGACAGGCATAGGGCAGGCTTTTGCCGGAACGAGTTCGGTGGGGGAGAGCGCAGCAGATGCGTCGTCAAACAATCGGGTACAAAGAAAAGAGATGGAACACCGCAAACTGGGCGGGATGGAAGTTTCTGCCATCGGCTTGGGATGTCTGCCGATGGTGGGCTACTATGGAGGCAAATATGAGAAGAAGGAGATGATAGACCTTATTCGGCGGGCATACGACCAGGGGGTCACGTTGTTCGATACGGCAGAGGTTTACGGGCCTTACACCAGTGAGGAATGGGTGGGTGAGGCCGTTGCCCCATTTCGTGACAAAATTAAAATCGAGACGAAGTTTGGATTCGGGGTAGAAGAGAGTCAGCCGACCGCCCTGAACAGCCGGCCGGACCATATCCGGCGGGCAGTGGAAGGTTCCTTGCGCCGTTTGCATACAGATCACATCGACCTACTTTATCAGCATCGTGTGGACCCGAATGTGCCGATGGAAGAGGTGGCTGGGGTGGTAAAAGACTTGATGCAGGAAGGGAAAGTCTTGCATTGGGGATTGTCTGAGGCAAGTGCCCGTTCCATACGCCAGGCACATGCGGTATGTCCGCTTTCAGCCGTGCAGAGTGAATATGCCATTTGGTGGCGCGAACCGGAGACCAAGATCTTTCCCACGCTTCAGGAGCTGGGTATCGGCTTTGTGCCTTATTGCCCGCTGGGACGGGCTTTTCTGACGGGAACGATCAACGAACACAGCCGTTTCCAAAAGGGAGACAGGCGGTATAATCTGCCCCAATTCCAGCCTGAAGCATTGAAACACAATATGCCGTTGGTTTATCTCGTGGAGGAATGGGCGAAACGTAAAGGGGTGACTCCAGCGCAGTTCGCTTTGATTTGGATGCTCTCGCGTAAATCATGGATTGTCCCTATTCCTGGAACAACCAATCCTGACCATTTGGATGACTTCCTCGGTGCCGCTTCCGTACGGCTGACTCCTTACGAAATGGAGGAGTTTGACGCTGCCTACGCCAAGATAGATCTGATGGGGCACCGTGCCGACCCGTTCACGGAGAGTCAAATAGATAAATAAATGATTCTACCATTATACAGATAATTTGGAGGTCATCATCCAAGAAGAGAGGTGCATGAAAGTGTTTGTGGGGTTTATAAGTTCATTTTCAGTGAAATTGGTATAAACACAGAGGATATGTCTACTCTGTATCGGGTGGTATTGTCGTATCTTTATCACATAGAAAGAACTAATCAATTAAAGACAATATGGAAGATATTTTCAAGAAAGACTTGTCGGGAGAAATGGTTTCTCCCAATGAACCGGGATATGACAAATTAATTAATGTGATTTGGGATACCATGAAGCTGGCAAATGAATTGAATGCCGGCTGGCACACGCCTGAAGAAGTGCGCGACTATCTGTCTCGTATCACAGGCCGTGAGATTGATTCATCGGTCACGCTGCTACCTCCGTTTTATGTGGATTACGGGAAGAACATCCGCATAGGGAAAGGTTGCTGGATACAGCAGGGATGCACTTTCTTCGACCGGGGTGGCATCACGTTGGGCAACGGCGTGTTCATCGCCCCGAAAGTGAACCTTATCACCATCAATCATGACCCTAATCCGGACAACCGCAGCGCCACTTACGGGCGTCCCATCGTCATTGAAGACAAAGTATGGATAGGCATCAATTCCACTATCCTGCCCGGTGTGACCATTGGTTACGGTGCCATTGTAGGGGCAAACAGCGTGGTGACGCACGATGTGCCGCCGATGACGGTAGTAGGAGGCAATCCGGCGAAGGTCATCAAAGAAATTAAATGCAGAGCAACAACGACAAGTACAATAACCGGGGAATAGAAGGTAATGAATAAATTGATTTTGACAGGGGCATTGTGTGCGGCATTCGCTACTGTATCTGCACAGACGGTGGATGTACATAGCCACATCATTCTTCCTGAATACAGGGAAGTGCTGAAAGCACACGGGGCAGAATTGGAAGAAACTTTTCCGTTGCCTGAGTGGAATGTAGAGCGGCACATCGCTTTTATGGACAGTGCAGGCATCCGTACCGCTGTGCTGACCATGCCAGCTCCACAACCTTATTATGGCGATACAGAGGAAAGCGCTGCGTGTATCCGCAGGGTGAACGAGGTTTCTGCAGAAATGAAACAGCGATACCCTGGAAGATTCAAGTTCTGTGCCTCACTGCCGTTGCCGGATGTGGACGCTGCCATACGGGAAGCGGTGTATGCACTCGACACACTAGGGGCCGATGGCGTGAAACTGGCGACCAACAGTCGCGGGCAGTACTTGGGGGATGAGGCATTGGACCCGTTGATGGAGGTTCTGAACGAGCGTCATGCGGTCGTCATCCTCCATCCGCACCATCCCACACCTTATCCGAAGGAAATCATAGACACCACACCGCTGGCGATGTACGAATATCCGGCAGAGTCCACTCGTGCCGTGGTGAACATGCTGGCACGAAATGTATTGGTGCGCTATCCGAACCTGAAAGTGGTTGTACCCCATTGCGGTTCGTTCCTGCCGTTGGCTTTACCTCGCATGAAATCCATTCTCCCGGCAATGGTGAAGCAGGGCTATATGCAGCCGATAGATTGGGAAGGCAACCTTTCGCGCCTTTATTTCGATCTGGCGGGCAACCCGACCATGGAAATCTTGCGCTCGCTGCTTACCCTCACCACGCCCGACCACATTCTTTACGGTTCGGACTATCCTTACCTGCCTGATGCCGTGCTGAAAGCCAACCTGCAAAGGTTGAAGCAGACGCTTGCTTCTGATAAGGAACTTGCCGGATATGCCGACTTGCTTCTGTGGAAGAATGCAGATGACTTGTTTGTTAAGTGTGCAGCTGTTGGCAGTATGCGGAAGGAGTGATGCCTTCTTGCTTCTTGAACATGCGGCTGAAATGTTGGGGATATTCAAAACCGAGTCTGTCGGATACCTGCGACACGGTTTCGCCCGCTGCCAGTCCGTTTTTGGCCAGCCGGATGATGAATCGACGGATGTGATTGCTTGCCGTATCGCCAGTGGTTTTCTTGATGACGTCGCCGAAATAATTGGGTGACAGGCACAGCTTGTCGGCACAATACTGCACGCTAGGCAGGCCGAGGGTCAGTTGTAGTCTGTCTTCAAAATAATTGCGAAGCAGACGGTCGAAACGGACGAGAATGTCGGAGTTTTCCACCTTACGGGTCAAGAACTGGCGGTTGTAGAACCGTTGGCAGAAGTTGAGCATCAGTTCGATGTAGCCTACAAGGATGGTGTTCTGTAGCTCGTCTGGCTTTTTGAACAACTCGTCTTGTATCTGGCGCATGAGAGAGACAAGGATGTCATGCTCCTCATCTGTCATGTGTAGGGCTTCATTGACACGGTAGTCGAAGAAAGAGTATTCCTTGATGTGCTTTTCGAGTGGAAATCCGTGCAGCAGGTCAGGATGGAACAGGAGCGCCCACCCCGTAATAGACACCTGTTCGCCGTTGTCTTCCTTGCCTCCCACTTGTCCGGGTGCCACGCACAGCAGCGTACCTTTGTGGTAGTCATACTTGCCACGGCCATAGTCCAAGGCTACATCGGCATCGTCCCGCAGGAACAGTCCGTACACACTGTAATTGTTCAGACTATGACGTATGGGGGACACCTCGGCATAGTTGATGACACTGACCCACGGATGCAGGTCGGCGTGTCCGAGGTAGTGACCGTAGTCATTGACATTCTTTACTTTCAGTATCTTGCTCATCGTCCTTTCCGTTAATCCCATACAAAGATAAAGTATTTAACGCACAATGATGGAGGCAAATACGTAATTTCTGTAAAACGGGTATGTTTTGCCAACTTATGGTTACGGGATTTTTGCTTGTTGCGATGTATTTTTGTATTAGATAAATAACCGGAATACAGTTATGAAAACAAGAGTATTAGGAAAAGATTTGGAAGTGTCTGCCGTAGGATTGGGCTGCATGGGATTTACACAGAGTTATCCGCCCTATCCTGACCGTAAGGATGTGATAGAAACGATACGCAAGGCCGTGGATCTGGGTGTGACTTTCTTTGATACCGCTGAGGTATATAGCTATGGCAAGAATGAGGACATGGTAGGGGAGGCGTTGCAGCCTGTCCGGGACAAGGTGGTCATCGCTACCAAGTTTGGTTACGACTTGTCCGAGACACCCGATTTGAATACGTCTGCGCGTCCCGTCAGTCTGTCTAGCCGTCCCGAAACAATCCGTAAAGCGGTGGAAGGTTCGTTGCGTCGTCTGCGTACGGATCACATCGACCTCTATTACCAGCATCGGGTGGACCCGAATGTGCCGATTGAAACCGTAGCCGAGACTGTCAGTGAACTGATTCGGGAAGGTAAGGTGTTGCATTGGGGATTGTCGGAAGCTGCTCCTGCTACGGTGCGCCGTGCCCATGCCGTCTGTCCGCTGACTGCCGTACAAAGTGAATATTCCCTCTGGTACAGGAAGCCTGAAGTGGAGTTGTTGCCCACATTGGAAGAACTGGGTATAGGTTTCGTACCGTTCAGTCCGCTGGGAAAGGCTATGCTGACCGGACGCTTCACCAAAAACACTACATTTGACAAGACGGACTTCCGTTCAGCCATTCCCCGTTTTCAAGGCGAGAACCTGAAGCATAACATGGCATTAGTGGAATACGTGGAAGAGTTGGCGAAGAAGAAAGAAACGACTCCTGCACGTATCGCCATTGGCTGGCTGCTGGCCCAAAAACCGTGGATAGTTCCCATTCCAGGCACGAAACGCATCGAGCGTATACAGGAAAACATAGGTGGCGCGGACATAGAGTTCACGTCTGAAGAACTGGCAGACATCCGCCAGCATTTGGACAGCATAGAGATTCTTGGGGGACGTTATCCTGAAGACCAGGAGAAAATGACAGGACTCTAACCTCAGGCACCTATGGAACGACGAGATTTTTTGAAGAAGTCTGTACTCGCCGCTTTGAGTACGGCTGTAGCCGGTACAGGGATAGTGGAGGCTTTTAACCATATAAGTGATAACAAATTAAAGACAAGCAAGATGAAAATAGTAGTATTGACGGGTAGTCCCCGTAAAAACGGGAATTCCGCTTATCTGGCGGAACAGTTTATTAAAGGAGCGGAAGAGAAGGGGCATGAAGTGTTCCGTTTCGATTGTGCTTTCAAACAGGTGGAACCGTGCCGCGCCTGCAATCGTTGTGGCATGAACGGGCCTTGCATCTTCAATGATGATTTTCAAGAACTCCGACCTCGTCTTATCGAAGCCGATATGGTGGTATTTGCCACGCCCATGTATTATTTTGGTTTTTCAGCACAGATGAAGCGGGTGATAGACCGTTTTTATGCGATCAACGGGCAGATAAAGGGAGTATCCAAAAAAGCTGCTCTCCTAATGGCCTATGCTGACACTTCCCAAAAAGAAGCAGAACCGATGCGGGTGCATTACCATACGCTGATGGATTATCTCGGATGGACAAGTGTGGGTGAAGTGGTAGCTTCGGGAGTCTGGACGGCGGGCGGCGTCCAGCATACAGACTATCCACAGCAGGCCTATCAATTGGGCAAGAGTTTATAACCTTTTATTATAGGAAATATGAGAAAAGTAATAGGTCTCATTGCTCTCGTGCTGGCAGGCAGCTTGTCCACGATGGCACAAACAGCAGACAATAGTATGAACAGGATAGAAATATGCAAGCAGAATTACCACACGCTGTTCGGTGGGGAAGCCTTAACCGGACAGGGTACAGACCCGGAAATGATGGACATTCTGCAGAAGTTTATCTTCGGTGAGGTATTCCAAACAGGCAACCTTACCTTGAAACAACGTGAGATGATTACCTGCATTACCCTTGCCACCATACAGACACTTCCACAACTGAAAGCCCATGCAGGGGCGGCACTCAATGTAGGCGTTACTCCTGAAGAGCTGCGAGAGGTGATGTACCTCACTGCACCTTTTATCGGTTTCCCTAAAATGCTGAATGCCGTGGCTACGGTGAATGAAGTGCTTCGGGAGCGGGGTATTTCTCTTCCATTGGAGAAGCAAGGTACGGTGACGGAGGAAACCCGTCATGCGACGGGCAAGGCCATTCAGGACCGGCTCTATCCCGGCGGTATCGCTTCGGTGATGGAAGGATTGCCCAGTGACATGGGTAAGCAGGTGGAACAATTCCTCACGGATTATTTCTTTGGCGAGATATACAGCCGGGGCGCCATCAATTTGCCGACACGCGAATTGTTGGGCTACTGTGTGCTGACAACCTTAGAAGCCGAAAGCCAGCTTCGTTCGCACTATCACGGCAATCTCAACGTGGGCAACACGCCCGAAACATTGACAGCTGCCGTCATCCAGTGTCTACCGTATATTGGTTTCCCGGCGGCTATCAAGGCGTTGCGCATCATCAAAGAAGAATATTCCCGGCCGATTCCTGCCGAAAACAACCTGGTGCGCCTGTCAAAAATAACAGTCGATTCAACCCAATTGCAGGCCTACAATGCTTTTCTGAAAGAAGAAATCGAAGCTTCCATGCGGTTGGAACCGGGTGTATTGACACTCTATGCCACTGCCGAGAAGGAGGCGCCGCACAAAGTGACCATTCTCGAAATCTATGCCGACCGTGCGGCCTACGAAAGCCACCTGAAAACATCCCATTTCCAAAAGTACAAGCAAGGAACGCTTTCAATGGTGAAGGAATTGGAACTGGTGGACGTGAATCCCCTGATACCGGGACTGAAAATCAAATGATGCGATTGGGGAGAATGGATTTTGCTTCATAGAGGAGAAAACCGGACTAATCAGTCCAGTTCTCTCTGACGGCAGAAGCAGCCGCCGAATTTTTCATCTACGTTTTCTACCGGCTGGCGGAAGATGCCATACACCGAGGAGCCGGAACCGCTCATGCTGGCGAACACAGCACCCAGGTCGTACAGTTCGTCTTTGATGGCGGCAATCTCCGGATGTTGCAGGAAAACGCTGTCTTCAAAATCATTTTTCATACTGTCTTTCCACGTTTCTACCGGCTGGCGGACAATGTCCTTCAAGGAAACCTCCGGCTTGTGGGGAGTGATATGGGCAAAGGCCTCGCGGGTGGATACGAAGATGTCTGGTTTCACCAGTACGAGGTAGCAACCGGAAAGTGACAGGCGGATGGGCTCAAAAATGTTGCCGATGCCGGTGGCAAAGACGGGTTGATTGCGGATGAAGAAGGCACAGTCGGCACCCAAGCGGGCGGCATAGCCCTCCATTTCTTCCAGACTCAGGCTCAGACGGAATTTTTCGTTCAGCAGTTTGATCATGAATGCACAGTCGGACGAACCACCACCCAGTCCCGCACCCGTAGGAATGTGCTTGAACAGGTGGATGTCAATGGGCGGCATTTCGTGATCTTTCTTCAGCAGTTCGTAAGCTTTCACCACCAGGTTGTCTTCCGGAGCGCCTTCGAGGGCGGTCCCTTTTACGTGGAGGGTATAAGGAGTGTCATCTTTTTCTCTTCGTGTCACCTCCAGTGCGTCTTGCAGGTGGATGGGATAGAAAATGGTTTCCAGGTTGTGGTAACCGTCGGCGCGTTTCTCAACAATATTCAGGCCAAGGTTTATTTTGGCATTCGGAAAGGTAATCATAGTGTCGTTTGTTTTGTATGTTTTTTGTTGCTCAAATATACACGAAAGTTTTTAGAAAAACGGGATTCACGGAAAAAATCGTATCTTTGCCCCACTTAAACAAAATTGAAATGGCAGAACCGAGAAGAAATACACGTGTGGCAAAAACGGCCAAGACCAAGCCGATGGATGAGTATGGGCATCTTCAGCCGCAGGCTCCTGAACTGGAGGAGGCGGTATTAGGTGCGCTGATGATTGAAAAGGATGCGTATTCGCTGGTGAGCGAGATTCTTCGTCCGGAATCGTTTTACGAACACCGGCATCAGTTGATTTATGCAGCCATCACCGACCTGGCCATCCAGCAGAAACCGATTGATATCCTGACTGTGACCGAGCAGTTGCGTTCGCGCGGCGATTTGGAAGAGGTAGGCGGACCGTTCTATATTACGCAGTTGAGTGGTAAGGTGGCTTCGTCGGCTCATATTGAATACCATGCCCGCATCATAGCCCAAAAGTTTCTGGCGCGTGAACTGATTTCTTTCACAAGCAGCATACAGACCAAGGCGTTCGACGAGACGCAGGATGTGGACGACCTGATGCAGGAGGCCGAAGGAAAGCTCTTTGAAATCTCCCAGCAGAACATGAAGAAGGATTACACGCAGATTAATCCGGTCATCCAGGAGGCGTACGAGATGTTGCAGAAGGCAGCGGCCCGTACCGATGGTTTGAGCGGACTTTCAAGCGGTTTCCATCAGTTGGACAAGATGACTTCGGGCTGGCAGAATTCTGACTTGATTATCATTGCAGCCCGTCCGGCCATGGGTAAGACGGCGTTCGTGCTTTCCATGGCGAAGAACATGGCGGTGAACAACAAAGTACCGGTAGCGTTGTTCTCGCTTGAAATGAGCAACGTGCAGCTGGTGAACCGTCTGATTGTGAACGTCTGTGAGATTCCGGGTGAGAAAATCAAGAGCGGTCAGCTGGCGCCTTACGAGTGGGGACAGCTTGACTATAAAATTAAGGAATTGTATGATGCTCCGTTGTATGTGGACGATACGCCGTCATTGTCTGTATTCGAATTGCGAACCAAGGCGCGCCGTCTGGTACGCGAGCATGGGGTGAAGATTATCATCATCGACTACCTTCAGCTGATGAATGCCAGCGGAATGTCGTTCGGCAGCCGTCAGGAAGAGGTCAGCACCATTTCGCGTTCGTTGAAGGGACTGGCCAAGGAGTTGAACATTCCGATTGTGGCCCTGAGTCAGTTGAACCGTGGTGTGGAGAACCGTGAAGGTATCGACGGAAAGCGTCCGCAGTTGAGTGACTTGCGTGAGTCAGGAGCCATCGAGCAGGATGCCGATATGGTATGCTTCATCCACCGTCCGGAATATTATAAGATTTATACCGACGAGAAAGGAAACGATTTGCATGGTATGGCTGAGATCATCATCGCCAAGCATCGTAACGGTGCGGTGGGCGATGTGCTGTTGCGTTTCCGTGCCGAATATGCGCGTTTCCAGAACCCGGATGACGACATGATTGTGCCGATGCCGGGTGAGGAGAAAGCGGCTCCTGTACTCCGTTCGAAAATGAACAGCGGCGGGGGACAGGATTTCGTGCCACCTCCACCTGCTGATTTACCTCCAATGCCGGATAATCCGTTCGGTGCCCCAGTGCCGGATGTACCATTCTAAGAGGCAGGACTAAAATACCACAGGCGGCTCGTTTGGATGCGGGCCGCCTGTGGTGTATCTATACGGGTTATTTCGAAAGTTATTCTGCAACGGTCACTCCGAATTCTTCCAGTTCTACCGTTGCGGTAGTGGCATCGGGAGTTGTAGCTTCCAGTTTGACGAATCGGATAGATTCTGCCTGCGGAAGGGGTACGGTCTGCGGTAGCGGATTGTGCATGATGTTGCTGAACTCTCCGTGGCTGATCAGTTCTTTCCATTTCTTTCCATCCTTGCTGACAGAGAACTTATAGCGGAAAGCCATGGTCGGTTTGGCTTCTGCGTTCAGAGGGGCATAGGTAAAGGCCTTGAGGGTGACGGCCTTTCCCAAGTCAATGGTCAGCGGAGAACCCGACAGTTTTTTCCAGGAGTCTCTGGACAGGTTGTTCCAGTTGGCAGTGCTTTCTTGTTCAGCCAAAGGTTTGGCATAGTAAGCCGCCACTTGCTGGATGTGCGCGTTCAGTCGGCTTTGGTTGATGGTGACCTTCAATGAATCAGTCACGGTATCAGGAAAGCGTACCATGCGTTTGTAGCCCACGGTGGTTCCTTTTCCCAAAAGCTTCCAGCTGCCGTTGTCCCAGGCTTCGAGGGTGAAGTCTTCCACTCGCTGCCCTTTGGAGATGTCTTCTTGCAGCATCACCACGTTGATAGGGCTTTGGCTTTTTACGGCATAGGTGCGTGCAGCTCCCTGCGGGGCTTCCCAAGGCTGGTCTCCAAGGAACACTTTGTTGTCTTTGAACGTTTCTTGGCGATAAGCGGCAAATTCTTTCAGACGGGCCACATCGGCTTCATGAATCCTTCCCCGACGGTCGGGAGGAATGTTCAGCAGCAGGACGGAATTGTAGCCTACCGATTGGAAATAGATGTCCGAGAGTTGCTTCAGACTTTTTACCTTGTCATTTTCAGCTTCATGCCAGAACCATCCCGGACGAATAGATACGTCGACTTCCGACGGATACCAAAAGAGTTCCGTGGCATCTTTCAGCATTTCGCGACTGCCCAGATCTTTGGCTTGACTGTATACTTTCAGGCGGGCATTGTTCGCTTCCGAGCGGGCGTAAACTCCCGGGGTCAGAACCGTGGCGCTCCATTCGGTTTCCCTTCCAAGTCCTTTTTCATTGCCTACCCAGCGTACGTCGTCGCCCATGATGGCCATGACGGCTTTGGGTTGCAAGCGCTGGATGGTCTTGTAGAAGGCATCCCAGTCGTAGGTCTGCTTTTTTCCGTTGGGGCCTTCTCCGTTCGCGCCGTCAAACCATACTTCGTGTACCTCTCCATAATTGGTGAGCAATTCGGTCAGCTGTTCGATGAAGAATTTGTTGTAGGCAGGAGAATCGCCATAGCAGCTGGCATTTCGGTCCCAAGGTGACAAGTAGACACCAAATTTCATATCGTATTTAGTACAAGCGTCGCGAAGTTCTTTGACCACATCGCCTTTCCCGTTTTTCCAAGGAGAAGAGGCAACGGAGTGTGTGGTGGTCTTGGTAGGCCACAGACAGAACCCGTCGTGATGTTTGGCGGTGAGCAGTATCATCTTGAAACCGGCTTCCTTCAAAGTCTTCACCCATTGTTCCGCATCCAGGTCGGTCGGATTGAACAAAGCCGGGTCTTCAGAGCCGTCGCCCCATTCCCTGTCTGTAAATGTGTTGATGCCGAAGTGCAGAAAGGCCGTCAGCTCCATCTGTTGCCAGGCTAACTGTTGAGGGGTAGGAACCAGGCGGGCGGCCATGGATACTTTTTGTTCCATGGTTTCATTGCCGGAGAAAGACAGATGTTTCACGAAATAAGCAGTGTCTTGCTGTGCGTGTATTCCTACAGGAAGCGAAAGCATTGCGCATGCCACGAGAAATTGAGATAGTTTTTTCATAATGAGTTGATTGTCGGATGGTGATTTTATTTCATAATAGGGGAATTGTCGCTGAATTTAATTCAAAGGGATATTCCCCGAAATGTTTTATTGGGTAAAAGTAATATAACTTGTTCAATTTTCAGCTATTTCAGCGAATAAAAACGGTTTGTATAAGAATTTTTATGTTTGAAGAATGGGGCTTTCGTTTGGGAGAAATATCTGTCGTTTGTAAAGTGAGTTGCAGAAAAAAAGCCTTTTAAGATTGTATATGAACGAGTAAAGGTGAGGAGGTATGGGTCATGTTTTCGTTTTTTTGACTTGGAAGTGTTGAATATTTGTTGGCCTAATTCTTTAGTATTCAGTTGAATTTAAAGCAATCTGCGGATTTTATTAGAATATTCCATCTAATTTTTATAACTTTGCGCATCATTCTTAGGAAATTATAAATAACAACAATATGAATATCTCTTATAACTGGCTGAAAGAATACGTCGACTTCGACCTGACTCCGGACGAAGTGGCAGCCGCACTGACTTCCATCGGTCTGGAGACTGGGGGAGTGGAAGAAGTTCAAACGATTAAGGGAGGATTGGAAGGCCTTGTGGTAGGCGAGGTGCTGACTTGCGAACCGCATCCCAATTCCGACCACATGCATATTACCACTGTAAACTTGGGACAGGGAGAGCCTGTACAGATTGTCTGCGGCGCGGCTAACGTGGCTGCCGGACAGAAGGTTATCGTAGCTACAATAGGTACGAAGCTGTACGACGGCGACCAGTGCTTTACTATCAAGAAGTCAAAACTCCGTGGCGTGGAGTCAAACGGTATGATTTGTGCTGAGGATGAAATCGGCGTGGGAACAAGCCACGAAGGTATCATCGTATTGCCGGATGATGTGATTCCGGGTACACCCGCCAAGGATTACTATAACATCAAGAGTGAATATGTACTCGAAGTGGACATCACTCCGAACCGTGCCGATGCCTGCTCACACTATGGGGTAGCGCGCGACTTGTATGCATGGCTCATTCAGAACGGACACAAAGCTACCTTGAAGCGTCCTTCTGTCGATGCATTCAAAGAAGACAACCACGACATGAATATCGACATCGTGGTGGAAAACACGGAAGCTTGCCCGCGTTATGCAGGAGTAGCCATCAAAGGCGTGACCGTGAAGGAAAGTCCGGAATGGTTGCAGAACAAGCTCCGTCTGATTGGGGTGCGTCCGATTAATAACATCGTCGATATTACCAACTACATCCTGCATGCCTACGGTCAGCCGATGCACTGCTTCGATGCCGATAAGATTAAGGGTGGAAAGATTGTGGTGAAGACTTGTGCCGAAGGAACTCCGTTCGTGACACTGGACGAAGTGGAACGCAAGCTGTCTGATAAGGACCTGATGATTTGCAACACGGAAGAGCCGATGTGTATCGCCGGTGTATTTGGCGGACTGGATTCAGGTACGACGGAAACGACTACGGACGTGTTCCTGGAAAGCGCTTATTTCCATCCGACTTGGGTGCGCAAGACGGCGCGTCGTCACGGTTTGAGCACGGATTCTTCTTTCCGTTTCGAACGTGGTATTGACCCGAACATTACTATTTATGCTTTGAAGGAAGCTGCGCTGCTGGTGAAGGAACTGGCGGGAGGTGAAATTGCTTCTGAAATCAAGGACAACTATCCGCATCCGATTGCTGATTTCCCGGTAGAACTTTCTTATAATTATGTCAATTCACTGGTAGGTAAGGTGATTCCGGTAGAAACCGTGAAGAGCATTGTTACCAGCTTGGAGATGAAGATTGTGAACGAAACTGCAGAAGGTCTTTCGTTGCTGGTTCCTCCTTATCGGGTGGATGTACAGCGTCCGTGCGATGTGGTAGAGGATATTCTCCGTATTTATGGTTATAATAATGTGGAAATCCCGACTACCCTGAAGTCCAGCTTGAGTGTGAAGGGAGAAGTTGACAAGTCAGTGAAACTGCAGAACCTGGTCGGCGAACAGTTGGTAGGTTGTGGTTTCAATGAGATTCTGAACAACTCACTGACCGCTGCGGCTTATTATGACGGACTGGAAACGTTCAAGCCAGAAAACTTGGTGCGTGTGGTGAATCCGTTGAGCAACGACTTGAACGTAATGCGTGCCACACTGCTTTTTGGCGGTCTGGAAAGTATCCAGCACAATGCCAACCGCAAGAATGCTGACTTGAAGTTCTTCGAGTTTGGTAACTGCTACCACTTCCATGCTGAGAAGAAGAATCCGGAAAAGGTACTGGCTGCCTATTCGGAAGAATTGCACATGGGCTTGTGGCTGACAGGAAAGCGGGTAAGCAACTCTTGGGCACATGCCGATGAAAATGCGTCTGTATATGAACTGAAGGCTTACGTATTGAATATCTTCCGTCGTTTGGGTGTAAACTTCGGAGGACTGGTATTCGGAAATCTTTCGGACGACATTTACTCTGTGGCTATTTCCGTACACACTCGTGGCGGTAAGCTGCTGGCTACCTTCGGTGTGGTTTGCAAGAAGATTCAGAAGGCATTCGACATTGATCATGAAGTATATTATGCCGACCTGAACTGGAAGGAACTGATGAAGGCTATCAAGAACAATGTGGTAAGCTACAAGGAAATCTCCAAGTTCCCAGCTGTAAAACGTGACTTGGCTTTGCTGATTGACAAGAAGGTACAGTTTGCCGAGATCGAAAAGATTGCCTACGAAACCGACAAGAAGCTGTTGAAGTCTGTAGAATTGTTCGACGTGTACGAAGGTAAGAACTTGGAAGCTGGCAAGAAGAGCTATGCCGTAAGCTTCATGCTTCAGGACGAGAATGCTACACTGAACGACAAGCAGATTGACAAGTTTATGCAGAAGCTGATTGGCAACCTGCAGAACAAGCTGGGAGCTGTGCTTCGATAAAAAGAGAACTCATTAAAAATAAATTTAAAAATATAATCCAATGGGAAGAGCGTTTGAATATAGAAAAGCTACAAAATTGAAAAGATGGGGTCACATGGCGAAGACCTTCACTCGTCTGGGTAAACAAATTGCAATTGCAGTAAAAGCTGGTGGTCCGGAACCGGAAAACAACCCGGCTTTGCGTTCGGTAATCGCTACTTGTAAGCGTGAAAACATGCCGAAGGACAACATTGAACGTGCTATCAAGAATGCAATGGGTAAAGACCAGAGCGATTACAAGAGCATGACTTACGAAGGATACGGTCCTCACGGAATTGCTGTATTCGTAGATACTTTGACAGATAACACAACTCGTACGGTAGCCGACGTACGTTCCGTATTCAACAAATTTGGCGGTAACCTGGGTACTACCGGTTCACTGGCTTTCTTGTTCGACCACAAGTGTGTGTTCACTTTCAAGAAGAAAGACGGCCTGGACATGGAAGAACTGATTCTGGACTTGATCGACTATAACGTAGAAGATGAATACGATGAAGATCCGGAAGAAGGTACCATCACTATCTACGGTGACCCGAAGAGCTACGCAGCCATCCAGAAGCACTTGGAAGAATGTGGCTTCGAAGATGTCGGTGGTGATTTCACTTACATCCCGAACGACTTGAAGGATGTGACTCCGGAACAGCGTGAGACAATCGACAAGATGGTAGAACGTCTGGAAGAATTCGACGATGTACAGACGGTTTACACGAACATGAAACCGGAAGAGGACGCAGAATAATTTTTCTCTTTACATACATTACGGACGGAGTGCTTCACAAGGTACTCCGTTCTTTTTTATACGTAAAAAAAGACGATAGCATGAAATATAGTTACAGAACTACGGGAACCTGCAGTTCCCAGATTGACGTGGAAGTGGAAAATGGAATTGTGAAAGACGTACATTTTACAGGCGGATGCAACGGGAACCTGCAAGGTATCTCTTCGCTGGTAAAGGGGATGAAAGTGGACGACGTGATTGCACGCTTGGAAGGTATCCGTTGCGGGGGAAAGCCCACTTCCTGCCCCGACCAGCTTTGCAAGGCCCTGCGCGAGATACGCTGAACGCTGAGAGGCTTTCTTAAAACTCCTCCGAGAGTGAGTAAAGCAGCACGATGAGCAGGATGCCGGCGATGACGAGGGCTAGGAACGTGAACAGGCTCAGTAAGCCCACAGTTTTGAGGAAGGTTCTAATCCAGCCACGGTGGTACACGGTGTGCAGCGAAATGTAGGTATAGATAAACATACCCACGAGGAAAATGGCCAGTGTGTAGAGGGGCATGTCTCCTCTGAAGGCATCCAGAAAGTTTTTCTCTGTCAGCAGGGGAATCAACGGGATGGGCAACAGCATCAGGAACACGGTATTCAGATGAATGGCATGCACGAAATGCCACATGTAGGGATACCGTGATTTGCGGAACAGGCCTTGCAGAAGCCAGGCGAACAGCGGTAAAAGGAACATCATGTAGAGGGGCGTCCATTTGGACAAGCCTCCTATGAGCTGGTTAAGGAAAGACTCCCGGCGGAGTTGTTCGGCTTCATCGGGGTTGTCTGGATTCCATTCGTACACGGGTGTGAGGGCGTTTCCAGTGGAGTCCGTCTGGAAGTGGAGGGCCGCTTGCATCGATTCCGAGCTGATTTCTTTTTCTTTCAGCAGACTGTCCAGCTGTGAGGTTTTCACTTTCTGAAGGTCCAGAATGGTTTTCAGGTCTTTTTCCCTAAGGGTGCTTTCCCGGAGGCAAGAATCGGCTATCAGCTTCGGCATCCGTACATAGGAAAGGGAGAAACGGTCGTCCAGGCGTTGCACCTGAAATAGTTCATCGGCTCGGGTAACCCCTCTTTCTTGTAGGGCCTGTACCAGTTCCGGGCCCTGATACAAGTAGACGCTGGTATCGGGGAGGACAGCGTCAGAATTGAGCTGTTGGACTACTTCGTCGTTGATGCTCAGAGAGTCTACGGCCTGCAGGGCTTGGTTGGCCTTGTCGGAGGCCAGCATGAAAAAGAGGGTGAAAAAGACCACGGAGATGCACATGTAGAGCCGGAAAGGATGCACGTAGGAATTAATCTTTCCGGCATTAAACTCGTTGGTCAGGAAGCCTGGACGGGTAAACATGAGCCATAAGGTCTGCCAGATTTTACTGTCGAATTGGTAGACATTTTCAAAATATTGCTTGAAGTATTTCCAAAACGGCTGGTAGATGTCGAGAGCATATTGTCCGCAGCAGTGGCAGTACATTCCTTCCAGTTTGGTACCGCAGTTCTTGCAGTAAGTGTAGCCGGGTACAGTCTTTTTACGGATTCGCTGGAGGCGTTTTAATTCGATGAGTCTCATGACCCGGCGTTTCCTTTCGGTCAGTTTTTGTCGCATTCGGGCGAGGAAACCTGTTTCCTTTTGTGTGTTGTGTGTGGTATTATCCATGTCAGTAAGATTAATTGTTAATAATATACTGACACAAAAATACGTTTGGGAGATGAATTTTGCAAATTTTTATAAAGAGAAGCAGTAACCTGAGATTCGTTTATTCAGGCACTGGAAAGCAATAAAAAAACAGTTATATTGTTTCCTTCTGTATCAAGTAATTCTTGGGAATCAATATAACTGTTAACAATACCTCGGAGGTATTATAATTATAAGGAGTTGTTAGCCGATTTTGCTGATTTTTTTCAGCTTCTCCTCATCGATAATCTTTATTTTGCGTCCGTCAATGATAATCAGTTTCTCGGCTGCAAAGTTTGACAATGTACGAATGGCATTGGAAGTGGTCATATTCGAAAGATTAGCCAAGTCTTCTCTTGAGAGATAGATGCTCAAGGTACACTGGTCTTCTTCTACGCCGTAAGTTTCTTTCAGGAAGAGCAACGATTCAGCCAGGCGTCCACGGATGTGTTTCTGAGTCAGGTTGACGGTTCTCTCATCCGAAATACCCAAATCTTTCGACAATTGTTTGATGAAAAACATGGCTAAGTTTGCATTCTCCATAATCAGCTGGACAATAACAGGCATCGGGATCAGACACATGGTGCAAGGTTCAAAAGCAGCGGCAGCGGTTACAAAGTTTTCTTCGGCGAAGTAAGCTCGGTAAGCGAAATATTCCTTGTTTTTGATGACACGGATAATTTGGCTCCTTCCTCCAACCCCGTCTTTGTAAATCTTTACTTTGCCGTTGAGCAGACACATCAGATTTTCTGGGGTTTCCCCTTCACAGTAAATAGTTTCGTTTTTCTTGTATTTTTGAATTGTGAAGTTTTGAGCAAGCAATTCGCGCTGCTGCTGGGTTAATGGTTGCCATAAATCTGGTATACTTTCGGCAATCTCAGCTTCTGTTAATTCCTTTTTTACCATAAATGTTTCAAAACCATGTTATTTAGCACAAAGATAGAAAGAAAATTTGAAAATTTTCTTTTTTCCTGGCAAAAAATGCCCTTGGAATAGCCCTTTGTTATATATTTGCCTAAGAATGCGAATAAGAAAAGCCTTATATGTAGTTTTGTGGGGACTGTGGGCTTTATGTCTGCTGGGTGGTATTCCACAACGGGGAATGGCACGTGACAATGCTCCGGCTCTTCCTTTTAGGCCCATGGTGCCTGATTCCATTTTGAGATATATGTTTCAGGCAGCTTCCATTTATTCGCATGAGGTCAAAGGTTATAAGGCAGATTTATATTTGAAAGGGCATCTGACGGTTCACAAGCAGAATCGCATCATTCGTTATGTGCCTTCAATGTTCAGGTTGGAGAAGGGAATAAAGGATTATGTGCATGAATCCATCAGCGAACTTCAGTACACGGCACCTGGAATTATCGATCGGAAGGTTAGGGCCATATCTACCACTTTTCCCAGCTATAGAGGACAGATTTTCGATGTGATAGATTACATGAAATTCAACATTTATTCGCCTTCCTTGATGGGTAACAAATTGTTGTCGCCTTTGAATGAGAAAGCACGGATACATTATCGTTATTTGTTGGAAAGTGTGGAACCTCGCTTGGATGGCAAACTCTATTGCATCCGGGTTATTCCCCGTTATCGGAGTACGCAGCTGGTGGAGGGGGCTTTGTGGCTTTCTTCGGCCGACTGGACCATCCGGAAAATGGATTTGAAAGGGCGTTATGATTTGATTCACTTTCACCTGAGCATGCAGATGGGAGAGGAGGAAGATACGAAATGTCTTCCGGTACTGATGAACCTGGACCTGAATTTCAAGTTCTTGAAGAATCACCTGGAGATGAAATACACTGGATGGATGCGCTATTCTTCGGTGACGTTCCGGCAACCGGGAGAGGAATGGATTGATAAAAAGACGAAGGACCATAATCTTTCCAAGTCTTATACGCTGACTTGTGACACCAGTCGTCTGGTAGTAGAGCGGGATTCATTCAACCGTATCCGTCCGATTCTTTTGTCATCGTATGAAGATTCGCTTTATCGGATGGCGGATGAACGGAGGCGGCAGCGGGAGGCGGATACCTTGAAGCCTCCACCTACGAGGTTCCAAAAGAACATGGTGTTCCTCGGTCAGATAGGGGATGCCTTGATCAGCAGTTACGATATCGACTTGTCGCGGGTAGGAAGCATCAACTGTTCTCCGATAATCAATCCGTTGCTTGTGAGTTATAGTCACCGGAACGGGATTTCTTACCGGCAGGTGTTCAAGTACAACAAACTGTTTCACGACGGACGGTTGCTGCGTATCGCACCGCAGATTGGTTATAATTTTACCAAGAAGGAGCTTTATGCCAAAGCCGATATCGAATATTTTTACAATCCCCGTAGGCTGGGTTCCTTTGAGGTACATGCCGGAAATGGTAACCGTATTTACAGTAGTGTAGTGCTTGATCAGTTGAAAGAAATGCCGGATAGTACGTTCTCGTTCGAAGGGCTGGAGCTGGACTATTTCAAGGATGTGTATGTGGATGTGTCGCACAACATTGAACTGTGTAACGGCCTGAAGTTGGGTACAGGTTTGGCCATGCACTGGCGATATACCAAGAGTACGCCGGAGGTGGAAGCTCGTGTCCGTTCCCGTTATAACAGTTTCGCACCTCGTCTCCGTTTGGAGTGGACGCCGGGCATGTATTATTATATGAATGGCAACCGAAAAATCAATGTAGGTTCTTATTATCCGACCTTCATGTTGGATTATGAAAGAGGTATCAAGTTGCTGAAAAATTCAGGAACTTATGAACGTATTGAATGCTCGGTGGAACAGATTATCCGTCTGAAAAATGTCCGATCTATTGCTTATCATATCGGAGGGGGAATGTTCACGAACCAGTCGGACATGTATTTCGTAGATTACGTACACTTTGCCAACCTGAACCTGCCGCAGGGTTGGAACGATGACATTGGAGGGACTTTCCAGATGTTGGACGGGCGATGGTACAATGCATCCCGGCATTATCTTCGTGGCAATATGACGTTTGAAGCGCCTTTCATCCTTCTTTATCCTGTAAACCGACTGCTGTCCTTCATCCAGAAAGAACGAATCTATGCAGGCATTCTGTTCATGCCCCATTTGAATCCCTACCTGGAGTTTGGTTATGGCTTTGCCACCCATCTGTTCGATGCAGGAATCTTTATCGGAAATGAAAAAGGTAAATTTACCTCCGTGGGATGTAAATTTACCTTCGAATTATTCAATAAGTAGAATGACTGCTTATACCAGTTCGTCCGAAGTGTAGCCTTTCGGCAGCGGACGGCAGTTGTAGCCTGAAGCCATGATTTCACCGTAAGCTCCAGCCGAACGCAGGGCAATCAGGTCGCCACGGTGTACCTTGTTCAGGTCGATGGCTTTGCCGAACACGTCGGATGATTCGCAGATAGGACCTACCACGTCGTAGGTTTCAACAGGTTCTTCCGAGGTCAGGTTTTCAATCTTATGATAAGCTTGGTACAAAGCCGGACGAATCAAGTCGGTCATACCCGCATCGACAATAGCAAACTGTTTGTTTGTACCTTGTTTCACGTAAGTTACCTTGGTGATGAGGCTTCCGCACTGTCCCACTACCGAGCGGCCCAGTTCAAAGTGCAGTGTCTGTTGCGGGCGCAGACGCAAGTGCTTGTGATAGGTAGCGAAGTACTCGGCGAAGTCTGGAATCGGCTGGCGGTTCGGATGTGCATAGTCGATGCCCAGTCCGCCTCCCACGTTGATGTGTTCCACGATAATCTGGCGTGCATACAATTTTTCCTGTAATTCATTGATGCGGTTGCAGAGCGCCACGAAGTCGCCCATGTCCAGAATCTGTGAGCCGATGTGGAAATGCAGTCCCACGAATTTCACGTTTTTCATCTCCAGTGCCAGATCGATGATGTGATCCATGTCCTGCATGCTGATGCCGAACTTGTTTTCTGCCAGTCCGGTGGTGATGTTGGCATGCGTATGCGCACCTACATCCGGGTTGATGCGGAACGCCACGCGGGCAATTTTATTCTTTGCCGCAGCCAGTTCATTGATGACCTCCAGTTCCGGAATAGATTCTACGTTGAAGCAGAAAATGTCATAATCCAGTCCCAGATTGATTTCCTTGTCAGTCTTTCCCACGCCGGCATAGACAATCTTGCTGGCTGGGAATCCGGCTTGGATAGATGCCTGGATTTCACCGCCGCTCACACAGTCGGCTCCCAGTCCGCTTTCGCGGATGATACGCAGGATTTTGGGATTGGCATTGGCTTTTACGGCATAATGCACACAAAATTTATTGTATTTCCCTGCCTCTTCCTTGATCTTGTCCAAGGTCTCACGCAGCAGGTTCGCGTCATAATAATAAAACGGGGTTTCAAGTTCCCTGAAACGCGGTATAGGAAAATTTGCTTTCATGTGAGTTTAGTTGTTTTGTTTGATTAGGATGATAAAAAAGCGGATGATGCGGTTTTGACCGTATCCTCCGCTTTTCGCTGCATAAAAATGTCTTTATTTCTTGTTGCTGTTGAACAGCACGTCGCTCAAAGACTGGAGTGCTCTCTTCTTGTCTGCTTCACGAATCAGGAAAGAGATGTTGTAGTTGCTGCCGCCGAATGAAATCATACGTACCGGAATTTCACGCATGGCATCGAGTGCCTTTGCCTCAAAACCTACGTTTTCCCATTCCAAGTCACCTACTACGCAAACGATACACATGTCATGGTCTACCGTTACCGTTCCGTATTTCTTCAGGTCGTTCACAATCTCATTCAAGTGCTTCGTGTTGTCAATCGACATGGACACACCTACTTCTGAAGTACATACCATATCGATGGCTGTCTGGTAGCTTTCGAAGATTTCAAACACCTTGCGCAAGAAACCGTGAGCCAGCAGCATACGGCTGGATTTGATTTTGATGGCGGTGATGTTGTCTTTGGCAGCGACTGCCTTGATTTTGCCCTTTTCCGTATCGTTTGAAATCAGCGTGCCCGGAGCCGACGGTTCCATGGTGTTCAGCAGACGTACCGGAATGTTGGCATATTTAGCCGGCTGGATACAGGTCGGGTGCAGAATCTTGGCCCCGAAGTAAGCCAGTTCGGCAGCTTCTTCGAAGTGCAGCTGACGTACTGGAGAGGTCTTGTCTACTACACGTGGGTCGTTGTCGTGCATTCCATCGATATCCGTCCAAATCTGGATTTCTGATGCGTTGATGGCTGCACCGATTAAAGAAGCAGTATAGTCGCTTCCGCCACGCTGCAGGTTGTCGATTTCACCGTACGCATTGCGGCAGATGAACCCTTGTGTGATGTAAATTTCATAACCCGGGTTGGCTTCCAGTTGTGCGTTCAGTTTCTCGCGGATGTAGGTCAAATCCGGTTCGCCGTTCTTGTCCGTACGCATATATTCCAATGCCGGAATCAAGATGGCTTTCACTCCCTGTTCGCACAGATAGTTTGTCACCATGTTTGTAGAGATGATTTCTCCCTGTGCCAAGATGACTTTTTCTTCAAACAACGTAAATATGTCTTTCGTATAAGAACGAATGTAATCAAAAACCGATTTTACAAAATCCAGTGTCTTCTGTTTATATTCCTCTGTAGAATATAACTCATCAATGTGCTGTTTATACTTCGCTTCCAGTCTGTTGATGATTTCATTAGCACCTTCTGGATTTTTCTTGTACAGATAATCCGAAATTTCAACCAATGTGTTCGTCGTACCCGACATGGCAGACAGGACTACAATTTTCTGTTCGCCGTCATTGATTAATTTGGCCACATCCTTCATTCTTTGAGCGGAACCTACGGATGTACCTCCAAACTTTAAAACTTTCATTTTACGTTTCGAATTTAAAATGTTTTATAATTAATTATTTTCGGGAGCAAATGTAGTAATAAAAACCCTATTTTAAGTTCATTTTGGCAAAATTCCTTTTACTCCTTTGTCTTTTTTATGAATTTACGGTTTCTGTCAAGTGATGATGCTCACATTTGTACACCTTTCCTGGGTATTCCGACAGCAGGTTCAGGTTGTGTGTGGTCATGATGATGGCCGACCCTTGCCGGCAGATATCCTGCAACAGTTCCACGATGTGTCGTCCCGTTTCCACATCGAGATTGCCTGTCGGTTCATCGGCCAAGATGATGTCTGGCTGGTTCAGGATGGCCCGTGCGATGACAATGCGTTGCTGTTCACCCCCTGAAAGCTCGTTGGGCATTTTGTATCCCTTGTTTTCCATTCCCACCTGCCGCAGTACTTCTTCGATGCGTTTTTCTATTTCTGTGCGGCTTTTCCATCCCGTAGCTTTGAGCACGAATTTCAGGTTCTCGTGTACGGTACGGTCGGTCAGCAGCTGGAAGTCTTGGAACACGATGCCCAGTTTCCGGCGCAGGGTAGGGAGGTCTTTTCGTTTCAGCTGGCGGATAGAGTAGCCTAAAACTTGGGCTTCTCCATCGTTGATATCCACTTCTCCGTAGAGAGTTTTCAGAAAAGTGGATTTCCCGCTGCCTACCTTTCCGATGAGGTAGACAAATTCTCCCTTCTTCAGTTCAAAGTTCACGTCTGAAAGGATTTCCTGTCCCTGCAGGCTGATGCTGACATGCTGATATGTGATAAGCGGTTGTTCTTCCATGCTTTGCATTAATGTTTTTTCCAGTTCGCACTGTGGCGTTCTTTCAGTTCGCGGGCCAGGTCTTCAATGCGGTACCCTTTGTAGGTGAGCAGCACAATCAGGTGATACAGCAGGTCGGCTCCTTCATAAATTAATCGTTCATCGGTACCGTTGCAGGCCTCGATGACCGTTTCCACTGCTTCTTCACCCACTTTCTGTGCCATCTTGTTGACACCCGAATTGAACAGGCTGGTCGTGTAGGATTTTTCCGGCATTTCCTGGCGACGTCGGTCAATGAAATCCTGCAGTTCCTTCAGGAACATGATGTCCTGTTCGTTCTTTTCACCCCAGCAAGTGTCGGTACCTGTGTGACAGACTGGGCCGTCCGGGTGTACCATGATGAGCAAGGTGTCGTTGTCACAGTCCGCCTTGATGGATACCACGTGCAGGAAGTTCCCGCTCTGTTCGCCCTTGGTCCAGAGGCGGTTTTTCGTACGGCTGAAGAAAGTAACCTTTCCCGTTTCCACGGTCTTTTCGTAGGCTTCCTTGTTCATGAAGCCCAGCATCAACACTTTCTGTGTGTAGTTATCTTGGATGATGGCCGGAATCAGGCCATTCATTTTGTCAAAATCCAGTTCCATAATTTTTTATTTTATATCTAATGAGTGGTTAAACATACTTTTATCTGCGTACGGTGACGCCTTCTTTGCAAAGGTAATCTTTTAATTCGGGAATCCGTATTTCTCCGAAGTGAAAAACACTGGCCGCAAGTGCCGCATTGGCTTTTCCCAGCGTAAACGCATCGCGGAAGTGTTCTTTCTTGCCGGCGCCTCCCGAAGCGATGACCGGGATGGTCAGTCTGTCGGCTAGTTCAGCCAGTGCCTCATTGGCATAGCCTTCTTTCACCCCGTCGTGGTCCATGCTGGTGAACAGGATTTCTCCCGCGCCCCGGCTGTTGGCTTCTTCCGCCCATTCCATCAGAAAACGGTCGGTCTCCAGCCGTCCTCCGTTGAGGTAACATTTCCAACCCTGCGGAGTCTGGCGTGCATCGATAGCTACCACACACACCTGCGACCCGAAGTGAAGAGCTATGTCGTCGATGAGCTGCGGGTTGCGGAGGGCAGAGGAGTTGATGGACACCTTGTCCGCTCCGGCGTTCAGAAGCCGTTCCACGTCACTCAGTTCATGGATACCGCCCCCCACGGTGAACGGAATATTGATTTCCGCCGAGATGCGTTTCACCAGTTCCGTAAATGTTTTGCGGCCCTCGTGGCTGGCCGTGATGTCCAAGTAGACCAGTTCGTCTGCCCCTTGTTCACTATACGCCTTTCCCAGTTCTACCGGGTCGCCGGCTTGTCGCAGGTTGACGAAGTTGGTCCCTTTTACTGTCTGTCCGTCCTTGATGTCCAGACAAGGTATAATTCTCTTTGCTAACATAGTTTTGTTTCTTGAATAAGTTTTAAGGAAGGAAAGCCTTCAAGTCGTTCAGGGTGATGCGCCCCTCATAAAAAGCTTTTCCGAACACCACCGCCGGGATGCCGGCCTCTTCCAGCGCTTCAATGTCTTTCATGCCGCTGATACCTCCGCTGGCAATCAGGTGCAGGTCGGGATGGGCTTGGATAATTTCCTTGTACAGCTCGATGGATGGACCGTTGAGCATGCCGTCGCGGGAGATGTCCGTGCAGAGCACCTTGGTAACTCCTTTCTTTATGTATTCGTCGAGGAACGGCATCAGTTCCATCCGGCTGCATTCCAGCCAGCCGTTTACGGCGATTTTTCCCTCCTTGGCATCCGCTCCTAAGATGATCCGTTCACTGCCGTAAGCCTCCATCCATCGGCTGAACGTATCCGGCTCTTTTACGGCAATACTGCCCAAGGTGACCATTTGCGCCCCGCTCTCGAAAGCGATGTGCAAGTCTTCGTCACTTTTGATGCCTCCGCCGAAGTCGATGACCAGTGAGGTCTGTCCGGCCAATGCCTCCAGTACCTTGTAATTTACGATATGTTTGGAAGCCGCTCCATCCAGGTCCACCACATGCAGCCGCTGGATGCCGTGTGCTTCAAACATCTTGGCCACTTCTACGGGGTTCTCGTTGTACACCTTTTTCGACTGGTAGTCTCCTTGTGAAAGCCGCACGCATTTGCCGTCGATGACGTCGATGGCAGGTATAAGTTCTATCATAGGATGTTCTTATGCAAATTGAATGAAAGATTATAGATTCAGGAAGTTGCGCAGGATGCATTCGCCCACCTTGCCGCTCTTTTCCGGGTGGAATTGGGTGGCATAGAAATTGTCCTTGTGCAATGCTGCACTGAAGGGAGTGATATATTCCGTAGTGGCAGCAGTAAACTCGTTGACCGGCACATAGAAACTATGGACGAAATACACGAACTCTTCCTCCTTAAGTCCTTGGAACAATGGGCTGCGAAGGTGTGAGAGCGTGTTCCATCCCATGTGGGGTACCTTTTCTTCCGGATGGGTCGGCTGGAATTTCTTCACTTCCGCATCGAAGATTCCCAGACAGTCTACGTCGCCTTCCTCAGAATGGCGGCAAAGCAGCTGCATGCCTAAGCAGATACCCAGTACCGGCTGTTTGAGGTCTTTGATGAGCTGGTCCAGTCCGCATCCCTTCAGGTAGTCCATGGTGGTGCGTGCTTCGCCCACTCCTGGAAAGATGACCTTGTCGGCACTGAGCAGCGTTTCCTTATCGTGGGTAATGACAGGTTCCACGCCCAGCCGTTTCAAGGCACAATTCACCGAAAAAAGGTTGCCGGCGTTGTATTTGATGATGGCAATTTTCATTCTTCTGTATTGTTTTTTATGAGAAAAAATTGTTTTTGCAAAAGTAACGAATTATAATCAATCTCCTAATAAACGCAACGGAAAGTTTGGCGTCTGCTTTCTTTTTCTGACAAGATGGAGTGGGAGAGCCTGTTTTTCCCTATTTCTTATATTTCCTGTATAAGTCTCCTGCTGAAAATTTTTTCACGAAGCTATTGCAGGTTCAAAAAATTGTACTACCTTTGCAACCGCAATCGAGAGAGAAAGCAACGAAAAAACTTAATGGTGCGTTAGTTCAGTTGGTTAGAATACATGCCTGTCACGCATG
>NZ_CABROP010000019.1:0-53852 GCF_902472605.1 uncultured Bacteroides sp.
AGCATTAGCCTTCCAAGCTGAGGGTCGCGGGTTTGAGTCCCGTCTTCCGCTCTTCGAGAGATTGTCTTTCAAAAAGACAATCTTTTTTTATACCATTTTCTCGCATCACACAAAATGACTGAAAAGCAGCTTTCGCCCACTTTCCAGCCATTCTTATTCTTTGCGATACAAACGAAAACGTTTATTGGACACCCTTTCTGACTCTTCTCAGGATATCCTGCATCTTAAACACCACCTCCGGATATTCAACGGCTACATTCTGCTGCTCGTGGGCATCATCCACCAACTTATACAACTGAGGCGCTGTATTGTTACCCGATTCAATTTCCGGCACCCAAGGCACTCCCACTGGTCCGTCGCTCGGCTCAATGTATTTCCAGTCCTTCGTGCGCACCGACAAGGTGTGGTTGTACGATTGTTCCATCACCCATTCTCTGCCCTTCGTGTCCTTTCCCAGCAAGGTATTCAGGTAATCGCCGCTGTCCGGTGCACTTCCCTTGGGAAGCACAGCCCCCACGAGTTGTCCCAACGACTTCATGATATCAATCTGCGAAACCAATGCGTCGGATGTGCCCGCTTTCCGGATTTCGGCAGGCCATGACACGATGAACGGAATTCTGGTTCCCCCTTCAAACGCACTGTACTTATTTCCTCTCAACCCGCCGGTAGGCGAATGACCGTTCAAGCGTTCAGCCGCCTGGTCGTCATAGCCGTCGTCGCACACTGGACCGTTGTCACTGGTCAGGATAATCAGCGTATTCTCACGCAGGCGCAGCTCCTCCAGGCAAGCCAACAACTGGCCCACGCTCCAGTCGAACTGCGCAATGGCATCCCCTCTCAGGCCCATCACATTCTTTCCCCTGAACCGCTCGTGCGGGAAACGCGGCACATGCACGTCGTTCGTAGCAAAATACATGAAAAAGGGCTCCTGGCTGTGCTGACGGATAAAGTCAATGGCATGCGCCGTAATGGAATCGGCGATATTCTCGTCCTTCCACAAGGCCTTTCCCCCTCCTTTCATATATCCGATACGCCCAATCCCATTGACAATAGCCTGATTATGCCCGTGCGTCGGCTGTAAATTATACATCAATTCCGGATGGTCTGCTCCCACAGGCTCTCCCGCAAAAGGCTTCTTGTAACTTACCTCTATCGGATGAGCCGGGTCGTAATTCGCCACCTTCCCGTTTTCGATGAACACGCAAGGCACGCGGTCGGCCGTAGCCGCCATGATATACGAATAATCAAAGCCCAAGTCGCCCGGATGAGAAGGCAGCGGTGCGTTCCAGTCCTGCTCGCCGGTCTCACTTCCCAAGCCTAAATGCCACTTGCCGATAACGGAAGTCACGTACCCTGAATTTTTAAACACATCCGCCAGCGTATAACGCCCCGGGTCGATAATCATGCCGGCATTTCCTGCCGCCACATCAGTACCCGGTTTCCGCCAGGCATATTCCCCTGTGAGCAGAGAATACCGCGACGGGGTACTCGTGGATGCCACCGCATAGGCATTCGTAAACTGAATACCGTGCTGAGCCAGACTGTTCACGGCCGGCGTGTGGATGTTCTTGGCCCGATAGCACTCCAAATCTCCATAGCCGAGGTCATCCGCACAGATAATAATCACATTAGGACGGGAAGGGTCGTCTCTGTCTGCCGCCAGTAGATGAGCCGGAGCCAGCAAAGGCAGACATGCACTTGCATACAAAAACTTTTCTTTCATGGTTTCCTTAAAAAAGATGCAAAGCCGTAGGAGAGAAATCTCTGAAACGACTTTGCATCCGAATCTATTCAAAATCTATTTCTAAAGCCTCAGGAGTTCTTGCGGAAGGGTGGTTTCACTACCTGTGCCTTCAGCTTCCGCCCCCGGTTGTCCAGGTAAATTTCCGTACCTGGTTTGGCGTATTCAATCTTGACATATCCCATGCCGATACCGATTTTCCGTGTCGGCGACATGGTACCGGAAGTCACGTGTCCGATGGTTTCGCCGGCTTCGTTCAGCAAGGCATATCCATGACGAGGAATGCCGCGGTCAATCATCTCAAAGCCTACCAGTTTTCGGCTCACGCCTTCTGCTTTCTGCTTTTCCAATGCAGCACGATTCGTGAAGTTCTTACCCTCCACAAACTTCGTAATCCATCCCAGTCCGGCTTCCAGCGGAGAAGTCTCATCGGTAATATCGTTTCCATACAAGCAGAAGCCCATTTCCAGACGCAAAGTATCACGGGCCCCCAGACCAATCGGTTTGATACCGAATTCTTTTCCGGCCTCGAAGATGGCATCCCATACTTTCATGGCTACTTCCGGATAGAAGTACAATTCAAAACCTCCGGCGCCGGTGTATCCCGTATTCGAAATAATCACATTCGGCACTCCGGCAAACTCACCCACCTTGAATGTATAATAAGGAATCGACTTCAGGTCCACCGGAGTCAGCTTCTGAAGGGTGTCACATGCCTTAGGTCCTTGTATGGCCAGCTGTGCGATACGGTCGGACGAATTTTCCAGCTCTGCCCCCACCTTGTTGTGAGACACGCACCAGTTCCAGTCTTTTTCAATATTGGCCGCATTGACCACCAGCATGTATTTCTCGGGTTCGTAATTATACACCAGCAAATCATCAACAATTCCTCCCGTTTCATTGGGGAAGCAAGTGTACTGCACCTTGCCCGGAGTAAGCACCGCCGCGTTGTTGGAAGTCACTTCCTGAATAAATTCCAGGGCATGAGGCCCTTTCACCCAGAATTCTCCCATGTGCGACACATCAAATACCCCCACTGACTGGCAAACCGTCATGTGTTCATCAATGATTCCAGAGTATTCAATCGGCATGTTATAACCCGCAAATTCATGCATTTTGGCACCGAGTGCAATATGTTTCTCGGTAAATGGAGTTGTTTTCATAAGGTATATTTTAAGGTTGATGTACAAAGTTGCAGACCTGCCGAAACAAGTCTGCAACTTTCATAATGATTTAACGATATCTTTTGGCTGTCAGCTCGGCAATCTTCACGACCACCATCATAGCCTTCTCGATAGACTGGATAGGCACGAACTCATAACGTCCGTGGAAGTTCAGCCCGCCGGCAAAGATATTCGGACAAGGAAGTCCCTTGAACGAAAGCTGTGCCCCGTCTGTACCGCCGCGGATAGCTCTCACCTTCGGAGTGACACCGGCTTCCTGCATGGCCGCAAAGGCGATGTCGATGATGTGCATCAACGGCTCTACCTGCTGACGCATGTTATAATACTGGTCTTTCAGTTCCACACTCACCGTACCCTCTCCGTATTTCTGGTTCAGCTGGGCCGCATAGTCCAGCAAAGCCTGCTTGCGCGCTTCAAACTTCTCCCGGTCATGGTCACGGACAATGTAAGACAATACCGTATGCTCCACTTCACCTTCCATTCCAATCAGGTGATAGAAACCTTCGTATCCTTCGGTGGTACCCGGAGTCTCATTGGCAGGAAGCAAGGAAGCATATTCCGTAGCCACCAGCAAAGAATTGATCATCTTGTTCTTGGCATATCCCGGATGCACGTTGCGTCCTTTCACTACCACCTTGGCCGCTGCGGCATTGAAGTTCTCGAACTCCAGTTCACCCACTTCACCGCCGTCCATCGTGTAGGCCCATTTCGCCCCGAATTTCTCCACATCAAATTTGTGGGCTCCCAGGCCGATTTCTTCATCCGGATTAAAGCCCACGCGGATATCTCCGTGCTCGATTTCCGGATGAGCCTTCAGGTAAGCCACGGCCCCTACGATTTCCGCAATACCGGCCTTATCGTCGGCACCTAACAAGGTATGACCATCGGTCACAATCAAATCCTCGCCTACATGATCCAGCAGTTCCGGAAAATTCTTGGGCGACAAAATGATATGCTCTTCCGCACACAACGGGATATCCTTTCCGTCGTATTTCTCCACAATACGCGGCTTCACATTTGCTCCGCTCATGTCGGGACTGGTGTCCATGTGGGAAATAAAACCGATGACCGGCACCTCATGGTCCACGTTCGAAGGTAATGTGGCAAACAAATAACCGTTTTCATCGAGCGAAATATCTTTCAGGCCCAGTTTTTCCAGTTCTTCCTTCAGATAACGGGCAAACACCATCTGTTTCGCCGTACTTGGCGTCACGCCGGTCGATTCGTCCGACTGTGTATCAAAAGTCACATACTTCAAAAAACGTTCAATTACTGTCATATCAATTTTACTGTTTACGATTTCTTGTTTGACGTAAAAGTACAAAAATACCCTGAGAATGACCAAACGACTTACCATTTTTTATTAGAACGCAAGAATGATTTACTTTGAAGCTCAAAAATGCTATCACTTTTAAGTTAAAAAAGAGAGGGCAATCCATAATCTCTTAAAACAATACCAAAAAGATTCAGGCCTTTTTTTGTAATTTTGCCGCATGAAAAAATACTTACTGATTTGCATTTACTTCCTGTTTGCTATAATGGGGAATGCACAAGAGTCTTTGCAAGATACCGTGGCTGCCAAACCGCTGACCGCCAAAGAGCTCAAGAAAAAAAAGAAAGCCGAACGTAACTTTCACTATAATATATTGGGAGGGCCCAGCTATACTCCCGATTTCGGACTGTTAGTGGGTGGAAGTGCCCTGATGACATTTCGGATGAATCCCAAAGACACTACCATGCGGCGTTCGGTCATACCGGCCGCCCTGGCTTTCATGTTCAACGGGGGACTGAACCTGGTGGTCAAACCACAACTTTTCTTCAAGAACGACCGCTTCCGTATCTTCGGACAGTTTTCGTTCAAAAATACCCGTGAAAATTTCTATGGCGTGGGCTACAGCACCAACAAGAACTATGTACGAAGCGACTCTACCAGCCAGTACCGCTACAGCGGCATCCAGATTAATCCCTGGTTCCTGTTCCGACTGGGCGAAAGCAACTTTTTTGCCGGCCCGCAGATTGACATCACCTACGACCACATCATGGATCCTGCCAAGTACCTGGTGGAACAACCTGACTACAAACGGGCAGGAGGTACTGCCGACGGCTACAAGGACTTCAGTTCGGGTATCGGCTTCCTGCTGACCTATGATACGCGCGACGTACCGGCCAATCCCTACAAAGGACTGTATTTCGACCTGCGGGGACTGATGTACGAAAAGTTCCTGGGGAGCAATAACAGCTTCTATCGTCTGGAACTGGACTACCGGCAATACAAGCTGGTGGGCAAGCGGAAAGTGCTGGCTTGGACCGTACAGAGCAAACATTCCTTCGGACACAACCTGCCCCTGAACAAATACGTACTGAGCGGTACGCCATTCGACCTGCGAGGCTATTACATGGGACAATACCGTGACAAGTCGTCGCACGTGGCACTGGCCGAATACCGACAGATGTTCAACACCGACCAAAGCAACTGGATCAAGAAGGTCATCAACCGATTAGGTTTCGTAGCGTGGGGCGGATGCGGCTTCATGGGCCCGACGCCCGGAAAGATTGAAGGGGTACTTCCGAATGCCGGACTGGGCCTCCGCATCGAGGTACAGCCACGTATGAACGTACGTCTGGATTTAGGACGTGACTTCACCAACCGTCAGAACCTGTTTTATTTCAACATGACCGAGGCGTTCTGAAAAACGCCCCGGCAAATTTCCCCTTGTATATCAGCACTTTCTCTGTTCCACACTGTGGGATACAAAAACCACACTGTGAAATACATATCCCGCAGTGTGGGATACATATTTCACAGTGTGGTACAGAGAATTCTCCGATACATTTTCGGGTATATACCGGGGAGTTTCCCATTTATCTTGCCCGCAGCCTCCGAAACGGTTTGTCAGAAGCAGCTGGAGCCGTCGAAACAGTGAGTGCAGACCTTGCACTTCGGCAGTCCGATAGCTTCAATCAAGATTTCCAGTGTATTGAATTTCAGTGAAGTCAGTCCGAAACGGGCCCGAATACGTTCCACCAGTTCCTTGTATTCCGGTGAATCGGTGGTGGCATACTTGTCGAGCTTGGCATTTTCGTCTCCTTCAATTTCCTTGATGATGCGGCGCGTGATCAGTTCCATGTCGCTCTTGGAAGAAGTGAAACCGATGAATGGACAACCGTAAATCAGCGGCGGACAGGCAATACGCATGTGCACCTCCTTGGCACCGTAATCGTAGAGTACGTTCACATTGTCACGCAGCTGGGTGCCGCGCACGATGGAGTCGTCGCAGAACAGCAGACGCTTTCCCTGAAGCATGGTCCGGTTGGGAATCAGCTTCATCTTGGCCACCAGCGAGCGCATGCTTTGGTTGCTCGGCGTGAAACTACGGGGCCAGGTAGGAGTATATTTGGCGATAGCCCGGTGATAAGGCACTCCTTTTCCTTCCGCATACCCCAATGCCATTCCTACACCCGAGTCAGGAATGCCACACACGCAGTCCACTTCGGAATCATCGTGCTGTCCCATCTTGTAGCCACTCATGAAACGTACTTCTTCCACATTTTTTCCTTCATAGCAGGAAACCGGGAAACCGTAGTACACCCAAAGGAACGAACAAATCTGCATCTTCTCGTTCGGCTGGCGGAGTTGTTCGATTCCGTCGGCACGCATGCGCAGAATCTCACCCGGTCCCACATAGCGGTCAATCTCAAAATCCAGGTTCGGCAAGCTGCTCGACTCGCTGGTAGCCGCGTATGCCCCGTTCTTCCGGCCGATGACAATCGGCGTGCGACCCCATTTGTCACGGGCCACGATAATCCCATCTTCCGTCAGAATCAACATGGAACACGAACCTTTGATTTTTTGGAACACATTCTCAATGCCTTCCACGAAATCTTTTCCCTGCACAATGAGCAAGGCCACCAGTTCTGTAGGGTTGGTCTTTCCCATACTCATTTCAGAGAAATGCATATTGCAGTCCAGCAGTTCCTTCACCAGCTGGTCGATATTGTTGATTTTTGCAACCGTGACAATGGCAAAACGCCCCAAATGCGAATTGATCATGATAGGCTGAGGATCTGTATCACTGATGACTCCTATCCCCGACTTGCCTTTGAACTTAGGAAGTTCATCTTCGAACTTTGTTCGAAAATAAGTACTTTCCAAATTATGAATTGAACGTATGAACCCTTCGCCTTCGGCGTATGTCGCCATACCGGCGCGTTTCGTACCTAAATGTGAATTGTAGTCCGTACCGTAAAATAAATCGGTCACGCATTCAGCCTTAGAGACTGTTCCGAAAAAACCTCCCATGCTTATAAGTTTTGATAGTTATTAGGTTTGTAGTCATTTTCCGGATACAAAAATAGGCAAAAAAAATTTTTTTTCACGGGCTGTGAACATTTTTCGCCTTCCGATTGTTTTCATAAAAAATAACTCCTTTATTGAATCTCCCTTCTTCCAAAGGGAAAAGAAGCCATATATTACCTACAAAAGGCTTACTAAACTAACTTTATGTACAAAAAAGCCACCGAAACAACACCGGTGGCTTTTCTTTTTCCCCTCAGTACAGACATAAAAAAAGTCGGACAAAACTGTCCAACTTTCCTGAGCCTCTTGTCGGATTCGAACCAACGACCCCGAGATTACAAATCACGTGCTCTGGCCAACTGAGCTAAAGAGGCAATAACTATGTTTTATTTTCGAGCCTCTTGTCGGATTCGAACCAACGACCCCGAGATTACAAATCACGTGCTCTGGCCAACTGAGCTAAAGAGGCGGGTGGGTAAGCTTACCATATCGCGCCGCTACAACCAACTACCTTTGCTGCGATCAAGCCCTGGAGGATTCGAAGGGAGCTGGCCGTATGGGACTTACCCGTATTCAATATGTCATCGAGTATCACGCGGAAGGCGTATTTCTCGATTGCGGGTGCAAAGGTAGGCAAATTTTCTGAATATACAATACCTGTGCAAAAAAAATTGGCCAAAATGGGAAAGATTCATGATTTTTCAATCTTTTCTATACCACAGCTCACCGAAAAAGACTACTTTTGTAACCACTAACAAACTTGACGATATGACAGCAGAAAGACCAACTACCCTACAGGAATACGCCATGCGGTTCGGAACTTACATGGGATTGTTCTGGATTTTCAAATTCATTTTCCTTCCCATCGGATTTACCATTCCGCTGCTCCAGCTGCTCTTTATCCTGATGACGATTTTCGTTCCTGTACTGGGCTTCATCTATGCCCGCCGTTACCGTAACCAGTACCATGAAGGCTATCTCTCCTTCACCCAGGCTTTCGGTTTCTGCTTTCTGATGTATCTCTTCGCCTCTATCCTGACCGCATTGGCTCACTATGTATATTTCCGCTTCATTGATCAGGGATACCTGCTGAACACATATCTGAGCCAGTTGGATAATATAAAGGACAGCGTGAGCGGCGACATGAAGGTTTCCGTGGAACAGCTTATCAGCAGCTTCGAGGTGATTTCTTCATTCACCCCCTTGCAAATGACTTTCCAACTGCTTTCACAGAATTTCTTTTACGGAATCCTGCTGTCTATTCCGACGGCGCTGCTGGTCATGAGAAAAAAGAATTAATCGCTTAGAAATAAAAATATGGATATATCTGTAGTCGTACCTCTCTATAATGAAGAGGAATCCTTACCTGAATTGTATGCCTGGATTGAGCGCGTGATGTACGCCCACCACTTTACCTACGAAGTCATTTTCGTGAACGATGGCAGTACGGACCACTCCTGGCAGGTCATCGAAGAACTCAGCCGGAAGTCGAAAGAAGTGAAAGGCATCAAGTTCCGCCGAAATTATGGCAAATCGCCGGCCCTGTACTGCGGATTCGAAAAGGCTGAAGGCGACGTGGTCATCACCATGGATGCGGACTTGCAGGACAGCCCAGACGAAATTCCGGAACTGTACCGCATGATTACAGAAGAAGGATACGACCTGGTTTCAGGTTGGAAGCAGAAACGCTACGACCCACTGTCGAAGACCATTCCAACCAAGCTGTTCAACGCTACGGCACGCGCCGTTTCGGGCATACACAACCTGCACGATTTCAACTGCGGACTGAAGGCCTACCGCAAGGATGTGGTGAAAAACATCGAAGTGTATGGCGAAATGCACCGGTATATCCCTTACTTGGCCAAAAATGCCGGATTCACCCGCATCGGTGAAAAGATTGTACACCACCAAGCCCGCAAATACGGAAAGACCAAGTTCGGACTGAACCGCTTTGTGAACGGCTATCTGGACCTGCTGTCGCTCTGGTTCCTCTCTACTTTTGGCGTGAAACCTATGCACATCTTCGGATTCTTGGGTTCCATCATGTTCCTGTTAGGATTCATCGCCGTCATTGTGGTAGGAGCCAACAAGCTGTACGACATGTACTGCGGCAATCCTTACCGTCTGGTGACCGAAAGCCCCTATTTCTACCTGGCACTGACTACCATGATTTTAGGCACCCAACTTTTCCTGGCCGGGTTCATCGGTGAACTGATTGCACGCAATTCACCGGAAAGAAACAAATACCAAATTGAGAAAGAACTTTGATGATGAAGAAACTACCGATTGTATGCAGCCTGCTTTTGTTGGCAGCCTTCTCCTTCTTCCCGGCCTGCGAAGTGGAGAACTGTCCGCCCAATGCCTTGGCGTATGCACAGTTTAATTTCGTTGACCAAAATGGAAGATCGGTGGAATACACTGACACGCTGACCGTAATCGGGCAGCTACAGACGGCCGATACCCTTATCTATGACACGCTGATTAACAAATCGACCAAAACGAGTACCCTCAGCCTGCCACTCAGCTACGGAGATCAGACCCGCTTCATCTTCCAATACGGTAACCGGCAGCGGGACATCATTACGGTCAATCACCGCAACATTCCTTATTTCATCAACTTGGACTGCGGCACCATGATGTTCTACGAGATAACCAGTGCGGAAACGACTACCCGCATGCTCGATTCACTCGTCATCACCAATCCGAACATAGACAATTATGAGAAAGAGAATTTCAAGATATATTTCACGGTTACTGCTGCTAATGAGTAGCCTCCTTCTCTGTGGCTCCCTGTGGGCACAGCGGCCGGGAGCCCACAAGGCACAGCCGGTACAGATACAGAAGGAAGAAGCGAAAAAAACAGAACCGACGGAAAACATACCTCTTTATCAGGGAATGAGCATCGGAGTGGAAATTGCCGGAATCGGAAGCTACCTGTTAGGAAGTGACATTCTGAACAGTGAGGTAGCCCTACAGGCCAACCTGAAAAACCGCTTCCTCCCCGTGGTGGAAGTGGGATACGGAAAAGCGGATGCCCTCAACGATGCCAACAACCTGCACTACAAGACCTCTGCCCCCTATTTCCGAATAGGAATGGATTACAACGTGTTTTACAAGAAAACACACTTGCCGGGCTATCTGTACGTAGGACTACGCTATGGCATGACCTCGTTCAGCTACGATGTGGACGGCCCATCCATGACTGACCCGAACTATGGAGGAGAAATCTCCTACCCTTTCTCTTATTCCGGCTTGAAGAGCAATGCCAGCTGGCTGGAAGGCGTGCTCGGACTCAAGGTGAAAATCTACAAAGGTTTTTGCATGGGTTGGAGCGTGAGATACAAAATGAGGATGAGCATCAAGAATCATGAAAATTCCGTTCCATGGTACGTGCCCGGATTCGGAAAGAATGCCAGCAGCAGTTTCAACCTGACGTATAATCTCATTTACAACTTGCCCTTCTGATTTACATGAACTTACTTGAAACCATTCTGTTGTCGGTCAGTCTGGCCATTGACTGCTTTACGGTATCCGTCACCAGCGGCATCATCTTGCATCGCATCCGCTGGGGGACTTTTCTGAGAATGGCCTTTTTCTTCGGACTTTTCCAGGCTTTGATGCCTTTCATCGGATGGCTGGGCGCCAGCCGCTTCCAACACCTCATCGAGGACTACGACCATTGGATTGCATTCGGTCTGCTGGCCTTTTTAGGTATCCGGATGATACGGGCACAGTTCAAGGAAGAAGAAACAGCCTCGTTCAACCCCACCAGCCTGAAGGTAACACTGGCACTGGCAGTGGCTACCAGCATCGACGCCTTGGCCATCGGTATTTCCTTCGCCTTTGCGGGACTCAAGCAGATAGAGGATCTGACCCTGCCGCTGACCAGCATCGGACTGGCTTCTTTCATTCTTTCACTGGTGGGAAGCCTCATCGGAGTGTTCTTCGGCAAACGCTTCCACCTGCGGGTAGAACTTTTCGGAGGACTGGTACTGATTGGTATCGGCGTGAAGATTTTAATAGAACATTTATTCCTACAATAACTCATGAGCAAAAACAATTTGAAATGGCAGCTGCCGTTCCTCGTCATCCTTATCGTCGGAACGGTGCTGATTCTGAGAAAGCAAGCGCCTTACCAGACCGACGAAGGCCTGGTGTTCGGCACCGTGTATAAAATCACTTACCAGTCGTCGGAAAACTTGAAAAACGAGATTGAAAAAGAACTGCAGAAGGTGGATAACTCCCTGTCACCGTTCAACAAACAGTCGGTCATCACACGTATCAACCAGAATACCGACCTGCATACCGACAGCATGTTCGTCTATGTGTTCAATCTGGCCAAGGAGGTTTCTCATGATACCGGAAAAGCATACGACGTGACCGTGGCCCCGTTAGTCAATGTCTGGGGATTTGGATTCAAACACTCCCAGTTTCCGGATTCACTGACCGTCGACAGCTTGCGTCAGTTTGTGGGCATCGACAAAATCCACCTCAATGCAGACGGTGAAGTAGTCAAGTCCGACCCACGCATGATGCTCGACTTCAGCTCCATTGCCAAAGGGTTCGGCGTAGATTGCGTGGCCCGTCTGTTCGACCGGAAAGGTATCAAGAACTACATGATTGACATTGGCGGCGAACTGGTCATGAAAGGACAGAATGCCAAGATGGAGACCTGGCGCATCGGAGTCAACAAACCGATTGACGACTCTTTATCAGTCAACCAGGAACTGCAAACCATACTGGAAATTACCGATGCCGGTATGGCCACTTCGGGCAATTACCGCAACTTCTACTACAAGGATGGAAAGAAATATGCGCATACCATCGACCCACGGACGGGCTATCCGGTGCAGCACAACATTCTTTCTTCTACCGTCATTGCCAAGAACTGTGCCACTGCCGATGCCTACGCCACCGCCTTTATGGTATTGGGACTGGATTCGGCCAAAGCGGTCTGTGATTCTCATCCGGAACTGGATGCCTATTTCATCTATACGGACAAGAACGGAAAACTGCAAACCTATTCTACAGCAGGCATGAAGAAATACATGCGGAATTAAAAAAGACCTTATACAAGGTCAGACATAAAAATGCCGGAACATACCTCCTCGTATGCCCCGGCATTTTCTATTTTATCAGGATACTCTCTTCGGGCTATCCTAACACATTTCCCAAGTAAAGGAAGAACATACCAATCAGCACCAAAATCAAATCGACCACCTTGCTCTTCAGGTTCTTCTCACGGAAGATCATGGCTCCAAACAGGAAGGACACAATCACACTTCCCCGTCGTACCATGGACACGATGGAAATCATGGCTCCATCCATTCCCAAGGCATAGAAGTACACAAAATCCGCAGCCGACAGGAACACGGAAATCAGGATGATGCACCAGTCCCAGTGGAAAGGTGTGCTGCTTTTCCGTTTGGGCCACCACAAAAACATCAGCACTCCGCCCATGAGGAAAAGCTGATAGACATTGTACCAAGCCTGTACCACCATGTTACTGAACCGCCCCATCAGGTACTTGTCGTACAATCCGCTTACGGCTCCTAACACTGCTGCCAGCACCACGAACCAAATCCACTTGTCGTGCTTGAAGTCAATGCCTTCCTTCTTTCCCGAACGGCTCAGCATAAAGAACGAGATAATCGCCATCAGTACGCCAATCCACTGATACACATTCAGGCGCTCGCCAAATATCAGCAAAGCCCCCACCAGAGTCATGACCGGACGGGTGGCATTGATCGGTCCTACAATAGTCAAGGGCAAATGTTTCATGCCGAAATACCCGAACGTCCACGAAGAAAGGACGATAAACGATTTCAGCAGGATGAATTTATGCACTTCCCAACCTGCATCCGGTACATAGAAAAGCGTATCTTTCAAGGTTTCCGGATGAAAGTGCGAAATCAAAATAAACGGCAAGAAAATCAGACTGGAAAAAAGCGTATTCAGTCCCAGCACCGGGAGTACCGCATTGTTCGACAATGATTTTTTCTTGAAGACATCATAAAATCCCAGCAACGCCGCTGAGCAAAAAGCCAGTAATAACCACATGTTTTCTTTACATTAATTCGAATTACAGCCTGTAAAATTAGACAATAAAGCCGTGACTGACAAGTTTCTCCCGCAGAACCTTCCACTCTTTCTTTCCCCGCAAGTACTGCGAATGGCTTCATCCATCCTTTTTCTGCTGCTCCGGCCGTCGCTCTGGGAATGAGATTCGAAACCGCGTCAGTCCATCCGGATAAGTCCGTAACGAGAAAGTACACTCCTGCCGCGTCAACACTTCGCGAATGAAAATCAGCCCGATGCCCTGTCCGTGAGGCTTGGTCGAAAAGAAGGGGCTGAACAGCTTTGTCTCCACTTCCTTGGAGATACCTTTTCCGGTATCGGTTATTTCCAGCATCACCGGCGATGCGGAGGTACGAATATAGATATCTCCCTCCTGTCCAATACTTTCGGCCGCATTCTTGATGATGTTCACCATCACCTGCTCGAATAACACCGTATCCATCCAGACCTTCGGATTCTCAGGACACAGCTCATTGTGCAACCCAATCTTTCGTTCCCGGCAAACCGTCTCCATAAACCGCTGGCAAGACAGTACCCGGTCGTTCAGCCGTACCTGCTCCAGGCGAGGTTCCGGAATTTTCACCACATTGGCAAAATTGGTGATAAACTGACTCATGCCTAAACAACGCTCCACACAAACCTTCATCACTTCCCGCAAATCTTCCGTATCCTCTTCCAAGGTTTCCAATGCCTCTCCCACTGTTTCCAACGTGGAAGTAATGCCTGCCGTGGTATTATTCACTTCGTGGGCAATCATCCGAATCACTTTTTCATAGGCCTTTTTCTCCGCCTTCACCACCTCGGTCGTCAAACTTTCTATCAAGATAAACGGGTGAGCAAATCCCTGATCAACAAATGACAGCCGGGAGCAACGATAGATTTTGGCATCACTCAGACGAATGGTATCGGTGGTATCTTTCGGCAAACGGGCCACTTCTTCGGCCAGCGGGGTGTTCAGTTCCTGCAACTGCTTTCCTATCAGTTCTTCGGGCGAGGCATAGCCCAAGAACTTCAAAGCTGCCGCATTCAGCATCGAAATCTGTCCGTCGAACGTCAGAATCACCACTCCCATGGGGGACACGTTAATCAGCAAATCCAGAAAGTGATTCTGTTCCCGCAAGCGCAGCCGTTCATTCTTCAGCTGCCCCATCATTCGGTTGAACATCTCCACAATACGGTCGGCTTCTGCCTGCCCCACCGGAGCAAGGCGACTGCTGAAATCCTGTTCACGCAGCAAATCCATTCCACTGGCAATGCTATGAAGCGGTTTTACCACCTTCCAATAAAAATAAAACAAGACAACCAGACAGAAAGAAATCACGCCCTCTCCCACATACAAAAGCGGACTCTTTGTGCTCAAGGTAAACGACAGCAAGATGCCCCACGCCAATACCAGCAGTCCGCCTAATAGAAAAAACAAAGTACGCAGTCTCATAAGCCCTCCCGTCAGTCATTCCACGAAATGCCGTATTTTTCCAGCCGGCGATACAAAGCCGCCCGACTGATGCCCAATGAAAGGGCTGCCTGCGTCAGATTATTGCCATGTGCCTCCAAAGCTTGCAGAATGGTCTGTTTCTCCAATTCCTCCAGCGTCAGTCCCCTCAAAGTGACCGATGATTCCAATGCTCCTGTCGTGGGATGATATTGTGACTGAAAATCTGCCGCAGTCAGACAATCCTTTCCGCATACCAGCAAGGTACGCTCCACCAGATTCTTCAGTTCCCGAATGTTCCCGGGATAAGGCAACCGGCTCAGAAAATCCAGCGCATCGTCCGAGAGGGTTGCCAGCGGCAATCCGTCGGCCTGGCAGCGGCTCTCCACAAAATGAGTGGCCAACAAAGGAATATCCTCCCGCCGTTCACGTAAAGCCGGGAGATGCACTGTAATCAAGTTGATACGGTAAAACAGGTCTTCCCGGAACGTATGTTCACGCACCATCTGCTCCAGATTGACATTGGTGGCACACACCACCCGTACATCGACCTTTCGCGGACGGCTCTCCCCCAACGGTTCAAACGTCTGCTCCTGCAATACCCGCAGCAACTTCACCTGGCACGACAAATCCAATTCACCGATTTCATCCAAGAAAATCGTCCCTTTATCCGCCAGTTCGAAACGTCCTTTCCGGTCGGTCACCGCATCGGTAAACGCCCCTTTCTTGTGCCCGAACATCTCACTCTCGAACAAAGTCTGCGAAATACCTCCTAAATTGACCTTGACAAAAGGCTGGTTCCTGCGCGGACTGTTCAAATGTATCGCCTCTGCAATCAGTTCTTTTCCCGTACCGCTCTCCCCCGTAATCAAGACAGAGGCTCCTGTGCGGGACACCCGCTTCACGGTAGACAGCACCTCTTCCAACGCCTTGCTCTTCCCGATGATATGACTGCGGTCAAAATCTTCTTCCTCCCTTGTGGAAGAGCCGGTTGAATCTTCTTTCGACGTCAGTTCCAGAGCCGTTTCAATGCGTTGCATCAACGCTGCATTGTTCCACGGTTTGGTAATAAAATCGAAAGCTCCGGCCCGCATCCCTTGTACAGCCAACGGAATACTTCCCCACGCGGTCATCAAGATGACCGGCACATCCGGACAGAACAGCTTGACCTGCTTCAACAACACCAGACCTTCTGCCCCATCGGTAGAAAGACTGAAATTCATGTCCATCAGAATCAGCTGTGGAGTTACCGTATGTACCACCTCCATTGCTTCTTTCGGGCCCGGCACAGCCTGTACCTCATATTTCGCCCGTTTAAGCATGAAACTGAGCGACGAACGAATGGCACTATCATCATCTATTATCAATATCATAACACGACAAAAGTAAATATTATTTCACAAAAGAAGGGGGTCAGTGCTTCACTATCTTCTCAAAATCGGCCTCAATGCCCGTTCCTGCCGCAAAATCCCACAAGGTGAGACTGCGCAACTGGTAATAATAATACCAATAATAAAACAACTCATTGATGTGTTTGCGACGTGCCTCATCCTTCTGGCTCTGCGAGTCGTTCAAATCGAGTGTGGAAATCTTACCGACCAGAAAAGTCTCCACATTCGTATGATAGCGTTTACGGGCAATCTGATCGGCCTCATCCGCCAAATGAAGCTGCGTCTGCTGGTTGTTGAACTGCTCTACCAGCACAAACAGATTCTGATTGAAATTCATGGATTCCTGCCGCAGCTTGCTTTCCGTCACTTCCCGGTTGCTCTGCGCCACTTTGACCTGTCCGCGACGTTTGCCCCAGTCCAGAATGGGAATCTTGAACCCAATCTCCACCACTTGGTTGTCTTTTAACCGGCGGTAAGCCGTGTCAAAACGGCGGTCGGTTCCTGTAAATCCGACCTGGGCAAAGAGCGTGATTTCGCGCATATTCCCTTTGGCCTTGGCCACTTCATAATCGGCTTCGAGCTGCCTGCGACGGATATTCTGGGCAAAGGAGTTGTTAGCCAAAGCCTTGGACAACACATCCGCATACTCCAATCGCACCTCGGGCACGGAATCCGGGACCTCCGGTATCAGTTCTTCGTTCTCCCCCAAAGCCAGGAACGAACGCAAGGTAAACATGTGACTCTTCAAGGCACTCTCGTTAGAAGTCAATGAGGAGCGGGCATCCAGCACATTCAATTTCAACTGCAACACATCATTTTCACTGATCTGCCCCATCCGCCGCTTGGCTTTAGCCACCTCATACAATTTCTCTGCATTCTCCAAATTCTGTCTGGCAATGGCTACGTTTTCACGAGCCAGCAGCAGATTGAAAAAATAATTGATGGTGGTCATCGTGACCTCTTCTGTCGCGCTCAGAAAAGCTGCTTTGGCTTCTGCATAACGTACCGGCTCAATCCGGCGGTCCCACTTGGTCTGATTCACCCCAAAAACAGGCTGGTTCAAGGTCAAAGCCAACGGAACCGACATAAAGCGGTTACCCGAACTGCCATCCATCTGCCGCAGAAAATCAAGAGAGGTATTCAACGACAACGTACCTCCCGTGAACCAGATATTCTGGTCGATGGAAAGCTGTCCGTTCATCTGCATGTAGTTGTTCCGCACATAGGTATAAGAACCGTCATTCTGCTGATACGAATTATACCCCTTGTGGTAAGAAGGAAGGGTGGCCGTAAAGTTCACCTCCGGCAACAGTTCCGCACGATAGGTACGATACTCCCAATACGCCGTTTTCAGTTCATTCAAAGCCACAGCCGCATCCACACTCTGTACCCGTGCCAGCATAATGGCCTCATCCAACGTCAACACATGCGTTTTCTCCATCGGCTCTACCGCCCCTCCTTTACAGAAAAGGAAAAAAGAAAATAAAATCCATACACTCCGTTTCATACTCTTCCACTCATTTATCGTATCACATCTGTTCCTCACCTCAATTTTTCCAACCAGCCATCCGCCTTATCCTACCTGACGGCCATCAAAGAAGCGTACGATGCGCGAGGTCTGTTTGGCCTGCTCCTCATTGTGAGTCACCATCACCACCGTACGCCCGTCTTCCTGGTTCAGCTTGTGCAGCAGCTCCATAATTTCCGCTCCCATCTTGGAATCCAAGTTACCGGTCGGTTCGTCGGCCAGCACGATTTCCGGATTTCCCACAATGGCCCGGGCAATGGCCACACGCTGGCATTGTCCTCCGGAAAGCTGCGACGGCATGTGATGCATACGATGACTCAGCCCCACCTTCTGCAACACTTCCTCAGCCCGCTGCCGGCGTTCCTTCGCAGAAACATCGCGATAAAGTAAAGGTACCTCCACATTATCCAGCACATTCAAGGAATTTATCAGGTGGAATGACTGGAACACGAATCCCAAGTTCCGGTTACGGAAAGCAGCCAGTTCCTTGTCTTTCATTCCTCCTATCTTTACTCCTGCAATCTGTATGGTACCGCTGGTAGGCGCATCCAGCAGTCCCATGATGTTCAGCAAAGTAGATTTTCCACATCCGGAAGGTCCCATGATACTGAGGAATTCTCCTTTTTCTACCGTCAGGTTCACATTTTCCAATGCCTGTGTCTCTATCTCATTGGTCCGGTAAATCTTATTGATTCCGGTTAATTCTATCATATTCATACTCATCTTGTTTAAAAGTTTATCATTTTGCTTCGCAGTCAAACAAATCTTTCCACATTCTTTTTATTCATCCCGCAAGGCTTCCGTAGGCGAAATGGCGCTTATCCGACGAGCCGGGATATAAATACCTATCCACACCACTAACAGCAGAATGACGTATACCACCAGCGATATAAGGAAGAAGTGCAGTCCAAAATTGTCCACCCAACTGGGAATCACCGCCGGCATCCAGGAATTTCCCTTATTCAGCCCTTCACTAAACGCATATTGCAGATAAATAAAACAGCCGATGAAAGTAGCCAGCGTAGTCAGTACCGTACCTTCTCCCAAGAGCATCAGACGAATGCGATGCGGTGTCGCTCCATAAGAAAGCATCACGCCTACCTCTTCCCGACGGGTACGAGTCTGCATCCAGAAAGTACCAATCACCCCCAGACAGAGATTGATTAGGAAAAACAGTGCAATGCTCAAGTTACGACGATAAAGCGCCGTAGAATCACTGAATTCACGGGCCGCATTGATTTCATCGTACGACTGCAATTCACGGGCATAAAGATTCCCGGCACGTAGCTGGCGAAGCATCCAAGGGTGGAAATCGTGCAAGAAGCGTTCCATGCTGACTCCCTCTTTCAAACGAATGACCATCCTCATATCGTCCAGATTGGAACGTATATCCGGATTCTGCTGCGGCATGAACACCATCGGTACGGGATGCCAGTCACTCAGATACTTGCATGCTTTCACTGTCCCCTTCACTGCCGTATAAAACGTGTCTGTACCATTCACCTCCCAGTAACGCTGATTCCGGTACGTATGTGTATGAAACATTTCTTCCAGCAAATCTTCCGTCATGATATAATAGTACCCATTGTCCAAATCCGACAGCCGGGCTGCACTCATACTCCCCTCCCCAGATTGGAAACCGTAGGTTTCAAAAAAATGGGTATGAGGTAAAAATTCGATATAGAGAGCCGAATGAACGACCGAATCACCTTCTGCTACAAAGTCGGAAGTTCCACTTCCCATCGCACCCGGATATACAAAAGAAAGTACCGGAGCGGCCTGTTCCACCCCAGGATACTGCCGGGCACGGTCCACTAAATTCAAATACGCCTGCATCAACGAAGCCGAATCGGCCGCTTGCGGCTCATACCCAGGAGCCTCCGGAGGAAGCATAGCCACAGATACCATACACAGGCGGTCTGCATCGTATCCCAACGGAAGATGTCGCTCATAAGTCACTACCATCACGGGATCGAAAATGGCCCAGGAAAGAATGGCCACCAATATCAGTTCAGCCAGCAGCCATCCGTTACGACGGCGACGGCTCCAAAGATTTTTTATAATCAATTTCCACATATCCACTCAGTATTTTTCGGATTATCTTTTTTCATACAATGAATACACAATCGGCTTGCGCAACGACATCCATGCCGGCCACAAAGCGGAGAGCAAATTCAGCACCAGACACAATAAAAAGGCGATAAGAAACACGACCGGAGCAAACAGCATCTCACCTGACACATACAGATTGGCTCCTTCCGGAATATCCATCGGCCAGGAATCAAACAAGATAAAAATCCATTCACGCCCCACATAAAGCATGATCCATGCCACCAGCAAGCCCAGCAGACCTCCCACTAATGTAAGGAAAAAATTCTCCCACATCACCTGCGACAGCAAGGCACTCCGACTGGCTCCAAAAGACTTACGAACACCCATCTCCGGCAAACGACTCTCCATACGACTGGCTATCAGTCCGTTCAGATTCAGTGAAGGCACGAGCAGAAGTACCAGTACCCACAGCGTCAGCCGACCTGCCACCTTCCAAGAGCTGAAACTCGTATCCGCCGGATACTCTTTAAACACACTGAGTGCATGCGAAGTAGGCTGTTCCCACAATTCCATCTGCCACTGCCCTTTATATTGTGCGTTCACTCTTCTGGTCAAGTCCTTGATTTCAGCCCGTAAAGCCTTTGCTTGTGCATTGTCTTTCACTAAAAAAGTCACGTCAAACAGACCACAATAGGGGAAGCTGGAGACAACGGGGTCCTTGTAATTTGATGCAATGGAATAAGGTACATAAACCTGTGCATACGACTGGCGGGTCAAGAAACTCGCTCCACGTACCACCCCACATACGTGATAATTCACATAATCCATGGAAAACGAACGTCCCACCACGCCTTCTGTCGCACCAAACAAACGACGAGCAAGGTCATCGGAAATCACAGCCGTATGAATACCACTTGCCAAATCGGCCTCCGTGAATGGATGCCCCTCCAGAAATTGCAACGCATAGATACGGAAGAAAGCCGGGTCTACCAGTTTCAATGCCGGACGGAAATCCCCGCTCCGATCGGCAGGCTGTACATAATAGTCCATCGCATTGCTGAAACGCGCAGAAACCGCTACCACATTCTTTAGCGGATAAATCCATTCCTGTAAAGCCCGATACGACAAAGCGGACTGATAGGTTCTTGATTCCTGTTCCGATTTGAAACTGACATGAGTCAGATACAACGTGTTTTTCCGATTCTCTTCCGGATAAATAGGGGCCAATTTCACGTAATAAACTACCGCCACTATCACGGTCATGGCAATGGCCAGTCCTGTGCCGACAATGTAGAGCATACTGAACAGACGGTTCTGCTTCAGTAGCGTAAAAGCCTGTGTCAAATAAGTTCTTTGCATTCTCATAAAAATCTCACTCTCATTTTAATCTTGTATATTCCTTGTCATCTATTAATGTTTCAAGCTTACCTTCCGCTTGTTCTGAAAATCCTTCATGTCACTGACTACCACTTGGTCACCCGGCTGGAGCCCGGAAATAACCTCCACGTATTCAAAATTGGAATCTCCCAACTGCACTTTCCGCTGGACCAGTTCATCTTTTCCATCTCGCACAAAAAGTGCATATTCTCCCTTTCCCACATAATAACTGGCATTATCGATTCGCAGTACATCCTCTTTCACGGAATTCATCACATACACATCCACTTTCAGTCCCGAGCGCAACCGGCGATAATGGTCATTGGCCAGCTGTACAATAAAGGAAATCACGCCATTTTTAGATAAAGGCGTCACACTGCTGATTTGTCCTTCCAGTTTTTCATTGCCTATCTTCACAATGGCCCGTCCGCCTGCCACGACCTGGTCTGCATAAGTATCGGCAATTTCGGCTTCCACTTTAAAATGACTCAGGTCTGAAATGACCGCCAGTCGGGTTCCTTCCGTCACCTGTGCCCCCACCTGATCGTTGATATAGGTAAGAATGGCTTTTCGCGGTGACCGTATCTGTGCATCCTCCAAGGTCCGCTTCATTTCCGCCATCTCCTTACGGAAAATCTCATATTCCAGCTCCTTCACTCTCAAATCGGCCGCTTTCACCTGCCGTTCGTTGGCCAGCTGCTGACGAAGCTGTTCCAGTTCCAGCTTTCCCGTCTGGAAATTCAGTTCCGCCTGACGCACCCGGTCAGTCGTACCCGAACCCAGGCTGTCAAGATATTGTTCATTCCGCAACTCCGCCTTCATCCGGTTCAGTTTCATGGCCGACACCTTTACTTTCATCTCCAGATTACTGAGATACGTTTGATTGTTGATTTTCACCTGATCCAGCTGATAACGCTTCATTTGGTCTTCATCCTGTAATTTCTGATAGCCGGTCTCAGTGCTCTGCAAATCCAGTTTCAACAACGGTGTGCCTACCTCCACACTGTCTCCTCCTTTTCCATATACCTCCACAATACGCGAATTAATCGGCGTATTGATGATTTCTTCAAAGGCAGGTACGACCTTACCCGACGCGCTCACACTTACTTCAATCGTTCCCCGGGTCACTTCCGAAAAAACCAGATTGCTTTCTTTCACACTGCTGCGCATCCATGAAAACAGCAGAATCAACACTACCACGCATCCGACTCCGATACCTCCATATTGCATGAGTCTTTTATTGCGCAACCTTTTTCGTACTTCTTTTGATATTTCTCTATCCATATCTTTACCTATCTCATCACGCATTTTTCCAAACAACATCCATGCCAGATTTATAATCCATTGATTCCCAACACTATTCAATTTTTGAAGAGTGTCCGATATCGAACACTCCGTTCGGTTTTAAACACAGACCGTCCGTTTTTTACGAGAAATCCTACCCAACCGTTGCACATTTCGGAAACTCTCTCTACCTTTAAATTTTGAAAGGAAAAGAACGATGAACGAGCAGGTAATACAAAAACTAAAGATACTGACGGAATCCGCCAAATACGATGTGTCGTGCGCTTCCAGTGGTACTTCCCGCAAGAATACCAAAGGAGGGGTGGGAAATACCGTGGGCGGATGGGGCATCTGTCACAGCTTTTCGGAGGACGGACGCTGTATCTCCCTGCTCAAAATCATGCTGACCAACTACTGCATTTACGATTGCGCCTACTGCATCAACCGGGTGAGCAACGACATTCCGCGAGCCACGCTTTCCGTGACGGAACTGGTAGAACTGACCATGGAATTTTATCGCAGAAACTACATCGAGGGACTGTTCCTCAGCTCAGGAGTGGTGCGCAATCCCGACTACACCATGGAGCGTTTGGTCCGAGTGGCCAAAGACTTACGGTTGGTGCACCGTTTCAACGGCTATATCCACCTGAAAAGCATCCCCGGCGCCAGTGAGGAACTGGTACAGGAGGCCGGATTATATGCCGACCGTCTCAGTGTCAACCTGGAAATCCCGACCGAAAAGAATTTAAAGCTGCTGGCCCCGGAGAAAGACCACCAGAGTGTGTATCTCCCCATGAAATACATCCAGCAAGGTATCCTGACGCACCAGGAGGACCGGAAACGTTACCGTCATGTGCCTCGTTTCGCCCCCGGCGGACAAAGCACGCAGATGATTGTCGGGGCCACTCCTGAAACCGACAAGGACATCTTGCGAGTTTCTTCCTCGCTCTATGAACAGCCCACCATGAAACGCGTGTATTATTCAGGCTACATTTCGGTCAACACCTATGACAAGCGCCTGCCGACCTTAAAACAACCGCCTCTGGTCCGGGAGAACCGACTCTATCAGGCCGACTGGCTGCTACGCTTCTACCAGTTCAAGGTGGACGAGATAGTGGACGACCAGACTCCCAACCTGGATTTGGACATCGACCCAAAACTGGCCTGGGCTCTTCGCCATCCGGAGTTTTTCCCCGTGAACATCCAGACCGCCGATTACGAAGCCATCCTGCGTGTGCCAGGCATCGGAGTGAAATCCGCCCGCCTGATTGTGGCTTCCCGCCGCTTCTCACGCATCGGCTTCTATGAACTGAAAAAGATGGGGGCTGTGATGAAAAAGGCCAAATACTTCATCACCTGCAATGAACTGCCCGACAAGACTATCCACGAACTGGGGGCTGCCGGTGTACGGAGACTATTGCTTCCTACTCCCCGTAAAAAGACAGACGAACGGCAGTTGAGTTTTGACTTTGCAGAAACAGAAGAAGCTGCCCCCACACACAAGTGAAAGCAGCTTCTGCCTTATTTTTTCATTCCGTATCCTCAACGGATGGATACTTCCGTCACAGGTTGTTCCTTTACGGTATCCAACGGTACCGCTCTGTATTTGACACGCTGGAAATCAATCTTATTCAAGTCAATGCTGCGGATAGATGCATTGTACATCGTGCGGAAATAAATCATCCGATGGCGCATGTCCGTAGCCGAAGTCCACTGGGTAGCACTCGGAATATTGGCCGGAATCTTTCCTCCCTGAAACTCAATACCTACCGGAATATCAAAATTGTTCAGAATCTGAAATCCCTGAAGCACCGTCTGATGAGCATTTTCCTGCTGGGGAGCCGTAGTCTGATAAAAAGCAGCCCGCACGAAACGGGAAGGAGGCGTCACATCGCCCGGCATTCCCAGGAAACCACTTCCTGCCCCAAAAGAGCGCAAGGTAAGCTTACCGAATTCCTGAGGCTGTGCACTGCCGGCATAGAGATTCACATAATTGTTCAAGTTGGTCAGCTGCCACTCAAAACCCGGAGAGTTGGTCAATACACCCAATTCGTTTTCATAGAAATGCAGCTGCCCGTCCACAATCTCCAACACCACCTGGCGTCCAGATACATCGGCAAACCGCCAGTGTACAGTGGACGCACGCGGATCAATAGCCACCACATGAACTTGTTTCAAACTTTCCTTCACCTCGTCCACGGTCTGGCAATTGCCCAACACCCAGGCTACCAGCTGCAAATCGGCAATGGAAGAAGATTTCCACTCAGCTTTATAAGCCTCATACTGACCATAGTTCGGGAAATAAAACAAACCGGCAGAAAGTCCTTTCTCATTCAGCCCTTCGGCTACAAATTCCTTCTGCTCCACCGAAAGACCTACATATCCGTATTTTGCCGTAAATTTCATGCCATCCTGTCCACCAGGCACATACGACTGCGTGGTATAGCCACGCGGAACCACCACATAGCAACTGTTCAAATCACTTCCGCCCCATTCAATGGTACGGGCCAGAATACGCGTACTGTCTTTTGCCGTCAAAGTAATGCCGGTACAAGCCTGCGAAGGCTGCGACTGAAAGACGGCCGCTGCGGCCATCAATCCCAAAAGCATAGATTTGTAATTCATCATTCACTCAATTTTAGTGTACAACAAAAAAATAACTTGTATTGTTTCGGCTGAACGTTTTTTACTACTTTTGTTCTCTGAAAGCTTTTTCCAAAGATAGAAAATTTTCCACTAAAAACATGATTATTTTTCAATATGATGCCACATTCGAAGGTCTACTCACTGCCTTGTTCGATGCCTATTTCCGGAGGACCTTCCCCGACCTCCTGCTTGCAGAAAAGGAGCCACTGCCTCTTTTCTATGACGAATGTCATCGGGTAGTGACCGACATGACCAAAGCGGAACGGGTGTGGAAACTGCTGTCACGGAAACTTTCCCGGAGTGCTCTTTCCTGCCTCACTTATTGCTGGCTTTCTGAAACGACAGAAGCTCCGATGCTGCTTTTCCGCTACCTACGGAAAGTAACAGATGCACCAGCTTCCATTGAACAGAATTTTGCCGACCCGGATGTACTCGGAGTATATCAGTTAAGTAAGAAAGTGGCAGGCGAACGGATGCGGGTACTTCAATTCATGCGTTTCCAGAAAACGGCCGACCAGACTTATTTCGGTATCATGGAACCGATATACAATGTATATCCGCTGACCATCCAGCACTTTCAGAACCGTTTTGCCGACCAATCATGGCTGATTTACGATGCCCGCCGCCGGTATGGATACTATTACGACCTGAAAGCGGTGAATGAAATTACATTTGAAGATTCACAAGCCGATTTTTTGCGCCACGGCAAGCTGCAGGATGAACTCCTCGATAAAAACGAAAAACTTTTCCAAGAGGGATGGAAAAGCTATTTTCACAGTGTATGCATCCAGTCCCGGCTCAACCCTGCAAAGCACAAAAAGGATATGCCGGTCCGTTTTTGGAAATACCTTACAGAAAAAGATTAGGCAAACGGGAATAAATCGTCCGGATAGCCGATATCGACCAAGAAAAGGGCATGTCCCGGTACCGACGTGCCGGCACTGCAACGGTTTTTCTCTTCAATCACTTTCCGGAACCCCTCGACCGAGAGTTTTCCGCGTCCCACTTCCACCAATGTTCCCACAATGGCCCGCACCATGTTCCTCAAAAAGCGGTCGGCCTGAATGGTAAACACCCATTCCGTATCGCTTACCTGGTCCCAATGCGCCTGCATAATCTTGCAGTTGTTAGTCTTGACATCCGTGTGCAACTTGCTGAAACTGGTGAAGTCCGTATAGTCGAACAACGTCCGGGCCGCTTCGTTCATCTTCTCGAAATCCAGCGGCTGGAACAACCTCCAGCAATAAGCACGATTGAAGGGGTTCTTCTGCGTAGTGACATAATACTTATACGTGCGATAGGTTGCGTCAAAACGAGCATGTGCATCCTGATTTACTCTTCTGACGCGATACACCGAGATGTCCGGCGGCAACAAGCGGTTCAACTTATCCGTCACTACCGCCTCATCCAGCATTCTTTCCACGTCAAAATGCGCCACCATCAGACGGGCATGCACTCCAGCATCCGTACGCCCGGCACCGACCACTTCAATGGCATCATCCCGCAAAAAGGTATGCAAAGCCTTCATCAGCGTTTCCTGCACACTACTTCCATTCGGCTGTATCTGCCAGCCATGGTAATTGGTTCCGTCGTAGGCCAAATAAATGAAATACCTGAACATCACACTCTGATTTATCGGGCAGTAATATGAAAACACCCTTGTTTCAACTCATATTTCACGTAACAGCGGTCGGCTTTGCGAAGGTCGCGCAGCACTTCCGACAACACCAGTTTCAAGGTATCTGCACTTACATCCTGCATGGGACGACCGTCGGGGTCTTCCACTTTTTCAAAACGCTTCCAGCTCACATCGAATGTAGTCCCGTAAAAATGGCAGGAATTCAGTGAAGCATTACCATTCGTACGGCGCAGACGCTTCACATCGTCTTTTGTACGTGTCACGGAAGTCACAATCACTTTATTGGGGTTCAAGCCTTTGTTCTCCAATGAATCCAAGAAATTAACCCCAATCGTATCCAGCAAGGCACTGGCCTGAGGCACCAGATAAGGAATGGAATGTGTCAGTGAATCCAGTCCGTAACGCTCACAAGCCGCAATCTCCACCAGACGGTCTTTCATTTCTTCCGCTTCTTCACGGGTACTGATGGGACGGATTCCGATTTTTTTCGCTGTAGCCAGCTGCACATCGTTCAAATCGCCGAACGAACGCTTGTAACTGATCACTCCCCGGATATTACGCGGATTATTCATTTTCATCGACATATCTTTCTCCTTGCATCCAGCCAAGCACATTCCAGCCAGCAAGGCCCCCGCAAGACACGACTTGAGTAATAGCTTCATTTCTTCCTTATCCTTTTTAATTCGCGACAAAGATAACACAAAAAACCTATAAACCTACATTATTACTTTTAGTTATCACACATAAAAAAAGGTGAATAGGACATTCCACCAAAAACACCTATCTTTGCGCCGAATTCAAGAAAACAATTATTCTATACACATAAAAACAAGTCTATATGTTTGAAAAAGGAAACAGAGCCAATACCTTACACGGTATTCTTTTGATTGCACTATTCTCTTTTGCGGCATTCTACATTGCCGAAATTCCCTTTGTCAAAAGCCTCTCGTTCAGTCCGCTGATTGTCGGTATCATTTTGGGTATGCTGTATGCCAACAGCTTGCGCAACAAACTCCCTGAAACATGGGTCCCCGGTATCAAATTCTGTACCAAGCAAATTCTGCGGGCCGGTATCGTACTCTACGGATTCCGTCTGACACTGACACAGGTCGCAGCCGTAGGACTTCCGGCGGTCATTGTAGATACCGTCATCGTAGCAGGTACCATCTTCTTAGGTGTATGGCTGGGAAAAATGATGAAAATGGACAAGGATACTTCGCTCATGACCGCTACGGGTAGTGCCATTTGTGGAGCGGCAGCCGTATTGGGTGCTGAACCGGTGGTAAAATGTGAAGGACATAAAACGGCCATTGCCGTATCCACCGTCGTCATCTTCGGTACCATCTCCATGTTCCTCTATCCCATCATGTACCGTGCCGGATTGCTGGATGCACTGGGCAATACGGGAGTAGCCATCTACACCGGAAGTACTCTGCATGAAGTAGCTCACGTGGCAGGTGCTGGAAACGCTATGGACCCAACCGACACTTTGGGAATCGCCGGAACAGCCACCATTACCAAAATGATTCGTGTGATGATGCTGGCTCCGGTACTGGTCATCATGAGCTTCGCTCTGGCAGGCAGAAAGAAAACCAATGCAGAAGGAAAGGCCGAAAAGAGCAAGATTACCATTCCTTGGTTTGCCTTCGGATTCATCGGCATCATCTGTGTGAACTCCCTGCTGCAATACCTGACCGGGGCTGAAACAGTAAAGGATATTCCATTAAATGGGGCCATTGAATACATTGATACCTTCATGCTGACCATGGCCATGACAGCACTGGGTACAGATACCAGTCTGGAGAAATTCAAGCAGGCCGGAGCCAAACCGTTCCTGCTGGCAGGATTGCTCTACATCTGGTTACTGGTAGGCGGTTACCTGCTGACACAGTACATCACTCCGATGTTCGCGTAAACTTCAGACTTACACCACATACAATAAAAAGAATGGAGGCAATCCTTACGGTTACCTCCATTTTTTATTACTCCACTATTTATTACGATATTGTTTGGGCGACATACCCGTATAGCGCTTGAAATACTTCCCGAAAAAGGAAATATCTGAAAAATTCAACGAATAAGCGATTTCCTGTACGGTCATATCCGTGGAACGAAGTTTGGCCTGCGCATCGCGTATGATAAAGGAAGAAAGAATATCGGTCAGTGTTTTCCCTGTCACTTTCTTCACCGTCGTACTCAAATGCTGAGGAGACAAATGCAATTTCTCGGCATAAAAAGACACATTGCGCTCTGTCTTGTAATACTGCACAATAATTCGAACCAGCTCCTTCACAATCTCTTGGTTACGATTATACCTCGGTGAATCATCCTCTCCTCTCTTCTTATATACCCCGCCCAATGCCAGCAGAAGCTGCGTATAAATCAGACCAACCTGCATATCCGTCATCTCCTCCTGTATTTTCTGACGGCGAATCAACAGACGAAGACTGTCACGGAACAGTTCAAATTTTTCTTTTTGCATTTCTATTACCGGACGTTCAAATATATAAGGAGTATATTCCACCGTATAAGAAAACAATTTAGCTCCTTCTATCAGTTTTCTGGAAAAAGCCACAAATATGAACCGGCAATCCGTGCTTTGTTCTTCAATTTGGAAAAAAACACCCGGAAACAAAATGGCCAGCGCTCCTTCCTTCATTTCATAATGCGTCAAGTGAATCTTCACCCGACAACTTCCCCTCAGACACAAAAGAAAAAGACATCCCGGAAAAGGAGCAGAAACCTGAAACAACTGTCTGAAGCCGCCCGTCATGTCTATACCCGCTATCATATTCTGATCTTCAGGCAACAAATCAAGCTTTTCCAATTTTTTCATTCTATCACTCTTTTATTCAAGGCAAATATAGAAGTTCTACCAATAGATTCCAACACAAAGGGAGATACAATGCGTTAAAAAGAAAAAAAGAAAAGCCGGACAAATTCCGGCTTTTTATTAATCTTTTATTTCTTCAATCGGGACTATGTCTTCAATTTGGCTTTTTTTCCTGCGGAAACGTATCAATCGGAAAAGGTCCATCAGGGCATATACAATGGACGATACCCCCAACACGATAAACGGAATTTCTGCAGTTTCAAACGGATTAAATAAAACCGTAATGCCTGCAGCCAAGACCAATACTGGCACCACATATACACCAAACGGCACCGGCATGAATGAACGAGCTGCAATCAGATTGGCCAGCTGACTAATTCCTCCCAACACCAACAATACACCGAGTACATACATCAGTACGCCTACAAAGAAAGCAGGCATGAGAATAAGCCATATTCCCAAAAGAGCACTCCCCAATGCCACAATCGGGAACATCGGACGAGGCGCTTCTATCTTTCTCCGATTCAACACTGCCAAGTAGGTGAACAACCCAATCAGACCAGGAAGCAGAAACAAGACTCCAATGGTTATCACCAAGTAATTCACCGCCACATCAGGCCATGCCACAAGCAGGACTCCGAGAATCAATGCACAAATGGAACCGACAAAGGCATAATTCAAAGATTTCATACGTTCATTTGTTTAAAATTCATTACTCAAAGGTAGTGAAAAAGTATCAATCTACAAATAAATCGTTCAAAAGGATAATCCATAGACTATCCCGCATAACTATGCATGCCTCCTAACACATAATTCACTCCAAAAAACGTCATCAATACCGTAGAAAAAGCCAAAATCAAATATAAATGAAAGACACCGGGACGTTGAAACAAAGGAAAACTCTTCCAATGAAAAGCTGCTCCGTAAACCAGAAAAGTAATTAAAGCCCACACCTCTTTCGGGTCCCATGTCCAATAACTCCCCCAGGAAACATTGGCCCAGACAGCCCCAATAAAAATACCTACACCCAACAACAGCACCGCAGGATAAAGCAGCAATCGGCAACATAAAGTAAGACGTTCCATCTGAACCACCTGTTTCCGCACCACAAGAGCCAAGATACTGCACAAACAAATAAAGGCAAACAATGCATACGAAATCATGATAAGGGACACATGGATACTCAACCAAGGAGAAAGCAACACTGGCATCAATGGGGTAATCTGCGGATTCTTTTCTCCCAACCAGGCAACCAACAATACCCATCCGGACAGCAACAGCCCTGACGGCAGAAGCAATACCAAACGACGTTGCCAGATACAAGCACCCAACAGCAGACAACCGGCTAGAAAAAGCATCGTCTCCGGCCCATTTCCGAGCGGGATACGATCTCCAATATACCATCGAAGTAAATAAGCCCCCCAGTTTATCAGACACGATGTCCAAAGCCCAACCTTCAACACAACATAAACCCAATTTCGCCTATAGCCGCCTTGAGGAGCTACCACATAAAAACGTAACCACCAGAAAAAGCCAACAAATCCCAGAAAAAGGTTGCATATAAACAAGATTTTGGAAAAAGGAATCGCATTGTAGCACAATTCTGCTTGAACCCGAAGAGATGACAATGGCTCTACACTTCCATCAGTCGGCAAAGGTCGGATAAGCGTACCCTTTCTCAACATCAAGACCATACCCACTTTTTCATCCAGTTCCCGTATCTCTTTCTCCAATTTCTCCGCCTGATGCTGTTCCAGCCATCCTTTGAAAAGCCCACTCTGTCTTTTTCTCTGCCATTCATTCCACACTTTTTCCAAACGATAACTCTTTCCGTCGAATAAATCCACCAAGGCCACATGATCAGACTTCAACTTTAACATCTGACGAAGATTTTCACTCTTCACGTAAAACATTGGTTCATGCTGCCATTCTTCAGGATATAGTAACCAGCTTGCTACGACCTGTTCCGGAGTCAAGCCTTGGTAGGAGGAACTCCCACATAACTTCAACGTAAAATCACGGGCCAAAGTATTAAACGGTACCACCCGATCCTGATAAATGACTTGACGTGTTTTCAGCTTTTCCGCATCCTGGCGTGCCAACACACGCACAGGCTGAGCCTGCAGAGCTGGTAATGATATCCCCCATAGCACACAAATCAAGCCTACCTTTCTCCAAATCGGATGATGCAGCAAGTTCCCAAAAGTCTCCCTCCGACTCACCAGCAAACAGACTGCAGAAAAAAGCAAACATACATATCCTGCATAGGTCACAGCAATGCCCCAAGGATCATAATTGACACTCAACCAGCTACCAGACCAATCTGTATCGAAAGACGACTGATAGAAACGATAACCGTCTACTGAAAGAATATGATTCATTGAAATGACTTCCTTACGTTCTTCTCCCTTCACTCGGCAGGTCACATAACTTAAATAATCCATCGGAGCTTCCGTACCTGGATAATATGCCACCCTAAAACTGTCCAGACGAATATGAAAAGGTATTTCCCGTGAAACCTGATCAGAAGTGGCCACAAACAAATTGGTCTCCTTTCCTCGTTCAAGATGTACATACCCTTTCTCTCCTGTCAAAAAGGTAAGCAAGGCCCCTCCCAGTATGACTAGGAGGGAGCCATGCCACCACACAACGGAGAAACGCATTCCCATCCGGTACTTTCCCAGCACCCGCAACAGGATACAAGCCAACGTTCCCCACAAGCTACAAAACCAAAAAGAACGATAAATATGAGTTTCCACAAAAGAAGTTCCATATACTTGCTCCAGCAAAGTGGCTGTAACCAACACTACAATCAGGGTTACATAAAGAAAGATTCCAGCTATTTTCCATCCACGTGCTTCCATAGATCTCAAAAATCAGGATAAAGCGTGTTTTTCTGTGCCTTTGTACCCATGCATTCCATTTCAATAAGCCAACCCGGACGGCAAACCGGAGCCAGCAGAATCACTTTCGGAATTTCTGGAAAACGCTGGTCGAACATCTCACGTACCGTCACATAATCTGCCCCATCACGTAGATATACCAACATTTGTCCGACATCCTCAAACGACATCTCTGCCTCTCCAAGCAAGGCCTCCACATTTTGCCACATCCGTTCAGTCTGCCGGCGAATATCACCTGGATAAACAATATCTCCATTCCGATCAATACTGGCTGTACCAGAGATGAAAACCTGACGACGATCCCCATAATCCACATAGGTTCCACGTTCAAAGCTCACTCCATACTCATAAGTCGGATTCAAGTAATCGCGTGCATATAAATAGTGTATTTGTTCCCGACAAAGCCCCAATACGGCATACGTATCCATCTGCACCAAAACTCCAGCATCAGCATGACGTCCACAAATACCGGTGCTTGCAATATAATGTGTCTGTGGAGTAAGCCCCTGAGTGACAAAGACCTCATTACGGGCCTTTACTACCCCGGCATAATTCACATCGATATTTTGCACGAAAAACCAAGTCCGAATACAATTATCAGCCAAATGTCCTCCCCGTGCAATCAGCTGTAGAATATAATCATTCAGCAACAAGCGGGTCTGATACTCCGAATTAGCCGCACGATTGCAAGCAGTTCCGCCCCATAAATGACGGTAACTGCCATGGGAAACTTCAAACAAGCCGTTTTCAAGAGAACCACTTTGCATCTCCGATTGCAAATATACCCACATGGCAATCTTACTGCCATCCAAAGGCGGCTGCTCTACTATGGAGCAGGCACAAGTTGCACTCTCGGGTACTTGTGCTGCCAGCCAGTCGGCCTGATTAGCCGCATCACTCAAAAAATAACGCTTGAACACGGCAACTGCTCCCTTCAATTCGTTTTCCAACAAAGCATAATATGTATCGAGTACCGCATCCAATTGTTCTTTATATGTCAAGGAAGGCAGGATGACATGAATCATGACTTGATATTCTTTCACCCCTTCCTCTTGTTTAAAACATGAAATTTCGACTAAAGTCTTTTCTTGTAACTTGTGAATTCGTTGTTGTTTGTGGCTCATAATCAATCTAATTTATTTATCAAGGCTTTGCGCCTCCTGTTATCCAGTCGTCTATCAAATTTAATAATACAGGTTCTGCTGAAAGAATATCCTGATGGTCGTGGTGTACATGCCCATTCTCGTTCAACACCAGGTGTAGAAAACTATGCTCAGCGCCTTCCGGCTCTACCCTCTTCCAGCCTGGCTGTACAGAAGAGAACACGTCTACCAGTTGCCCGTAACTTTTTCCTTCGGTCAAAAACAGACCGGCAGCCGCCGATGTACTTCCTCCGTGACAGTTTACACACCGAGAATCGAACACATGCTCCTGAATGGCTTGAAACATGCCTACCGACTGCTCACCCACCTCCAGACGGATGGTATCTGCCGTCACTTCCGAACAGTCTACCTTGACAAAAGTAACGACCCGCTCGCGGATACGGTTGATGACACACAATTCGACCTGTGTCACCTCATCCGTCACTCCTGACATGACAACCTGAATCGTCCCATCCTCTTCTGCTTGTGAAGGCATCACATTGGCAGAAGTCAAGGCATATTCACTTTTTGCATCAAAACCTGCCACTGCCACCGTATAGCCTGAAGGCCAGCTTTCGATGCCGGATACCTTTCCGATAAACTTCACCGTACGTCCTCCTTCCGCTGCTACAGAAACGGTATCATAGATTCGTCCCTCATCACAAGCAGTCAGCCATCCGGAAACAGCTGCCAAAAGTATCCATAGAAACGTATTTTTTTTCATACCCGTTTCCTTTCCTTAGAATGTGTACTGAAGCAGTACCGTAGCGCTATGGGTAGCAATTCCCAAATCGTCATTATCGCGGTCCAACTGTGTATCGTGTCCCCAGCGTCCCACAAACTGGTACATGGCCTGCAATTTCAGGTTACATCCCCTGAAAAAATAGTTCACTCCTACTGCCGGCATATTCATAAATCCGTTTGTATCCATCCCGTTACGATTGAAGAAATCATAGCGAGCCGTAGCCTGCAAACGGGATGTCACAAAATAACCTCCCTGCACATATCCTCCCAGGTAATGATAAGCCTCATCAATTTTCTGCCGCTCGGTAAAACCAACACGCATATAATACAACTCCGCACCCAGATAGAGTTTTCTTTTCAACATGGCAAATTCTAACCCGGCACGATAATCGTTCGTACTCTCATTCTCACTTTCTACGTTCAACGAAGTAGATACACCCAACATCAGCTTATCTTCTTTCAAGCGATTGGGATTACCTTGCGTAGAAGGCATCACCCCTTTCGGCATATAAGTAAACCGTCCGGCATACAGCAAGGAAGGAATGTGCCAATCATCACTGAATGTCTTCCCTGCCGTATTGACCGATATACCCGTTCCATTAAAAAGTCCAACTTCATACCCAAATCTGTCTGCTAACAAACCGTGGACTTCTACCCCCAAATCGAATCCCGTACCAATATTAGGAGTCACGGCATTCAACGAATAAGGCAAGATCACAGAGGAGGTCAACGAGAGCGGCAGAGAAGGCATCAATGTTTCTCCTAAAGTAGTCAGATAACCGTGTGAAAAAGGTGTCTTGAATTTTCCGACACGGATAGAAAACTGTTTCTTCAATTCCACATCAAACCATGCCTGCTGCAACAAAGCTGCCCCTGTAGCTGCCGCATTAAGTGAAAGATTGAAAGATACCTTTCCAAATGCCTTTCCTGTAAATCCCAACACCGCATAGGGAATGGCAAATCCAGAATTGGCCACATTATCCTGATTATATGCCTTATCAAGCCCTTCATCGTCATACCAGTTGAAGTTTGCACTGGTCTGTACCAGCAGATAGGGTTTGAACACAAAGTCGCCCTTTTTCGAAGTGATGGTAAACCCCTCTCTTCCGGCAAGCGACACAATACCGTTTTCCGTATCCTCTTCATGCTGTGCCAGAACCGTCAGTGGCATCATGACAGCCAGACACATCGCAATCATTATTCTTTTCATAAATCGTTCGTTTCAGTTCTAAAAATTAAAGTGAATTCAAAAACGCTATCAACGCATCACGGTCTTCCTTACTCATACGCTTAAACAGATTTTTCGAAGCTTCTGCCTCTCCTCCGTGCCACATGATGGCTTCCACCAGGTTACGGGCACGCCCGTCGTGCAGGAAATACGTATGCCCATTCACCACTTCCTGCAAACCAATGCCCCACAAAGGAGTCGTACGCCATTCATTGCCCCGGGCCAGTCCGCTCACATAATTGTCGTTAAGCCCTACACCCATGATTTCCGACCCCATATCGTGCAGCAGAAAATCAGAATATGGATGAATGGTCTGGTTACCCAACCACGGCAACTCTGTACCATTCAGCAAAGTAGCTCCTCTTGCCTTTGTGTGCAAAGTAGTGACATGACAAAGGTGACATTTTGCCTCATAGAATTTCTGCTCACCTTTCTGTACCTGCGCATCGTTCACATTCCGACGGGCCGGAACCCCCAGACAATGCATGTACAGGTCCACATCTTCCATATCCTCCGTCGACACATCCAACTGGTCGTACGAGAGCCCCATCATGCTTCCCTGATCCATCTGTATCTGTCCTTCACAGATTTCTTCCGGATAACGGCTGTTAGTCACTCCCATGTCACTGGAAAATCCCAATTCCACCGTCAGGTCGGCATGCTGTGCCTTGTTGCCAGAAAGTCCCAAACGGGTCACGCCGCGCTCACTGACATAATTACACCGTCCACTAATACCGTATTCCGGATAATTGCTTTTGGCAGCCAAGGCTTCAATCTCCGTCTGGTCGAGTGCCATCATCTGCCCCATCCCAACATGGCGCAACGGAATGCGGACAGAACAGAACAAATCTTCCGGACGAATGCTGTCGGCATACCATTCTGTTATGGTATAAGTCGGCTTGCAAAGCTCATACGTTTCTCCATCAGGAAATTCAAAGGTCTGATAATCATATTTCACCGAAAGTTTTCCTTCCGGTTCAACCCCGTAAATGGCCTGGTCATGCAACACACGCCCATAGTTCTGGAACAAAGCTCCGTTCTTTCGAGTAATATACACCAACATAGAAGAAAAACCGTAATTTCCCGAACCACCTTCGCTCCATAATGTCGGTTTGGTACGTCCCGCATTCCGGTGACAACTTCCACAAGAATACCCGGCATAAACCGGTCCCAGTCCACCGTCCTGATTGCTGCTGGTACGTACATCGTCATACAATCCATCACCGTCATTAAAACGGGTACTATAAATTCCCGAAACCCATGGAGCTTCAAAGTCGTATGCTTTCGACGAGGCCAAAAAATTGGTGGCAGTACCGGCGGACAACGCATATCCCTCCGGTACTTCCACATATTGCTGGTCAATGCCTTCCTTGTGACACCCCCACAAAGCGACAGGCAAAAAACCATAGAATACAAACTTCAAAATCCTCCTCATTCTTCTTTCATTTAATTATAGCCAAGTTTCAATCCACCGAACGAGCCTGTCCGTCTTTGAACAACAGAAATTCCAGTGTATGGAAACCTCGTACATTCTGTGCCGCCGAAATACTTTCACTATCTTCCGAATAGTCGCCGCTCCATTCCATCTGACTGTAATCTCCCGAATTCAAGATATTTACGATGGCTGCCTGGTCAAGCGGCCAGCTGTCCATGTTCGGATCCAGTCCCTGGTCGGCTACAGGACCAAACAAAAACGCCTCACTCATTTCCCAAGGCTCACGGGCTGTAATCCAAGCATCACACGCATCCTTAAATGCCTGATTGGTCGGATTGGCAGCCAACGCATTCACTTTTTCATACAACGTTCCTACCTTAGTCTTCAAATCAGCATAAGTAGGCAACACCACCACATCTACATAATTCGCTACCACCGGACTCAATACACTTTCAGATAATGCATCGCAAGCTGGCTTCAACTGATTTTTCAGCAATACACTCAACTCACTGCAAGCTTCCTGTGCAGCCAGACTCTGTTCACTATTGATATGATTACGGAAAGGCTGAGGTATGGCCAGAATTTTATCGTAAGCATTTTTGATAGCTGTCAAGGTATTGTCGGCCAGTTCCTGTTGGCCGTTGTTTACCAACGCTGTGTACAACGATTTTCCAGCCACCTGACTCTTATCGATTGTAGCCCCACTAATCAACGACTCGCTACGTACCCCGCAAAACGCATTGCAAATGGATACGATGTTATTGGAATAATCCTCACGTGAATGCCAGCTGTACCACGACTCTACGGCATAAAGTGCTTCGGTCACGTTCCCTGCCTGATATTTGGAATAAGGGTCTCCGATTTTTGTCTCTCCTACTTCATTGGCGATGTCCACACAACCATCTATCACCTGCTGCACGCACGAACCTGCACTGTTGAACGGAGCACCGTGATTTTTAAAAGTCGTGGCATAACTTTCCCCACCTTTATAGGACACCGCCCAATAATCATACAAATCGGAAGCATCCTTACGGAGCAGAGTCACTACAGCTTTCATATAATTATTCCAACTGGCAGCATTTTCCGATGTATAATCTATATTGGCTGCATCAACCGGTTCTGGCTGAGGAGCATCATTGTTACTGCACGCGGTTGAAGCAAAAGCCAAGCCTACCGCAAAGGCTGCGGCATAAAAGAAATTCTTTTTCATATTCATAATCATTTTTAGGATTTAACAGATTCATTTCTTGAAGAACCAGCCTACGTATGCCAGTCCGATGGAAAACTCATTTTCGCTGGTATAAGGGCCTGTACCAAACATCTTTCCTGTACCAATCTGACGAGTGGTATAGTCTGCCTTTACCACCAGATTCGGCAACGCAAACCAATTCAGTCCAGCCACCCACATGCTCACTTTGTTACGTAAGTCCATAGTTTGTCCCGCTTCTCCCTTCTCCTGTGGATTATAGTATTCATAGCGGACAAACGGATAAATTACAGGAACTTTGGAATTGTGATTGAAAATGGAACGCAGATTAACACCTACTTCTCCGGCATAACTGGCCGCATTTTTTGCCACTGGCACCACCCGACTGTAGGAAGCATTGTTAGACAGGCGGACATTCTTACTACTGATAAACTTGGAATTCGTCAAATTTCCATACACCACATTGGCACGCAGCGTCACGTAATCATTCTTATACTGCAAGTCGCCCGAATAAATTCGCAGTGGTGCCTTCCGGCCTTCATAAAAATCTGGTTTATCGGAATTGCCGGCAGTATTGGCACAATAATAAAAAGAACCTCCCACACGCAGTCCCGGCACTCCCCGATAGTCCAATCGAACCACATAACCGGGAGAATTGAAGTTATCTTCTTCAAAAATACCTTGCTTGCCACTACCAACCCATGTATTCCGGTCGAAACCATTCGCATTCAAACCCGCTACGACCAGCACCTGATAATCAAATGTAGTATATCCCTTTCCCAACGTACCGAAAAACTCAATCCCTGTTTCATGCCACGTAGAAGGAAGAATTGTCGTCTCTCCTTCCGGACGCACTGTTCCAAAAAAATTAATAGGCTCATGATGTGCATTGGTAAGCCCTACTGGTACTATGATATGCCCAGCCCGTACGTTGAAAGCCGGATGAATCAGACGGGTAATATGGAACTGTTCCAAGGCTACTTCTCCTCCTTTTTCCATTTCAGTTTCATACTCCCCGTTTTCTGAGTTTTCGAGTTCCATAGCCGTACCTACTCCTCCGGATTCAAATTCTATCTCCGCTCCCAAAATCCATTTAGGAGTAAACTTATAATCAAAAGCCAAAACAAAGCGTGGGATGGAAATCGTATTCCGATGATCACGGGTATTCCCATCCGGATTTCCATAATAACGATTAATACCATAATCCTTGAAACTGGCCACAGCCTCTCCATACCCTCCCACACGAAAGCGGGTATATCCGTCTTTGTCCGCACATTGCTTCTGTACCGCTGTTTTCACATTTTCTCCAGCTACCTGCACCGAATCAACTTCACTAGCTGAAGCAGCTCCCGCAACACAACAAAGAGCAGTAAAAAATAAACTAACTTTTTTTTTCATTTCTCTGCGATTTTGAACATCGCAAAGGTAAACTACCCCAAAAAGCCTATCAATACCTAAAAATTACGAAAAATAGAAAACAAAACCTACTCATTTCTCAGTATATATCCAATTTAAATTGCCTATAAATATGGAGACCTATACACAACTGATTTATAAAAACATAGAATAAATTGAAAGATAATCATCCTTTCAAACTTCTCCTTATAATTCTCCATCATATACCTAAAAGAGACTAATCCCAATATACCAGTCCAGCCCCAATCTATTAGACATTTCACTTAGACAAAGAAACCAATTTACTCCGGCATGAACGTGACAAAATATTTTCATAAAGGGCTTTGAAGAAATGAATGAAACAAAATGAAATCACCTTCGACCAATCCGCACAAAAAGAACGTTGTTGCAAATTAAACTGCCCCCAAAAGTTAAATACAAAACTTTTTGGGGGCAGCTCAAAACAAAATCGAAATGGCCTCTAGTTTTCAAGACAGATACAACGAAAACCAATCGGTAATTGCTCAATTATCTATGGTGTATTCTTCAATGTCACGAATAGCCTCTTTCGCTTTACGACGCACATGAACACAATGCAGAATTCCTCCCACAGCTCCCAATACGAAACCGACACTACCCCCATAGCATATCATTTCACCTCCCGCTTTCGGATAGCTTTCAAACATAAACCATACAATCCAACACAAAGCAAACGGAATACCGAAATAAAGCCATCTTAGATTCAGCCGGTTCATCCGTACCAACGCTTTGCTGATATCCAACAAATTGCCCGTTGAAATGCAATCAATACTTACGCCCTTATGGCTATATCGCTGATAAATTCCGGCTATAACCAGAAACACAGAAGTAAAGGCACAGAAAATCCAGGAATATCCCATTAGCAAAAAAGATGTATTGCAATACACTAAAGCAAAAACTATCAGAAAATAGATAAACCTTTTCTTCCGATTAATATAGGCAATCTTGTCTTGCGTAGAATTTTTGAGCAACTTTTCACTAACGATGATTTCTTTAGCCAGCTTGTCCTTCAGCAACTGAATCTGTTGCTTCATCTCGTCTAATTCAAATTTATCTGCATAATTTTCCATGATAGCACATTTTAATGGTTAGACATTTTTTTCAACTCCTCCTTGATACGATACAAACGTACAGATACATTTTTGGTCGAAATCCCGACAATAGCACCAATTTCTTCATAGCTCATATTTTCCAGCCACAACAAGACGATGGCCCGATCAAAAGGGTTCAACCGATGAATGCGGTCATAGAGCAGACGAATCTGCTTGGAATTTTCATCTTTATCTTCAAAAAGATTGATATCCATGGTCAAAGGCACCACAGCCCGCCGCTTCTTTTTCCGCTCGCATGAGATGCAAGTATTGAAACTCACCTTCCATATCCACGTGTTGACGTTACTAAGATTATTGAAGGAATCATATCCCTTCCAAAGATTAATAAGCACCTCCTGAAAAAGATCGCTTACTTCATCGGCATCTTTCGAGAACATAAAACACACCGTATAAATGGTACTCTTATGTTCTTTGACCATTTGCGCAAATGCAGTATCCAATGTTTTCATATCGTATGAATTTGTTTTTTACCATTAGACGCTCAGCCTATCAGAAAAACTACACAAAAGTAGAAACTTTTTTAAAGAAGGAATCAATCGAGTTATCCTATATCTTATCTTCGTTTTTTCTACGACTTCTCTCAATTTTACAAAAATAAACTTCGAATTTACCTCGTCACGAACGTGTCGAGGCCTCAGCACGAACGTGACGACATCTCGACACGAACGTGACGAGCTCTCCGCACCTTCGTGTCAAGGTATTTTCATAAAGAGGCTTTGCAAGAATGAATGAAACGCTTTGCCAAAAAGAGCGAAACAAAAGGAATTTACTCCAAACAAAAAAGAGGGACACACTCTAAAAATGCATCCCTCTTTTTTGTGCTATAATGATTATTTAAATCAAGAATCCCAGCAAGATACCGGCAGCTACTGCCGAACCGATGACACCGGCCACATTCGGACCCATGGCGTGCATCAGCAGGTAGTTACTCGGGTCGTATTCCAATCCTACCACTTGCGAGATACGGGCAGAATCGGGTACCGCAGACACACCGGCATTACCGATAAGCGGATTGATTTTATCGTTCTTGGGAAGAATCAGGTTGAATATCTTCACGAAAATCACACCGGAAGCGGTTGCAATCACGAATGACAAGGCACCCAGACCGAAAATCTTCAGAGAGTCCACGGTCAGGAACTCAGAAGCCTGCGTGGAAGCTCCCACGGTAAGTCCCAACAGAATGGTGATGGTATCAATCAGCGGACCACGGGCAGTTTCAGCCAGACGACGAGTCACACCACTTTCCTTCAACAGGTTACCGAAAAACAGCATACCTAACAAAGGCAGACCGGATGGCACCAGGAAGCAAGTCAGCAACAAGCCCACAATCGGGAACATCACCTTTTCCGTATGAGATACGGCACGCGGCGCTTTCATGCGAATCAGCCGTTCCTTCTTGGTGGTGAGCAGACGCATGATAGGCGGCTGTATCACCGGCACAAGGGCCATATAGGAATAGGCCGACACGGCAATGGCTCCCATCAGGTTAGGTGCCAACTTGGACGAAAGGAAGATAGCCGTCGGACCGTCGGCACCTCCAATGATACCGATGGCTCCTGCCTGCATCGGGTCGAATCCCCAGGCAAGGGCAATCATATAAGCTCCAAAGATACCGAACTGTGCCGCCGCCCCAATCAACATCAGCTTCGGATTGGATATCAGGGCCGAAAAGTCGGTCATAGCCCCGATACCCAGGAAGATGAGGGGCGGATACCAGCCGGAAGTCACTCCTTGGTATAAAATGTTCAATACGGAACCCTCCTCGTAAAGCCCGACTTTCAGGCCGGCCTCCATGTTGAAGGGAATGTTACCAATCAAGATACCGAAGCCGATGGGAATCAGCAACATCGGCTCAAACTCTTTTGCCACAGCCAGATAAATGAAGAAGATACCGACCAGAATCATCACCACATGCTGGATGGTGGCGTTATGAAAGCCGGTATAGGTCCAGAAATCGGCCAGGTTATTCTGTAAAAAACTAACAAATTCTCCCATAACTATTCAATGATTATCAGGTCTGTACCTTCGAGTATTGATTCGCCCTTGCTCACCTTGATGGCGGTCACCTTACCGTCACGGTCGGCTTTGATGTCGTTTTCCATCTTCATGGCTTCAAGCACAAGCAGTGTCTGTCCGCGTTTCACGGCATCTCCTTCTTTCACCTTGATTTCCAGAATGACACCCGGAAGCGGAGACTTGATACCCGACTTGCTGCCTACCGTAACCGGACGACTTACAGCGGGAGGAGGAGCGGCCGGAGTGGTAGCAGCCGTACGGACTACCGGCTTGATTTTCGGACCCGCCTTTTTCTCCAATTCCACGGTATAGGCCGTTCCGTTCACTTCTACATGCACATTGTTGTCTTCTATGTCTCCCACGGTCACCTTGTAAAGATTTCCGTTGATTTTATATTTGTATTCTTTCATGGTTATCTTGTTCTTTAAGGGTTATTTCTTATGAGGAGTTTCACGCAAGGTGTAAATCTTGGAACTCCAGGGTGAATAGCTTCGTTTCACACGACTGATGGTCAGGATGGTTTCCTCCACATCGTGGTCGGCTCCCTGGGCTTCATGCAAAGCCATGGAAATGGCGGCAATCACTTCACCCGGTGCTTCACCTAACTTACGTTCCTTAGCTTCCTGCTTGTCGGTCACATTCTGGGCCTTCATGGCATTGCGTTTACGCAACTTGACGGCCAGTTTGCCTACAAACTTGAAACACAAGTACAGCAAAATCAATCCGCAGAACACCACGCTCATGGCCGAAATCGCCATACCGATGCCTACCGGGTCATGCTGTTCAAATTTTTCCATCTTCGGATTGCTCTCAATGGTCTGGTTGTTGGTGCTCGGAGTCACATATTTATCCTCACTACCCCCTTTTACTTCCCATTCCGCAGAACCATCACCTACCCGGGCATACGACTGGTCGGCCTGGAGTATCCCGGCCGGAACGACTACCTGATCCAACAGTTTCTTGCCTGAATCGTACAAGCCAATCCAGTTGTCTTGTGTCTTGCTCAACACAAAATTGGTATGGAAGGTGCCTCTTCTCGGAGCTCCGTCGGCCCAGAACAGGGCATGCTGACGAGGCTTCAGCAAGGTCAGCACATCGCCTTTCGGAATAAAATAAGAGATTGTGTCACCTGGCTGACTGCTCACCCTCAGGTAGCATCCGGCCAAGTCGGCACTGCTGTAGGCTCTATTGAATATTTCCACCCAGCTGCTGTGTACGCCATAGTCGTCCTGAAAGTTGGTTTCATTATCCACCAGTACCTCATTGATGAGCAACTTGGAAGTGGTGTTCTGCTCCTTACAGGATGAGAAACCCACCAGCAGCAACAAGGCCAGAAATATTCCGCTTTTATGTATTTTCATCATTATCGTCAGTTTTTAGTTACTATTACAAAGGAATATTACCGTGTTTCTTGGCCGGATTGGTCAGTTTCTTGGTCTGCAACTGCTGCAAGGCACGAATAATACGGAAACGGGTATTGCGCGGTTCGATGACATCGTCAATGTAACCGTATTTGGCTGCATTATACGGGTTGGCAAACAGCTTAGTATATTCGGCTTCCTTCTCTGCCATGAAGGCTTTCGGGTCGGGAGCATCCTTGGCTTCCTTGGCATACAGTACTTCTACGGCACCGGCACCTCCCATTACAGCAATTTCGGCAGTAGGCCATGCATAGTTCATGTCGCCCCTCAACTGCTTGCAGCTCATCACGATATGAGAACCTCCATATGATTTGCGAAGGGTAACCGTAACTTTCGGTACGGTAGCTTCTCCATACGCATACAACAGTTTGGCTCCGTGCAGAATGACGGCATTGTATTCCTGTCCTGTACCCGGCAGGAATCCCGGTACATCGACCAACGATACAATCGGAATATTGAAGGCATCACAAAAACGTACGAAACGGGCAGCTTTGCGGGAAGCGTTGCAATCAAGCACTCCGGCCAGGAACTTCGGCTGGTTGGCTACAATACCGACCGACTGTCCGTTGAAACGGGCAAAACCGATGATGATGTTCTTGGCAAAATCGCGCTGCACTTCGAGGAATTCCCCATTATCGACAATGGCCCCGATAACCTCATACATATCATAAGCCTTGTTCGGACTGTCCGGGATAATTTCGTTGAGCGAATCTTCCAAACGGTCAATCGGGTCCATACAGTCCACATAAGGCGGTTCTTCCAAGTTGTTCTGCGGAATGTAGCTCAACAGCTTACGAATCAAAGCCAATCCTTCTTCTTCGGTCGATGCCGTGAAATGTGTGACGCCAGAACGAGTGGAATGCACACTGGCACCTCCCAAATCTTCCTGTGACACATCCTCTCCAGTCACCGTCTTGACTACCTTCGGTCCGGTGAGGAACATATACGAAGTACCTTCCATCATCAAGGTGAAATCGGTCAAGGCCGGAGAATATACTGCACCACCGGCACACGGTCCGAAGATACCGGAAATCTGTGGAATCACTCCCGAAGCCAGGATGTTACGCTGGAAAATCTCCGCATAACCGGCCAGGGCATTGATACCTTCCTGGATACGGGCACCACCGGAATCGTTCAACCCGATGCAAGGTGCGCCCATCTTCATGGCCATATCCATTACCTTACAAATTTTCAATGACATGGTTTCGGACAACGAACCGGCAGAAACCGTAAAATCCTGGGCAAAAACATAAACCAGACGGCCTTCGATTGTTCCGTAACCGGTCACGACGCCGTCTCCCAAATAATGCTTCTTGTCCATTCCGAAATTTGTACAGCGGTGCTGCACGAACATGTCCATCTCTTCAAAGCTGCCTTCATCCAGCAGCATGGCTATACGTTCACGTGCAGTGTACTTTCCTTTATCGTGTTGCTTGTCGATGGCTTTCGTGCCTCCTCCCAGACGAGCCTGCGCACGAAGCTCTATCAGTTCTTTTACTTTTTCAAGTTGGTTACTCATGGTATTAGAAATTATATGGATAAAATAAAAAAAGAGGTTTCTTCCGGATTATTTTTCACAAAGTTCGGTCAGCACGCCCATCGTAGATTTCGGATGCAGGAAAGCAATGTGCAAACCTTCTGCCCCTTTACGGGGAGCTTTGTCAATCAGACGGATACCGGCTTCTTCTGCCTGTGCTAAGGCATTAGCCACTCCATCTTCTACCGCAAACGCCACGTGATGCACGCCCATTCCGCGGTTTTCAATAAATTTAGCGATGGTACTGTCGGGACCCGTCGGTTCCAATAATTCAATTTTTGTATCACCACATTTCAAGAAAGCAGTCTTTACCTTCTGGTCTTCTACGGTTTCTATGTTATAGCATTTCAATCCGAGGACGTTTTCGTAATAAGGAAGGGCTTCTTCAATGCTTTTGACTGCGATGCCCAAATGTTCAATGTGAGAGATTTTCATAATGGAATTGTTTTTTATGGGTATTAATTTAAAGTTGTGTTTCGACTACACACAGACAAAGAAAAGAAAATTGCGGTGAAAAACGAAACTTTTTGACGATTTTTTCAAAGAATACCTGTTGTTTATGTGCGTACTAAGCCATTTTTTGCTTTCTTCCTCAAAGCTATACATAAATTTTGGTGAGCAACCCGTTCAACCAGCGCCACCGCACATGGAACCAACGGCGACTACTCATCTGCTTTCCGCCAAAACGCAGAATGAAATCGCGATAACCGTATTTTTTGAAAGGCAGACCGGCGTCGATAAACTCAAAATGGTCGCATCCATGGGAACGGGCATACAAAATGGCACCCCACACGGCCAGCACTCCCGGATATTGCAAGGGGTAGCTTTTCCGCATACCACCCGAAAACAGCAAATAGGCATCCCGTCCTGAAAACAGGCAGACAGAACCTCCAATGATTTTTTCCTTGTAACGTACGATAAAAATTTTACCGCATTGAGAAGAATGTTCCAACAAGGTACTGAAGAAACCGATGTCGGGCAAATACCGGTGAATCTTGGGAGAATAGTAACGCTTGAGCATATTGAAAAAGACCTGCACTTCTTCTTTCGTATGGGCTACATCGATGACAGCTCCGTTCTTCAAGCCGTGACTGATTTGCTTTTTCCGTGAGGCGCTCATCCACTTGTCCAACGAATCATGATGGAGCGAATTGCGTACCCGCAACCAACGGATGGGGAAATAGCCGTTCTGACGGAAATAACGATAACCAAACAAAGGTTCCTCCAAATTACGGAACTCCAGCACAAACGCTTTTTCGGTAAACTGAAGAGTGAAATAAGATAAAAGTTCCCGGAAAATCTCTTCCTTCCGATAAGAAGAGGAAAAATATTCACCGACTCCATAGGCATAGGCTTTCTGTATGAAACCCAACAGCCGCGTACTGCGACGCAAAATACACAACAACTTGCCGATGGGTGTATCGCCTTCGTAAGCGACCAGCAACAGCGGACAATATCCTTTCGTCTGTTCCAGCACATGAAACAGTTCAGTAGAATGAAAGATGTTGGAACCCGGTAATTCGGGTACATCCTTAGCGTGATAATATGTAGCTAAACGGATGCTCATGTCATGCAAATTTACATTTTTTTATTGAGGATTTAGTCAGGAAGCCTTATATTTGTCCACACAAACTTATTTTTTATGGAAAACTTCAGTGATTTAATCAGAAACAGACGAAGCATGCGCAAGTTCACGGGCGAAGAACTGAGTCAGGACGAAGTACTCACTTTGCTGAAAGCCGCTCTGATGTCTCCTACCTCCAAACGCTCCAACTGCTGGCAGTTTATTGTCGTCGACGACAAAGAGACGCTGGAAAAACTGTCTTACTGCAAGGAATCAGGAGCCGCCTTCGTGAAGGATGCCGCCTTGGCCATCGTAGTCACTGCCAATCCGCTCGCCAGCGATGTATGGATTGAAGATGCTTCCATCGCCTCCATCATGATTCAGCTGCAAGCGGAAGACTTGGGACTGGGAAGCTGCTGGGTACAGATCAGGGAACGCTTCACGGCCAACGGATTGTCTGCCAACGAATACATTCACGAACTGCTGGACATCCCCTTGCAGCTACAAGTGCTTTCCCTCATCGCCGTGGGACACAAAGGCATGGAGCGCAAGCCTTTCGACGAATCGCACCTGCAATGGGAAAAAGTGCACATCAATAAATACGGAGGAAAATAATGGCAACGGCAACTGGCAAACACAAAGATACCTATCGGGCTACTGCTATTTTTCTCGTTCTGATGGGACTGCTCTATCTGATTGACAGATGGGTGGGATTTGGACACCTCGGACTGCCGTGGGTAATGCAGAAAGATACCATGCTGCTCTATGCTGCGGTGATTTTCCTGTGGTTCAAGAGTGACAAGTCGGTAGGCCTCATCCTACTGGGCATCTGGCTGATACAAAATATCGGACTGGTAATTTCCTTACTGGGACAAATGTCGACCTTCCTGCTGCCTGCCGTATTGCTGGTCATTGGAGTTTTATTGTATTTCTTATCTTCACGCGGATGATGAACACCTTACCTAAATCAATTGTATGTATTGGGGCCGGCAACGTAGCCACCCATCTCTCAAAAGCTCTGCAACAACAAGGGTTCCAGCTGCTACAGGTGTACAGCCGGACGGAAGAATCGGCCCGTACATTAGCCCAAGCATTGGGGTGCGAATGGACCACTCAACTGGCACAGGTCAACGAACAAGCGGATTTATACATTGTCTCGGTCAAGGATGCTGTACTCGAAACAGTCATCGACCAGCTGGCTCACTGCAATCCCGAAGCCCTCTATCTGCATACAGCCGGAAGTATGCCCATGGAAGTATGGAAAGGGAAACGGAAAAACTACGGTGTAGCATATCCCATGCAGACTTTCAGTAAACATCGGGATATCTGCTTTGCAGACGTGCCGTTCTTCCTTGAAGCAAACACGGACGAAAACCTGTCACTACTCCGGGAAATTATCGAGAACTTGAGTCCCAAGGTGTACGAAGCCAGTTCCGCGCAACGGAAATACCTGCACATTGCAGCTGTATTTGCCTGCAACTTCAGCAACCACATGTATGCCATCTGCGAACACCTGCTCACTGCACATCAGCTGCCCTTTGAGTCCATGCTACCGCTGATTGACGAAACAGCACGGAAAGTGCACGAACTATCGCCCCTTGAAGCCCAGACAGGCCCTGCCCGAAGGTATGACGAGAATGTCATCCAACGCCACCTGGATATGCTGCAGGAGGAAGAACCGCAACTGGCTGAGATTTACCGGTTGTTGAGCCAGCATATCCACCAATACGAAACAGAAAAACAGAAATAATATCTTTATAATATGATAAACTACGATTTGACGAAAATAAAAGCTCTGTTCTTCGACGTGGACGGAGTGTTGAGTGCGGAAACCATTTTCCTGCACCCTGACGGAGAACCGATGCGTTCTGTCGACATCAAAGACGGATATGCCCTCCAACTGGCCGTGAAATGCGGACTGCATGTAGCCATCATCACCGGAGGAAAAACAGAAGCCGTACGCAAGCGCTACGAGGGACTGGGCATCAAGGATGTGTGCTTAGGAGCAGCCATTAAAACCAAGGAATACCAGGAACTGCTGACAAAATACGACCTGAAACCGGAAGAAGTGCTTTATATGGGAGACGACATCCCCGACTATGAAGTAATGCAGCTGGTAGGACTACCCTGCTGCCCGGCAGATGCGGCTCCGGAAATCAAAGCCATCAGCAAGTATATTTCACACTGTAAAGGCGGCTACGGTTGTGGCCGTGACGTGATTGAACAAGTACTGAAAGCACAAGGAAAATGGATGGCTGGACAGGCTGCTTTCGGCTGGTAACTAAACTATCGAAATACTTAAAGAAACATGAGACCACTGGAAAATCTTCAAAATTACAAGATTGTACTGGCTTCCAATTCTCCGCGTCGTCGGGAATTGTTGAGCGGGCTGAATCTGGGCTACACGGTAAGAGTGTTGCCGGGAATCGATGAAAGTTATCCGGACGACTTGGAAGGAGCAGACATTCCCATGTACATCTCACGCAAAAAAGCAGATGCCTACCGCAATTTCATGGGAGAAGATGAACTGATTATCACGGCAGATACGATTGTGTGCATCCACGGAAAAGTATTGGGCAAACCCAAGTCACTGGAAGAAGCCAAAGCCATGCTGAGGGAACTTTCCGGCAACACCCATCAGGTGATTACCGGAGTCTGCCTGACCACCAAAGAAGTGCAGCGCACGTTCTCGGCCATGACACAGGTAACCTTCGATGTGCTGACCGAAGAAGAAATAGAATTTTATGTCAAAACCTACCAGCCACTGGACAAAGCCGGTGCCTACGGCGTGCAGGAATGGATTGGCTTTGTGGGAGTATCAAAACTGGAAGGATCTTACTTCAACGTCATGGGGCTCCCGGTACAACGCCTGTACCAAGAACTCAAAAAACTTTAACGGAAAAATCTGGAAAGGGCTGAATAAGTGGTTCGGCCCTTTATTTTTGCCTGCCAAATCAGGCTAAAAGTATATCGTTCGGGAATCCTTTTCAATACGGTATGCTCCAAATTCTGCCGACGATCGGCCGCGAACTGCGGACGGAGCCGATGAAATTCCCGCCGGGCCTCACGTACCGCCTTCACATTGGCCCAGTCGCCTTTCAGCAACCAGACAAGGGCGGCACAATAATCCAAAAGCGTACGTACGCGCATCACCGGAGCCAACTCTTCTTCCGGCAGATTCTTGTACAGCATCAGCAGGTTGTTACGGAAATTCAAAAAAGTTTTCCGGGGATTTTCTTTCTTCAAAGTAGCCCCTCCCACATGGTACACCTTGCTCGACGGAATGCAGACCAACTGATATCCCCGGCTGCGCAAACGCCAGCACAGGTCAATTTCCTCCATGTGGGCAAAGAAGCGGGCATCCAATCCCCCGACTTTCCGATAGACCTCCAGGCGAATCAGCAGGGCTGCCCCCGTAGCCCAGAATACCGGTACAATCTCCTCGTATTGCCCTTTATCCTCTTCCACCGTCTCCAGCACTCGCCCGCGACAGAACGGATAACCGTAACGGTCCATGAAACCGCCACTGGCACCGGCATATTCAAACAAGTTCCGATGACGGTAAGACAAAATCTTGGGCTGGCAGGCAGCCACCTCGGGATGAGTATCCATATACGCCACCATGTCTTGCAGCCATCCTCCCGTCACTTCCACGTCGCTATTGAGCAACACCACATATTCGGCCTCCACTTGCGCCAAAGCCCGGTTATAGCCTTCCGCAAATCCGTAGTTCCGGTCCAGCCGTATCAGCCGGACAGAAGGAAATTCCTTTTCTACCACCGCACACGATTGATCGGTAGAAGCATTGTCGGCTACATACACCACAGTTCCCTCTTCGTTGGAACCAGAAATCACCGACGGCAGGAACTGACGAAGCATGGCCTCGCCGTTCCAATTCAAGATGACGACTGCTGTCTTTATCATAAAATTGTTCCTTTAAGCGACGTTTCGTCTTCGTTGAAACCTCCCAGACGCACTTTGACCAAATGATTGTCCAATTTGTCGTCGTGGGCCAGTTCCACCCGGATATAGTTTTTGGTAAAACCGTGCATGGGGGCACCAGCCTTGGATTTCTCCATCAACACCTCTGCTTCCTGTCCGATATGACGGGCATAGAATGCCTTGGTCTTCTCGTCCGAAAGTTCCAGTAGACGCTGGCTTCTGACATGTTTCTCTGTGGCCGGCACTACATAATCAATCTTCAATGCCTGCGTACCCGGACGTTCGGAATAGCTGAATACGTGCAGCTGCGTTACATCCAAGTCTTTGATAAACTCGTATGCACGTTCAAAATATTCAGGCGTTTCTCCTCTTGTTCCTACAATCACATCCACGCCAATAAACGCATCGGGCATCAAAGACTTGATTTTGGCTACTTTTGATGCAAACAAAGCCGTATCATAACGACGGCGCATTAATTTCAGCACTTCATCGCAACCGGACTGCAAGGGAATATGGAAATGCGGCATGAAGCGACGGGAACGGGCTACATACTCAATGATTTCATCGGTCAGCAAATTAGGCTCAATGGAAGAGATGCGGTAACGCTCAATACCTTCCACTTCATCCAATGCCTTGACCAAATCAAAAAAGGTTTCTCCGGTCGTTTTTCCGAAATCACCAATATTCACTCCGGTCAATACAATTTCTTTTCCGCCTTCCGCAGCCGCCTGACGGGCCTGCGCCACCAAATCTTCAATTTTTCCATTCCGGCTCCGCCCACGGGCAAAAGGAATCGTACAATAAGAACAGAAATAATCGCAGCCATCCTGCACCTTCAAGAAATAACGGGTACGGTCACCGCGTGAACAAGAAGGCGAGAACGTACGGATATCTTTTGTGGCCGTCACTACCGCCTCTCCATGAGCATGCTTTTCCAGATTGCCCAGGTAGTTCATAAGCTCTCCTTTCTGCTCAGCACCCAGCACCAGGTCTACTCCTTCGATCTCTGCTACCTGACCCGGTTTCAACTGAGCATAACATCCGGTTACCACAATAAACGCTCCGGGATGTTGACGGGAAAGACGATGAATGGCCTGACGACATTTCTTGTCGGCCATTTCCGTCACCGAACAGGTATTAATCACACAAATGTCCGCTTTCTCCCCTTTGCGGGCAGTACGGACTCCTGCTTCTTTCAGGGTTTTCCCGATAGAAGAGGTCTCTGCAAAGTTCAACTTACAGCCCAGCGTATAATAAACAGCTACTTTATCTTGAAAAATAGTTGTATCAATCATATCTCTTTATCATTTTAGAAGTCTGCAAAGTTACACATAATTCATGACTCTTGAAACGAGTTGACGGCGATTGCCTCCCCTAACCAAGAGATTTTGGAGTCTTTTCAGTTCCCCTTAGAAAAATTATCAAAATTGGAAATAAAAAATTATGTTTTGCAACACATTACAAATCAGGCAAATAAGTTTTAAAACATATTTTTTTGAAAAAAAATCGCTCAAAAGAGAACAACGTATTAGAAAAGTCTATATCTTTGCAGTGTTTTAAGAAAACAACATAAGTATTACAGATTTAAAAAGCAAAGAAAAATGAAAAAATTAGTATTTTTGTTCGTAGCATTTGCTGCAGTTTCTTTCGCTTCTTGCGGAAACAAAGCAGCTAACAGTGAAGCAGCAGCTGATTCAGATTCAGTAGCAGTAGTTGAAGAAGCAGCTCCGGTTGTTGATTCAGCAGCAGTAGCTTGTGATTCAGTAGCTAGCGATTCAGCAGTAGTAGCTGAATAATCTCGAACATTAGAAGAGAGAATTGAAAGTCTGTAAGCTCAGCCTACAGACTTTTTTTATGCCCTTTTGTTACCATCCCACAATTAATTCCACATTTTCCTACCAAGAACATTTTTCTAATTTATTAAAAATGTACTATCTGATGCCAGGAACCATCCCAGTCATCACCACTTTTAGTTACACCTTCTACTTCTTAACCTATAAATAACTGAAACTCGTATCTCATCCCGGCCGGCCAAAGCCTCAAACAAACTTCCAAACCCTTCTCTACTTCTCATTCGACTTGACTTTTCACTTCCACCCGTCTTCCTCTCCATCTTCTTTCACCTTCTATCCACGAACCTATCTACCGTGCATAATCATTCCTGGCATATCTCACCCCAACACAATAAAAAACCCCGAACAGACATACGTCCATTCGGGGGATTTATCAAGTATTTACAGATACAAAATTAAGCTTCTTCTGCAACTACTTCGAAAGGAATTTCTACAGAAACTTCCTTATGAAGTTTAACAACAGCTTTGTAGTGTCCAACTTCTTTTACATTGTCTTTTACCACAATCAACTTGCGGTCGATGTTATGACCCAACTTAGCCAATTCGTCAGCAATCTGGATGCTACCTACTGAACCGTAGATAGAACCTGTTGCACTAACTTTAGTAGCGATAGTCAAAGAAACACCCTTCAATGTTTCTGCTACAGCTTCTGCATCTTTCTTAATCTTCTCCAATTTATGAGCACGCTGCTTCAATTCTTCAGCCAACATTTTCTTTGCAGCCGGAGAAGCAATCACTGCTTTACCAGTCGGAATAAGATAGTTACGACCATAACCAGACTTAACGGTTACAATATCATTCTTGTAGCCCAAGTTAACTACGTCTTCTTTCA
>NZ_CABROP010000020.1:0-52702 GCF_902472605.1 uncultured Bacteroides sp.
GCAAAGTCTTTAAAAGGCGGGTTATTGCGAGGAATATATATCAGGGATAAAGAGGTATACATGGTTTTGTTTACTGTGCCCAGTTGATTCCAGAATTTGCACAAACAGGTTTTGACATGAATGCCATTGTCCTTGCCGGCGTTAATCCATACAAAGTGACTCGTGAAAGATTTATGTCAGATTTTAATCTTAACTGCTCTAAAGAACTCGCAGAAAGGATAATTGAGCATGGAGTAAATATGCTCGACATTTTACCTTCGCTTGCTTCGAGTGCAGGTGATATTAACAAAGAAGAAAACTATCTTGATCATCTTGAAGAAACATGGACAAGTAAACTTGACGAAATTGGGTATGAAATTCTGAGTATTATGACCCAAACATTTGAAAGAGACTATATTTCAAAAGAGCATGGAGATTTTACGTGGGAGACACTGCTTGATAACAGTGAAGATTATTTGAGCGACAATTTGGATATTCATTTAACCGGAATATTCAGACAGTTATTCTTTGAATATGCACGAATTGATTACCAGTACATTAGAACACATTCTGACGAAGAACTTGAAGATTTTCTCGTCTATCAGGAAGACAGTATTCCATATGAATTTATTGACATGGTGAATTCACAAGGCTATGTGCGAATGTTTATTGAAAGACTTGCAAATCCATTCTTGCTTGACGACGAATTATTAGAAGAGATAAAAGCAGCCAAGTTCAAGCATAGCCTATTAAATATTAGCAAAGAAGACAAAGATAAATAATAATGACATTTGTTGGGTATGGCAGTATATAATACATGTATATATACATGGGGAGATTGTAAACTAAAGTGTGTCAAGTAAATGAAAAAGAAAATATTAACTTTACAGACACTCTTTAATTATGAGCAATTCATTTGAGACACTGTCCAAAATTTTGTGTAAATGGAAACAGAATTCAGTTGTAAGTTTGTTCTTATATCTGGATTCTGTTTTCAAAAATAAGCATAAATTGATTCATATAAATTGATTCATAATTAAGCCCCAGTTGTGAATTGGCTACGTCCATTTCTTCTCAATCTCCATAAGTGAAAGATAAACGGTCTTTTTTACAGCATCATCCGAAGGGAATGAAAGCTTTGATTTTGTGTATTTTCTGATTTTCCCGTTCAGGTTTTCAATGAGATTTGTAGTATAGATTATTTTTCTGATCTCCAGCGGAAACTGGAAGAAAACAGTCAAATCATCCCAGTTGTTTCTCCATGAAAGTATAGCATAAGGATACTTTCCTCCCCATTTCTTTTCCAGGTTGTCAAGTTCTGCGGCAGCAACTTCCTTATTGGGTGCATTGTAGATATTCTTCATATCCGCCGTAAACTCTTTCTTATCCTTATAAACGACATATTTACAGGAGTTTCTGATCTGATGTACTACACAAATCTGAGTGGATGACTGAGGGAATACCGTGCGGATGGTATCCGTAAATCCATTCAAATAGTCGGTACAGGTAGTCAGTATATCCTGCACTCCACGGGCTTTTAAATCGGTCAGGACGCCCATCCAGAAAGAAGAACTTTCCGATTGCCAAGGACTTCCTTCAGGCCGTTCTGTTTCAGACCGACACAAAGATAAACAGTCTTGTTTATGATCTTACCGTTATCCCGTACCTTGAAGACGATGCCATTCAGACTATCAGGTAAACAGGATCAAGAGGACGGTTTTGCCATTCCTGAGCAGCCTGGTTTATCTTGCTGGTAATGATGGAAATGGCAGATGTGGAGAGCTCTATTTCATAAATCTCACGCATCTCTTCCTCTATGTCAGAAACGCTCATTCATTTGCGTATAGGGAGATAACAAGCTTTTCTATAGAAAGTCCACGGCTTTCATGTTTTGGCACTGCTATCGGCTCAAACTGGCCGTTACGGTCACGTGGGATGGGAATGACAAACTCTCCATGTTCGGTCTGGATTTTCTTCGGATAACTGCCATTATGGGAGTTGCCGGTGTTATTTCTTGCCACAGAATTCTTTTCATAGCCCATCTGGGCATCCATTTCGCCTTCAAGCATCTTCTCCAACACCTGGGCATGCAACTGTTTCAGGAACTTGCTCACATCCGCTTCTGTCTTGAACTGGCTAAGGAACTCATTGTTTTCACTATTTCTTATCAGGCTGTAAAATACCTATGAATTCACCTACGATTCGGAACTCATCTGCATTTTCCTCCTCAATAATGATAGGTGAGTAATCGGTATTTTTGGGCTGGAGAACAATCTCTTCATGAGTCCAATTCCCATCTGCATCAAATGATTTCTTACTGGTATATGTTTTGATAGAATAACTGCCGGTATAGTCAGGATCATAGTAATTATGGTGTTCTGCAAGTACAATTTTCCCTTGTCGACTACCTGCCGGGGTCGCCCTAAAGACACAATAATCTCCATCGTGAATGAGCGGTTCCATAGAATGTCCTACAGCCTGTACGATAAACATATTCCGGTTAAGTTTTCCCATTCCTTCAACTTTCATCCAACCGTTTTCATCAACTATTTCTCCTTCCCCAAAATATCCACATGCAGCCCGTATGGAATATAAAGGCAGAAAATCAATGTATTTCACTTCGTCATTGACTTCTGGCTCTATTCTCAATTCAGGAACAGACTCATGTTGAGGTTCCAATTGGGCTACAAGATATTCAGCCAATGCTTTATCACAACAATACACATAACAGCCTTTCATACCTCTTGTAAGTAAAGTACGGTATGTGTTTTTTATAATCTCATCGGCATCTTGCAGAGCTTTACTTTTATTGTGTGTAATGAGCGACTTGAATCCTTTAACAGACTGGTCGTTACCAGAACGTTGAGTGACATCAGTAATAATCTGTCCGTTTTCATAACGCATGTCTGGACCAATAATGACTCCTACGTAATCCAGTTCCAACCCTTGGCACGTATGTATGCAACCTATTTCCTCGATAGATTTATCACCTATAATCCATAAATTTTTATCTGTATTCAGATTCCATCGTTTCTTGAAATGAAATTCTGGCAGGATAATGTCATAGTCATTGGGATTTTTCTTACTATTCCAATCCCAGCAGTATCCAGCTACAACACGTGCTTTGTTGTTGATTTTATTTTTTTCTTTGATAGCCTCAAATAATTGGTTTGGATCTGAGAAAATCTTGAAATCGTAATCTTCAGCAGACAACCGAATATTGGCTGTTTCCTTAATCTGCAAAGTGTTATCGAGCCAACTTAAGTAACCGTCTGAACCATTGCATCGGAATTGAGAACTTAATTTAGCAGTGTGTACAATGGCTCCGCACGATTCTGCAAATTTTTGTATGGCAGCTTTGGAACCTATATCTTTGATATGTACTCTTTGACGGTCATCGACAAAAAATATGGAAAAACGAGCTGCTTGTATAATTTCAAGAATCTGGTTTTCGCCTAAATTACTGTAGAGACCACTTTTCATATTCAGCCTGTGGGCTTCATCCACAATTAGAGCCCCAAAAGTATTACGTGGGGTATCTATAAAACTTCCGCTACCTACAAACAAGTTGTTAATATAGCTTTTTTTAAAGCTCCCTGATAATTTAGCTGTATACACATCACGCGGTGCTGCATTTTTAGATACATATTGAGCTACAACACCTTCTTTAGTCAATTCAACCAATAGATTTACGGCGACAACGCTTTTCCCTGTGCCAGGTCCACCCTCTACAATAAAAACATGTTTGGGCCCTTTTGCGGCTTCTCTTGCCAAATTTAACGCAGTTTCGTATACAACTTTTTGGTCATCCAATAATACAAACTCTCTATTTCCATGTAACATGGAGTTTAAAGCGTCCGCCAGTTGCTTGGAAGGCCGTAGTTTACCCTTATCGATAAGATATACAATATCCTCTTTAGAACCGTACTTGATATATTTCTTAATAAAATCTTGTAGTTTTCCTGCATCTGACTTTAAAAATAGAGGTGCTTTCGCTATGTACTCAGCATAGCATTCATTAGAGATAATATGATCTTCCTGATAGTTATGTAAGAAGGCGCAAGGCATGAGTTGTATACTTTGTTCGCGTACGGTCTCATTATAATTTTGAAGCATATAAGCATACGACCAGGCCTGATAGGAAGGATGTGCCGTTTCACTTTCACCATGTTGAAAATGAGTTTGTATGATACCGGATTTTTGGGACAGTTTTGCTTGTTCCCATTGTTTCAGCTCAATAATGACAATATTGGAACGCTGATTATTATCAACTCCAGAAATAATGAAATCAATACGTTTGGACGTAAGGGGTATTTGATACTCGATGGCAACTGTTGAAGTATCTGGAATATCTGGTGTATTGATTACTTTATACATATGCATCATGGAATTCTTCCATGATAGCTTTTCATTGGGGGAGGTGTGTCTTCCTAAATGAAGCAAGAAAGCGTGATCAATATCGTCCGCAATAGTTCCATTGAAAACGTCATTGATGAATCCCTTTTTACTGGCGTGATATACAATCATAATTCGGTATATTTCTTAGCGTTGCCCTTGGATTTGCTAACAGGATATTTTTCTGCATTTTTAGCCAACTTCGACAAGATGATTTCTTTGATATCTAATTTGTATTTATCAGCAATCAGAAATGCATAATTCATAATATCAGCTAATTCTTCTTTAACTTTATCTACATTCACCTCATCTGGTTGTTTCCATAAAAATGCTTCATTTAATTCTGAGGCTTCAATAGACAAAGCCAATGCTAAATCTTTCCCGTTGTGGAATTGATCCCAGTCTCTTTCTTTTGTAAACTGGACAATTTGTTCCATTATTTCTTTTATATCAGAATTTTGTGATGACATTGCTCTTCTTTTTTATATACTAAAATAAAAAGAGTAGTAGGAATCTGATATCCTAATTTCTACTACATTATCATTTCCCGATGCAAAAATGCTTGAAAATATTCCCCAGCACCTCATCGGTCGTAATTTCCCCGCCTACAATCTCTGCTAAGTGGAAGAGACATTCGCGGAGGTCTTGTGAAACCAAGTCGCCGGAGAGATGTAGGACCAGTCCGTCTTGTACGCGGTGAATAGCCTCTAACGCGTGACTCAAGGCTTCGTAATGACGGATGTTGCTCACCACCACATCGTTCTGTGAGAGGTCGGGCAGGGCAGCGAAGTCCACCAGCTGCTTCTGAAGCTGAGAAAGCCCCTCTTTCTGCTTGGCCGAAAGAGAAAGCACACATACGTCCTCCGGCAAATCGGGGAGAGCCGCTTTCAGGCGAGCAAGCTGTGCATCCGTCGAAGAAGCAGTATTATTCGTAGAAGGTTCTGCCGATGAAAGCAAATCTGCCTTGTTGAGCACAATCACCAAGTGCTTGCCTTCGCAGCGGGGCAGAATCTTGCCGGCCAGTTCGCGGTATTGTGCCTCGGCACAAGTGGCGTCGATCACCCAAAGCACGATGTCGGCCTGATCCAGCTTCTGGAAACTCCGTTCGATACCCAGACTTTCAATGGTGTCGGTCGTTTCACGGATACCCGCCGTATCGATAAAGCGGAAGGTGATGCCGCCCAGGTTCATGGTGTCCTCGATAACGTCGCGTGTGGTACCGTGGATGTCGCTCACGATGGCGCGTTCTTCGTTCAGGAGGGCATTCAGCAAGGTAGACTTCCCGGCATTGGTTTCGCCCACGATGGCCACGGGGACGCCGTTCTTGAAGGCATTTCCTACGCTGAACGTATCCACCAGGTGATGGATGACGTGCTCAATCTGACGGGCGATGTCTTCCAGTTCTGAACGGTCGGCAAACTCCAGTTCCTCGTGGTCGCTGAAATCGAGTTCCAGTTCCATGAGGGAGGTGAGGTGGAGCAGCTTGTCGCGCAGAGTGGCCAGTTCCCGACTGAATCCGCCGCGCATCTGGTTCATGGCCATGCGATGGGTAGCGGCAGAGGTAGAGGCGATGAGGTCGGCCACCGCTTCGGCCTGGCTCAAATCCATCTTGCCGTTCAGGAAGGCACGCTGGGTATATTCCCCCGGTCCGGCGGCACGGCATCCTTGCCGGATAAGGAGCTGCATCACCTGCTGGAGAATGTAGCTCGAACCGTGGCAGGAGATTTCCGTGGAGTCTTCTCCCGTGTAGGAATGAGGGCCTCGGAAAAGGCTGACCAGCACTTCGTCGATAATCTCTCCTTCAGGACTAAGAATGTGGCCGAAGGTGAGGGTATAGGGTTCACGTTCGGCCAGCGGCTTACCGGAAACGGGCTTGAAAATGCGGTCGGTGAGGGTGATGGCTTCCGGACCCGACACGCGGATGGTGCCGATGGCTCCGCCTTGGGCGGTAGCGATGGCACAGATGGTATCTTGGGTTTGTAGTATGTTCACGTGTGTATTGCTTTTAAAATCCTTGCAAAGATACGGTTTTCAGGTTACATCCGGAAGGGGAGCCGACAGATTTATGCGGGCAGGTAGAGGGTTCTCACCAGCAGGTCGACCACTTTTTCGAGGTATTCGCGGTCGGTTTCATCGAAGGTAGCCAACTGGTCGCTGTCGATGTCGAGCACGCCCCGGACTTCTCCGTTGACCGTTATCGGCACAACGATTTCGGAGCGGGAGAGAGAACTGCAGGCGATATGGCCGGGGAACTGGTCCACATCGGGCACAACTTGGGTACGGGCTTCGGCCCAGGCAGTACCGCATACACCGCGGCCTTTCTTGATGCGGTAGCAAGCCACGCTGCCTTGGAACGGGCCGAGGTGAAGCTCGCCTTCGTGTACAAGGTAGAAGCCTACCCAGAAGAATCCGAAGGCTTCTTTCAGGGCGGCACTGGTATTGGCCAATACACTGATTTCGTTTTTCTCGCCTTCAATCAGGGGGGCAAATTGTTCAAGGAATTGCGCGTAACGCTGACGCTTGTCGGTAAGGGTGGATTTGAAACTTGCTTCCATGTAGATGATTTTTTAGACAGAAAAACAGGTCCTCTTCCGGAGAAGGGAACCTGTTGATTAATAATTAATTTACTAGATTCTTTCGAGGACGACTTTAATCAGGTCGTCAATCTTGCTCTTGTATCCGGTGTTGGCTTCCTTGGCCACGCGGTTAGCTATGACCATACAGACAGTAGTGGCTTTATGGCCTTGCAGACGGGCCAGTCCGGCTAGGGCAGAGCTTTCCATTTCGAAGTTGGTGATGCGGTGTCCCTGGTACTCGAAGCTTTCGATTTTCTCATTCTGGTGCGGGTCGGCCAAGGGGATACGGAGCTGACGGCCTTGCGGACCGAAGAAACCACCGCAGGCTACGGTCACGCCACGAACCATGTCGGTGCCGGCGATGCGGCCCACCAGTTCCTTGTCGGCGTGAATCACATAGGGAGCCGGAGCGCAGAGGTTACCTGTCCAGCCCAGGTGGTTGAGCAGGGCGCGTTCCATAGGCAGGTCGCACACGGCGTTGCGTCCTTCGTAAAAGTTCAGGAGGCCGTCGAATCCCACGGAGACTTCGGAACAGATGAAGGTGCCTACAGGCGTGTAGGGTTGCAGGCCGCCGCAGGTACCGATGCGCACAATTTCCAGCTGTCGGTAGATATCGTTTTCTTCGCGGGTCTGGAAGTTGATGTTGGCCAGCGCATCGATTTCATTCATTACGATATCGATGTTGTCGCACCCGATACCGGTAGAGGTCACCATGATGCGTTTGCCTTTGTAGGTACCGGTGATGGTATGAAACTCACGGCTTTCCACTTCACATTCGCGGGTGTCGAAGTGGGAAGCTACGAGGGCCACGCGTCCGGGATCGCCCACCAAGATGATTTTGTCGGCCAGGTGTTCCGGTTTCACGTGGAGATGAAATACAGAACCGTCTTCGTTGATAATCAGTTCTGAAGGGGGAAAATACTTTTTCATACGTTACATTTTTAGTCAAGTAAAGTTTATGTTTGCTTATTTACCGATGGGTTCGTGTCCGGCAGGATGAGAATCCGGTCGGGCAATGCTGCTCCGCATATCGGTATCGGCTTGGATGTTCTTCATCCGGTAGTAGTCCATGATGCCCAAGTTACCTGTACGGAAGGCTTCGGCCATGGCTTTGGGCACTTCCGCTTCTGCCTGAATCACGTTGGCACGGGCTTCTTCGGCCTTGGCTTTCATTTCCTGTTCCAGGGCTACGGCCATGGCACGACGTTCCTCAGCCTTAGCCTGGGCAATATTCTTGTCGGCATTGGCCTGGTCAATCTGCAGGGAAGCACCGATATTACGGCCAATATCGATGTCGGCAATATCAATGGAAAGGATTTCGAAAGCAGTACCGGCATCCAGTCCCTTGCGCAGCACGAGCTTGGAGATGGAGTCGGGGTTCTCGAGTACCGACTTATGATTTTCGGAAGAACCTATGGAAGAAACGATGCCTTCGCCTACACGGGCCAGTACGGTGTCTTCACCGGCTCCACCCACCAATTGGCGGATATTGGCGCGTACGGTCACACGGGCCTTGGCGATGAGCTGGATACCATCCTTGGCTACGGCGGTGACGGGAGGGGTATCAATCACTTTCGGGTTGACCGACATCTGTACGGCTTCGAATACGTCGCGTCCGGCCAAGTCGATGCTGGTGGCCATCTTGAAAGAGAGTTCAATGTTGGCTTTTGAGGCCGATACCAAGGCGTGTACCACCTTTTCCACATGTCCCCCAGCCATATAGTGAGCTTCCAGATCATCACGGGTAATGTTGCTCAATCCGGCTTTGTGGGCCTCAATCATAGCAGGTACAATGACATAGGGCGGCACATTACGGATGCGCATCAAGAACAGCTGGATAAGTGAAATTTTGACGCCCGACACTTTAGCCGAGAGCCAGAGAAAGAAAGGCACGTAGTGGAAAAAAATGACCAGGAAAATGATGACACCTCCGGCCAGAATAAAGGGGAGATAAGTGGGATTAATCATATACGTTAGATTTAAAAGTGAATACAGGAAGAAGGGTGAACGTGAGGTTTATGCATGTTTCACGTATACCGTGGTCTCGTTGATGCGGACAATCTCTACCGGCGTTTTCTCATCGATGAATCCGTCGGCCGACTGCACTTCGATGATGTGTCCGTTGAAGTCGGCATTGCCAATTAAGGTCAGTCGGGTGACACTCATGCCTTTGTCGCCAGGTTTCAGGTTCATTCCCTCAAAAGGAGAGGGACGGTAGTCAAGCGTTTTCTTTAGCGACAGGCGGTCGACGGTCTTGGAACGCATGAACCACCATGTCACGCCGATGATGCCCAGCAGAGAGACTCCGATGGTGAGGAATCCGGCCTGTGAGCCGAGCGAGGTAAAGGCGGAATAGATGGCATAAAGGATGCACACCGCAGCTCCGACTCCCGCCACGCTGATGCCGGGAATCAGGAAAACTTCGATGGCAAAGAGTATCAGGCCTCCGATGATGAGTGCGATGATAATCAGTGTTTCCATGGTATGTGTATATTTTTATTAGAGGTTCTTCAGTTTCTTGATTTCCGTATTACGGATGTCGAGGGTAAGCTTTTCAATCTCCTCGTACAATTCTCTCACCCGTTTTTCACGATCCAGAATACCGGGAGCCAGTTTTTCCTTCAGGGATTGGTTACCAGAAGCATAATTGTCACGGATTTTTACCAACGACTCGTTCATGGTTTGCAGGTCTTTTTCCTTTTGCTGTAGCTGTTGGAATTTTTTCCGCGCATCCTCTGAATGGAAATCCGACAAAGTATGATAAACGGCATTATCATCCACTACAAAACGGAAATCGCCTTTCTTTTCTTTCTCATCTCCTCCGTACATCACCTGTGCCAGTTGTTGTTTGGCAATCCGGACTTTATCGGCATCGCCCCAAGTGTTCCGGATGCCGTTCAGCATCGCTGCATTGGTCAGTAATCCTGGGTCGGTCGTGTCATAATCGTACACTTGCTTGGAACTATTGGGAGAAAATACATATACACAGACCTTTCCTTCTGGCTGATAACGGTCGGAAGCAAACCATCCCAAGTCATTAAAATCGTCGATGGCATACATATAGTCATTGAATGGAGAATTGAATGGGAAACCGATATTGTCGGGTTTCAGATAACTTCCTTCGTCCGAATCGTAACGAGTGATGAAGATATCATATCCTCCCAAACTTTCTGCCCCTTTGGCAGCGAAATAAAGCGTTACTCCATCAGGATTAATGTAAGGATAATTCAGCTCGGATCCCGCATCGTCCAACCCTTTGACTTTTTCAGGTACACTCCAGTCTCCTCCCAACGTAACACTGGAATAAAGCGCCTTCTCATTGGTGCCCGGTACACGGTGGGAGAGGATTTTCTTGTCCTTCATCCCATTGATGAACTCCGTGCAGTCGCTTTCACCGGTAAGACCTACTTTCCCAGATTCCTCGTTGATTTTATATGCCTGAAGGAAATCCTTCTTGTCGACTACAAAACTGTCAATGACAGCCACGTTCTCCACGCCTCGCAGCATACGGGCTCCCATGCGGTAGCGGTTCATCAGTGTGTCCAGTTCGGAGGTGTCGCGGTTCTTGCGTTCCATCCAATAGATGTGGTCTTCCAAATTCTCAATGGCTTCATCAAAGCGATACAAGTCGAAATAGGCTTTACTCAGATAGAGGAAACCATTGATGACCTTGCGTTCGGCACTTTTCTCCAGATAGGGTACAGATTCCTGCAAGGCACCCGTTTCATAGCAGCAAGCACCGTACCAGAAGTTATAGTTGGCGTTTGACGGAGATTGTTTCACCAACCGTTGGAAAACCGGTTTCGCCTTGTCAAACTGCTTGTCGTTAAACCATTTCTGTGCTTGGCTCAAGGTCTGTGCGGAAGCGCCTCCTATACCACAGAGAGCCAAAAGGGGAAGTATGTATCTTTTTTTCATCGTTTCTGTGTCTAAAAGTTTCTCAAATGTAGGAATATTCTGGGAATTATACCATTTTCTGTTCTCTATTTTTCTTTTTACAAAAAACTTTGGTGTCTGAATGGCAATAAATTGCCCAATCTTGTTTATTCTTCGGCCGGATGCGCTTCATAAAAAAGCGTACCCCTTTTCCGTTATTCGGACGTTTTTTCGTAATTTCGCCGCCGTTTTAGTAGTATACGTATGGGAAAAATGACGGAAGAAGACCGCCTGATGCGCCGCATCAACCAGCGGTTCATGAAAGGAATAATGAAATACAACCTGATAGAGGAAGGCGACCGAATCTTAGTGGGCCTTTCGGGTGGAAAAGATTCACTGGCTTTGCTGGAGTTGCTGGCTTTGCGCTCGCGCATCTACAAACCGAGATTTTCGGTAGTGGCGGCTCATGTGGTGATGAAGAACATTGCCTACGAATCCGACCAGACCTATCTGCGCGAATATGCCGAGAACTTAGAGGTACCGTACGTGTGCTATGAAACAGAGTTCGACCCGTCGACCGACAACCGGAAATCGCCTTGTTTCCTGTGTTCGTGGAACCGGCGGAAAGCGCTCTTCACCGTGGCCAAGGAGCAGGGATGCAACAAAATTGCATTGGGACATCACATGGACGACATTTTAGAGACTTTGCTCATGAACATGACCTTCCAAGGGGCTTTCAGTACTATGCCGCCGCGACTCGTGATGCGCAAGTTCGACATGACGATTATCCGTCCCATGTGCCTCGTACATGAAGCTGACTTGAAGGAAATGGCTGCTCTCCGAGGTTTTCGCAAGCAGGTGAAGAATTGTCCGTATGAAAAAGACTCTCATCGTTCGGACATGAAAGAAGTGCTGGCCCGGTTGGAAGCCATGAATCCGGAAGCACGTTACAGCTTGTGGGGGAGCATGAACAACATCCAGCGCGACCTCCTTCCGATAGAGAGTGAAGAGAATTCGCTCGGTTAAATCTCATTCAGGGACATTCAGTACCACCTGCTTGCCCGTCATGGTGATTTTTCCTTCGGCAATCAGTTCCGACAAAGCGCGAGCCAGTGACGGACGGGCTACTCCCAAGATGAAGGCCACTTCCTGCTGGTTGTGGATACCTCCATGCATTTGAAGGTAGTTCAGTAAGCGTGATTTCAGGCTCTGTAAGGCAAACTCATTCAGCTTGCGGCTCAGAAACAGGCTCCGGTCGGAAATGATGGCGATGAAGTTCCGCATCACGGCTGGCTGGGCATGCATGAACGCCTCGAAGCGGGCACGGTCCATGACAAGCACCTCACAGAGTTCCGTGGCTTCCACATTCACCGGAAAGCGGTTCTCCGAAGCATAGATAAATGCCGGAGCCAGAATGTCGGGCGCCTTGATCCAGTCGATGGTGAGCTGTTTGCCTTCGGCATTTTCCATTTGCGTCTTCACATTCCCTTTCATCAAAATAAATAGGGAACGGCATGCGTCTCCCTGACGGGCGATGTATTCTCCTTCCTTATATATGCGCAAACTGTTCGGCGCCTCACGCAGCAGTTGGTGAAGGGCTTCTTTCTCGCATCCTTCAAAGAGGCTCATTTGTGTCAAAACTTCGGTATGCATCTTTCTTTTAACTTTTCTTTGGGTTCCGTGTCACATAGGTGACAGAAATCCCGCGGGGGATTCCTCATCTTTGTGCAAACTTAATGAAAAATCAACAATAACCCAAGAAAGAATATGGAAGGAAACATGTTTTGCTACCAGTGCCAGGAAGCTGCTAAGGGCACAGGATGTGTGTTGAAAGGTGTGTGCGGAAAGAAAGATACCACCGCACGTTACATGGATTTACTGCTGTTTGTGGTGCGTGGAGTATCCGTAGCCGCCGATGCCTTGCGTACGAAAGGCCTTGAGGTGGCAGCCGACACGAATGGCTTTGTCACCGACGCACTTTTCTCTACGATTACCAATGCCAATTTTGATGACGAAAGCATCCTGGCCCGCGTACGCAAAGGCTTGGAACTGCGCGACCGCTTGAAGGCGCGTGCTGCCGATGCGGGTATCGTCTTGCCGGAGGTGGACGAACTGACCTGGAACGGCGGAGAAGCAGACTATCTGGCTAAATCAGCCTCTGTAGGGGTACTGAGAGAGCTGAACGAAGACCTTCGTTCGTTGAAGGAACTGCTGATGTACGGACTGAAAGGGATGGCCGCTTACCACGAACATGCCATGCGACTGGGCTTTGCCGATGAAGCCATCCATGCGTTCATGCAATCCGCGCTGGCTCGCATCACCGTAAAAGCCATGGGAGCCGATGAGCTGGTGGCGCTGGTACTCGAAGCCGGACAGCACGGGGTGCAGGTAATGGCGTTGCTGGATCAGGCGAACACTACCCGCTATGGTCATCCGGAACTGACAAAGGTGAACATCGGAGTAGGCAAGAATCCGGGTATCTTGATCAGCGGACACGACTTGCACGATTTGGAAGATTTGCTGCGTCAGACCGAAGGTACGGGAGTGGATGTGTACACGCATAGTGAGATGCTTCCGGGACACTATTATCCGGCATTCAAGCAATACAAGCATTTTGTGGGCAACTACGGAAACGCCTGGTGGAAGCAGCGCGAAGAGTTTGCGTCCTTCAACGGTCCGATTGTGTTCACCACCAACTGTATCGTGCCGCCACTGGAGAACGCAACGTACAAGGAACGAATGTTTACGGCCAACTCGACAGGCCATCCTGGCTGCAAGCACATCGCTACGGATGCTGAAGGCCACAAGGATTTCTCAGAGGTCATCGCACTGGCCAAACAGTGTCAGCCACCGGTGGAATTGGAACAGGGAGAGATTGTCGGTGGATTCGCCCATAATCAGGTGATGCAGCTGGCCGATAAGGTGGTGGAAGCAGTGAAGAGCGGAGCCATCCGCAAGTTTGTAGTCATGGCCGGATGCGACGGACGCATGAAGAGCCGCGATTACTATGCCGACTTTGCACAGGCCCTTCCGAAAGATACGGTTATTCTCACGGCAGGTTGCGCCAAGTATCGCTACAACAAACTGCCGTTGGGCGACATTCAGGGAATCCCTCGGGTACTCGATGCCGGACAATGCAACGACAGCTACTCATTGGCCGTGATTGCCCTGAAACTGAAGGAAGTCTTCCAGTTGAACGACATCAACGAACTGCCCATCGTGTACAACATTGCATGGTATGAACAGAAAGCGGTCATCGTCCTGCTGGCCCTGCTGAGCCTGGGCGTGAAACACATTCACCTGGGCCCCACTTTGCCGGCCTTCCTCTCACCGAACGTAGCCAAGGTATTGGTCGAACAGTTCGGCATCGGAGGCATTACCACCCCCGAAGCGGACATGCAACTGTTCGGCATCTGATGACGGCTTAATAGGATTTCTCGTTGGCCAGATTCCAGGCATTAAGAAAAGAAGCTTTCGTGATTTCCACCACCTTCTCCCAGTTCAGCTTGTTTGCATGGTCGGAAGGCTGGTGGTAATCCGGATGCCCATCCGTGTGATACCAGATGACGGGAATGTCGTGTACGGCAAATGACGCATTGTCGCTTCCTCCCACCGGACGGTCCCAAGGACGGTAGTCAGGCTTCAGTTTCAGCTTGTAACGAACGATATCGTCTTTCAGCCACTGTCCAAAGGCCGGATGCGCTTCCGTATAGAAATACACCACATGTTCGGGTTGTTCCGGGAAATGGTTCCGCCCAATCATGTCAAAATTCAGATAACCTTTAATCTCCTTCACGAAATCACAATGCTGCATGAAATACTGGGAGCCGAGCAAGCCTTTCTCTTCTCCATCCCAAAAGGCGATGATTACGTTGCGCAGCGGTTTCTTGCCACTGGCCTGAAAAGCACGGGCAATCTGTAGTACGGCCGACACTCCCGATGCGTTGTCGTCGGCTCCGTTGTAAATCTTATCATCTGCCAGTGTTTCGTCAATGCCCAAATGATCGAAATGGGCCCCGACCACTACATATTCGTCTGTCCGTTCTCCGGGAATCATTCCCAGCACATTGGCCATCCGAAGGGAACGATGCGTCAGCTGTTTCAATTGAGCAATAGAATCGGGATGTACTTGCCAGCGGCCTTTCTGCTGCCTTTCCTTGGCGCAGGCCTCGAAAGGCTGATAATAAGAATCACCATAAAGGGGAGAAATCCCGGCTTCCTGAAGGCAGGAAACCAAGTAGCGGGCAGCCACACGCGATCCGTTCATACCGGCTTCACGTCCTTGCAGGGCATCGTCTGCCAGAAAGCCCACAATGGCTTCGGCAGAAGGACGATTGATACTTTGCAGGCCTTTTTCCACGGCAGTCTGTGCCTGCAGGAGAGAGGTACCGCATGAACCGATGGTCCATGCCAGTAACAGAGAGGTTATAGTCTTTTTCATAATGAGAGCAAAAATAGGGAGAACTTACAAATTTCCCAAACTTATTCTTCCTGTTTCTTCACGTAACAAGAACTTGATTTTCTAGAAATTGAGATTCACTCCGGCCATTACCGTAGCCCGAGGCATAGGATAACCGGCATTGATTTCGTATCGCTGGGCCAGCAGGTTCTCGCCACGTGCCCAAATGTCCAGCCAACGAGTCGTCCGGAAGGAAGCCCGCACGTTCCACAACACGAAGTTTTCTGTCGCTACGGGGTCTGTCTGGGTATAGAGTCCGGCGATGTATTGCAGCCCCGTCGACACGTTCCAACGGCCTTGAGAGAAATTGGCCCCAACGTAAAGTTTGTGTTCCGGAGCAGCAATGACTGGATGCGCCATGTGCAGGTAACTGTAGTTTCCGTCTACTGACCAAGCGCGGTTGATGCGGTAAGCTGCCTGCAATTCAACACCTGTATTTTCTATCTTTCCGGTGTTCTGGTTCAGCATCCCACTTCCGTGCGGATTGGGCAGTGTCTGTATCAGGTTCTTGGCATTGATGTAAAACAAATTCACTCCATAGTACAGCTGCCCCTCCATCAATCGCTGTGAGAAGGCCAGTTCATAGTTCCACATCGATTCCGGTTGCAAATCAGGATTCTGCGGCGGGAACATGTACATTTCCCGCAGGATAGGGTAGCGGAAGCCTTTAGAAGCCGAGGCCTTCAGTTCCATAGCCTGTGGCAAATGGAAAGCCAGTCCGGCCTGCGGTACCCATTCCGTACCCACCCGTGAATGATGGTCCACCCGCAATCCCGCATTGAAGGTCAGCCAAGAGCAAAAATCCTGTCGGAAGTCGATGTAGCCAGCCAGTTCGTCTTCTTGTTTGTCTACCAGATCGGACGTAGTGCCCACCTTTTCTCCGCTCACGTATTCATTCCAAGCACGGCCTCCGTAGCGGAACCAGTCGAATCCTAGTGTGATACGGTTTCCCGTGAAGAACTGCGTACTTTGATAGAGAGATATCCCCATCATGTAATCATGAGAATTGAAACGGGCATCCTGAGGACTTTCACCGGCAGAAGGTGTATATCCGTCATTAATCCAATGGTCTCCCCAGTTGTAGAAGAAACTCAATCCCCCGGAAGTCTTTTCATAATGATTCTCCAACGCAAACGAAGTCATGCCTCGCGTAATTCGCTGGTCTCCGTCGAGCAACGGTGCACTGACCGGCCCCGGATAGGAAGCATTGAAATGCGTCACGTTCACGTCGCCTCGCACGTTCCAATGGTCGGTCATCTCGTATCCTAACTTGGCATAGCCCCCATACTGTTCAAACCCCATGTCGGCCCGATGTCCGTCGGTACGGTTGTAGGAACCGGATACCACGCTCGAAAACCGTCCCTTGCGGACACGGTTGGTCAGTTCCGTTTCCAAGGTATTATACGAACCGTAGCCCGCATGCAGATGGGTGTTCACCCCGTCTTCCTGCATCTTCCGCGTCACGATGTTGATTACGCCGCCCATGGCGTTCGAGCCGTACAACACCGAGGCTGGACCCCGCAACACTTCCACCCGTTCGGCCAGGAACGACTGGTAGGCATCGGCTATCGGATGACCGAAAATACCGGCATATTGCGGGTGACCGTCAATCAATACCATCAGCCGGGCCGTTCCTCCGCTCAGTCCACGCAGGGAGATGCTTCCCGCCGCCCCGTTGGACACGCCATAACCCATCACCCCGCGCGAGGTAACGAAAAGTCCGGGAACCTGTTCAGTCAGCACCGGCAACAAGGACGGTTGCAGGGAGTGTTCAATCTGGGCACGCCCCACCACTGATACGGTCTGCGACAGATGGCGCACATCCGTCTCGTGGCGGGCGCCAGTCACCACCACCTCGTCTATCTGGTGTATCTGGTTTGTAAGCGATAGCGTATCATGCGATGACGTTTGAGCCATACTCGCTTGACAGGCCAAACTGATTCCTATAATAGAAAGATATACATTTTTCATTCGATTCGTAAATTACAAGTTTGTTTGTGTTCCTAATGATACATTACATGACTAAAGTGGGACAAAATTAGTAAATATTCTTCCGTTTTGCCTTACCTGAATGACAGATAATCTTCCCTTCATCCTAGAAAGAGATACTTTTGTAGGTCGTTAGAAAAGCCCTCATTGGAGAAGAATTGCGAAAAAGTAACTATTTCCTAAGACTTTTTTACCTCTTTCTATTTTCTTATTCTCCATACTTTTGCACCTAAAATGAAGAATTTTCTTGATATTTGTATAAAATAAAGAATATGACACCTCAAATGAAAGCAGCTCAAATTAAAAGATATTCAAAAGCAATTCAAATTCACCTCAATTCACTTCCGATGCCGGAGATAGGTCCGTCGGACGTATTGGTAAAAGTTCAGGCAGCCGCGGTCAATCCGTTGGACCAACTTATTCTGACTGGAAGTATTCGGGTGATTCAAGACTATCCCATGCCGTTGACCTTAGGCAACGAATGTGCCGGCGTCGTGGAACGGACAGGTGCCGATGTGACCCGCTTTAAAGCCGGCGACAAAGTGTATGCCTGTCTACCCTTGGCCAGAATCGGGGCCTTTGCCGAATATGTGGCCATAGACCAGCACGCCTTGGCCTTCATGCCGGAAGATTATGACTTTCTGACGGCTTCCGCCATTCCGCTGACAGGGCTGACGGCTTATCAGGCTTTCACGGAAGAACTGGAGGCGCAACCCGGACAAACGGTTTTGATTACAGGAGGTTCCGGAAGTTTTGGCGAGATGGCCGTGCCCATTGCCAAAGCCTTGGGATTGCGGGTGATTGTGACGGGCAACGAACGGGCGAAGGCACACTTACTGAGTATAGGAGCCGACCGTTACATCGATTACCAGAAAGAGAATTATTGGGAAGTGCTGCCGGAGGTGGATCATGTGATTGATGGCATCGGGGCCAAGGAATTTGCCCACGAACTGTCGGTACTGAAAAAAGGAGGACGTTTGTTGAGTCTGCGGGCAGCTCCCAACAAGCAATATGCCGAACGGAACGGTTTCTCTTTCTTCAAGAAATGGCTGTTTGCTGCCGTAGGCGCTCCTTACGACCGCAAAGCCCGAAAGCAAGGAAAAGAATACCGGTTCATGTTCGTGCGTGCCGATGGAGAACAGTTGGAAAAAGTGACCCGTATGGTGGAAGAAAGACATATTCGCCCCAGAATCTCTCCGCAGGTGTTCCATCTTGAGCAGACGGGTGAAGCCATCCGCTTCCTGTCGCAGGGGCATACCGACGGAAAGGTCGTGATTCGTTTGTAGTGTAACCGGAAATCATTCCATTTAAAATAGAAGAAAAATGAAATATTACGAGATTTGTTTCAGTCCTACAGGAGGTACACAGAAAGTGGCAGATGCAGTCACGAAAGGCTTGCCCCAAAGTGCTATCAAGATAGATCTGACCGATGCCAAAGGGAACTTTGACAGCATTTCATTGACGAAGGAAGATGTGGCCTTGATTGCCGTGCCTTCTTATAGCGGACGAGTACCCGAGACTGCCGCCGCACGTATCGCCCGTTTGCAAGGCCACAGTGCCAGCGCCATTCTCATTTGCGTGTATGGAAACCGTGCCTACGAGGATACCTTGGTCGAATTGCAGGACATCGTCCATCAAGCCGGATTTAAAGTGATGGCAGCCATAGCGGCCGTAGCCGCAAACCCCCATCCCCCCCCCCCTGCCGCCGGACGGCCGGACGAAGAAGACCGGACACAGCTTGCGGCATTTGCCAGTCAGATAGCGCAAAAAATCGCTTCCGGAGATACTTGCGAACCGAAGATTCCCGGTCACCGTCCTTATCGGAAGGCCGGAGCGACGGGGATTGTACCAAAACCCACAAAAGCTTGTATAAATTGCGGAGTGTGTGCCCGGAAATGTCCCGTAGGAGCTATCAATCCGGCGGATTCCCGGAAAGTGGACAAGAAAGCCTGTATCTCCTGCATGCGTTGTGTAGCAGTCTGTCCTCATTCTGCCCGCAAAGTGAATGGCCTGATGTTGTGTTTGGTCAATGCGATACTCAAGAAAGACTGTTCCCAGCGGAAAGTGAACGAACTTTACCTATAAAAGTGAGCGAATTAAGATTATTCGTAGATGCCGTTCTGATAATCCGACTGGTATTGCGAACAAGTCTTGCCAGTCTGCTGCTTGAAAAAACGCATCAGATGGCTGGGGTCAGAAAAGTGGAAATCATCGGCCAGCTGGCTGATGGTACGGTTGCAAAATAACAGATCATTTTTCAAGGCCTCTACTAGTCGCTGCTTCAACAAATGGTTGGCAGATACTCCGAACTGAGCCATTACGGCATGGTTCAGGGTAATCCGGCTGATATGGAGCATGTCGGCATATTCTGTCACTCGCTGCACCTTCCGTATGTGCTGTTCAAGCAGTTCCTTGAACTGATAGGCATAGTTGTTTTTAGGAACATCCATGGGAAGATGGTAGGTGGAAGCATATTCACGGTTGATAACCAATAATAGGTAATACAATACAGCTACAATCAGGTTGTAGCTGTCGGCAGTGGGATGTTGCAGTTCCTGCTTGATTTTCTTAAGTAACTGCATACATTCTCTAAACAATGGTTGGGAAACGGGTGACAGGTAAGGAGGAGTATCCGTCTGGTAACAATACAGCAAACGGTAGGCAAAAAACTTGTCAGCAATGAAAGTGCGCATGAAATCCTCCCGAAAGATAAGAAAAGTATACTCCAAGGCGTCTTCCTCTACGTGCCATTCCTGTTGCTGGTGCGGAGAGAGAAGCAGCGCCATGTCATCATGTAGTGCTATCCGTTTATTGTTCAGCACCAGAAAACCGTTGGCTTTCCGGAAAAAGAAAAATTCGAAGAAATCCGTCTTGAAGGTCGGATTCTCAGTCAGTACTCCACAAATCTCACTACTATGTCCGGTATTGATATAGAAATCCACGCCGCATTGCGTTTTGTTGAACGGAACGTTGACAAGTCTTTCCGGATTGAGATTTTTCTTTTTCATGGTTTTCCTAAATTGTTTTACACGCAAAGATAGTAAATGTAATTATCAAAATGGCCTGTTTCCCTTCTTATGGGGCATGAAGAGTGAAACAAAATATACCGACCTTTGCGATGAACAAAAAACAGAAGGCTATGGATAAGAACAAGACAGCAGTTATTCAATTGGTGCGCAATGCGACATTGAAGATTTATTACGCAGGCAAGTGTATATTGGTCGATCCGGTGTTGGCTGAAAAAGAAACGTTAAGGTCGGCACTTGGAGTGAATAAGAATCCAAGAGTACATCTGAACATGTCGGCAGCCGACCTTGTAAAAGATGTGGACATGGTTTTGTTGACTCATAACCATATTGATCATTACGAGCCGAGTGTGAGACATTATTTGCCTTATACCATCCCATTTTTCACCCAACCGGCAGATAAAGAAACAATCGTACACGACGGATTTATGAATGTAGAAGCCATAGAAGAGATAAAACAGCTAGGAGGACTGAGTATTTTCAGGACAAACGGGCATCACGGTTTTGGCAAACTTGCAGAAATGATGGGACCTGTATCTGGCTTTGTCCTGAAGTCGAAAGATCTGCCTACCATTTATGTGATGGGAGACTGTAGGTGGGAGAATACCATTCACGAGAACATCGATCGCTATCATCCGGATTATATAGTTGTCAACTGCGGGGGAGCCGTGTTTCCGGAATTTTCCAAAGATTTCGGACCGATTTTGCCCGATGAGCATGAAGTAATGCAAATACTGGATGAAGTGCCAAAGAATGTAAGACTGATTGCTGTACACATGGATGCCATTGACCATTGCCAGACTACACGCGCTATCCTGCGTAACGAAGCCCAGCATAATCACATAGATATGAATCGTTTGATTATTCCCGAAGATGGAGAATGTATAGCATTATAAGCGATGGATACAGAAATCATTCAAGAAATTAAAGTACAGAGCGTCATGACCAAGTCCTCTCTGCCCGTCGGAGGTTATTCGGTGAATCCGTACGTGGGTTGCCCGCACGCCTGCAAATATTGTTATGCCTCGTTCATGAAACGCTTCACTGGACATACTGAACCGTGGGGCACGTTTCTGGATGTGAAGCACTGGAAACCGATAGCGAACCCGCATAAATACGATGGTGAACGTATTGTGATAGGTTCCGTGACAGACGGATACAACCCTTACGAAGCCGAGTTCCGAAATACCCGCCGTCTGCTAGAGGAACTTCGGGGTACACAGGCCGAACTGATGATTTGCACGAAGTCCGACCTCGTACTGCGCGACCTGGATCTGTTGAAGCAATTCCCCAAGGTCACGGTCTCCTGGTCGGTCAATACACTCGACGAGGAGTTCCGTGCGGATATGGACAACGCTGTGAGCATTGAACGCCGCTTGAAAGCGATGCGGCAGGTCTATGAGGCAGGCATCCGTACCGTATGTTTTGTGTCGCCCATATTCCCGGGAATCACCGATGTGAAGGCAATTATCGAAGAAGTAAAAGGATATGCCGATTTAATCTGGCTGGAAAACCTGAATCTGCGCGGGCAATTCAAAGGAGGAATCATGGCGTATATCCGTGAGAGACATCCCGCACTCTTTCCGTTGTACGAAGAAATATACAACCATAAAAAACTGGATTACTGGAAAGCCTTGGAGAAGGAGATTTCATCCTATGCTACACAACAAGGCTTTCCCTATCGGGTGAATGATTTGCCCTACGGACGTTCCGAAAAAGGCAAACCTGTGCTTGTCAACTATTTCTATCACGAGAAAATTAAGCTGAACCGATAAGATTAGGAGATAAAATACGGCGTGGCAGGGAATCCTATTCCTTTGCAACGCCGTATTTCCGTTCAAACACTTCCGTATTCCGATTACCCCATTCAATCATGGCATCGAGAATTGGCAGCAGACTGCGCCCCAACTCGGTCAAGGCATATTCCGTTCGCAAAGGCACTTCATGGTAAGTAGTTTTGGAAACAAGTCCGTCTTCCACCAATTCTTTCAACTGGATGTCGAGCACACGGGGAGTTGCTTCCGGGAAGAGTTTGTGCAGTTCACTGGGACGCAACGCCCGATGCCGCAATTCATCCAGCATACACGATTTCCATTTGGAGCCTATCAGGCTCATGGTCAGCCGGAGCGGGCAGTCCAAATCCACAGGTATCTTTCTTTCGTACATGGTTTCTGAAGAGTATACAATTACACAGTCGTAAAGATAAGGATAACTCCCGAAACCCCTGTATACCGAATAATTTTTCGGTAGGTGAATAATTTTTCGGTAATTGTATAAACCGTTCCCATCCCCTACATTTGTTGCAGTATAAACCCCTTAAATTGTGAAATATGAGAGCAAGTATTGAAGAGTATAAAGCCGTGGAAGAAGCGGCCCTGAAATTTGTGAAGAGTGTGGCCGAAGGCGACAGCCGTTATGCCAAAGAACTGTTTATCGACGAAGCCGTCCTGTTCGGTTACTTGGATGGGAAACTGGAGCATGGCAGTATCGAACAATTTTACAAGAACGTGGATACCGTGAGTGCCGGAAAAGATTTCAAGGCCCGTGTCGACATCGTAGACATTGAAGAGACCCTTGCCGTGGTGCGCGTGTTGGAAGAAAAATGGGGCGGACGCATTGATTTTACCGACTATCTCCTGCTGATGAAGATGAACGGAGAGTGGAAGTGCGTGGCCAAAGCTTACAATCAAAATTCAAATACCATTCAAAAATAAGGAGGATACCTATGAAAATTACCGTAATTACCGGAAGCCCTCGCAAGAAGGGAAACAGTTTTGCCATGACCGAGGCATTTGTGAAAGCCGCCGAACAGCGCGGTCATACCATCCAACGTTTTGATGCCGCTTTTCTGAAAATTGGCGGATGCCATGCCTGCATGACGTGTTACAAGACAGGGAAAGCCTGTTCTTTCGATGACGATTTCAACCTCATTGCCCCGGCCATCTTGGAAGCGGGTGCCGTGGTTTTCTCCATGCCGGTCTACTGGTATTCCATCCCGGCACAGATAAAAGGTGTCATCGACCGTCTGTTCTCGCTTGTAGTAGGCGGAAAGGACATTGCCGGAAAGAAATGTGCCTTGATTACCTGTTGTGAGGAGGAAGATCCTACCGTCATGGACGGTGTACGTATTCCCTTGGAGCGGTCGGCGGCACTGTTGAAGTGGAACATGATAGGAGAGGTGTTGATTCCCGGTGTATTGAACGAAGGGGATATTGAAAAAACCGACGGCTGTCGGCAGGCTGCCGCATTGGCTGAAAAATTCTGATTCGCTTTTTCGGATTTGCATCTCCGTTGCGAAACAAGGACTTCATTCTTTGCGAAGAAGAAATCCAGAATGCACGACGGAGATTCTTTTTGTCTAGCTACCCCATTGTAAGTAACGGCCGGCAGTGTCATATACTTGGATTGCCCGATTCGTTCCGGCGATCCTGCAGGATGTCGTTCATCTGCTCCTTGGCCCATTGTATCAACCCATTCAGATGGGGGAGTAAGGATTTTCCGCGAGAGGTCAACGAATATTCTACTTTAGGCGGTATCTGCGCATACACCTTCCGACTGACCAGTCCGTCTTCTTCCAGCGTGCGGAGGGTGACCGTCAGCATTTTCTGAGAAATGTCTGGAATCATGCGATGGAGTTCTCCAAAACGCATCACCGGAAATTGTTCCAGGGTAAAAATAATTAGAATCGACCATTTGTCGCAGATACGGGCCAACACGTTCCGAATCGGACAGTTCCTGATGTAAATATCATCATTTAGTTTGTTCTTATCCATAAAGTGGCTTTGTACAAGTTTCCATACAAAGGTACAAATAAAAAGTAGAAATACGGCAGAATGTTTCTGCGCTTACCATTTTCACAAGAAAGCTACCCACTATTCATTAAATTCTTTTTGTCGTAAAAATATTTGTTTTAATATCATTTTATTTATAATTTTGCGAAAACAATATTTATAATGCTACAATTATACAAAATACACAAATAAAATGATAATACAAATATTGAATTGAAGAACCTGGGATGTCTTTCTACCAGGAACATGAACAAAAAGAATAGCGCGTTTGCGAAGGGGGAATTCAAACGTAGCTTGAGTGAGAAAGAGAGATAAGGTATAATCTAAAAAGGTAAGGATATGGATAAAATGATTGAAAACCGAGACGCGGTCAACAAATGGATGGAACGCTTCGGCGTACGTTTTGGAGTGTACAAAAACGGGGTTTTTAAAGAACAGTTGTTCCCTTTTGATGCTATACCGAGGGTAATTCCCAAGGAAGACTGGGATTACCTGGAGAAGGGACTCATACAACGTGTAGATGCATTGAATTTGTTCCTAAACGACGTCTATCACGAGAAAAAGATTATCAAAGACGGCATTATACCGGCTGAATTTATTTACTCTTCCAAGGGATACCTCCCGGAGTGTGAAGGCGTGTCGCCCATCCACGATATTTATTCACACATATCAGGCATCGACTTGGTGCAGGCAAAAGACAACCGCTGGTTTGTGTTGGAAGACAATCTCCGCATTCCTTCCGGCGCTTCTTATCCGATGATAGCCCGTACCATTACCCGAAAAGTATCGCCACAGACTTTTCAGGAGAATGCAGTGGCCGACAACCGTGACTACAGTAGTCTGCTGAAGGAGATGATGGACTATGTGAATGATGGACGGGGTATTTCTGTCATATTGACTCCTGGACGCTATAATTCAGCCTTTTTTGAGCATTCGTATTTAGCGGAGAAAACAGGAGCGACATTGGCTTTCCCGGGAGATTTGGTGGTGGAGAACGATATCGTCTACTACATGGGACTATACCAAGAAAAACAACAGGTGGGATGTATTTATCGTCGTATCAGCGATGAATACTTGGATCCATTGACCTTCAATGCAGACTCCCTGATAGGAATCCCTCATCTCATGCAGGCCTACCGAAAAGGGAATGTGGCAGTGGTCAATGCCTTGGGCAATGGAGTGGCCGACGACAAAGGCATCTACTACTTCGTACCTAAAATGATTACGTATTACCTGCACGAGAAACCGATTCTTCAGAATGCACCTACTTATCTTCCATACTATAAAGAAGATTACCAGTATATTCTGGACAATATCGCGAAACTGGTTATCAAAGATGTGAGCGAAGCCGGTGGATATGGGGTCGTATTCGGACGAGACCTCTCTCCTGAAAAACTGGCTGAACTGAAACAACTGATTATCGATGACCCCAGACGCTGGATTGCACAAGAGGTAATAGACTTCAAGGACCTGGAAATTCAAGAAGGCAATGAACGAGTGGAACGAAAAGCCGACCTGCGTGCTTTCGTCATTTCCGGCGAACAAACCCGGGTGTGGAAAAGCGGCTTGACCCGCTTCTCACGTAATCCAAATTCATTTGTAGTGAACTCTTCACAAGGAGGGGGATTCAAAGATACTTGGGTAATGGAAAAGTAGCCCCAAGTCTGAACGAGAACATAATTGCTAAAAGCGAATACTAAACAACCACGAGATATGATTACAAATAATGCCATTTCAGCCATTAAAGCCAACCGTCTTTATTGGTTAGGCCGATATACAGAAAGAGTTTACATCAGCCTTCATCTGCTGCGCCGTTATTATGACAAGATGATTGACGGTGAACCGAAGGAGTACGAGGAATATTATCAGAAACTGGATACCAACAATCCTTATCCCGACAGGGAGAGTTTCCGGATAGGGTATATGTATGATGAGAAAAATCCCTGTTCCCTGATTTCGGGACTGACCGCCGCCAATGACAACGCCATTGTCCTGCGTGAAGAGATTATGAGCGAAACCCTTTCTTACATTGAACTATCGTTGTCGTACATTCGGAAGTCGGCAGAGAAAAAAGGTGACAACATCACCGACCTTCAGCCAATTACCGATTACCTGCTTGCTTTCTGGGGATCGGTAGACGAACGGGTATTCGATGAGCGGGTGCGTAATTTCTTGCGAATCGGCAAGTTGGTAGAAAATATGGACATGCACATTCGGTTTGATTATCCTTTTTATCGCATAGAAGAAGCCTTCGAATCCTTGAAACTCTGTGCGGAGACAGAAGAAGGCATTTTCGACCCGATGATTCTGGAACATTTGGATGAGTTGTTGAGTGAGGAGAAGTATGACAGTTCCAACTTAGAATATAAGGCAACGGTACTCAAATACCTCAACCACCTCGTCTTATTATAATAAAAATGAAAGTCATGATGATAAAGAGATACCTATATAATTATCAGACCATCATACGCTTCAGTACTCCAGTAACCAACCATTTCTTCAGCCTGAGGTGTATGCCTTGCGTCAATGCGTGCCAGCAGGTCGTGAAACGCGACATGTTTCTCCATCCGTCTGATTACTTGATTTATGGAGCCGATGCCTGGGGAAATCCGCTTCAATACGGCAGCCGGACCGAAGCGCACGATGCATTTATTTTTGTCAGCAGTGGGGAAGCCAAACTGACTCCGTATTGCATTCCAGAGTCCACACCGGGATATGTGTTTCGGGTGGAATCTACCCTGACTGGATTATCCGATTCCATGAAAGCATTTTTAGCAGATGGGAAACAGAAGAAAAACAATCCGTTGGATAGTGCCCTGCTGCTTGCCGACAAAATTCAAGATTATATGTGCTATTCACCAGGCAGTACACAGATAGACACGACTGCCATGGAAGCTTTCCAACAGCGAAAAGGCGTGTGTCAGGATTATGCTCACATCCTGATTGCACTGTGCCGCGCCTGTGGCATCCCCGCCCGCTATGTAAACGGGTTCATGCAGGGTACAGGCGTGACCCATGCCTGGGTGGAAGTACTTGCAGGCGATGAATGGAGAGGAATAGACCCGACCAACAACCGATTGATAGAATATGGATACATTAAGTTGGCACATGGGCGCGATGCCATGGACTGTCGGGTAAATCGGGGCGTTTTTACCGGTAACGCCACGCAACAGACTGAAATCCGGGTAATTGTAGAAGAACTATGATAAAGACAGTAGTATCTACCGCCCTTCCTGTAGATGAGCGGTTATTAATAAAGAAAAATGTAATCAGCCATGGAAACCCAAACAAACGTATCTGCATCGTCACAGGTACGCACGGCGACGAACTGGAAGGCCAGTATGTCTGTTTCCGTCTCAATCAAATCATACAACAGAATCTGGAGAAACTGAATGGCATAGTAGAAATCTATCCCGCATTGAATCCGTTGGGCATCGACTCCATTACCCGGGGCATCCCAGGTTTCGATTTGGATATGAACCGCATTTTCCCCGGCAATCCGGATGGGACCATGGCAGAACAGGCTGCCTATACTCTTATACGTGATTTGCAAGGAGCCGATATGGTAATCGATATTCATTCCAGCAACATTTTCCTGCGGGAGATTCCTCAGGTACGTATCAATGTGAATACGGCAGACACACTGGTGCCTTATGCCAAGCTGCTGGATGTAGATTTCATCTGGGTACACGAGGCTGCCACGGTGTTGGAATCTACCTTGGCCCATTCGCTGAACAGCCTGGATACTCCCACCTTGGTAGTAGAAATGGGAGTGGGCATGCGTATCAACCACGGATATGGCAACCGGCTGGTAAACGGCATCCTGAACCTGATGCACACCATGGGCATCTGGACCGCCACTCCCGATCCGATTTCCGTATCAGCTCCCACTGTTTCCGTGGGCAATCAGGTGAATTTCATTAATGCAGATGCTTCCGGGGTTTTTCTCACGGAAATCAAAAATAACATGATTGTAGAAAAAGGAGAGAAAATAGGCGAAGTGGTCAGTCCGCTCACCGGAGAAGTTCTCCAGTCTGTGAAAGCGCCTACCCGGGGACTGCTTTTTACTCTCCGGGCATATCCCATCGTCTATCAGGGATCTCTCTTGGCACGTATTCATCAATTTTAAGCAACCGATATGAAAAATGAAATAATCTTCAGCATGGAATCTCCTTTCCGCGACACGTTCCGCATCCAAGGATTTCGTTTCGGAGAAGGAGAGAAGAGTCTTGCACTGGTAGGGGCCATGCGTGGAAATGAAATACAGCAACAATATATCTGCTCACAGGTCGTAAACCGGTTGGCCACATTGGAGAAAGAAGGCCGGCTGGTGCCCGGGCATGAGATTTTGGTCGTTCCGTCGGTCAACCCTTTCTCCATGAACATAGAAAAGCGATTTTGGGCCATGGACAATACCGATATCAACCGGATGTTTCCGGGGTACGACCGAGGAGAAACCACTCAGCGTATTGCTGCCGCTCTTTTTGAGGCTATTCAAGGATACACCTACGGCATCCAGTTGGCCAGTTTCTACATTCCAGGCGATTTTGTACCACATGTGCGGATTACCCAGACCGGTTACGAAGACACGGCCACTGCGGCCCTCTTCGGCCTCCCGTTTGTCTGTCTCTACAAACCATTGCCCTTCGACACCACCTTGCTCAATTACAATTGGCAAATCTGGAACACCAAAGCATTCTCCCTCTACAGTGGAGGAAACGATACCGTGGAAGGAAAAGACGTGGCCGACTGTGTGCATACAATTTTCCGTTTTATGCACCGCACAGGACTGGTAGACTATACCGACTATAGCAGTCCGGATTACAATTCACGCCTGCTAAATGAAGACGAGTTAGTGCCGGTCAGAACCCCCGTTTCAGGTATCCTATACAAGATGAAACACGCTTGCGATGTGGTGAAGAAAGGGGAAGTGATGGCTTCTGTCATCGACCCTTACTACGGACAGGTCCTGATGGAGATTCAGGCTCCGACCAATGGAATTGTCTTTTTTGCCCATAACAAGTCACTGGTATTGCAGAATACCGTGGTGTATAAGATTGCTTAAAGGAGAGATGTAAAAAAGAACAAAGGTAGGAGAGTGAAAGCTCACCGGCTTCCCGCCGACGGCAGGCAACCGGTGACGCTGGATTGATTATTGCAGTTTGCCATATTCTTCGTCGGAAACCGGCTCTAACCATTCGTTCGACGTGTTTTCGCCCGGCACCTCAAAGGCCAGATGTGCGAACCAGCTGTCGGCTGCCGCCCCATGCCAGTGCTTGACACCTGCCGGAATATGAATCACCGTACCCGGCAGAATCTGTACGGCCGGTTTGCCTTCTTCCTGATACCAGCCGCGTCCGGCCACACCAATCAGCATCTGTCCGCCACCCTTGGTAGCCTGGTGGATGTGCCAGTTGTTGCGACATCCCGGTTCAAAGGTCACATTGGCCACAGGCACCTGTTCCTTGGATACCGGAGCCAGGTAACTGTTTCCGATAAAATACTTCGCATACGCCGTGTTGGGTTCTCCGATAGGGAAAATCATTTCGCGTTGGAAAGCAGCCTTGGCATCGTCTCCAGTGGTGTCTTCCGCCCACACTTCCTTGGCCAGACGGAAAGCGGCCCATGCCTTCGGCCATCCGGCATAGAAAGAGATATGCGTAATGATTTCAGCGATTTCCGTACGGGTGATGCCGTTCTGTTTCGCTGTCTGCAGGTGGTAAGTCAGCGAGCTGTCGGTGATGCCTTGGCTGATGAGCGAAGTGATGGTCACCAGGCTGCGGTCGCGCAACCCGAGTTTATCGGTCCGGCTCCACACCTCCCCGAAAAGTACGTCGTCATTCAATTCCGCGAATTTAGGAGCAAATTCTCCCAGCTGGTCGCGTCCAGCCGTCTGTTTGATAGTTTCCTGTGCCATAATCGTTGTACTGTTTATTACCCATGCGGCAAGCGCAAGGAGCATTTGTATTTTCATCATGCAATCGTTTAACGGTTTGTATTTTTCTGATTTCCTGTAGCAAAATTAACCGTTTTATATTATGGCCCGTGTATACTATTTACGGATATTTATACCCAAATGACGGAAGATGAAAGGATTCCACTCATGCTCTTCAAACACATTATATTTCTGTCTGGAATTTCCCCGCTTTCCACTATCTTTGCGCCATGAATTACCTGGAACTGTTTGGAACCCTCGTGGGGTTGATTTATCTGGCACTGGAGTATCGCGCCAGCATCTACCTGTGGCCGGTATCCATCGTCATGCCGGCCATCTATTTGGTGGTGTATTATCAGGCCGGACTGTATGCCGATTTCGGAATCAATGTCTACTATCTGCTTGCCTCAATATACGGCTGGATGGCCTGGAGCTGGAAAAAGAAGAAAACGGACCCGGCACAACCTGCCGCGGAACTACCCATCACTTCCATGCCGCGCAAGGTGTATCTGCCTCTGACGGCCGTGTTCTCGGTATGCTGGCTGGCCATCGCATGGATACTGATTGAATGGACCGACAGCAATGTACCTTGGACCGACAGCTTCACCACGGCCTTGAGCGTAATAGGAATGTGGATGCTGGCTCGCAAATACGTGGAACAGTGGGGAGTATGGATGGTGGTCGACTGGGTATGCTGCGGACTTTACCTCTACAAAGGACTGTATTTCACGGCGGTGCTTTACGGCGTGTATGCCGTAGTGGCTGTCTTCGGATGGAGAAGATGGCGGAAAGAGATGATTTCTGAAACACAAACTGAAAACGAATAATTAAATAAATTACGATGGAACACAACGAATCTAATAAAATAAATCCTGAGAGAGAGGAAAGGATGCGGGGCGTCTTGCCTTTTGTGCCCGAAGCGGTCGTGGTGGGCAACGGCGATTTTCCTTCGCATCCGTTCCCGCTGGCTGTGCTGGATGCTTCGCCGTACGTAGTGTGCTGCGACGGAGGGACAGATGCACTGGTGGACAGCGGACGGATACCCAGTTGGATAGTAGGCGACGGCGATTCACTCTCGGAAACGAACCGGGTGCGTTTTCACGACCGGATACACCGCATCTCTGAACAAGAGACCAACGACCAGACGAAAGCCGTTACCTTTCTGGCTGCCAAGGGCATCCGACGGATTGTCCTCGTGGGGGCTACAGGCAAGCGGGAAGACCATACCCTGGGAAACATCAGCCTGCTCATGGAATACCAGCGGATGGGACTGGAGGTGGCGATGCTGACCGATTACGGGTCTTTTATGCCCGCCGCTGATACGGAGGAGTTCGCAGGGTTTCCCCGTCAGCAGGTGTCTGTATTCAATGTGGATGCAGTGCAGCTGCGGAGCGAAGGATTGAGGTATCCGCTGTATGACTTCCATAGCTGGTGGCAGGGAACGCTGAACGAAGTGACCGGCCACGGTTTCCGCATTCAAGCAAAGGGTCGTTACTTGGTGTATCGCACTTATGAAGCAAAAAAATAACTCACAGTAGATGGGAATATTCACCGTCACCCTCCGCATATCGAAAAACGACTTATATTTAAGTCGCATCCATCCATACCCGTAATCATCTGATAATCAAACAACTAATATTTTCTAAAAAACGCAAGTGCATTTGCCTTAAAACGCAAGTGCGTTTTACCTGAAACGCCTTTACGTTTTCCTTCAAACGCACTTGCGTTTTGACTGAAACGTACTTGTGTTTTTCAGAAAATCCTTTCTCCTTGATTTTTAGGCAAATAAATCACTTGTTTTCTTGCTTTTCTCAAAATAAATCGCTAATTTACGTCCGTAGATTTTAAATGTAATGCTTATGAAAAAGTATGTTGCTGAATTAATCGGAACAATGGTCCTCGTTTTATTGGGTTGCGGCAGTGCCGTATTCGCAGGAGGAATAGCCGACACAGTGGGTGCCGGAGTAGGAACCATCGGAGTGGCCATGGCTTTCGGACTCTCTGTCATCGCCATGGCATATACCATCGGAAACATATCGGGTTGCCACATTAATCCGGCCATCACATTGGGAGTATGGCTCTCGGGAGGAATGAAAACCAAACGGGCATTGATGTACATGCTCTTCCAAGTAGTAGGAGCCATCATCGGCTCGCTGATATTGGCATTGTTAGTATCTACCGGTGCACACGGAGGACCGACGGCAACCGGTTCCAACAGCTTTGCACCCGATGCCATGGGACAGGCATTCCTGGCGGAAGCCGTGTTTACCTTTATCTTTGTGCTGGTGGCTTTGGGGGCTACGGACGAAAAGAAGGGAGCCGGCAACTTGGCGGGACTGGCCATCGGATTGACGCTGATATTGATTCACATCGTGTGTATCCCCATTACGGGCACTTCCGTGAACCCGGCTCGTAGTATTGGACCGGCTTTGATGGAGGGTGGACAGGCTATCGAACAGCTCTGGCTCTTCATCGTGGCTCCGTTTGTGGGAGCAGCTTTCAGTGCCCTCGTGTGGAAGTTCCTGCGCACGGATAAATAAAAGAAGAACTCTCGATAGCATGTCTTTTTCATTTAAAAAACGTATCTTTGCGCCGGTTTTTAAATAAAGGAAAAAGATATGCTATCGCACGGAATTTATTCTATCGTTTTACTGATTTTTTCGAACATCTTCATGACATTTGCCTGGTATGGGCACTTGAAGATGCGTGAGGAGTTCAGCTGGTTTGCCGCATTGCCACTCATTGGAGTGATTGCGTTCAGCTGGGCCATTGCTTTTTTTGAATATTGTCTGCAAGTACCGGCCAACCGACTGGGGTTCAAGGACAGTGGCGGACCGTTCGACATCATGCAGCTGAAAGTGATTCAGGAAGTGATTACGCTGACGGTCTTCACGATATTCTCCATGATTGCGTTCAAGATGGAACTGAAGTGGAATCACCTGGCTGCCTTTTTCTGCCTGATTCTGGCCGTATATTTCGTATTCAAGAAATAAATACAAACAAGATCAGTTCTGCCGGTCGCGCAGACGCTGGATTTCGCGCTGCACATCGTACTGGTTGTTTCTGATTCGGTCTTTCCGCAAGAATTCTTTGCGCCGGATGGAGTCTTCGGCTTCTTTCCGGCGAATATACTCATACAAGTTTCCCGCATCCTCCTCCTGGGCTGGTTGCGGGTTTTTCTTTTTCTGCACTTCCAAGGTGTCTGGCTTTGCTGTCGACTGGGTGGCCTTGACGGAATCGGGAGTGGCATAGACGGGCAGGAGAGGGGCTCCCGAAAAAGCAGGTTGGGAAGGAAGCATGGTACGGATGGTATCGGCTTTCCGGGCAGCAGTGTAACGGTAGAAATTGGGCACTTTCAAGCTATCAGCAGCGGTAGGTACGTAATCGGCATATGTCTTCCAAGCATTGGCATGCTTGCGGTTGTGGGCCAGCATCCGTCCACGGGGAGACAGATTATCGTAGAGGAAACCGATGAAATCAAGTCCACCGATGGCGAAAGTTGGCCCTATCGGGGCATTGAGGTCCCTGTACACTCTTCCCGTAGAAGGCATCAGGCTGCGCCCATAGTTTTCATCCCTATAGACTCGGTTAGGATTCAGAGTCCAGGAAATCTCCCATTTCTTGGGACGTCCGGTCACCAGCACATCGTACACGGGATCTTCTCCGAAACGGGTCCAGATGGTGTAGGGTTCCATGCGGACATATCCTTCGGGTTTCTTCACCTTGGTGGTATCAATCAGGCTGCGGGGCACTTTCAAGTCGACCTTGAAGTCCATCCATTTTTTGTCGAGCGGAGCCTCCAGAGGCTTGTTCTCCGGTTTGCTCGAAGGGTCAAAATCGAATTGAATCATTTTCACGGCATCCATGTTGAGCTGCAGTTCTTTTTCCTGCTGCTGAGCCATGCCCGGAAGAATACCGGCTGCACATAGGAATAAAGTCAGTTTAGAAGATAAATGTGATGCGTAGTCCATGTCGTGTGCGTATTTATAATCCTTTCACTCGTCCGCCCTGCATCCAGCATTTGCGGTAGTAGGGCTCTTCCAGCCGGCTGACAATGACCCCTGCACTGGTGCTGGCGTGGATGAATTTTCCGTCTTTCAGATAGATGCCTACGTGGTTGGCAGTCTTCTTGCGGCGTCCGTCATGGAAGAACACCAAGTCACCTTCCTGCAACTTGCGTTTGCTCACCTTGCGGCAGTCTTTTGTCCGCTGGGCCTCCGAATTGCGTTGCAGTTTCTTGTGATACACTTTCTTGTAGACGGCAGACGTAAAGCCTGAGCAGTCTGTTCCCCGGTGAGTGTTTCCTCCGTGTCGGTAGGGTACGCCAATCCAGTCGGCTGCTTCCACATACAGGCGGTGGTTGTCATCGGCATCAATGTCCATTTCCAAACGTACAGCCGCACGTGCCAGTTCCCGGTAGTCCACGCGAGGGGCACGGGTGCCGCACGATGAAAACAAAAGTGTGCACACCAATACAAGCATGCACACCGAAAAACGAGTGATACGGTTTCTGTACATATCATGTTATTTTAAAACAAATGTACACAATATTCTCGTTACCTGATAATCGACTTAGCGTATTTTAGAACCTGTTGAAGATTGTTTCATTTTATTCCTTCACCTCGAAATAGTCTTCCAGCTCTTTTCCTGCGGCACCGTCGGCATTGTCAAGGTCGCGAAGCAGGTGCCCCTGTTCCAGCAACACAATACGGGTACTGAGGTCCACGGTGTGGCTCAGGTTGTGGCTGGACACAAGGATAGTGGCCTTATGTTCCTCGTAATAATGCTGGAGCAAGTGCTTGAGCAGCGACTGTGAAGTAGGGTCGAGGAAGTTGAACGGCTCGTCCAAAATGACGAGTTCCGGATTGTGAAGCAGGGCGGTGACGATACCCATCTTCTGCTTGTTTCCTGCCGAAAGATTGCGGATGTATTTCTTTTCTTTCAGGATTTCATCACCCAGAAAACGTTCATAGCGATGAATGCGTTCATGAAGGGTAGCGGCATCGAACCCATACATGCGCCCGCAGAACTGGAAATATTCTTCGGGGGTGAGGTAATCTATCAGAAAACTCTCGTCCATGTAGGCTCCCACACGCAACTTCCAGTCTTCACTTTGTGACACGTCGGTACCATCCAGGCACACGCTTCCGCTGTCGGCTTTCAGCAAATCGAGCATCAGACGGAAGAGAGTGGTTTTTCCGGCACCGTTGTTGCCCATCAAGCCCAATATTTCAGGCGCTTGCAGGGTGTAGTTGGGAATCTCGACAGCCGTCTTGCTGCCATACGTCTTTTTCAAGTTCTGTATCTTGATTTCCATAAGGATTCTTTGTGATTGGTTACAAATAAAAAAGTTACCTCGTTTCGCGCAGATTCTCCAAAAGTGAATGTCGCTTCTGGAACACTTTCCGGTAGAGTGCCCTGCACCAAAGGGGATGAAGCAGGATGCCCGGCAGGCCCAGCAGGGCACAAACCAGATAGGCTGTAGAAGGTTCCATCCAAAAGAACAGAATCCGGCAGAGAGCTATCGGCATAAAAAAGGCAAAAGCTACGCTCAAAGCCTGATAGGGAGAGTTCCACTGGCCTTTTCCCATGAGGGAAGCGTCCAGCGGGGCGGTCTTCCGGTTCACAAGGGCCAGCAGCATGATGACCGGAAGAGTGACACCGGCTGTGTAGACCAACTGGCTGAAGACCAGCAGGACGGAGGTGCCTCCCCAAATAAGCGCAGGCAGTATGCACACCAGCGGAATGACCAACAGCAGAGAGTACACATAGTATTTGGCCCGGAACAGATGAAGCAGGGAACCGGGGTGCATCAGCAGTCCGTCGAGGTAGTTACCTTCATAGGCCATGATACGCGACAAGATGCTGATGGCGTATCCCGTGAAGCAATACACCACATACAGGTGCAGACCGAAAAATTCTTCCTCACCGGTATGGCTGAGCCCCAGCAGGCTCAGTGCAAACAATACGATGACCACAGTCATCATCTGGAAATTCTTCCGGGGAGCCTTGTTGCGGAATATCATCTTCAGCTCCAGTTTCATATATTCTCCCGTCAGTCCGAAACGGTCGAGGAAACGGTAGCGCCCGGCATGTTTGCTTTGCGGCACTTTTTCCCGGCGATTCAGTTCGCTATAGATACAAGCCATCTGTACCCGGCTGTTCAGGAAGCCCAATAGCGCAATCACGGCCAGTACGCCCAGGTAGGCCAGTACGCGGCCTTGCATAAAGGCCTCGCCCAATGTCATGAAGAAACTGCTGATGCCTCCTTCCGGGAATAGGAATTCTGCCAGTAACTGCAGGCCATAGAACCCGAGAGGGAGAAGCACCCAAGCCGTATGACGGCGTTGCAGCGTACGCACCAGTACGCTCCAATAGGCGTTGGCCACCATCAGCAGCCAGATGCCTGCCGCATAGCCTACCACACCGGCTATACCGAAGAAACGGACCACGGTCATGGCCGCAAAAGGTACAAATAAAAAGAGCCAGAACAGATTGAACGCCTTCAGTCCCACCTGTACGAGCAGGACATTAATCAGTTGTTGTTTTCTGACCGGCAACAAGAGATAGGGTTTGATTTCCTGCGTAGGAGTCGGGAAAAGGAAACGCAGCAGAAAATCCAAAAACAGGATGCCCGGCAAGCAGGCATTGAGCACATCATAGGGTTCCATTCCGGAAAACCCTTTTTCAAAAACAAAGGGCAGCGAAACCCCGATTAAAACGAGGTACGCTGCCCAAAATGCGACAAACAGATAAATCAGAAACTTGGCAAAGCGGTTCCGATCGTACATCGGACTCCGCCTTGCAGCAAGTTTTTGATTTCTCCGTATTTCAGTAAATAACATACGCGGAGTAATTGTTCTGTTTCCTTATTTTTCTACCGGAGAACTCATGCTGACTTCCACTTCGTTTTTCTGTCCGAAGAAGGCCTTGGCAAAGGCTTTCAGGTCGTCGCCGGTGATGGCGTTCACTGCTTCTTCGTATCCGGTATTCATATCCAGATTTTCCCAGTAGTACGTGTTCAGGATACCCATCCAGTAACCGTTTTCTTTCTGGTTCTGCTTGTAGGTCTTCAGCATGTATTCCTTCACCTTACTCAGGTCATCGCTTTCCGGACCGTTGGCAATGAATCCTTCAATGCCTTCGTTGATGAGTTTCACCATATCTTCACGACGGTTCGGATCGGTATCGAAGTACACCTGGAAGGCACCTTCTTCCTTCGGATACTTGCTCAGGCTTCCGCTACAGCTTACGCCGTAAGTTCCTCCGGCATCTTCACGTACAGTACGCAGGTAAACCATGTTGAGCAGCTGGCCGAGCATGCTCATCTGCAGCTTGTTCTTCATGTCATACTTGCAGTCGCCGGAATAAACCATCAGCACGCTGGCCTTCGGAGTCTCCAGTTCTTTCACGAAATTGTTTTCGTACATTCCCTTGCGGATATCCATCTTGGTATCACGGAAGTGTTCGTTGCGTTTCGTTGCCGGCAGGGCACCCAGGTACTGTTCAATGAGCGGAGTAGCTGTCTTTTCATCAATGTTACCCACCAAAATAAAGGTAAAGTCGCTGGCATCGGCAAAACGGTTCTTATACAGTTCCATTACCTTGTTGTAGTCAATCTTGTCGAGCATGTCGGCTTTCATAGACAAAGCACGCGGATGATGGTTGTAGAGTGCTACGGTAATAGAGTCACTGAACGCGGTCATCGGGTCAGCTTCCTGGTTGGCCAGAGCCGCTTTGTTACGGGTAATGAAAGAAGTGAAGGCTTCCTGATCCATACGCGGCGCCGTGAAGCGCAAGTAAGTCAGCTGAAGCATGGTTTCAAGGTCTTTCGGAGAGCAGCTACCAGACAATCCTTCAGTCAGAGTATTGACTTGTGCGCTGGCAGATGCCATTTTTCCAGCCAATACCTTGTCCAAATCTACAGAGTTGAAGTTACCCAAACCCCCTAAAGAGGCAATCTGGCTGATCAGGGCAAACTGCAGTACATCCTTGTCGTCGAACTGAGAAGTTCCACCCGGACTGAAGGCCTGCATACGTACTTCGTCGGCCTTGAAATCGGTCGGTTTCAGGATGACGCGCACACCGTTGCTCAGGGTCAGGATGGTAGAACCGAACACGCCCTGTTCTGTCTTGACCACCTTTCCGGCTTGCGGTTTATCCTTAATCAACGGTTCGTCGGAAACCTTGTCCACATACGGAGTCAGTTTTTCGGCTTTCACCTTATCCAATACGGCTTTCAGTTCGGCCTCCGTCGGGTATTTCATACCCTCCTTTTCAGGACAGAACACGCTGAGCACTACGTTCTTTTCCGTGATGAGCTGTTTCATCACCTGGTTAATGGCGTCTACCGGAATATTCGGCACCACCTGGTTCATAATGGCATATTCATTTTCGATGCCCGGAATCGGTTCATTGTCAATGAAGTTGCGTACATATTCGTTTACGTAAGCACCGTTGCGCTGCTTGTTGCGTTCGTTATAGGCAGATTCCAGTCCGCGCAGGTAATCCGCCTTGGCACGGGCATATTCGCTGGCTGTAAATCCGAACTGACGCACACGTTCCAATTCGCGCATCAAAGTTTCGGTAGTCAGGAGGATACCGTCTTCCTTGGCAGCCGCATACGCCATGAACGCATCCTTGGTCTTGGCTACGATGAAATCGCCATCACTCACACCTGCTTCGATGAACGGCGGATTGGCCTGCTGGGTCAGCTCGTTCAGACGGCTGTTAAGCATGCTTTCGATGGAAGAAATCATATAATTCATCACCAGATAACCCATGTTGTTCTTCTGATCGTTGGGCACCGCATCATGCTTGTGCATCAAATATACAATCGGGAACTGTTGTTCCTTGTCTTTGGCTACAGCAATAATCGGTTCGTCGTTGTCGGGCACCGGGAAGTATTTGCGTTCAGCCGCATTGGCCGGCATTTCGATGGGAGAGAACATCCGCTTGATTTTGTTTTCGATGCTGTCCACATTAATGTCACCCACCACGATGATGCCTTGCTGGTCGGGACGATACCATTTCTCATAATAGTCTCTCAAAGCCTGATAGGGGAAATTATCAACCACTTCCATGGTTCCGATAGGCAGACGGTAAGCATACTTGCTATCCTTATAAATGACAGGGAACACCTTTTCGTACATACGCATCATGGCGCCACTACTCGTACGCCATTCTTCATGGATAACCCCACGCTCCTTGTCGATTTCCTTCGGGTCAAGAGTCAGGTCGTTAGCCCAGTCGTGCAGAATCAACAGACAAGAGTCAATGATTCCGTCGCGAATGACCGGTACATTATCAATATTGTACACCGTTTCATCTACTGAAGTATAAGCGTTCAGGTTGGTACCGAACTTCACGCCGATGCTTTCCAGATACTCCCGTAGCAAGTTGCCCGGGAAATGTGTAGTTCCGTTGAAACACATGTGCTCCAGGAAGTGGGCTAGACCACGCTGATCGTCTTCTTCCAGGATGGAACCCACCTTCTGCGCAATGTAGAAGTCAGCCTGATGTTCCGGCAACGCATTGTGACGGATGTAATAGGTCAATCCGTTGTCCAACTTACCGATGCGCACGTTAGGATCGGTCGGAATGGGCGGCATCTGCTGTGCGAAGGCCGTCATGGCACCTCCCACCAAGATGACTGCCGCCACAGTTCTTTTCAGTTTAAAAATCTTCATTGTAATTTTTTTGATTAGATTGTGAATAAGATTAGAGAAGTCCGTTGGCCGAGAGGTAACGCTCTGCCTCAATGGCAGCCTTACATCCGCTTCCGGCGGCTGTGATAGCCTGTCGATAATGCGGATCGGCTACGTCACCGGCAGCGAAGACGCCCGGAACGCCCGTGCAGGGAGTATTTCCTTCCGTCACAATGTAACCGGTTTCATCGGTGGTTACCCACGGCTTGAAGATGTCAGAATTAGGTTTGTGGCCGATGGCCAGGAAGAATCCGTCGATGGCTATATCGTAGCGTTCTTCGTCGGGTTCACCCATACGTTTTACTACGTGCATACCTTCCACGCCGTTCTCACCGAACAGCCCTACGGCATTGTGTTCAAACAATACGGTAATATGCGGATGGTTCAGCACGCGTTCCTGCATGATTTTGGAAGCACGGAGATAAGGCTTGCGTACCACGAGGTACACCTTGCTGGCCAACCCGGCCAAGTAAACAGCCTCTTCGCAGGCTGTGTCGCCACCACCTACTACAGCCACGGTTTTCTTGCGATAGAAGAATCCGTCGCAAGTGGCACAGGCGCTCACACCCATGCCGGCGTATTTCTTTTCGTCTTCCAGTCCCAAGTATTTGGCTGTGGCACCGGTAGAAATGATAACCGTATCAGCGGTGATTTCTTTTTCATCGTCTACCACGAAAGTGTAGGGTGCTTTGCTTAGGTCGGCCTTTGTGACAATTCCGTTACGGATATCGGCTCCGAAGCGTTCGGCCTGTTTCTTCAGGTCGTCCATCAGCACGGGACCGGTCACACCTTCCGGATAGCCGGGGAAATTCTCGACTTCGGTAGTGGTGGTCAACTGTCCGCCAGGTTGGATGCCTTCATAAAGTACGGGAGAAAGATTGGCACGGCTGGTGTAGATAGCTGCCGTGTATCCTGCAGGTCCTGATCCGATGATCAGGCATTTTACATGTTCTGTTGCCATAAAATAATGAAATAAAATGATCTTAATTGAGTTATTACTGAGCAAAAATAGATATTTTTTGGAATAAACCTTCAACCGCCTATGGATTTTTCGAAAATATACATTCTTTATTCATTCATATTTGTCCTTTGGATATGGGTTTTATTGCATAAATGAAAAATAGGTGCTACCTTTGCCTGTCAAAAAGATAAAACTAACATTTAAAAAGGATATGTTTAGAAGTCATACTTGCGGTGAGTTGCGACTCGCCGATGCAGGCAAGAACGTGACACTGGCCGGATGGGTGCAGCGTACACGTAAGATGGGAGGAATGACATTTGTGGACCTCCGCGACCGTTATGGCATCACACAGTTGGTGTTCAACACTGAAGTGAATGCTGAACTCTGTGAACGTGCCAACCACCTGGGACGTGAATACGTGATTCAGGTAAAAGGAACGGTGAGCGAACGTTCCAGCAAAAATGCCAATATCCCGACAGGAGAGATTGAAATCATCGTATCAGAACTGAATATTCTGAACACGGCACAGACACCTCCTTTCACCATTGAAGACAATACGGACGGAGGAGATGACCTTCGTATGAAATACCGCTACCTGGACTTGCGTCGTACAGCCGTACGCAAGAACCTGGAACTGCGTCACCGCATGACAATGGAAGTTCGCCGCTACCTGGACAGCAAAGGTTTCTTGGAAGTGGAAACTCCGATGCTGATCGGTTCTACTCCGGAAGGTGCACGCGACTTCGTAGTGCCTTCTCGTATGAACCCAGGTCAGTTCTACGCTCTGCCTCAGTCTCCGCAGACCCTGAAGCAGTTGCTAATGGTTTCCGGTTTCGACCGTTATTTCCAGATTGTAAAATGTTTCCGCGATGAAGACCTGCGTGCCGACCGCCAGCCGGAATTCACTCAGATTGACTGCGAAATGAGTTTCGTGGAACAGGAAGACATTATCAATATGTTTGAAGGCATGGCCAAGCACCTGTTCAAGGAATTGCGTGGCGTGGAACTGACAGAACCGTTCCAGCGGATGCCGTGGTCGGATGCCATGAAGTACTACGGAAGCGACAAACCGGATTTGCGTTTCGGCATGAAGTTCGTAGAACTGATGGATGTACTGAAAGGTTACGGTTTCTCTGTATTCGACAATGCAGCCTACATCGGTGGTATCTGTGCAGAAGGAGCCGCTCACTATACCCGCAAGCAGCTGGATCACCTGACTGAATTCGTGAAACGTCCGCAAATCGGTGCCAAAGGTATGGTATATGCCCGCATCGAAGCTGACGGTACAGTGAAGTCAAGTGTGGACAAATTCTATAGCCAAGATGTATTGCAGAAGATGAAAGAAGCCTTCGGTGCCAAACCGGGTGACTTGATTCTGATTCTGAGTGGCGACGATGCCATGAAGACCCGCAAGCAGCTTTCTGAACTGCGTCTGGAGATGGGTAACCAGCTGGGCCTGCGCGACAAGAACAAATTCGCTTGCCTGTGGGTGGTTGATTTTCCGATGTTCGAATGGAGCGAAGAAGAAGGCCGTCTGATGGCTATGCACCATCCGTTCACTCATCCAAAAGACGAGGATATTCCATTGCTGGATACTGATCCGGCAGCTGTACGTGCCGATGCCTATGACATGGTAGTCAACGGTGTGGAAGTAGGAGGTGGTTCTATCCGTATCCACGACTCTGCACTGCAGGCCAAGATGTTCGAAATCCTCGGCTTCACTCCAGAAAAGGCACAGGAACAGTTCGGCTTCCTGATGAATGCCTTCAAGTTCGGTGCACCCCCTCACGGAGGTCTGGCTTACGGACTCGACCGCTGGGTATCTCTGTTTGCCGGTCTGGATTCTATCCGCGACTGCATCGCCTTTCCGAAGAACAACTCCGGACGTGACGTGATGCTGGATGCTCCTGGCTTCCTCGATCAAAAACAATTGGATGAACTGCATCTGAAAGTCGATTTAGAAGATAACAAATAATACACACCATACGTTTCAAGGAAAAGATAAGAGAGAAAGGAACTGAATGAAGGAAACTGTACGCGTAATACGCTTTGCCATAGTAGGTACGCTCAATGCCTTGATTGCAGCCGTAGTGGTTTGGCTACTGATGCACATCGAAGGAGAAAGTTACCTTATTGCAAATGTATGTGCGTACATCGTAGCACAGATTCACAACTTCATTTGGTGTAAATATTGGATCTTTCCCCTTGAAACAGATGACAAAAAAAATAGCATCTGGCATCAGATGCTATTTTTTATTGGAGCCTTCGCATTGGCTTACAGTGCACAATTCCTTTTTCTACTCATGCTCGTGGAGCTTCTTCACTGCAACGAGTATCTGGCACAATTCCTCGGACTCTTCGTCTATGGCGCCGTCAATTTCATCTGCAACCGCCGACTGACGTTCCGTTAACCCATTTCTGTCAAGTTTTTTTCTTCAATATAACGCAACCCGCGCTCCAGAATGACTTCACGCGTCTTTTCCGGATTGTCGGTGCGGAACACCAGGATACCTTTTCCACCCAACAGGAAGGAATAGAGGTAGGAGATACCTATGCCCCTCTCACTGAAGCTACGAATGGCATCGGCTGCCCGTCCAGGTTCATTATCCAGGCTAATGGCAAAAACTTCGGACACATTGGCCGAAATACCGGCATCCTTCAACACGTGAAAGGCACGGAGAGGCTCGGAACAGATGATACGGTAGATACCGTATTCCACGGTATCGGAAATGGTGGAAGCAATCAACTGAATGTGGGCTTCCTTCAACAACTCAAGCACCTGCAATAGTGTACCCGACTTGTTTTCTACAAAAACAGATAACTGATGTATGGTCATATCTTTTTCTTTTTAAATCAATGTTTTTCGTAAATCTTTCACACGCACGGCCTTACCTTCCTGTACGGGCAGGCTTCCCTTGGGCACGAGCTTGACACGCGGAGTAATCAGAATCTCATCTTTCAGCTGGCGGGTAATTTCCTTGGTCAGGTTCTGGAGGAAGCCGTAATCATCGGTAAAGTCGTTCAATTCCACTTCCACCGTCATCTCATCGTTGGCATCGAGGTTGGTCAGGGTGATGAGATACTCGTTGCCCAGCTCCTTGAACTGCAACAGGATGTTTTCAATCTGGATGGGGAAGATGTTCACGCCCTTGAGAATTATCATGTCGTCACTACGTCCCTTCATACGATCGAGCCGCTTGTGGTGACGCCCGCAAGGACAATCGCCCGGCAAGATACGGGTCAGGTCGCGCGTACGGTAGCGGAGCAACGGCATCGCCTCCCGGTTGATGGTGGTCAGCACCAGTTCACCCACTTCGCCTTCGGGCACCGGTTCCAATGTCACGGGATCTACGATCTCCACAATGTAATAGTCCTCCCAGATGTGGAGTCCGTTCTGTTCCGGACATTCGAAGGCCACACCCGGACCACACATTTCCGACATGCCGAAAGAATTATAGGCCTTGACGCCCAGCATGTTCTCTATACGCCGACGCTGCTCGTCGGAATGAGGTTCCGCCCCGATAATCAAGGTCTTGAGGTGCGTATCCCGCCGCGGATCGATGTGCATTTCCTGCATCACCTCGTACAGGCGTCCAGCATAACTCGGAATGGCATGGAGAGCTGTCGTTCCGAAATCAGTGATAAACTTAATCTGGCGTTTGGTATTGCCTGCCGCTGCGGGAACGGTCAGCATGCCCAAGCGTTCGGCACCATACTGGAATCCCAGTCCCCCGGTAAACATGCCGTAGCCCGAAGAGTTCTGGAAAATATCGCCCTTGCGGAGTCCCACCATATACAGGCAGCGGGCCACGGCATTGGCCCATTCCTCTAAATCGTGCTGCGTGTGCAGAATGACGGTCGGAGTACCCGTGGTGCCACTGGACGAATGCAGACGTACCACTTCCTCCAACGGCACGGCAGAGAGTCCGAAAGGATAATGGTCGCGCAAATCCTGTTTAGTGGTGAAGGGAATACGCTGCAAATCCTCCAACGACTGTATATCTTCTGGTTTGATTCCGCATTGCTGAAAGCGTTCCTTGTAAAAAGGAGAATGCATGCAACGATTGATTGTAGCTTTTAATCGCTGCAACTGAAGTTTCTCTATGTCTTTTCTTGACATCGTTTCCACTTCAGGATGCAAGTACATTTGTGTGTTTCTCATATTATTTTCTGTTATTTGGCCTACAAATATAGAAATAATAAACTAAAACCAAACAGAAACTTTCATTTTTATTGTGCAAAAGTAGAAATGCTTTAAATTTGACAGAAGGAACCTGTCAGTTCCATGTTTCCGACGCCTCTTTTCTGAAGACAACCGACTTCCAGCCGATATACAAGAAAAGAGCCGCTGCATCCCCTCACGGACGAAGAAATGCAACGGCTCTTTTTATTTCCGTACAGAAGCGATTCAAAAAAACGAAACCGCCTCACAGTGATTTACTCAAAACTCCCGTAGCGCGTAGGGAGCAGCTTCCGGTCGCCCAACGTGTTGTCAATGCGAGCCACATTGATCCAGAACTTGTTGTCGCGTACACTCTGAATAGGATAAGCCGCCTTTTCCCGGCTATAAGGATGCGTCCAGTTATCTCCTACAATTTCGTATTCGGGATGCGGTGAGTTCACCAGTACGTTGTCTTCCTTGTCGGCCTTTCCACTTTCAATCTCGGCAATCTCTTCCCGGATATGTACCATAACCTCAATGAAGTTGTCCAGTTCGGCCTTGCTTTCACTCTCGGTCGGCTCAATCATCAAGGTGCCGTGTACGGGGAAGGAGAGGGTAGGTGCATGATAACCATAGTCCATCAGACGCTTGGAAATATCGTTCTCCGAGATGCCGCTTTCTTCGTGCAGTTTCCGGCATTCCAGAATCATTTCATGACCCACGAAACCGTTCTTACCGCAATATACCACGCCATACGCATCCTTCAAGCAAGCGGCCAGGTAGTTGGCATTAAGGATAGCCACCTGGGTAGCTCTCTTCAGCCCTTCAGCTCCCATCATGCAGATGTATCCGTAGGTAATAGGCAAGATACCCGCACTTCCGTAAGGTGCAGCCGACACTTCATTCGTCGGATTGCCCTTGCTTACATGTCCCGGCAAGAACGGTACCAAATGTTCAGATACACAAATCGGACCTACACCCGGGCCACCACCTCCGTGAGGACTGGCGAAGGTCTTGTGCAAGTTCAAGTGACACAAATCGGCTCCGATGGTACCCGGATTCGTCAACCCTACCTGTCCATTCATGTTAGCACCATCCATGTATACCTGTGCACCACAAGAGTGGATAATCCGACAAATTTCCTTGATTTCCTCCTCAAAGATACCGTGAGTGGACGGATACGTAATCATCAAGGCAGCCAGTTCGTCCTTGTGTGCTTCTGCTTTCTCGCGCAAATCGTTCAAATCTACGTTCCCATGGTCGTCGCAGGCGCAAGTCAGCGGCTCATATCCCGCCTGTACGGCAGAAGCGGGGTTGGTACCATGTGCCGATGCCGGAATCAATACCAAATGACGGTGACCTTGTCCAATGCTTTCCATATAGCTCCGGATGACACGCAATCCTGTATATTCACCAGCAGCTCCGGAATTCGGCTGGAGAGAAACTCCCGCAAACCCCGTGATGGTCTTCAGCTGCTCGCACAGGTTCTGTATCAACGTCTGATAGCCTACTGCCTGGTCTTCCGGCACCAGTGGATGTATGTTCATCCAGGCCGCATTGCTCAGCGGCAACATTTCGGCAGCCGCATTCAGTTTCATGGTGCAAGAACCTAATGAAATCATAGAGTGAGCCAATGAAATATCCTTGCGCTCCAAGCGCTTGATGTAACGCATCATCTCCGTTTCCGTATGGTACTTGTTAAACACTTCATGAGTAAGGTATGCACTCTTACGCTGGAAAACTTCCGGCAGGGGAGCAGTTGCAGGAATCGGTCCAACATCATGTGTTGGCTCTTCTGCCGCTACAGCAAACAAGTTGACAAGTCGTTTGGCATCAGCCTGTGTGGTTGTTTCGTCTACACTGATACCTACGTCTCCATTGTCGAAATAACGCAAGTTGATTTCCTTGCCCAAGGCAATGGTGCGTACTTCTTGTAGCGTTACATTGTCCGGCAACTGGATTCTCAGGGTATCGAAGAACGTGTCGTGACGCAGTTTATAGCCCAGACGAACCAACTGTTCAGCTACCCATACAGCTACGGCATGCACCTGTTCTGCAATCTCACGGATACCTTCCGGCCCGTGGTACACAGCATAGAATCCAGACATCGTAGCCAGCAAAGCCTGAGCGGTACAGATGTTGGAAGTAGCTTTTTCACGTTTGATGTGCTGCTCACGAGTCTGCAAGGCCATACGGTAGCACAAGCGTCCGTATTTGTCTTTTGACAAGCCGATGATACGTCCCGGCATGTTGCGTTTGTATTCATCCCGTGTAGCAAAATAAGCAGCCGAAGGACCTCCGTAGAACATCGGCACACCCAAACGCTGTGAGCTTCCGAAGACGATATCAGCTCCCCATTCTCCCGGAGGAGTAACAATAGCCAGTGCTAAGATATCAGCGGCTACAGCCACTTTACATCCAGCCGCATGTGCCTGCTCTGTAAATGCCCGGTAGTCTTCGATGCTTCCGCTATTGTTCGGATACTGTATGATACAGCCAAACAAGTCGGGTGTAAAGGTCAAATCCTTGTAACTACCGACCTTCACCGTGATACCCTGCGGAATGGCACGGGTACGGATTACCGCCAAATCCTGCGGAAAGATTTCCTCATCCACGAACAGCACGTTGGCCTGTGCCTTCTGCTGTGCACGACTTCTCAATCCGTGCATCATTGTTGCCGCCTCAGCAGCTGCAGTAGCCTCATCCAGCAAGGAACAATTGGCCAATGGCATAGCGGTCAGGTCACTGATTACGGTCTGAAAGTTCAGCAAAGCTTCCAGTCTTCCCTGTGAAATTTCAGCCTGATAGGGAGTATAAGATGTATACCACACCGGGTTCTCGAATACGTTGCGTTGGATGACAGCCGGAGTCACGGTGTCATACCATCCGCATCCGATGTAAGTCTTATATAATTTATTTTGGGCAGCCAGTTGACCGATATGCGTGGCAAATTCACGTTCCGTCATGGCAGGAGCCAGTTTCAGCGGTTCCTTCAACCGGATATTGGCCGGAATGGTCTTGCCAATCAGTTCATCCAGGCTTTTGACCCCAATTTTTTCCAGCATCAGGGAAAGTTCTTTATCCCCAATGCCGATGTGTCGGTTTGCGAATGTCGTTGTTTTCATGATTTATACTAAGATTTATGGTTTCAGGTAAAAAACAGCTTTTCAACGGAAGAAAGGATTGTTCATCTTTTCATATCCGATAGTCGTGGTATTTCCATGTCCCGGATAAACGACTGTTTCATCGGGAAGTACCAGTAACCGCGACATGACACTGTCGCGTAACTGCTCGAAATTACCTCCTTCCAAATCAGCCCGTCCAATACTGCCCCGGAACAAGACATCACCACTGAATATACATCGTTGTGACTCACTATAGAACACCAGTCCGCCCGGTGAATGTCCTGGCACGGCAATCACCTTCAATTCTTGCTGTCCTATTTGCACCTTGTCTCCATCGGCAAGCGACTTGCCCATGGCAGGAGGTTCTTCGTTCAACGGAAATCCAAACATCCGGCAATATTCTCCGATACGCGGCAAAAGGAACTCATCCTTCTCGCTGGCTTCTGTGCCCAATCCGAACTCCCGAAGCATGAACGCATTGCCGAATACATGGTCCAAATGCAAGTGCGTGTTCAGCAGATGAACCACCGTCAGTTGGTTGTCCGTAATGAATTTCTTCAAAGTCTGCTGTTCTTCCTTATAATAACATCCGGCATCAATCACAGCTGCCTGTAGTGTTTCATCATCCCACACTACATAGCAGTTGACCGGAAACATATTGAATTCAAATGATTTTATTTTCAGCATACGATTATTATCCGTTAATGGTTACATAGACCACTTTTTTGGTCTCGAAATATTCTTCTTCAAAATAATCCTTCAAGTCGTAGACGAGTGCCTGATGTTTCACGGGCATGACCTCCTTTTCCAGCTCGCCTCCCTTCAGACAAATCAGCCCGTTGGGAAGGGCATTGTGCTGCTCCTTCCGAATGTTCTTCCGGATAATCTTCAACAAGTCTGTGAGCGGCATCACCGCCCGGCTTACCACAAAGTCAAATTGTTGCTTCTCCTCTTCGGCACGACAATGACGGGTGGTCACGTTCTTCAGTCCGATAGCCTGTGCGATTTCCGTAGCCACCTTTACTTTTTTGCCGATGCTGTCTACCAAGTGGAAATGCGTGTCGGGAAATAAAATGGCTAACGGGATACCGGGAAAGCCTCCGCCCGTGCCCAAGTCCATAATTTCAGTTTCTGGTCGGAAATGGATAATTTTCGCGATGCCCAGCGAATGCAGCACATGATGCTCATACAGATTGGTGATGTCCTTGCGTGAAATCACGTTGATTTTGCTGTTCCAGTCGGTGTACAAGTCATACAACGCCGCAAACTGCTGTTTCTGCGTCTCGGTCAGGTCGGGAAAATATTTCAAAATGATATCCATGTACGATTATTTCTTGATTAAGTAAGTGTTTATTTCTTCATAAGGCACCGTCAGTTCGAACTGTCCCATCGGGCGAGGAGCGATGTCATACTGGTTGTAGAGGAAAGTCACCCCATCTTTCCCGATCCGGAAATTATCGGGCACATACAAATCCGTATCCAGCAGGATGCCCATCTGGTTCAAACCTTCCAGACAGGTCAGCGTATCAGTCTCCAGCTTTCTGTTCGCCTCCTCCAGCAGTCTGACAAATATCAGTTTGCATATATCTTCGTCCGTTCCTTTGCGAAACACCTTCTCCTTAGTCAGTTCGCGTCCGTTGCGGGCATCTACATTGACCCAGTGTCCCCAACTGCTGGGATGTGCTCCTCCCGTGTACTGGAAGGTGGTTACCGAATAATTCCAGATGCTGTCTTTGCCCTCCGTAAGCTCAGAGTTTATCTCATACTCATAATTATACCAGTCGGGAATCTCGTCCGCCTTCATGCCGTTCTTCACATCCGTTTCATAATTCTTCTGCACGTCTTTCAGGTAATCGCTCGCCAGACTTTCCTTGATGGCAGACACGAAGGCCTGCGGAGAAGCGGCTCCGGCATGGGCGCTCGAAAACGCCTCCTCCAGCACCTTGTTGATGACTTCCGTCAGCGAATCGTTCGCTTCGGCCGAACGTAAATATTTGAAATTAATTTTAATCTGACATTTGGGAGCTTTGGGGTTGGACGCATCCAGATACACGGTGGTATCCATCGGTATGGAATCTACAGAAAGACGGCTTCCTTCTGCCGACCGGTTTCCGGTACACCCAGGCAATACCATTGTGGAAAGCGCTCCACATAAAATGGAGGAAAAGATTCCTCCCTGTATTTTTTTCATCATATTCAGAACTTTATAATCAGTGATGATTTCTATGTCTACAAATATAGCATAACTTCGCGAATTGTCATGGAAAAAGGAATTCTTTTTGTAAATCTTTGCCATTCCCATGGAAAAATTCTTTCTTTGCAAAATGTAACCTATTAAGATTAGAATGCCATGATGATAACTGAAAACTGGGGAATTGTTTCCTATGAAGCAGCCTGGCAACGACAAACTGTTCTCTTTGACCAACTGATTGAAGCAAAACTTCACGAAAAGCCTTATACTAACCGACTTATCTTTTGCCAGCACCCACATGTATATACGCTGGGAAAACACGGCAAAACCGCTAATATGCTGCTGAACGAGAATCAACTCCATGCCCTTCATGCTGAACTTTTTCACGTAGACCGAGGAGGAGATATCACCTATCACGGACCCGGACAATGGGTGTGCTATCCCATTCTGAATCTGGAAGATTATAACTTGGGGTTGAAGGAATACCTGCACTTGCTGGAAGAAGCCATCATTCGCCTGTGCGGACAATACGGCATAGAGGCGGGAAGAGTGGAGGGGGCTACCGGCGTTTGGCTGGGCACGGGCACACCCGACGAACGGAAAATTTGTGCCATGGGCGTCAGAAGTAGCCACTTCGTTACAATGCACGGACTGGCTTTCAACGTGAACACCGACCTCCGCTATTTTGGATACATCCACCCCTGTGGATTCATTAATAAAGGGGTAACCTCATTGGCTGCTGAGCTGCATCGAGAACTTCCGATGGAAGAGGTGAGAGACAAACTGGAAAAACTAATCCGCAATTTATTGGGCGAAACGGTTTGACCCATCAATCAAGCCGTTTCGTCTTATATTTCTTCAGGGACGGTCCGTAAAAGCCTTCAATTGGGCACAGATTTGCGCCATCCCTTTCACAGAAGGGTGACCCTCCTGCTTGTCAATGCCTTTCAGTTCAAGACAGGGCACCCCATAATACTGACAGATGGTCTTCACCGATTCGTTGATCTCCGCCTTCAAATCGCAGTTCAACAGGAAATACACTTCCACATTAGGATAGCGGTAACGAATGTGTTCTAACATATAAGCCATGGCCGGACGGAAGCTGTACAAATCCTTCTTTGTCCAATTCTGATACTGGTATTGCCCCAGAGGCGCTCCAGCCCAACTGTCATTCGTTCCGCCGAATATCAGGATGATATCCGGGCAGCCCAGGTTGTCCATTCGCGTCACGAACGAACGATCGGAATAATCCGCCTTTCCATATCCTGTATGACAGATAGTGGAGCCCGAGAAAGAATTATTCACACACAGACGGTAACCACCTTCCTGAATGAACTTGTACCACCACGTCTGGCTGACGGAAGTCACATCGTTCTTACTCAAAGGTTGGGGAAAATACCACACAGCATTCGTGTCCGGTTGAAGATAATGTTCAAAGGTGGAATAAGAATCTCCCAAAATAGAGACGGACTTCCGATACTGCGAAAATCCGGTACTGCAAATCAAAAGAAAGAAAAGCAGCATAGCATACGTTTTTCTCATGACATGTCGGTTAAAGTTTCCACAAATGTACGTGATAAAAAACAAACCCCATAGAAAAAGTTGATGTAAATAAGGAGTTTTTGTCCGGAAACAAGTAATCAGGGTAAAATTATCTGTAATTCATCTACTGCAAATCTCTCCAAACTGACGTATTTTTGTAGCATAGAAATCTATAACATATTATAAAAGACATGGAACTAAATGATTTTTTAACGCACGTAGCCCAGCGTCGCCCGTTGAATACCCCTGAAATTCAGGAGTTCCTGAACCGGATGAGCGACGAGGCCCGTCGGGTAACTTTTGAATTGAACGGCTCCTACCATACCATGGAAGAAATTCAAGCACTGATGTCCCATCTTTTCGGAAGACCGGTCGATGCATCTTTCCGGGTGTTTCCTCCGTTCTACACCGACTTCGGAAAAAACATTCATGTGGGGAAGGATGTGTTTATTAACGCTTGCTGCCATTTTCAGGACCAAGGCGGTGTGACTTTGGGAGACGGCTGCCTCATTGGGCATAATGTAGTGTTTGCCACCCTCAACCATGACTTGAATCCGGAACGGCGAGCTTACATGACTCCAGCTCCCATCGTCTTGGGGAAACGGGTATGGGTAGGCTCGAACAGTACCATCCTGCAGGGAGTCACCATCGGCGATAATGCCGTAATTGCCGCAGGGGCCGTCGTGACGAAGGATGTGCCGGCCAATACGATAGTAGGAGGAGTACCAGCTAAATTTATCCGGAACATAGAATAAAGATTTTGCGTTTTTGTCTATATGAGAAAAGGTCAGGGGATATGCTATCTTCGGACCTTTTTTATAAAACTGCTTCAGACCAGAGCATAAAAAAAGTTCCAAAAATCTTTCGATTTTTAGAACTTCCTCATTTTGCCTCACGGCTTCGGTACACCCTCAGGGATTCGAACCCTGGACCCACTGATTAAGAGTCAGTTGCTCTACCAACTGAGCTAAGAGTGCATCCACTATAA
>NZ_CABROP010000021.1:0-51867 GCF_902472605.1 uncultured Bacteroides sp.
CGTGGCGGGAGCGTTCAGCGTGTAGGTCATGAAAGGACGCGAGGCGTTTTCGTCACTCCGCTGCGTGGAGATGAGCGGATAGCTCACCCCTTCGGGAAGCTGCGCCCACAACTGCCGGATAAGGGTGGACACCTCAAAGCGGGTCACCCCGATATCCGCATGGCGGTCCAGCTCCATGTCGATGCGCCCGCCCCCGTTGTCGGAAGTGGAACTGATGCTACGGATGCCGTTCACCCGGGCCAGCATGCCTTCCAGACGGCTGGTGACCTCCGTCTCCACCACCCGGGCCGAATTGCCCGGCATGGAGAATGACACCGACAGCCCCGGCATGTCGCGCGAAGGCGAGAGCTTCACCGGCAGCAGAGGCGCCAGCGCCAGTCCCACCAGTGACAGGCACACGAACGTCACTATCAGGGTGAACGACGACCAGACCAGCGGCCGGCCTTCTGTTTTCTCTTTCCTGCTCATAGCCCCTTCATCTCAAATGGTTCTCAAAATCAAAACGGTCGGAAAGCGACATGCCCGTCTCAAAGTCGTGCAGCGTGAGCTTGCGGATCTTGTAGTAGTTCAGCCAGTAGTTCTGGAGCGCCTGTATGTAGTTCTTCCGCGCCTCCTGCTGGCGGTTCAGGGCCAGCGTCAGGCTGCTGATGTCCGACTTGCCGATGATGAAACGCCTGCGCGTCTGGTCGTAGGCCAGCTCCGCCAGGTCGAGCGCCTCCGAGGCGCTGGCTATCAGGTCCTGCTGCACGTTGAAGTCACTCACCGTCATCATCACGTCCTCCTCCAGGCTGATTTCTTCCTGACGGGCGGCAATCTTCACCACATTCAGATTATTCCTGGCCATATTGTACTTGCCCTTTCGCACGCCCCAGTCTATCAGCGGAATGGAAACCGTGAACGACACCAGGTCCTGCTGCAGCAGGTTCCGGTATGCCGCACTGAAGTTGTCGGCCACCTGGTTGAAGCCCACGCTGGCATTGAAGCTGGCATTGAAGCGCGACTCCTTCCGCGTGCGGTCCACCTCACGCTCCGCCTCCAGCACGTTCTGGCGCTGTTCCAGGTACGTCGGATTGTTCTCCCGCGCCAGCACCATGGCCCGGTCGGCCGGCACGTCAATATACCGCGGACGCGACGGAAGCTCCAGCTCGATGTACGCGTTGCGGTCCAGGTTCAGGAAGGTGGCCAGGGCCGACATCGCACGCTTGCGGGCTATCTCCGCATTCTTCAGCGTGTTGCGCGCGTTCACCTTGTCCAGCTTCAGCGTCAGCAGGTCGGCCTGTGAGATGGCCGCAATCTTCTGGCGCTGCTCCCCGACGGCATACAGCGTATCGGTGGTGGCCACATTGTCCCGCGCCAGCTCATAATCGGCCTGCGCCATGGCAAGGGTAAAGAAATAGCTTACCGCTTCCTCCGACACGCTCTCTGCATTGTAGAGATACTGCTTCTTCACCTTCTCAAACTTCAAAGGCTCTATCTTCCGGTCCCAGCGGAAGGCATTGAAGCCCAGCAGTTCCTGCTGGTAGCCTATACGGAAAGGGATGCTGGAAAACTGCGTCGACTTCGTATCGCCGAAGTTCCGCATGTAGTCCAGCTGCGTGTCCACATAGAACGTACCGCCCAGCAGGTCGAAGTTCTGCGCCACGCTCAGCCCCGCGCTGGCGCTCAGCATCTGCTGCTCGCGGTACACGTCGACATTCTCCTGCGAGTCGTAACGCTGCGTGATGTAGCGGTAATACTGCGCCGGGGTCATGTTCAGCGTGAGGCTCGGCAGGCGAGCCGCCTTGTAGCTGCGGTACTCCCAGTAGCCCGACAGGTACATGTTCTGATAACGGAAAGCCGACAGCGAGCTGTCGTTGGCCATCGTGATGGCCTCCTTCAAATCCAGCCGCAGCACACGCTGGGCCTTCATTCCCGCCGCGCAGAGCAGCAGCAGGAACAGTATGCTAAATCTTCTTGACTTCATGTTTTCTATAGATAAACCAGTAAATAAGAGGGATTACAAAAAGGCTGATGACGAGGCCCACCATCATGGTGCCGATCATCGCCACCGAAAGCGGACGCTGCATTTCCGAGCCCAGGTCGGACGTGAAAAGCAGGGGCACCATGGCGAACACCGTGGTCAGCGTCGTCATGATGATGGCCCTCAGCCTCCGGTGTCCTGCCGTATGGATGGCCTCCAGCAGCGGCATGCCCTCCCTGCGCAGCTCGTTGATGGAGTCCAGCTTCAGGATGGAGTCGTTCACCACGATACCGCAGGAAACGATGATGCCGATGGCCGACATCAGGTTCATGGTATGCCCCGTGGCCCACAGCAGCACCAGTCCGAAGGCAATGTCCATCGGAATCTCCGCCAGCACGATTAGCGGCTGCAGGAAGCTCTCAAACTGGGCGCAGAGGATGAAATACATCAGCAGCACCGAGATGAACAGGATCACCGTCAGCTCTCCCATCATCTTCCTGTTCGAGAAGAAGCTTCCGCCGAACGACACCTCCCAGCGGCTGTCACCGTCGACCGCCCTGCGTATGCCGTCCATCACCTGCGGCACATCCTTCACCTCATAGAAATTCACCGGGATGTACTCCCCGTTGCGTCCGGCGGTGATCTCCTTCAGGTCCTCCCCGGGAACGATGCGCACCAGCTCGCGCAACGGGATATAGTTCCTTTCTCCCGAAGCCGCGTCCGTCCGGGTCTCCACCAGCGTCTCCGCCAGGATACGGTTCACGCTCATCTCCCTTCCGGCGATGCCGATGGGCAGATACTGCTGGTACGAACGCAGGGTAGAGACCTGGTTGTCCTTCAGGGCCGTACGGAGCACCCTCACCACCTCGTCATAGTCCACATTGTACAGGAGCAGGCGGCTGCGGTCCACCTCCAGGTCCAGCTGGCTGCGGAAAGGCGTGCCCTCGGGCGCACAGCCGGTCTCCCGGGCCATGGCATCCTCTATCGCCCGCACTTCCCCCGCCTCCGGAACCGATGCGCGGTCGGCCCTGCGGAGCTGCGCCACCAGGTCGGGTTCCCCCGTGACGAAAAGCTTCTCGAAGATGGTCACCGGTGGCGAGAAAGTCACCACAGCCAAAGGATAATCCTTCCGGACGGCCTTTTCCAGCAGTCCGGTCAGTACCGGAATCTGCTCCGGCTCCGCCGTCCGGAAATACAGTTCCGCCTCGGAAGTGGAAAGTTCGTTCTCCGTGCCCAGCAGATAGTCCTGCATACCCACGTAGGCCGTATGCTCCACCACCAGCGAATCGGCCAGGGTCAGCATGGCGTTCACCCTGCGGTTGTTCTCGTCCACATGGATGTTCTCGTTCCATTCAATGCCCACCACCACCTCGTTCTGGTCAATCTCCGGCATACGCTCCTTGTCAATCACCATGAACATCAGCACACACAGCGGCAGCGATACGATGGCAAGAAACATGGTAACAGTCCTATGTGCAAACACCCACTCAATACCCGCGTCATAGAACCGTGTCAGCCATTCGTTCTTCAGCAGGTTCTTAAAGTTGGCGGTAAACCAGTTGTGCTTCCTGATACCCGTACGGTAGAACAGCACATACAGCACGGGCAGCAGCATGATGCCCGTGAAATACGACACCATCAGTCCCGAGGTGATGGAAAACGCCTCGTCCATGAAGATGGCCCCGGCTATCCCGCTCATGAACACCAGCGGCACGAACACCGCGATGGTGGTGAGCGACGAGCTCAGCATCGGCGTGATCATCTCCGAGGTTCCCGCCACGGCCGCACGCTTCAGCGAATACCCCTTCTCACGGTACTGCGACACGTTCTCCGTCACGATGATGGCATTGTCAATCATCATGCCCACCGCCAGGATCAGTCCCGAAAGCGAGATTACGTTGAGCGAGACCCGGCAGAGGTAGAAAAAGAAGAACGTGATCACCACCGAGGCAATCATGGTGATGCCGATGACCAGCGGCGAACGCACGTCGCCGATGAAGAACACCGCCACGATGAAGATGAACAGGAAGCCCAGCGTGAAGTTCTGCTGCAGGTTCGATATGGTATAGTCCAGCAGCTCCGTCTGATTCCGGCTGATGCTGAACTCTATGTCGGGATAGATGCGGGAGAAATAGTCCGTGGTCTCCTTCAGCTCACGGCGCAGGTTGTCCATGTTCTCCTCGCCCTGCTTGATGATGGCCAGCGTCACCGCCCGCTTTCCTCCTGCCAGTGAGCGCCCCGTCTCGTTGCGGGTAACCGTCTGCACGTCGCAGATGTCCCCCAGCTGCCTCACCTGTCCGTTGCGGTTGAACCAGATCTGCCGCACGTCCTCCGGCGTACGGAGAATAGAGGCGATGCGGATGTTGTATTCATAATACCCGTCGCGCACCAGCATGCTCCCCGGCTCCACGTTGTTCGACGAGAGGATGGCCTCCAGGTCGGCAATGCCCATGCCCAGGCTCTCCATCCTGCCCATATCCGGCACGATGCGCAGCATCTTCTGCGGCACCCCCGTCATGTCGGCCATGGCCACCTGCGGCAGCTGTTCGATGCGCCGCTTCACCACGTTCTCCGCCAGCGTGCACATCTCCAGGAAGGCATCCTCGTCCGTTTCCCGGTAAGGCACATCCTTCTTCAGCGTCATGTTCAGGTAGAACACCGGGATGTCCGTCGCGCTCGCCTTGACGGCCTTCGGCCTTGCCGCATCCCTGGGCAGGCTGTTCATGGCCGCGTCAATCTTCTCGTTCACCTCGATGAAGGCCAGGTCGGTATCCGTGCCGAAATCGAACGACAGGCGGATGATGCCCGAACCGTCGCGCGTCTCGCTCCGCATCTCGCTGAGCCCCGACACCTGCATGAGCTGCCTTCTCAGTGGAGCCACCATCGTGTTCTCCAGCTCGCGGGCCGACGAGTTTTCCCCGCTCACCTGCACGGTGATCTGCGGAATGTCTATGTCCGGAAGCAGCGATACGGGCAGCGAGAAGTAAGTCACCAGCCCCACGATGAAGCAGGCGGTGAAAGCCATGAGTACCGCTATCGGTCTTTTTATCAGAAATCTTACCATAGTACGGACATGTTTTAAGGTATCACTTTTACAGGAGCCTCATGCGCAAGGTTCACATTTCCGGTCACGATGACCTGCGCCCCTTCCTCCATGCCCTCGCCTGTCACGGTATATTCGGTCATGTTCTCCAGTCCGGTGGTCACATAGTTCCACACCGCCCTGCCGTCCTTCAGGGTAAACACCACCTGCTTGCCCGTGCGCAGCACCACGGCAGTCTTGGGCACCACAAGCTGGCCGGGAACAGAGCGTTTCACGCTTACACGCACGTTCATGCCGTCGAACAGTCTTGCACCGCCGTTCACCCTGGCCCTTACGCTCACCAGCCCGTTTTCGTCCACCAGCGGGTTGATTTCCGACACCGTACCGCTGCATGCCCCGGCTGTCCCGGCAAACGGGGCCACCTCCACCCGGTCTCCCCGCCTGACAAGCGGCAGCTCGCTCTCCAGCACCTTGAAGGCCACCTCCATGCCCCCGCTTCCTATCACGCGGCAGAAGGGCTTCGAGCCGTCCGGACGGTTGAAACCCCGCGTCTCCAGATTGGCCACCACCCCGTCGAACGGTGCGGTGATCACCGCCTGCTCCAGCTCAAACTTCGCCAGCTCGTATGCCGCACGGCTCTGGCCGTAGCCGCTCTTCACCTCGGCAAGCCGTACTATGTCTTTGGGGATTGACTGCATGCGGTCGGGCGCATATCCCTGCCCTATCAGCACGTCCTTCATCTCCAGTTCCGACTGGCGCAGTGCTATCTCCGCCTTCTCCAGGCTGTTCTTCAGGGTGAACAGGTCGAGTTCGGCTATCTTCTGACCCTTCTTCACCGCATCGCCGTTCTTCACATAGATGTGTGCCACAGGCTCCGATGTGAGGCGGAACGAAAGGTCGGCATACTGTGAGGCCGTCACCTTGCCGTTGCTCACCAGCTCATGGTTGAACGTGGTCCTCTTCAGCGTCATGACCGTCACTTCGTTCGCCTGTGAAGGCAGAACCGTTTCCACTCCTTCCTTTTCCTTTCCGGAAGTGTCGTCTTTCTTCTCGCCGCAGCCGGACCACATTCCGGCGGCAAGCAGCAGCACATATACGTAGTGTGTTCTCATACATATCTCATTTAATCCAAATCCAACTTATATTTTCTGATTACAAAATCTTCATCCTTCATTGTCGAAGCAAACATATATTTATCATTCCTGTCAATACAGAATGAACAGACAGGCATATCCAATGTATATTTGTGCAGCAATTTGCCATCCCAATTAAATACATATAAAATATCACTGAAATAATTGGGTAAGCCTTTATACAAATTTTCCTTCAAAGCTTCTCCATGCGTATAGGGAGTCATAAGACAATAAATATAGTTTTCAGTCACTTTAGTTACAGCCCCCCTCAAACAACGGTCATCAATAACCCTTCTGTCATTAGACGCCTTATAAACCGGATAATCTGCACATAGAGGTATTCGTTTAGATAAATGAGTTCCATCCATCTCCAGAATCTCTATAAATCTGCCAAGTCTGCAAGTATAAACGAACTTGCTTAACGATGGATGTTTAGCTAGTTCAGCATCGCAATATACCAAGAAATCAGCCGGTTTCACATAAGTAGCTACATTTATACCAGGAAATGTATAATTGATGGCTTCAACTTTATTCCTCCTAAAATTTATGGCTGATAAAATCTTATTATCGGTAAGTTCCCCTCCTGTTGCTATACAGATGCTGTCATTAAACATCACAAAATTGGGAAAGAATAAACAATTATGATTTAGTGGCATATCGACCACTTCCCATTTATCCTTATCAAAAGGATACTCTTTTCTTATTTTATATACCTTACTGATTGTACCAGAATAATTAGCGATAAACAATGAACTGTCCGTAACCTGATAAGAAGGATTGACAACCTCCCATGCTCCATTGCCTTTGGTTAAAAAAGAACCTTTTTTCCTCAAACTATTACCATCTAACTCATATATAGCATACAACTTATTTTGTGATAACTCTTCGATAAGAAACTGATTCTCGTCTATGAAATCTATTTTCATTCCCCAAATATCTGAATCGCACTTCAGATATTCACCCTGAAGCTGAATTGTAGGCAATTCCTGAATTGTATTATCTTTATCCTTGCTTTTTTTCGAAGAACATGAAAACAACAAAAGACACGTACAGATTATATAAAATAAATGCTTGACCATAATACTTTTCTTTTAATTTCTAATAACGAACATATTTAAAAAATAAATCTATAAACCGGGGCCATCAGCACCGCTTCGCTCTTTTACATTATCATTTTTGATTTTATTTTCGCTGTAATTATTGCTTGCTGGTTATCTGATAAACGTCTTTAACATTCTTATTCTTCCTTTTTAAGCGTAACTACTATAACTTTCAGGCCTTTCAGCTTCTTATAACGCTCAATCATCTTATAGTTGTTAGTTATTTTGACAGATTCTATCTTCTCCGGTGGAATCAAAGATAAAGGACTCTTGTCTGGATCATGTACATAAATTTTATTATCAATGACAGTGACTATCGTTGAATGTGTTATAGAATCACACTGATACTCTATTTCAACTTTAGCAGAATTTCTTTCCACTTGTTGCGCGTTAAGTTTTCCCCCAAAGCACAAAAACAAGCTCAAAAACAAACCCAAAAACAAACTCAAATTCATATTATTATAAATCATAAATATTAATGGTATTAATTACATAATCGGAAGTCTCGGGACTGGTTCCCAATAAAATAAGCTGGCCTTCACTGGCCGTAATCATACTATATTCCTGTGGCAAAACAATCATTTTTACCGGATTTCCCTTCCAGTCAAATAGAAGCAACTTATCTCCTCCGGTTATGTAAGAATCCCTATCTTGAGACTGTTTCCCGCTGAAAAGCCCGACACAATACTTATCTGTTACGGCCATACCGAAAAAACCGCTCACATTCTCTCTCAGAAACGATACCGATGAAGAAGTGCTCGTGGAACGATTCACAAATTGAGGATATGAAGCCACATTCTGTTTCAAAAGCTTGGGGTGACTTATATCGCTCATGTCATAAAACATTGCTATTTGTCCGTCCCTCTCCCCTACAGCGAACACTTTTTCTTTCGCATTATACACCATCCCCGCAGGTTGGTAGGCAAAAGCATTATCCTGATAACTGCAATCGGGCTTAGAATCATCCTTAGGATAATCTCCAAAAACACTTACTTTCTGTCCCTCCTTGTTGTATATAACGAAATGCTTGTTTTCTTCAATAAGACCAGTCGCAACAAAATATTCATTAGACAAAGCTATAACCTTAAAGGGAAACATCTTGTCTGAATGTGCAAGCTCAATGCTCGAACTGCACACCGTATCCTTCTCATAAGAAAACCAGGCAAATTCTTTCTTATTCTCATCATACAGCCCCAACTTCCCATCAAATGAACTGGCTGCCGAGAACCATAAATACTCATGAGGTCCTTGCCCCCTGTTAGCAAACCGACCAATGTACTTTCCCGTTGTCCAGTCAAAAGCCGTAACCAGTGGCGATGAATACATATCTACCATAAAAAGTTTCCCATCAACATAATACATGTCAATAGGCTTCCGTATACTGTCTACATCAAAAGAAGGTTTATGCACTTCCACTTTTAGGGATTCAGGAAACAAATCACACATAGAGACAAAAGACTTGGTACAGGAAGATAATACAAGTCCCCATAACAAACTGTAAATGAATACTTTCATTGGAATGAAAATGATTAGTTAGTAATGCTAATAAGAATAAAAAATAATCTCAAATAGAGGATATGAAACAATCTTGCTCATAAGCAAGCTGCAACGTAAAACCCTCATTTTTTACTTTAATTTCTCTTTATCATATGACTAATAATATGACAAATTTTTATTTTAGTTTTAATCTACTATAAGGCTCTCAGCTTTATATTTCACTGTCAGAACGGCACTTTCACCGGGCAGTATCTTATCCTAATACAAAAACTAAAAAGAATCTTCTTCATACGCATTTTCATGATTAAATATATCAAAACTATTTCTGTTTTCTCAAATGTGTCCTGTCATTAAAAAGCATACTTTACCAAATGATATTCAGGCACAAAACTCAGGCCATATAAGGTCCTGTTTGGTTCATCTATAGCAAATGTAAACACAGGCACAGGAAGCTTATAGGCCTTATCAGGAGTTCCGTCCAAATTGAATGACAGCAAGGTGTCCAGCAGGTAAGCATCCGCAGACTGACCCTCGTGGTACACCCTACCAGAATATAATACGTAGATCTTTCCACCCGAATAAAGAGGGCAGAAATATGCATCACGCGTTTCTCCGGAAACAGAACTTACTTTCTGAAGACCCTCTTCACTGGAAAGTTCCCTTACAGCAGGGAAAAAATGGTCAGGACCATGCAGACGCTTAACCAGCCTCCCTTCATAATCATAAATTTCTATCAGGTCTGTCGATTTATAGAAAAGCCAGATATGACTGTTCGACGGATCAACCGCCATCTCACAGGCGTAGCCTTCCATTTGCTCCAAAGGAGACAGTTCGGTACCAAAGGTAGGGTACATTCCTGTGGTCTGCCGCGAGGTGCCATCCGCAGCAAAGAAAGTCAGACGCTTATGCTCTGTATTCAAGACGGTCGTGACAAACTGTGGACGGCCGGACAAGAATACGATATCACTGAACGGCTCCTCCAGCCGGACTTTTCGTCCCGACGGAAAATGAGACGCATTGCAGGCTGAATCTTTAGGATAGAACATGACACTCCCTCCCATCAGATCGGAAATTCCGAACAACGAATCCATTGCCTGCATACGATAAGCGTTCAACAGTTCCTGTGGACCATTCCCCATTGAAATGCAAGCCTCTCCTATAGGAGTAAGCCGGGGCAGCCTGAATCTTTGGATAAAGCCGTCACCTTTTCGATTCTGGACAAACAAGGTCGAATCCACGCACAAGATGCGCAACGGCATTGACAGAAAACAGTCATGCGGCAGTTTCAATGTATCGCCACATTCCACCGGCTGAAAATCGGACCAGGAAAATGACGTGGCATTATCATACGACATCCGGTGTCCGCAAGCGGATGCCAGACAGCAGATTATCACAAACAGACAACTCTTTCCTAAATGCATCATATTATAAACAGTGAAACGATTAATAGCGATAACAAACGATAAAAAAACGGGGCAGCTTTTTCAACGCTTCAGATTCCGGCGTATATTTGTCCGGCAGCTTTCCCCCCTTCAACAACTTGCTCAGCTGCTTCTTACATACACCTTTCTCGTCGTCCTCGTAAATCAGGAAAAGAGGACAGGTGAACGATGTGCCAATGTTTGAATTTCCTTCATACTGTACATAATCAAACTTCTTTTCCGTATTCTTCTTTTTATACCACATGGAGGTACCGACATAAGTAAACAATTGGAATTCTTTCCCTCCCTTAAAGTCCAAAAACTGGACGAATTCCATACGGTCACCTTCATTGACCTTACCACCAATGATCTTATCATCCAACAAATCCTTCACGTAAACTCCCTGACGGTATTCCTTCAATTCGAGAGAAAAATCGCCATTCCTTCTGATGGGTATGTCAAGCTTGTATTTCAAGGCCATCTCACTTGGGGCTGGAGCAAGTTTACTCCCTGCTGAAGTGGTAATCGTAGTAACCCCATAAGGCTTTTTCCGTACCTGAGCCGTCATAAAAAAAGGAACCAGCCCAAACAACACTAAAAATAAAACGTTCTTCATAAATTAAGATATTTAGCTATAGCTCATTTATAAATTAACCAACAACACATAATTATATTTCAACGCGATAGAGATATAAAGAAAATCCCTCTGAACGAGAATATGTCAGTGCATACAGTTCGGACGGAGTACCTGAATAGCAAGACAACTTGAAAATCTGCCTGTCTGTCCTATACCGTGCCAATCCTTTGCCGTTCCAGTCAAATATTGAAATATTATATAGGTTATTAGCGTCTGAATCACCTATCAATACACTGTAAATCACATCATCAGTGGCACACATTGCAGAAAATCCATACTTCATATCTGTAGCCGGAACCAACTCTCCTGCCTTAAAAGAAACCAAAGGTTCATAAAACCGATAAACGCCTGACAATGATATGGAAGTTGAAGATAAGTCAAATGTTTCCAATACCCCTCCATACAATGTTCCTGTTGCCATTTTATTTTTAGACGGAGCAAAACATACATTAGGTGAAAGAAACGCCTTCTTCATGTCCTCGTTTTCAACAGGGAAATCATTGTACTGAGAAACTACAGAATTCCCATCATACAGCTGAAAACGTTTCTGGCCTGTCTTTTCAACTCCCAACTGCCCATCTACAAGATACTGCCCCCCCCAAATCCCATGCTCTACGGACTATACCGCTACAGGAGGAAAAACTGACATCATCGACAAACGAGATCTGCAAGCTGTCATCCTCATTGTTGACAGAATAATTAAACAGTTTTTTTTGAGACTGGTCATATATTTGCAGATTATCTCCATCAACCATCAGAGACAAAGCCGTATGAATTTCACCCGGACCTTGCCCTGCATGAACAGTGCTGCCCAAATACCTTCCATCATGCTTATCATATACATGCAACCATTTGCCCTCCGACAGTGCCAGTATATAGACATAGCGGCTGTCAACTGCCATATCATAAGCATAACTTATCATCAAGTCATCAGAAAGGCATTTACCAGTTATCTCATGTTCTTCAATAAATTGAGGTTCATTATAGGTCTTCGCCGATGAACACGAACAAAGAGAAACTATCAGCATTGCTTTTAAGACATTACTTTTCATAGGGTTCCATTTCTATTATTTTTTTAATCTACGCCTTTTCAAAGACATCGTTTAATCCTCATAATATGATGCTGTTTCACTGTGATTCATATCATAATCTTTTTTTCAATACATATCTTACTACTATAGGGTTATCATCATCTTTCACACAATCAAGTTTCTTCAATTCATTCCCATCCAACAGAGATTTGTCAATATATTTATCCATTTCATAAGGGTAAATGATTGTATACAAAGAATTTTTATCTAAATGAAAACAGAAATTAAGACACACAGGATGCTTATTTGAATGAAGAATTGACTTTTTAGACTTTCTGTCATATATTACGGTCTCTCTAACTCCATTATTAATCATATAAAAATATAAGTATGAATTATTCATCTGCTTTATCACAGGTATAGGAGTATCAGATTGAAGAAGATAATTATTTACCTTTTCCATAACGGCAAAGGATTTCTTCAGACTTTCTTCATCTGACTTCCGGTCGGACATATCACCAAAACGTTTCTCCAAATCCTCTTTATTAATATTTTCTCCAAATGAATAGCTAATATACTTGCTTAACTTACAAGAATCTTCATCAATACGATATATGTTATAGTCAAGACATACTGGAAGAAAATAAAGTTCGCCATTCAATCTCACAAAAGGATTATGATTCATTGTAAGCGTACTGATAAAATCGGCAGTATAATCTTCCACGGAAATGATGCTTTGTCGAGTATAGTCACAAAAACACATTACAGCATCTTTCTCCCCCAGCAAAGTAGGCAATAAAATATAAGAATCATCGCTCAGAGGATAAAAACGAGAGAATGTATGGATACTCTTCTCCTGCAAATCTCTTTTTCCAAGAAAATTAAAGGATAAATCATACGAGTATATACTACCGAACGGACTTAATATCTCTATACTTTTGTTATATGGATTATAAACAGCATCAACTAAAATATTATATTGGTCGGGGCCATCTCCCCGGCACTTACGGGAGCTGGATATAAAATCCCCCTCTTTTGTAAACAGGTACACTGTTTGTCTCTTGTCAACTATCAGGTATCCGCCAAAATCATCATAAAACTCTATTTTATGATATTGGTCTATGAGATTCATACTGTCGGTTTCAAAGGGAACTATCTCTATTCTGTCAATGAAATTCCCCATAGGCAAATCTTCATTTTCTGAATAATATATATTTGTTATATTATCAAGTGATTCCCTTTCTGTACAAGATATTGCCAATATAAGAATTGTCAACATAAAACCATGAATATGTATTAATACCTTCATTTTATCAGATTTTATTATTTATATTAGTCAGGAGTTTAATTTCAACTCCTGACTAACAGTTCAAAATACTAATGTTGTGTAGATTTCCGCACCTTTAAATTGAACAACTAGTCCAAGTATAACCAACAAACCCACAAGCGAAATCATGTGCTTCACCATCAAAACACAACATTCCAGTTTTCATCCAGCAAGGACCACTGTTTCGTCCACAAATAATCTCAACTCCTCCAGATTCATTATCTTGTGCTAACGCTTCCACATTAGCCATCGCCAAATCTGACATTTCAACTTCCTGCTGTGAAGCATATACACTATACCCAGCAACCAAAGCAGATACGGATGCGAAAACTAATTTCAAGATATTCTTTTTCATTTTAGTTCGAATTTTTACTTTAATTATCTTATAATTTTAATAATCCCTACGGAGGAGCAAATTATTTCATTTCAGTTGCTACATTTATACCAGGGGTCTATAGGCTGAGAACATATTTATACAGATATTTATGATTCTCTCCTATGCACCATAACATATTATTCCTAATATGTATAGAAATAACGCTGTGGTCTAAAACATATCGCTTGACTGGCGTTCCTTCCCAATTATAAACCAGTACGATATTACTGGTATAGGCCGAACTTTCTTTATCCAATAATGACGAACCTGAATATAATAAATAGACGTATGATGAATCATACGACAATGACAAAAAGCCTACCGCTTCCTCTTTCCTGTGGGCTATAACAGGTCCTTTCTGAGGAATGGCAAATTGAGGGAAATGATAATATCTATGCGCCGAAGGTGATAGATTGTAGGATTCATCAATATTGTAAAAATCTATTAGTCCTTTATATGCGGCAACGAATTTATTTTTATCCGGATGCACCCCTATTAAAGTACCAGCGTACAATGCCGCTTTCTGATAAGGCTGAAGTGGCTGAATGTCTTTATTGCTTGGATATTCTTCTTCACAAACATAAGTGCTATCAGCAATGTTGTATATCAGAAAGCGTCCTTGTTCAAACATTCCTGTACCTATGATTGAAGTAGAGTCAAGCATTGCCAATGAATAAAAACGATTTATAGATTCATTAATCTGTATAATCTCTTTGTACTCATAACTATTCAGGTCTAACTTGAAGATTTTTCCTTTAATTCTATCCGCAAATAGAAATTCACTCATGTTATTGGATACAGGCAAATACTGTATGATTTCGTTAGGTCCGTTACCTATATGAGCAGTATGGATTACCTCGTTGGTCTTTTGATTCCATATAGAGACACGATCTTTTATGCGGATGTTAGAAAAAATAAAGCATGAATCAATATAGGAAACGGAAAAGGGCAGTAACAGACCCTTTTCTTCCAGATTTATGGAATCTGCCGACATGATTACTGAACTCATTGGGAAATCCGTATCAATATCAGACAAGCCTTTATCTGTACAGTTTGTGAGACAGAGTAAGTACAATAAAATAATAAGTTTGTTATTCAGTTTAAGCATCGTATTAAAACTTCTTTATAATTGATTATTACAGCTTTGCCATTAAAGTTTTCATCCTACCGTATTAAAGATGGAAACACATAGGGTCTAAAAAATCATTTTCACGTAAATACACCGTCTTGAATACCTTGATACCATTCCAATTCCTCTTGATATGGAAATGGTTCTTATACTGGATATAAAATCTGCCATCCATAAGAACCTCATTTTATCAATCCATCCAAATCCAGGTATGCAAACTGGATCTCATCATTCAGATTCATATAAACACGGTTAGCCTTGTCGTCATACCTCATGCTGTTTATTTTATACCCTACATCAAGTGTCTTAATGTATTCACCATCCAATCCAAACACTAACAGACAGGTAGGATAATAAGCATCCGTATTATTGTCACCACCTGAGAATGAAACAATCAGATGATTGTTATTATCAAAAAAACCATCACTATAATAATGGTTACGAGAGGAACTTCCCCATGCAGGTCCGTAAACATTGCATCTCAGTTTTCCGTTGAAATCACTGATGGTCAGCAAATCATGATTATTATAAAATTCGGCTATCAATCCATATTGTTGGGATGAAGCACAAGTAGTGCGCTTTTTCTTTATATCCGGATGATTATAAGAAATAGATACCATCTTTCCAGTTTTCATGTTCCAACGGGATATGGAAGGAGCAAAATCATTTGTACCTATAGGAAGTATTGTACGCGCAATACACAAGGTGTCATTGATATATTCATACTCGGAAGGGAAGTTTGTCTTGTCCATAACCAGTTTTACACTTGGCGTATAGTCCGGATCAGCCAATACACTGTCCATATCATAGCTGAATATCTTATTCTTACCATGGTCACTCACATAAAACTTACCTCGCTTCTCGTCCGTTGCAACAGCTCCCAACACCGTAATCTCGGTCGGTCCCTGACCCAGAGGAGCAGTACTTGCCAGATGTCGGAAACTGTTCTTGTCGAATATATGAATCTGTTTGTCATATCCCCTATGGTCGGCAATCAGCAGATAATTGTCCATAATATATATACGTGCATTGTTACCAATCAAAACCGAATCTGTTTCAAACTCTTTAATACGACTGTGAACGTTTTCTACATTATCACGGTCTGTCTGATACTTTTCTGTCGATGGATTTTTTGTACAACTGAAAAGAATAATTCCCGATAATATAACCAATAATTTTTTCATAAAACAATTTTAATTTTATTTGAATACTCTGGAGAGTCACTGATTACATGATTCTCATCTACAGTTATTTATTTTGTCAAAGAATAATACCCTACCTCATATTCTCCCGTTTCCGGGTTCTTGGCTATGGCATAAATACGCCGTTGTTTACCCGCAACAGCTATTGAGATGTTAAGCCTGTCTGTTTCAAGGCTCTTGATTTTTTCTCCGCGGGTATTTAAGACCAAGATGTGAGAGGCAAGAAAAGTCTCTTCGGGAAATTGCTTTCCTGTACGGCCGGAAAACAATAAATATACAAACTCGTCATCCAAATCAGCCGAACAAATTCCCATCGGAGTATTTTCAGTTACGGCATCTTCCGTGTGTTCCGTAGGTATATATTCCTTGAAGCAGGCTTTCCAGGTACCCCCTTCTCTCGCATACAATTCATAATAATATCCTATCGGGGAATGGTACAGCATCCTATCCCGACGGTCATTTATATGCAACACGCCCTGATACAGATAAAACGGAGACATCTTCATGCCTTCTTCTTCGGGATAATTTCCGAAATAAGTGACGGTGTCTTGTGCCAGGCAGAAATATTTCCCATACTTGCTGTCGCCCAATCCTATTTTCTGGCTATCATCCACATAATATGCATATTGCATCCCCTCCACTTTTTGAGACTCAGCTTCACTATAGAAGAAAGAACGGACGGGACGGAATGTACGGGTTTGCAAAATCGAGTCCAGGTTATAGACCAGCGTCTTTCTGCCCGCAATGTCAACCACCTGAAATTCCTTCTCATTTATCTTGTCAATAAATTGTCCATATAAAATATCATCGGGGCCTGAACCCTTTTGTCCTCCGGATAACAACGGAGCAGACGCACCGAGGCGAAACAATGTATACGTATTATTCTCTACAGGGTCATGAACCAAAACCAGTGAATCAAAGATCTCAATAGCGGTCGGCTTAAAGAGGAAATCACTCTTGACCGGATGAAAACGAACCTGCTCGGCCACGTTGAAACCATACAGGGCCATAGGCGATTCTTTCCGCTGACACCCGCACAAAAGACATAATGAAACTAAAAAAAGAATCTTTTTCATACGCATTTCATACATATTTCATTTAATCCAAATCCAACCTATATTTTCTGATTACAAAATCATGCACTTACTGCAGATTGCAATAAAGCAACATTATTGATTACTGATAAGCAAATACTAGTTCCTTTAAATGTATCAAAATTAGATAGTGCTGAAACTTAAATAATCAATTCTGGTAATTTCAAATTATACCTAAATACTCAGCAAACTCTACGTAAAACAATAATGCAGCATTTGATATATCTTTCAAGATGTTTTCATTTAAAATTTATATTCACTGTCTCATAAATTGGATTTTGACACATCGTCTTTCGTAAAAAAATCAATTATACAAAGGATATTTTGTCTTCAGAATATAAATCTAGCTTATAATAAACACCGTTACATCTACTATATAAGGACATCAATAAAAGTACAATTAAACTTATATAATCTTCTATTTATAAAATGCTGGAGTTATTAATGACATAATTTATCAAAAATTTTTCCTTTGAAACTCTTATCTAATTTATTCTCTGTAAGAACATGGATACTTCTTTTACCTTTCTTTTTTGATATCCTACTATCCTTGACTATAAAATTATAGATTTCAAATCCAGCCATATTTTTTATAATTCGTAAATGAATCTTCTCACCATTATCATTAACGATATAAATATTATAAAAATCCTCTCCAATATCCTTTGTCAGCACTTTTCCTTCTATTGCTAAAGGGTCTAATTCTTTTTTGTAAAAATCATCACAAGAAATCTGAGGTACTTGAAGAAACATCAAAAGTCCTAAAAATAAAAGCTTCATAATTTTATGATTTAAATTTGACAAATACTATATATGGATTATTATCATTTTCTCCTTTTAAGCCAAGCTTCTGATTTAGCTGCTCAGCATTGATTGGCATAATAAAATAATTGTTCCATGAAGTTAATACCTCACCCATTAAATTTCCATAGTCTTTTGATTCATGAATAGAATATGTTGAAACATTTAAGTTTCTTTTATTTATCAATGCACAATATTTTTGCTCCTTATACATAAAGTCTAGCCAAATCGTGGAATCTGTTTCCAACACATTTAAAAAAGTAATAAAATCACAATCTTTTAATTTGTTGATAAAATCCATAGGATTTTTTACTTCGGAATATACAAAAGACTCATCTACCCATTTATCAGAAAAGTCTACAGAAAATTTTGGAGAAACTGAATTTTCATCTAAAGCAAAAATCGTATCGCAATATATGGGTACATAATGTAATTCATTATTGATATTATAAAATGAAGTTCGTGAAGATAATAGTATATCTGCATATTTTGTATATGGGAAAAACTTATTAATAATTTTTCCATCTTCTGATATGACAACTATACTATATTTCCATTTATCATTATTGCGTCGTGTCTGTTGATCAAACACATAATATCCATTGAATTTTGTGAACCTAGATACCCCATTAGGAAAAGGTAAAGATATTTCTTTAATAAAGTTTCCAGAAAAATCATAACGCATTACTTTTTTCTTCATAGGATCCAATAGTTCAACATAACGATCCTTATAAGACGTATAAAAGTCTCCTAATTGTACATATTCGCCTGGACCCATCCCTTTTTTATCTATCACAGTCATCAATTTACCATTTAATGAATATAAATGGATAGTTTGGTTCATACCATCTAATACAGATATAACACTGTCAACTTGAATTTTAGTAATCTCTCCTAATAAATTGTTTTTTCCAGTTTCTAGTGGAATATAATAAAAGGTATCAACCTTTTCCTCAAAATTTAACTCTGTTGCATTTTTGAAGTCTATCTGAAAATTTGATAATGAGGTTATATTTCTTTCTCTGACATCATTAACACAACTTGATACTAATATGCAACTTAAAGCTATTGATAAAATTCTATTCATATATTTATCACTAAAAAAAATAACTTTTCAATCATTCAAGCAAGGTCATCATTTGTATTAGTCAAATTGGATACTGTAGAACTGCACTACGTATACAAGTCTATGAACAATATCCGGTCAACATAATATGATAAACAGGTTCACCATCCAATTATTCCATTCACATCCAGCTAGTGTCTTCATCAAAGACAAAAATGCCTTCCTGCCCGCTATCCTTGACAAAGAGTTTACCGTCATCAAAAAACAGTCCTGAAACACCGTTGATTGGCAAGCTGTCACTTAGCTCAAGTGTAACAAATGCTGTAGAATCTACGAAACTTGAATAATTTATTACAGGTTCTGTCTTTGATAGGTCAACCTGTATCGGTCCTGATAAGCTCTTTTCCTGACATGCAGCCAGAATGAAAATGCAACAAAGCAGATAAAAACAATTCTTCATATTCTCACAATTAAATATTCATTTACCAAATGAATTCTGACATTCAACTTATAGTATTTTACTTTAAACAATTACTTCTTATCTTCTGTATTTAAATAAAAGAAAAAGACATCGGTTCCACCTTCGGGATTTAATGCCGTGTATAAGATTCTATCATGATATTGGTCATATACAAAACCCAATGAGTAATGAGGAAGAATATAAGTCTTCAGATAATTCAAATCCCAATCGAAAACCACAATTCTGGAAGAAGCATTATCAATCTTCTCAAAATCTTTTTCTCTTATATTCTGTTCCAATACATATACAGCTTTATCTGAGGAGGTTATATCTCTACAGCAGACCATATTATCCCCACTCAGATGATCGCCATCAACTACTGTCGGACTAATTTCTTCATCCCCTAATTGGACTGTCTTCATTAAAGTGTTATTCGAGTCATAAAGAAATAGCAGATTATAATATCCCATTGCCGAAACAACTCTATTGGACGCAAAGTTTAGAGTTATACGATTCATATTCATAACTGTGAAATCACCCTGAGACAACTGTAGGATTTTGGGAAATTCAACCCAATTTATCTTATCCTCATTCGAATCATAAATGAAATACAATCCGCTACCAGAATCAATATTCCCTATAAAACAAGAATCACTCTTTAAATGTAAATCAGGTGAACCTATAAGCATAGTCGGCATCTTCATAGACATTATTGCATCGGGCTCTTTTTGAAGAATCTTTTTTACATTTATGTCCTTAAAGGCTGCTGCATTAACATCGTAAAGGCTTATAAGACCGCTATTATCGTTCGTTTTCTTTAAAAAAAATGGGAACTGGAAATCTTCAGGTCCATGTCCTATGACTCCACAAGCTCCTCTATAGGCAAAATCCGAAGAGTCATACATATAAAGGATACTATCAGTACCTCTATTTATAAAAACAGATAATGTATCATAAACTCCTATTTTATCAACATTCAATAGCTGCTTTGCTTCAATTCGATGAACCTCAGGATTTATAATATTATCCTCTATAACTATCTCTTTTTCTCGGTCAGTTCCATTGCATGAACATAAAACTAAAACTATTAAAAGAAAGAAAATATTTTTCATACGCAATTCTGATTACTGTTTTAATTCTTCTGTTATCATTCATTCACTACCTATAAACTTATTCTCTTACAGCTAATTATTTTCAGCGGATTTCAAAAAACCTTATTCGTTACCACCAGATAAAGCAAACTCCACCAACAGATTCTCCTCTCTGTTGGCTATCGCATAAACCATATCATCAGAATTGGATACACATATTTGCGACAATGGCAAATCCGTTTCATATTTACTCACAGGGTTACCATCCCAATCTATCTGATATATCACATTTCCCATAAAGGCTTTTTCCTTATAGTCTTTCAACGTCCTATCCGAATACAACAGATAAACATATCTGTCCGTAGCATAAGCACTGATAAATCCCATCTTGTTTTCCGCACTCATAGGAGCGGTACGATATTTTTCATTCCCTTCAGTCCTGTATATAGGATATCCTCCTACCCACTGGTATGTTCTGACTATCGCTTCCGGCTGTACAGAACACAGCATAAAAATAGGAGCAAAATTTATGGCATAGACAAACTTATCCAAAGAAGGCTTTGAGCGTAACATTCCTTGATAGGCCATTCCTCTTAAACGGTTGTCTATATTCTTTTCTTTATCATCTCTGTAAGGATACTCATAAAAATACTTTTCATCGCTTCCCCCTTCAATCAACGCAAACATGCTTTTCTCATAAAATCCCAGCCCCACAAATGTGTTATTATACTTCGATAATAACATGTCAATGCTGTTAATCGTATCACTGGTTATTTTAGTATAATACGGCAACCCCTCCTTCACATTTTCCAGATTTATCCGTATCAGACTATGTTTATAATAGTCATATACGCAGACACACGAATCGGCCTTATCCTTTTGCAAGGAAGCCACCTGTAGGAAATCCCGACTTCCCTGTCCTCTTTCCCCAAACCGGTAGATACGTTTATTGTCTGACAGATCGACCATCGTAAACAGACTGTCTCCCAGATCATCATAAAAAATGACAGAAGAGTCAGCATATATCATATAGAAAGGCCTGCCCATAATAAGCTCTTCCGACAAACAGTCCTTAACAAGCACACTTTTTTTATGAGTAAACAGGGCATCAAAATCTTCCATGCTTTCAGGTTTTTGACAGCCGACAAAAACAAGCATAAAAAACAAATACAGAAAAACTCGATTTTTCATAAGTACCTTAACAGAATAATTGTAAAAATTTAATCACGAGATTTATCCCTTCATAAATTCAAAGGAAACCGAACCAGAACCGGGTCCGGATGATAGGCTATCGCATACAAACTACCGTCATCTTTGGATACCTCGATTACCTTCAATGGCACATCCGACTGATAACGTTTCTGTAGCGTACCGTCCCATCCGTAAACTTCTATCGTATAACCGCTGAATGCCGAATCCTTATCATCCCGGTAGTTTTTTCCGGAATAAAGCGCATATACATACTTCTCAGTGGCACACACATCCAGATAGCCTACAGGAGTGTCCGTTTCTATTGCCGGACTATTATATTTATATTTTGGGAACGATTCCTGAATCTCTTTGACAAGATTCCAGTGCTCACCGGACAGCTCATAAAAAGTCAGAATCTTGGCTTTGTATATGGCCTGCACAAAACGGTTACGGTGAGGACTGGCTGCCAGTTTGCCCTGATACACATCACCAAGGACAAATCCGTCTAACTTCCTTTCTTCTTCATCCCGATAAGGATATTCACCAAAATCACCTACTTTCTTTCCATTGCCGTCCAAAACGGTAAAACGGTTGTGCTTATGCAAGCCGGTTACAATATAACGGTCGTGCTGCACCGGCAGCATCTCAAAGCAAATCAAAGAGTCCGCTAAAGAGAACAAAGATCGGAATGAGATTCCCTCATCCCCATGCTGCATCATGAAACATTCCTTCTTGCTCACGTCAAACAGAATCGGACGATTGTTCATATCCGGATAAACAGCACCGACAAGCAGAAACTCATCCGGCCCCTGCCCGATTTTACCATATTCGTACACCTTCCTGTCTGAAAGATGTACGAAATGAAGGAAACCATCCTGATTCGAGTCTACGATGACCAGCACCGAATCATTCTCCCAGGACATGTCCTTTACTTTACCCAACAACAGTTGGTCTTCATCAAGCACTACTGAATGATGCAAGTCTATTTCAGGCACGTCTTTTCCCTTGTCGGGCTTGCAAGATACCAGACAGGCTAAAAGTACTATATTTAAAATATATTTATACATTAATCAAATCAATTTAAAAATAACGGAATACTCAATCAAGGTAAAGAAAATTTTACAAGAACTGGGTCTGGATTATTAGCTATACCATAGAAGACGTTATGTTTCTTGGCATAGCAAAAACATAAAATTGGAATATCTAACTTGTAATGTGTTTTATTACTTCCATCCCAATTGTAATAATAAATAGAAGAACACTCAAAAGCTTTCTGTTTATACTCTTTTATGGATTTGTCAGAATAAAGACCATAAAACCCTTCATCATCAACAGCTATATCTTGATAACCTAATTTGTTTTCCGCATTAAATGTTACAGAAAATCCCTCCGTATTATCAGGGGTATAGAGAGGAAATGATTCCTGGTTCACAAAAACTTCCTTTAAAGAATCATCGGTCATTTTGTAAACATAACACTGATTGCTCGCTCCTGTAAGGTATGCTATATAACCATTTCCATTGGCAGCCATACATCCTTGATATGCCATAAAACGCAGTTGATTACTTAACTTTGATTCTGGTTCATCCCGATATGGAAAATCTCTTGTGGAATTAATTATTTTTCCGTCTGTATCAGCCAAATGTAACATTCCTTTTTCAAAATAACCATATTTACAGATACGGGAAGAACTTAAAGGAAAAGCATCTATTGTCATATCCTTATCAAATTCATGTATGACTTTAAAAGATAGATTTCTTGATTTATTATCTGGAATAATCTCGAAAAGTTTGAATTTATATGAGTCATAACAATATAAGGTGTTATTCAACGAATGGATATTCCTTACTCTTAATAGTTCGTTAGGACCTTGTCCTAAATCTCCAAAACTACCCATATACTTACATTCCGGAATCTTAATCCAATGAAATGGCCGTTCTGATTTTGTATCGATAATAAGCAGATTATCATTCAAACAGTGCATTTCTATTGGAGCACCAACTATAAAATCACTATCCATTCTTACGGGATTATGTGATAAAGTAACTTCTGTTACACCTTTTCTGTCTTGGCAAGAACAAAAAATTGAAATGAATATAAAAAATATTCCCAATTTATACATATAAATATGGTTTTAAAAAATCCTTGAAATCAAAAACAATAAAATTAATATCTTCATCACGTGCCAACAAAATGCCGGACATCATATTTTTTAGCAGGGACTAATGATTTGGTAATAAAATTTTCACTATTGCAGGGTCAGGATTATAAGCTATAGCATATAAAATCTTACCTGTCTTGTCTATACACATATTCTGTAAATTCATATCCAGTTCATACTGACACAAATTATCTCCGTTCCAATCATAAACATATATGATATTACCATTCATTGCATTTGTTGAATGTTCCTGAAAATTTTTTCCGGAATATAATACATAAATATATTTATCCGTACATGTTGCATATAAATAACAGAAAGGTGTCTTCTTGGAAGTACCTGTAAAACTTTCCGAACCAGCTTTGTAATTATAATCTGGGTACGATTTGTATAAATCAGTAATCTTACGAATACTATCACCGCTAAAGTCATAAAGTTCAATCATATCTGCTGTCATAGTATAGGCAATCATTTTTTTACCTGAAGGACTGACTGCAATTCCTCCCATATAAGCCTGTGCTTTGATACGGTTGTTGGTTTCTGCTTCCTGCTTATCCCTTGCCGGCCATTGTCCATACAATCCTTTCATCTTCCCTGTATTATCCAATATACAGAAACGCCCTTTTTCGTAAATTCCAGTTCCTATAAAATATTTATCAGATACAGGACGGACATCATAATGAAGATATGTGTTATCCAGACTGGTGTGTAGTGATAACTTTAAATTACTACCGCTAACGTTAAGTAAGTCTATTTCTTTCTTATTGGGATCATAAATTCCAAACTCGTTGTCTTTATAATCAAATAATGATGATATCATTGTAAATTCGTTTGGTCCTTGTCCCATTATTCCACATTTACCTATATAATTGCAGTCTGGTAACTTAAATACATGAATCAAACTATCTTGAGACATATCAACAACCACCAAAAAAGAATCAGAGACTGCGATGAGTGATGGATTTCCAAACAAATAATCATCATCAATTATGTTACATTTCAAAGAAATCTTTTCTACTATATTTTGACTGTTTTGTTTACAGCCTATGACGATAGATAAAAACAATAATAAACCAAAGCACTTTATAAAATTACCCATAATAGAAATATAAAAATCACGTTTTCAACAATACAAAAGCACTATCCATATAAGACATTTCACTACTGTCCAGAAAAAGGAAACCGAACCAGAACCGGGTCTGGATTATTTGAAAATACATATATCGCCCTGTCATCCTTATCCACACAAAACCGGAATACAGGCAGATTCAACATCTAGAAACTAAAACAAGAATCTTTTTCATACGCATTTTCATAATTAAATATACCAAAACAATTTCAGTTTTCTCATTTTGCGATGTTCTTTTATGATGTTTCGTTATTGCAAAAATAGAGGTTATTTCTCTATACAGAGTGGCAGGCATCTCTACATTTTAGATGTAAGCAAAATGAGGTATATTATTGTAAATCAACAACAAATCGTGTATGGATGAGAACGGCGTTCTCTACATTTGCATTTTTCAGAACTCCGTCAGCCAGCAGACCAGCGTCATTTCTTCGTGGAAACCGCTTTCGCCCCATTCGCTGAGATGTTTCTTCAGCCGGAACTTTTTCTGTGAGATGGAAGCGGGCGATACGGAGAAGATGGAGGCCAGCTGGACATTGCCGAGCCGTAGTCGGATGAGCAGGCACAGGCGCAGTTTCTTTCCGTCAGCTGGGGGTAGCGGTCCTGCAGGCTGATGGTGAAACCATCCCAGGTATCGTTGCATAGCTGAACCAGCTTCTGCCATTCCGCTTCGCTCAAGATGTGGCATTTTTTATGAGTGAACAGGGCATCAAAATCTTCCATGCTTTCAAATTTTTGACAGCCGACAAAAACAAGCATAAAAAACAAATACAGAAAAACTTGATTTTTCATAAGTACCTTAACAGAATAATTGTAAAACTATATAATTATATCATCTTCAATTCCCAATCAAAAATTTAATCAAGAGATTTATCCCTTCATCAAATCAAAGGGAACCGAACCAGAACCGGATCCGGATTATTTGAAAATGCATATATCGCCCTGTCATCCTTATCCACACAGAACCGGAATACAGGCAGATTCAAAATATATTTTTTATATGCCTTACCCCTCCAGTCGAATACATAGACAATAGTTCCTTCAAAAGATTTCATGCCCTCTTCTTTATATGTCTTGCCTGAATATAACAGATAAACAAAGTGATCGCTGGCAGTGGCATCCATAAACGTCCTGATATTATCGGCACTGATAGGAGCCGCCCTTGCATCACCTTCCTGCATGGGTTGATATTGCGGATAACTATATTGATATTCACACACTTTTCTTACTGATGTGGAGTCTATATGATAAAAATATACAATTTTCAGCACTGTTTACAGCATAAACAAACTTATCATTCGAAGGATTATTCTGAAGAGTTCCCTGATAGGCCAGTCCCCTTAAACGGTTCTCAATCTGTTTTTCCTGTGCATCGCGATAGGGAAAATCTCCCAATTTCTGCAATATCTGATTGTTCTTTTGCAGATAAAACATGCAGTCATCGTAAAAGCCAAATGACAGTTCTGTATTAAATTTTGTAGGAAACAGCTTAATGGTACCCGAAAAAGTATCTTTATAACAAACTTCCGGCTCATTCCTTTGATTCAGGAAGTCATCGACACTCAAAGCAGACAACCTTTTATTCGCATAGTCAAATACGGCAATGGCTGTATCACCACATGGCAAATATTCCATAGGCATTATAAATTCATTACCCCCTTGGACTTTCCTCCCTAAACCAAGCACCTTATTGCCATGATTCAGGTCTACCAGATGAAATATATTCTCCCCAGCTATATCGTCATACACAAAAAGCATCGAATCAATATATTTCATGCTAAAAGGTTTTCCCCATAAATGTCCATCTGTATTCAGCACCGTGCATTTTATTGTATCACCACCTGAGAATAACGCATCAATACTACTTTTATCCACATTCTGAGAACATGAGAATAAGCATACAGAAAAAACCACAACAAGACTTCTTAACATAATCCAATAGGTTAAAATAATGAATAAGCCAATTTTGTTTGTACCAAAATTAGGGAAAAATGGAGATACAAAATCTGAAAGTTTTCTGAGAAGAAGTTATTTCACTGACAAACAACTGTTTAGAATTTCCTTTTTCAGAAAACTTTCAGATTCAATATCTAAAAACTAAAAAAGAATCTTTTTCATACGCACTTTCATGATTAAATATATCAAAACTATTTTCTGCTTTCTCAAATGTGTCCTGTCATTAAAAAGGATACCTTGCCAAATGATATTCAGGTATAAATCTCAGGCCATATAAGGTTCTGTTTGTTAAATGTAAACACAGGTACAGGAAGCTTATAGACCTTATCATGAGTTCCGTCCAGATTGAATGACAGCAAGGTGTCCAACTTTCTACTGTGTAGCATATGCACTATAACCCCAATAGTTCCAATCCTTTTTCTTGCTATGACAAAAATTTCTTTTCATAAATCTTTCAATAATTCTATTTTGGCAACACACAGATTAAAAAAAGCTCTTTAAAACTAAATGTAGTTTTCAGAATCTTTTTAGCCACCTTGTAGTAAGGTGTTATTAATTGTGTATCCCATAACAATAATATTATAACGATTGTTATAGTGCAAATGTAGAAATAAAATTCAATATAATACGTCTTTTGTACGAGAATATAATATATATACGTGATAATTTTCTTCATGTCGTTATATTTCCTACCTTTGCATGGTATAAAAAACTTAATAAGTATGAACAAAGGAGAAACAAGCCGACAGAAAATACTAATAGAGGCATTCAGACTGTTTGCCACCATGCCTTATGACCGTGTGTCTTTCAGTGTACTGGAGAGGGTAATAGGCATAAGTCGGGGTTCCATGATATATTATTTCAAGAACAAGGAAGGCCTGTTTAAAGAGGTTGTAAAGACTTACGTATACGGTACATCATCTATAAAGGCTGTACCTGATGCCTATAAATTGTCCCTTTGTTCTTTTTATAATTATTTCATTGAGATATTGAAACGCGAAAAGGAGCAGATGTATGACACGGGCTTTATGAATATGAATGAGGCCCTGATGCGCATTGAAAATTCAGCTTTGTCTTATATACCTGACTTTAAGGAACAATGCACCAGATGGTATGAAGAAGATTTGCAAATCTGGAAATCCGTTGCCGAGAATGCAATTTCCTCTGGTGAGATCAGAAGCCAATTAGATTCCATCAGCATTAGCTATTTATACGAAGACTGTTATTTAGGCAGAGCTTTTGAGGGGGTGTTCACAGAGAGAGGATACGACATAGACAGGCTAAAACAGACTTACGACTACATTTATGCCCTTCTCAAATGACAGAACAATACCTGAGCGATTTCAATAGAAGCACCCATCGCAAGATATCTATTCTTCAACTATTTCTTTGAAATTACTCCAATTACGAGTACTTCTATATAAGTCAGCAGTTCCTTTGGGCACAAAAAGAGCACACTCTTCTGTGTTAGGAACAATCCTTACCGTAAGAGGCTCTTGCCATTTAAGATGCAAACGTGAAACTGTACATCCAAGAAATGCCTCACTGGAAATGGTCGTTACAGTCATGGGAATAGTTAAATCCTTCAATAAAGACCCGGTCGTAAAAGCCTGATTCCCTATTGACGAAAGGTTTGAGTCATCATTGATTTGTATATCTTCCATTCTCAAACAATCATAGAATGCCTTGCTATTGATTTCCTCCACTGAATTGGGTATTTGAACCTTATTGAGATTTTTACATCCTTTGAAAGCTGACATCCCGATGATTTTCAGTCCTTCAGGAAGGATTATGTCTTTGAGATTAACTGCATTTGTGAATACATCGGAAGGAATTTCTCCATATAAGAAAATGTCTTCATACCTCTTTGACGGATTCCAACCGTAATACTCGAATGGATTTTTATCACCGGCAACAATTGTACATTCTGAGAGATCAATGCTTACAGGATTTTGCGCATAGCTATTTTCCTGATTTGATAATAAACTTTTTATGACCGGAAAATCAAGGCCATTGACCGGGCCGATAATATTAAGAGAACGTATGCGGTTTAGGTTGCTGGCTTCATTTCCTAAAAGAACCTGAAGACATCCCGGCTTATCAACTGATATTTCCACATTTTCACCAAATGAGGCTGGCTCTTGAATAATGCAAGGGCCACAATGATCAACAGCCGATTGGTCATTGATTTTAAAATCCAAAGACGCAATTCGTCCTAATCCATCGTTCTTTTCAAAGGTCAAGGTTATAATGTATTCATTGTCATTGGCAGCTGTAACTTTTTCTACCTTTATCCAATCCGTGTTTTCAGGGTATATCTCGGCAACTGGAAGAGAGCCGGCTTGTACCTTGACGCTCATTTCTCCTTTCCCATTATGAAGATAGTAGCAATTATTTTCAGGGACAACGCGGTGAATACCTTCTTGCGTGATGTGAATAATGGTTGTTTCGCCTTTGGAGCTAACGACCACAATGCCCTGCCGGGTCGGAATATCGGGATTTTCCGAAATGTTGATAAGTAATTCTCCATTTCCTCCAACAAGTGAAATGGATGCACCAATCCATGCTTCGTCTGACGAAACTGAAATATCTGAATTGATTGTAGTGAATTTCAGAACGACTTCTGTTTTTTCGTGAGTAGAACTGATTCCCTGCTTTATCAGTACCGAAGCTTCCTGAGACCACGATATGTTTCCGCTTTCTTCATCATGGCAACTTGACATGAATGTAAACAACACAATACTTAATAAATACAATGTTATTTGTCTCATACTTTACTGCTGTCCGGAGAAGTTTTACCACAGCGAGAACTGCCTAGGACCATCACCCTCCAGAACATTAGCAGTGAGGTCGGCTTTGATTAAATATATCTTTGATATAGACTCTTTTAAATTAAATTGAAAAAGAATGAAGGATTTGACTCAACATATAATGTCTCTTTGCAATGATAGAGTTTACTTTACAATCTAATTTTTGGGGAGTAACTCCCTACTCTACAATCATACTTATTAAAGTGATTAATCATTAAACATATACATTTTTAGCACAAGGCATTTTTATCGTTTAATATATTCCTACTCGTAACGCTTTTCAGATTCCACGCTTATACAGTTTGGTCTGTCGATGCTCTCAATGCTAATCTTGGAGTATCGATTATGAATTCACCGACAAAGATAATATATTTATATGTAACGATTGTTATATTATTCTATTTTTTACTCGCTGATTATGTATTTAACATGGCTTATCTTTTATTATTTATAGTAATAACCAATATAAATACGCGATTATTAATGGTTTATATTACACCACAATATGCACTTTATATCCTTTTATATATAACGATTATTATATTGCAGATATATAACCTTTATAGAATCTTATGAAAAATGAAGACGCTACATTTATGCTAGGGGATACTATAGGCTGAGAACTGTCTCCTCTAAAATCAGAAATATAAATAATGTTTTTTCTTTTTGGATCTCCAAGGGAATTGAAACATAAGTTTCAAACAACTTTTCAAAATAAACATTTCTAATCATTGAACCATAAATCTCCGACTTTTCATGTTATTAAAAAATTTTTAACCTTAAAATTGTTTTAGGTTTCTATTAGATTGTTTATTTATAGAAGACAGTTTGAAAATGATTTGGTAATAAAATTTTCACTATTGCAGAGTCAGGGTTATATATAGCATATAAGATCTTACCTGTCTTGTCTATACATATATTCTGTAAATTCATATCCAGTTCATACTGACACAAATTCTCTCCGTTCCAATCATATACATATATGATATTACCATTCATTGCACTTGTTGAATGTTCCTGAAAATTTTTTCCGGAAGCAGTGAATTACTAAAGTTTATAAATAATAATCTTTGGATCATTCTCATAGGATATAGCATAAATCAGACCGTCATTTTCTGAGATACAGAAGTTATACAGCTGGGATGATATCTTGTATTTGTTCAGCAGTTCTCCTTGTGTACTGAATATATGAAACTCATTTCCATAGTTTGTCTTTCCATTTTTTTCTTCTCCTGAATAGAGACCTACTACATTTTCCTTTGTAAATCCTGCAGCCAAATATCCTGTGGGGCTAAGTTGTTTTAAGTTACGTCCGTTTACTGCGTATTCGAATCCTGAAGCTTCATAACTCCATGCAGGGGTAAGTTGCTGATTGTGCAGGGTGAGAACGGATAAGGTCCCAGACATGAAGACAACACTAGCTACGGAGGTCTTGTCGCTTGACAAATATAGACGTCCGTAGTTGGCTTTTGATAGGGACATGTAATCCGTGTCTTTGTTGTCACAAGTTAGATAGTTTCCAAAAGTGCTAAGACATTTCATATCCTTATTCAGTAAGGTGTATTTCTTTTCGGTTCTTCCGGTAGCTATATATCCGTTCTGTATTTCGTATATTTCCATAAATCGACTGTTTACAGGTAATTCTTTTACGCACACTGGTGGGCATTGCCCTTTGTGATAATTTAAACTATCAATAGAGTAGACTACAAGTTTTCGCAGGAGATTATCAAATAATGCAATATACCAGTTTTGGTTTTTTCTAAAAATATCCATACTAGTTATTTGTAGGAACTCATTAGGCCCTTGTCCTTTTTTGGCAAAAGAATACATTATGGAATCGTGTTCTATGTCTATAACATCTATGTTATAGGAATCAGCAAAAGATTTGTCTGTGAATAGTTGATTGCCGGCTATTTTTATTAATGAAGGTGAACCTACTTCTACTTGCAAGCTGTCTGTTGGGTATAAATATTTGGCATTAGAATATTTTTTTTTCTCTACGCATGATATGGTTAGAAATAAAACGAAAATGAAAAAAATAGGCTTCATAAATAATCAAGATATTGTTTTTATTCCCCTTTTTCCTCCTAAGAGAAAAAGGGGAATATGGAATTTAATGTTTAATTATTTCTGTAATCTGGATAATCATTATGACTTGTTTCACAGATAGCATTTCGGTCAAGTGTCCACCCTCTATTGCTTTCTCCAACAGCCAATGCTTCAACATTTTCCATGGCAATGTCTGACAGAGCAATTTCTTTCTGTGAATTATATACATTATATCTAGCTACCGAAGCAAATGCTGATGCAAAATGTATTTTCTATTCTTTCTCATTATTCATTACTCTTATATTATAGTTTATTCAATCACCCTTTAACAGATTTGAATCATCATATACTCAACTCTACTGAAAGATGTGTCTTTGTAAGTGAACTAATCTTTCCGAAAATTGAGAAATCGAGAGAAAAATCGTCATTTCTTCTGATGAGTATGTCAAGCTTGTATTTCAAGGCCAACTCACTTGGGACTGGAATGAGTTTACTTCCCGCTGAAGTGGTAATAGTGGTGACTCCATAAGACTTTTTCCGTTCCTGATTTGTCATAAAAAAAGGAACCAGCCCAAACAAGACAAATAAATAAATGTGCTTTATCATAAGTACTTTGCTTGACATTGTCTTATACAAACAGTTTTAAATTTCACAATAACAAAATTAGGGAGAAAACATATATTCCACAACAGAATCTGAACCAGCCAATTCATACGGAACTGAAACAAACGGTTTAACAGACACATAGAAACAGAAAATGTCAGTTCATGTCAGTTGGAATCCGTTTCACCTGATACAAATAATTTCATTGTAAATCTTTTTATTTTACTTCCTTATTTTTTATGTTTGTATCAAAATTAGAAAAAAACAGATATACAAAATCTGAAAGTTTCCTGAAAAACAATCATCTCACTGACAAACAACCGTTTAGGATTTCTTTTTTCAGAAAACTTTCAGATTCAACACACAAACAATGGGAATGAATAGCATCAAAACTGTAGGATTGGGTATCATTTATATGGCACTTATTTCGTGCATCATACTTTTTTCAGTCACAAGAAAAAAAGAAAACATCATACAGAAAAGCCAGATAGCATTTTATACAGCTATTGGAAAAGAAAAAAAATTATTCATCCAAAAAGTCTTTATAAACTTTGATTCCAAATATTCACCTGATACAATTCCTGCCTCTGACAAAATAGAGTGGGCAAACCAATTGTATCTTACGATGGAAGACTCATGCAGGCACAGACTGGACAGTCTTTTCAACGAAGAGATGGCCCGACAGGGTTTGAACCTACAAACAGCAATAACCTACACATACAATGGAAAATCGACGAGCAGCCGTACGAAAGATTTTCTGGAAAAAGCCACATTGATACAGACAAACAGATATACCAAAGAAAACAAAAAGGAGACGGACCTGATTGTGAAGGCATACGCATACTTGCCCTTCTATCTTCTTTTAGACAATATCACAGTCTATTTGCTGGCATTATTGAATGTAATGGGACTGACTGTCTTTTTCTACATGAAAAGACACACTAAAAAACAGGCACAAACCATGAAATTGTCACCACTCGAAACCGAAAAACGAAAAACGGACCCAAGCAAATGGTGCAGCATCCATGAGGGATTTCTATGGAACGAACACGAACACAGCATAAAGCATAATGAAAAGACAATCATTTTAAACGGAGAATCACTTAAGTTCTTCAAGCTGTTCCTAAAAAAAGAGGCTTTCTTCCTAAACTATTCCGAGATATACATTCTATATGGATTGATAGATGAGTCTCCCGAAATCAAAGACAGAATCTATCATTCCATCAGACAACTGAAAAAAGACCTGAGCGATTTCAATATAACGATACAGTCTGTCAGAGGAAAAGGGTATAAATTAATTTTCCCAACATTCGATGAAGGTACTGCCCTACCCGAATAAAGGGAAGCTGGTAACTACTCTGTTCGCCAGTCTGCTATCGTACCTGTTTCACGTTGGCCTTGTAGTCTATGAACTCTTCTGCAAAATAGTACTTACCCGTGATTTCGTTCATATTCTCGTCGGTGTGAGACACAACTGTCATTTTGCTCATTTTTTCTTCTTCAGAAAAGGAAATTCAGCCCTCAGGTCAATCCTCATGCACAAACTGTGCAGGAAAAGAAGCTCCACAAATTCAAGAAGAAAAGAAAGCTCCCTAAAATAGGAGATGAAGGAAACAAGAAAGCTGTTTCAGCAACAAAGGGAATACCAAGAAGCGAAATAAGTCTTCATTCAGTCACACTAGGAAATTCCAAATTCACGCTTGAAATAGAAAATAAAGTCCTCAAAAATCTTCATTTTAAGGCCTGCAAAAAAGACACAAGTGCGTTTGTCCGGAAGCTCCTAAGCGTTTGCCGGAAAACGCAAGGACGTTTGGAGTGAAACGCCTTTGCGTTTGCCTCCGAACGCCAAAGCGATTTTTCCGGATTTTCATTTTTCATTCTCCCGGGACGACTGTTTCACTCCCCTTCTCCTTCTCTACAGACTGCTGTGGGGCAGATGAGGTTTTCGGGTTCCAAAAGGCGGCTGCACAGAAGAGGCTTTTTGCCGCCAGACACAGTTAGAAAAACCCGTCAATTTCACCCTTTTTGACAGGAATTTCTCAAAACAGCAAACATTCTGACAAAAAAAGAATGTCATCCCCGAAGCAAGAAAGACTCCTGAAAGCCTTTGCGGGAATGACATTCCTTATTTTAAATCATCTCTGGCGGCGCACTCACACACCCCGCATCTTAAATGCCCAAAGATTTCTTTACTGCATCTACTTTTTCTTTGGCGTCGGCCAATGCACCTGCATAGCACTTCGGACAATGCATTTCGCCCTTGATTTCCATGTAGAACTTAATCTTAGGTTCTGTGCCGGAAGGACGTACAGAAACTTTTGTACCGTCGGCTGTAAAGAACTGAAGCACATTGGAAGGTTCCGGCATATCCAAGTCTGTGGCTTTTCCGGTGTTGTCGGTAGCCTTCAAGGTCTTGTAGTCTTTTACCAGAACCACTTCCGAACCACCCAGTTCTTTCGGCGGACATGCACGGAAGTTGTCCATCATGGCCTTGATTTCGTCGGCACCCGTCTTACCCGGTTTCACTACGTTGACAGTCACTTCCAGTGAGAAGCCGTATTCTACGTAGATTTCCATCAGTATGTCATACAAGGTCTTGCCCTGGTCTTTGGCCCATGCGCAGATTTCAGCCAGCAGTGAGCAGGCAGAAACGGCATCTTTATCACGTACGAAGTCTTCAGCCAGGAATCCGTAGCTTTCTTCACCGCCACCGATGTATTGTTCCTTGCCTTCACGCAGACGGATTTCACGGGCAATCCATTTGAAACCAGTGTAGCAGTCGAGCATCTTGATGTGGTTCTTGTCGGCCACCTTCTTAATCAGTTCTGTGGTTACGATGGTCTTCACGATGAACTCGTTGCCTTTCATCTTGCCCATGGCAATGCGGTTCTTGATGATGTAGTACAGGAAAATCAAGCAGGTCTGGTTACCATTAATCAAGACCCATTCGCCCTTGCTGTCCTTGCAAGCCATACCCACACGGTCGGCATCGGGGTCGGAAGCCATCACGATGTCGGCATCGATTTCCTTGGCCAGCTTGATGGCCAAGGTCAGTGCTTCTGCATTTTCCGGGTTCGGAGATACCACTGTAGGGAAGTCGCCGCTCTTCACCATCTGTTCGGCCACGCAATGTACGTTTTCAAAGCCCCACAATTTGAGTGACTGCGGAATCAGTTTCATACCGGTACCGTGAATCGGAGTGTAGACAATCTTCAGGTCTTTCTGACGCTTGATCACTTCCGGGTCGATAGACAAGGTGTGTACCTGACGCAGGTATTCGTCGTCAATTTCCTTGCCGATAATCTGAATCAGTTCCTTGTTGCCCTGGAACTTGATTTCGCTCACGCTGGAAATCTTGTTCACTTCGTCGATGATGCCTTTGTCGTGCGGAGCCAGTACCTGTGCACCGTCGTCCCAGTAAGCCTTGTAACCGTTGTATTCTTTCGGGTTGTGAGAAGCCGTGATGTTGATACCGCTCTGGCAACCCAGATGACGGATGGCAAATGACATTTCCGGTGTAGGACGCATGTCATCGAACAGATATACCTTGATACCGTTGGCTGTGAAGATGTCGGCAGAAATTTCCGCAAACTTGCGGCTGTTGTTGCGGCAGTCGTGACCTACCACTACCGAGATGTCTTTCTTTCCGGCAAAGCATTTGTTCAGGTAGTTGGCCAAGCCCTGTGTAGCGGCACCTACCGTGTAGATATTCATTCTGTTGGAACCGGCTCCCATGATGCCGCGCAAACCACCTGTACCGAATTCAAGGTCTTTATAAAAAGCATCAATCAATTCCGACTTGTCGGGATTTTCAAGCATGCGTTTCACTTCAGCCTGTGTTTCGGCGTCGTAGGCAGGCGTCAGCCATGTCTGAGCTTTCTCTGTACACTGTTGAATTAATTCATTGTTTTCCATGATTATACTGTTTAATAAATAATAATTTGCATATCAATACACTGACAAAAATAGACCATTCGGATAAATTATCCTAATAAAAGACGACGTATTTTTTAGAGTCATTCCAAAAAGATTGCAGCTTCGGGATTTCTTAATATCTTTGTAACCGCTTAACAAATACGAAAAAATGAGACAAAAAATGATACTGGCACTGGCCTTGACGGGGGTACTCTCCGGACAGGCCCAGAATGCCACCGACAACTACTTCCGTTCTCCGTTCGACTTCCCGATTCTGCTCAGCGCCAACTTTGGCGAACTGCGTCCCAATCATTTCCACAACGGGCTGGACATCAAGACACAAGGGGTAACCGGCAAACCCATTTACTGCATTGCCGACGGCTATGTATCGCGTGTGGCGGTATTGCACGGAGGATACGGACAGGCTCTCTACATCACCCACCCTAACGGACTGACTTCGGTGTACGGACACGTAGTGTCATTTGCCAAGAACATACAGGCTTACGTGCGCCAGTACCAGTATGCGCACGAAACATTTACCTGCGACCTGAAATTCAAGCCCGGACAGTTCCCGGTGAAGAAGGGGGATATCATTGCCCTGAGTGGCAATGAGGGGGCTTCGGCCGGACCTCACCTGCACCTGGAGCTGCGGCAGACGGAAACGGGGGAATACATTGACCCCATGCCTTACTTCAAACGTTTTCTGAAGGACAGCAAGGCGCCCGTGGCCAGCCTCATCGGCATTTATCCGATTCTGGGAGAGGGCGTGGTGAACGGCAGCACACAAAAGAAACTGCTCAACGTGAATGCCCTGAGACAGCCCATCCACGCGTGGGGGAAAATCTACACGGGCATCAGCGCCAAGGATTACATGGACGGTACCTCGAACTTCTACGGCGTACACTCGGTCACGCTTTATGTGGACTCGGTACAGGTGTTCAACAGCACAACCGACCGGGTGCTGCCCGACGAGAACCGCATGATCAACGGGTTTACGGACTACGACGAGCTGACCCGCACACGACGGCTGATTATGCGTTCCTATAAGTTGCCCGGCAACCGGCTCCGGCTGCTCCGCACGGATGAGAACCGGGGGGCTGTGGACATCAACGAGGAACGGGACTATCATTTCCGCTACGTGCTGGAAGACAATTTCGGCAACCGCAGAACATATGCATTTACCATAAAGGGCAAACGGCAGGACATTCCTGCTTACAAGCCGGAAGCCGATGAAATGCTCTACTGGAACCGGACCAACATCATCCAGCAACCGGGCATGGAACTGGTGGTGCCCCGCTACTACGTATATGACAACGTGCCGCTCCACACCCGTGTCAAAGGGGATAGCTCGCACATTGCCTTCGACTATGTACTGGATGCGGGACGGACACCTATCCACAGCTACTGCGACTTGTCCATCGGCCTGCGCCACAAGCCGGTGGCCGACACCACGAAATACTACATCGTGCAGAAGGCCGGCAAATGGCGGAGCTCCATGGGCGGGAAATACGAGAACGGATGGGTCAAGACCCGGATACGCTCCCTCGGCACCTTCTCTGTCGATGTGGATACCGTGGCGCCGAGAATCACTCCCGTCGGACAGGGCGGATGGCGCAGCAACCGACAAATCCGGTTCCGCATCAGCGACGCAGAATCGGGTATCGGCACCTACAAGGTGTACATTGACGGGAAGTTTGTCCTCTTCGGCCTGAAGAAAGGCATCCTGGTGATACAAGACCCGGAAAAGGTGAAAAAGGGAGTTCCCCACAAGGCCGAGGTGACCGTGACCGACCAATGCGGAAACACGGCCCGCAAGGAATACAAGTTCTGAAAGAATCAATAACTCAAATCATAAACAATCTACCTACATGAAAATGAAAAAAATAATGCTGGCTGTCTTTCTGCTGACAGCATGTATTGCCAACGGATGGGCATGTACCAACTTCATTGTCGGAAAGAAGGCTTCAGCCGACGGTTCCGTCATCGTTTCTTATTCGGCCGACTCTTACGGCATGTTCGGCTACCTGTGCCACTACCCGGCTGCCCAGCATGCACCGGGCGAAATGCGCGACATCTACGACTGGGATTCGGGCAAATACCTGGGCAAAATCAAGGAAGCCAAACAGACCTACAACGTCATCGGCAACACGAACGAGTTTCAGGTGACCATCGGGGAAACCACTTTCGGCGGACGTCCGGAACTGGTGGACAGCACCGGCATCATGGACTACGGAAGCCTGATTTACGTGGCCCTGCAACGTTCGCGCACGGCCAAAGAAGCCATCAAAATCATGACCGACCTGGTGAAAGAATACGGTTACTACAGCAGCGGTGAATCGTTCTCGATTGCCGACCCGAACGAAGCCTGGATCATGGAGATGATTGGAAAAGGACCGGGCGTGAAAGGGGCTGTATGGGTGGCTGTCCGTATTCCGGACGACTGCATTGCCGCTCATGCCAACCAGAGCCGTATCCACAAGTTCGACATGAACGACAAGGAGAACTGCCTGTATGCACCCGACGTGATTTCCTTTGCCCGCGAAAAAGGCTATTTCAGCGGCAACAACAAGGACTTCAGCTTTGCCGATGCTTACTGCCCGCTCGATTTCAGCGGCCTGCGTTTCTGCGAGGCACGTGTGTGGAGCTTCTACAACATGTTCAGCAAGGCGACCGGACAGTCTTACCTTTCTTATATCCAGGGCGAGAGCAAGGAGCCGATGCCGCTTTACGTAAAACCGGACCAGAAGATTTCGGTACGCGACATCCAGCATGCCATGCGTGACCACTACGAAGGCACTCCGCTCGACATCACCAAAGACATGGGTGCCGGCTGTTTCGAGATGCCTTACCGCCTGTCGCCGCTGACCTTTAAGGTAGATGGACAGGAATATTTTAACGAACGCCCCATCTCTACCCAGCAGAGTGGTTTTGTATTCGTTTCACAGATGCGTTCCAACCTGCCCGACGCCATCGGCGGTGTGCTCTGGTTCGGTCTGGACGACGCCAACATGACGGTCTTCACTCCGGTGTACTGCAACACGGACAAGGTGCCTTATCCTTACCAGCAAGGAAACGGTGACTGCGTGACCTTCTCATGGGATTCCGCTTTCTGGATTTACAACTGGGTGGCCGACATGATCCGTCCGCGCTACAACCTGATGGTGGAAGACATGCGCACCGTGCAGAACAGCCTGGAAGATACTTATGCACAGGCACAGGAAGGCATTGAAAGCACCGCCTTGAAACTGTATCAGCAAGACCCAGCCAAAGCCAAGGAATTCCTGACCAACTACACACAGATGACGGCACAGACTGCCGTAGACAGCTGGAAGAAACTGGGCGAATTCCTCATCGTACGCTACAACGACGGTGCCGTGAAACGCATGCAGAACGGACAGCTGCAACGCCCGGCTACCGGCAACACGGCTCCGCTGGACCGACCGGGATACAGCAAGGAATTCTTGCAGGAACTGGTAAAATCAACCGGCGAACGCTACAAAATGAAAGAACTGAAGTAAGCAGATTTTCTTCTGCTTTCTCGTTCTACAATCAAAAGTTATGATTATTTTTGCAAAAAATAAAATACAAGCGAATCTGAAGAAACTCAATGATAGAGAAACATATCGTACTCGAAGATATTGACCCGGTGATCTTCTATGGCGTGAACAATGCCAACATGCAGATGATCAAGGCCCTGTTTCCCAAGCTGCGGATTGTGGCACGCGGAAACGTCATCAAAATCATGGGAGACGAGGAGGAAATGTGCGCTTTCGAAGAGGCCGTCCTGGCGCTGGAGAAACACTGCGTGCAGTACAACTCGCTCAATGAAGAAGTCATCCTGGACATCGTGAAGGGCAATGCCCCGAAAATTGAAAAGACGGGCGACGCCATCGTGTTCAGCGTGACGGGCAAGCCGATTACTCCGAGAAGTGAAAACCAGTTGAAGCTGGTGCGCGAATTCGAAAAGAATGACATGATTTTTGCCATCGGTCCGGCGGGTTCAGGAAAGACCTACACGGCCATCGCCCTGGCGGTACGGGCCCTGAAGAACAAGGAAATCAAGAAAATCATCCTCAGCCGTCCGGCCGTAGAAGCAGGCGAGAAGTTAGGATTCCTGCCCGGCGACATGAAGGACAAGATTGATCCTTACCTGCAACCGCTATACGATGCGCTTCAGGACATGATTCCGGCGGCCAAGCTGAAGGAATACATGGAACTGAACGTCATCCAGATTGCACCGCTGGCCTTCATGCGCGGACGTACGCTGAACGACGCGGTGGTCATCCTGGACGAAGCGCAGAACACCACCACCCAGCAAATCAAAATGTTTCTCACCCGAATGGGTATGAACACCAAGATGATTGTGACGGGCGACATGACGCAGATTGACCTTCCCGCCTCGCAGACTTCGGGACTCGTGCAGGCCATGAAAATCCTGAAAGACGTGAAAGGCATCAGCTTCATCGAACTGAACAAGAAAGACATTGTCCGCCACAAACTGGTGACCCGCATCGTGGAAGCCTACGAGAAATTCGAGGAAAAAGAGAAAGCGGAAAGAAAACAATTACGTGCTGCCAGAGAAGCCGAAAAGACTCCACAGGCATAAACACACATAACGGAATCTATTCATTACTAAACATAACAAGACAATGAGTAAAGCTTTAACAAAAACAGACTTCCACTTTCCTGGACAGAAAAGTGTGTATCACGGAAAAGTACGTGATGTGTACAACATCAACGATGAAAAGTTAGTAATGGTTGCTACCGACCGTATCTCGGCATTCGATGTCGTGCTGCCGGAAGGTATCCCTTATAAAGGACAGATGCTGAACCAGATTGCGGCTAAATTCTTGGACGCTACCACAGACATCTGCCCGAACTGGAAACTGGCTACTCCCGACCCGATGGTTACCGTGGGCGTGATGTGCAAAGGTTTCCCTGTAGAAATGATTGTACGCGGCTACCTTTGCGGAAGCGCATGGCGTGCCTACAAGGGTGGTGTACGTGAAATCTGCGGCGTGCGTCTGCCGGAAGGCATGAGAGAAAACGAAAAATTCCCTCATCCGATCATCACTCCGACTACCAAGGCTGAAATGGGTATGCACGACGAAGACATCTCCAAAGAAGAAATCCTGGCCAGAGGACTGGCTACTCCGGAAGAATATGCCATCCTGGAAAAATATACCCTGGCGTTGTTTGAACGCGGTACTCAGATGGCGGCTGAACGTGGCCTGATTCTGGTAGACACGAAATATGAATTCGGAAAGCACAACGGCGAAATCTACCTGATGGACGAAATCCATACACCGGACTCCAGCCGTTACTTCTACTCAGAAGGTTATCAGGAACGCTTCGAAAAAGAAGAACCGCAGAAGCAGCTTTCAAAGGAATTCGTACGCGAATGGCTGATGGCCAACGGCTTCCAGGGTAAGGAAGGCCAGCAGGTACCTGAAATGACTCCGGCCATCGTGGAATCTATCAGCGACCGCTACATCGAGTTGTTTGAGCACATCACAGGCGAAAGCTTCGTAAAAGGTGACACAGACAACCTGACCAAACGTATCGAAAAGAACGTAACTGACTATTTGTTGCTTTAATTAAAAGCATCTGACCCTAATCTCCCTTTGTGGAATGAAACGGCTTTCATTCTCAGAGGGAGATTCACCATTACATTGTCCCATCTTAACTTTCCACGCATGTCTCATTATCCACAAGAAAATATCAAGCCATACAACGAAAAAGAGGGCAAGGCTGCCCAGGTAGAGAAAATGTTCGACCACATCGCACCGGCATACGACAACCTGAACCACCTGATGTCATGGGGAATCGACAAAAGCTGGCGACGGAAGGCTATCCGCCTGCTGGAACCTTATCACCCCCAGCACATCATGGATGTGGCTACCGGTACGGGCGACTTCGCCATCCAAGCCTGCCAGATGCTGCAACCGACCGAACTGATTGGTACGGACATCTCGGAAGGCATGATGAACGTGGGACGTGAGAAAGTGAAACTACTGGGACTCGACAAACAGATTTCGTTTGCCAAAGAAGATTGTACGGCACTGTCCTTCCCCGAAAACCGGTTTGATGCCATCACGGTGGCATTCGGAATCCGTAACTTTGAGCATCTGGACAAGGGCCTGAAAGAGATGTACAGAGTACTGGTACCCGGCGGACATCTCGTCATTCTGGAACTGTCGGAACCGGCACATTTCCCCATGAAACAAGGCTATGCACTTTATTCCAAATTCGTGATTCCGGCCATGGGCTGGCTGCTCTCGAAAGACCGCAGCGCCTATACCTATCTGCCCGAATCGATCAAGGCTTTCCCGCAAGGAGAAGTCATGCAGGAAATTATCCGGAAAGCGGGTTTCAGCGAGGTAAAATTCAAACGCCTGACCATGGGTACGTGTACACTCTATTTTGCGACAAAATAACTAATATCTTTGAACCTTATGAAAAAATTTGGCTTAATCGGTTATCCGCTTGGACATTCTTTTTCCAAGAACTTTTTCAATGAAAAATTCCATTCCGAAAATATTGATGCCGAATATGTGAATTTTGAGATTCCAAGCATCGAAGAATTTCCGCAAATCATCAAAACCAATCCGAACCTGGCAGGACTGAACGTCACGATTCCTTATAAGGAAAAGGTCATCTCTTATCTGGATGAACTGGACAAAGACGCACAGGAAATCGGAGCTGTCAATGTCATCAAGGTGGAGCATACCAAAGGAGGCGTCAAGTTGAAAGGATACAACTCTGACCTCATCGGCTTTGTCCAATCCATTGAAGCGCTATTGGAGCCTTATCACAAGAAGGCGTTGATTTTAGGTACAGGGGGAGCATCGAAAGCCATACACCAGGGATTGAAACAACTGGGACTGGAAACGCTGTTCGTTTCACGCAGCAAACACAATGATGAAGTCATCACGTACGAGGAGATTACACCTGAAATCATGCAGGACTACAAGGTCATCGTGAACTGTACGCCGGTAGGCATGTATCCGAAGGCGGACGAATGCCCGAATATCCCTTACGAATTGCTGACTCCGCAGCACCTGCTCTACGACTTGCTTTACAATCCGAATACTACGCTTTTCATGAAGAAAGGTAGCGACCAGGGAGCCATTGTCAAGAACGGGCTGGAAATGCTCTTGTTGCAAGCTTTCGGAGCATGGGACATCTGGAACAGCTAACCACCGACTCAACACCCATTTTCAATGACTATCAAAAAGAAGATTCTCTGGTCGGCAGTCGTTCTGCTACTGCTGGCCATGGGAATTATCATAGGCGGAAGTTTCTATCTGATTGATTTCGCTCTCCGACCGGAAAACCGGGGGAAAAACATGGTGGAATCTGAAACTTTCATGCGAAAGGAATATCCTCAGATTGTCCAATGGCTGGACAGTCTGGAAGAACATCATGCACTCCGGGATACATTTATCCTCGCACCCGACGGCATTCGGATGCACGCGTTTTATGCACACGCCTCCCGCCCTACTGCCCACACGGCAATTATCGTACACGGCTATACGGACAATGCCATCCGTATGTTTCACATCGGCTATCTCTACAATCATTCACTGGACTATAATATTTTGCTGCCGGACCTGCGCTACGCGGGACTGACGGAAGGGGATGCCATCCAAATGGGGTGGCTGGACCGGAAGGACGTAAGGCAATGGACAGACGTGGCACCAGCCTTGTTTGGGGATTCCTTGCAGGCGGTAGTACACGGCATCTCCATGGGGGCAGCCACCACCATGATGCTGTCGGGGGATGCGACTCCCGACTACGTGACTTGCTTCGTGGAAGACTGCGGCTATACCAGCGTATGGGACCAGTTCAGCAAAGAACTGAAAGATTTGTTCGGCTTGCCTCCTTTCCCATTACTCAACACGGCCAGCTGGATTTGCCAGTTGCAGAACGGATGGAATTTTCAGGAAGCTTCGGCTTTGTCGCAGGTAGCGAAATGCCGCAAGCCCATGCTGTTCATCCACGGCGACAACGACGACTTTGTACCGACGTGGATGGTATACAAACTTTATGAGGCCAAACCGGCTCCCAAGGAACTATGGATTACGGAGGGTGTAGATCATGCCCATTCCTACAAACTGTATCCGGAAGAATATACAGAACGGATAAAGGCATTCACTGAAAAGTACTTGCACTGACCTTCCAAAGAAGACGGTCTCAAAATAGAAGCACTGAACAGGCCGACTTACAATCCCTACATGATATCCTAAAAAAATCTCCTGCTTCAGTCCTCATTTATCTTCAATGACAGGACGAAAGCAGGAGATTTTTTACGTTGGAATTCCAATTTATCAAATATAGACTTTCACGATTTCACTTCCTGGAGAGGGACGCTTTCTGTATCGGTCTGCCTCTCCCCGAATCAAGCCTGGAGTTCCTCACATTCTTTCAGCCACAATGCTGCACTGGCATCACTCGGCATACGCCAGTCGCCTCGCGGACTCAAAGAGACGGAACCGACTTTCGGACCGTCGGGCAGACAAGAACGCTTGAACTGCTGGGCAAAGAAACGACGATAGAAGTTCGTCAACCACTTCTTGATGGTCGTGCTGTCGTACGTGCCACGGAAGGCAATCTCGGCCAGATAGAAAATTTTGGCCGGACGGAAGCCGAAACGCAGGAAATGGAACAAGAAGAAGTCGTGCAACTCATAAGGACCTACCAAATCTTCGGTCTTCTGCTTGATGTTGCCATTCTCGTCGGCTGGAATCAGTTCCGGACTGATTGGGGTATCGATGATGTCGAGCAGGGTATTGCGGGACAAGGTATCCACTCCCGTCTGTGCCACCCAGTTCACCAGATAGCGAACCAAAGTCTTGGGGATGCTGGCATTCACGCCATACATCGACATGTGGTCGCCGTTATAGGTGGCCCATCCTAAAGCAAGTTCCGACAAATCGCCGGTACCGATGACCAATCCGCCCAGCTTGTTGGCGTAATCCATCAGAATCTGCGTCCGCTCACGGGCCTGTCCGTTCTCGTAAGTCACATCGTGTACCGACATGTCCTGACCGATATCCTGGAAATGCTGAATGCAGGCATCCTTGATGCTGATTTCCTTCGTGGTCACTTGCAGAGAGGCCATCAGAGAGAGGGCATTGTGATAGGTACGGTCGGTGGTTCCGAAACCCGGCATGGTTACGCCCACGATTCCCTTACGCGGCAAGCCCAACTTGTCGAAAGTCTTGACACAGACCAACAAGGCCAACGTAGAATCCAGTCCTCCGGAAATACCTAATACGACCGTATTGCAATGGGTATGTACTAGACGCTTGGCCAGACCCGCCACCTGAATGGAGAAAATTTCTTCGCAACGTTCGTCCAGCTGACGGGTGCCGGAGGGCACAAACGGATGAGGTTCTACCGGACGGGTCAGACTCAGTTCCCGTATCGGAACCAATTCCGTGCTGATATGTTGCACAGGTACTTCCTGATGCATCCGTATGCTGGCTGAAAAAGTGGTGTTCACCAGACGCTCCCCTCTCAGACGCTCCACATCAATCTCACTGATGACCAACTGTTCTTCGAAAGAGAAACGGTCGGAAGCGGCAAGCAGGCTGCCGTTTTCATAAATCAGGGCATTCCCTGCGAAAACCACATCGGTAGTCGATTCTCCAAAGCCGCAGGAAGAGAACACATAGCCCGCCAGGCACCGTGCCGACTGCTGTGCCAGCAAAGAACGAAGATACTGATGCTTGCAGATGTTTTCCGTATCGGCCGACAGATTAAAGATGATTTCGGCTCCTTTCAGTACCAGTGTGGAACTGGGAGGTACGGGCGCCCATACATCCTCGCAGATTTCTACGCCAAAGCAAACCTCCGGCGTATCGAAGAGCAAATGGGCACTTATGGGAACCACCTGTCCGCAAAGGCGGACGGTAGTCGAATCGGGATGAGCCGCCGAAGAAGTAAACCAGCGCTGCTCGTAGAATTCTTTATAATTGGGAAGATAAGTCTTCGGTACAAGTCCTAAAATCTTGCCTTTTTGAAAAACAACCGCACAATTCATCAAAGTGGAGTTTACCATCACCGGCATACCGACAATAGAAATAATATCCAACTGACGGGTGTTATTGACAATCTGCATCAAAGCAAACTCTGCCTGCTCCAGCAGCAAACTCTGGGCAAACAAGTCTCCGCAAGAATATCCCGTCAAGTTCAATTCCGGAAAAACAATAATCTGCACGCCCTTTCCATCGGCAATGACAATCTGTTGCTCTGTCTGCTGCGCATTAAACTTGCAATCGGCTACCTTCACTGCAGGAATGGCAGCGGCCACTTTTACAAAACCAAATCTCATATAAATTTGTTATATATTATATAGTGGTGCAAAAATAAACAATATTTACACACCCCCCTATGCGAAAACGAGAGTTTTTTAACATAGCACATAAAGTAAAAAAAACAAAAAACATCACGTTCTATTTGTTAGAATAGAAAATCTTTGTATATTTGCCCTCGAATTAGAATTGTAATAATTACAGAATTGAAAAATATGACAGCATACGAATATTTGCTCGACCATGAGATTAAGCCCTCAGTACAACGCATTGCCATCATGGACTATTTGCTTAAACACAAAACCCATCCATGCATTGACGAAATTTATACAGCGCTGTGCAAGGAAATCCCTACACTCTCAAAGACTACAGTGTATAACACACTCAAGTTATTCGTAGAGCATGGTGCCGCAAAAATGCTGACCATTGACGAAAAAAATGCCTGCTTTGACGGCGACATGCAACCGCATGCACATTTTCAATGCAAGGTTTGCAATAAAATATACGATGTGCCTGCCAAGGTAGATCCAAGTGAAGCCGAAATGTTCCAAAGAGACGGATTCATCGTGGAAGAGGTACACCAGTATTACAAAGGTATCTGTCCGGAGTGCGCAGGAAAAGATATTACAAAGAATTAAAGAACATAACTTATTAATATATAACTAACTACTTAAAATTTTTTGACGTATGAAGAAATTTATCTGTACAGTTTGTGGTTACATCTATGAAGGTGAAGCAGCTCCTGAAAAATGTCCGATGTGTAAAGCTCCTGCTTCTAAGTTCAAAGAACTGGAAGAAGCTGAAGGTGGCTTGCAGTTCGTAGACGAACACGTGATCGGCGTAGCTAAAGGTTGCGACGACGAAATGATCAAAGACCTGAACAACCACTTTATGGGTGAATGTACTGAAGTTGGTATGTACTTGGCCATGAGCCGTCAGGCTGACCGCGAAGGTTATCCAGAAGTAGCAGAAGCTTTCAAACGCTATGCTTGGGAAGAAGCTGAACACGCTGCTAAATTCGCTGAACTGCTGGGTGACTGCGTATGGGATACTAAGACAAACTTGGAAAAACGTATGAACGCTGAATGCGGTGCTTGCGAAGACAAGAAACGTATCGCTACTCGCGCTAAACAGCTGAACCTGGATGCTATCCATGACACTGTTCATGAAATGGCTAAAGACGAAGCTCGTCACGGAAAAGGTTTCGAAGGTCTGTACAACAGATATTTCAAGAAATAATTGAAAGCACCGACTTTCATTACAAAAAAAGAAAGACCGCCTCAACCCGAGGACGGTCTCTCTTTTTTTTATATTTGCAACTCCATTTCAGTACTTTCTGGGGAATACCAGAATACTTCCAAGAAAGTACCGTAGTACTTCTTAAGCAGTACTGGAGTACTCCCTTGGAAGTACCGGAATATTTTTTCAGAAAGTACGGAGAAAACGTAACTGATTAACTGACTGTTTTTCCCAACCAAGTCAGTTTGTGCCAAAGGGTCTCCAGCGGACCGCGCTTGAAATGCCGGAACCACCAATGGGCAAAGGCCAACTGCAACAGGAAAAAGACAATTCCCACACACAGGCTGACCGTCGTACCGCAATACTGGTGCAAGGCCAATCCGTAACCGAAATACAGGAAGCTTCCAATAACTGACTGCATAATGTAATCGGTCAGACTCATTCTTCCATAGGGCACTAAGATCTTCTGTATCTTGCCCTTTCCCATCCAGTAAAGCAACAGGAACACCGAAACCATGGTCAGCATGAAACAGAAATTATACCAGGAATTCAGGATGGTTTTCAGACTGTCCAGCATCAAAGGCTGAGACACTAACGAAAAGACAAAGGTTTTGACAAAATAAAACACCACTGCCAGCGGAAGAGAAAAGCACAACACGTAAGTCCAGAAGTTGCGGGAACGTCCCAAAGCCGTTTCTGAAGATGAATCAAAATAACCCATCCGGCCTATCCACAGGCCGAGCACAAACAAGGCACAGGTCTGGAACACCCTTCCGTAACACCACGCCCAGTTCAGACTGGCCAGCTGACCGATGGTAAAATTCATTTTCACCATCTCCCACCAGGAATCACCTCCTAACTGCGGATACACATCGCCCAACGAGAATACCATCTGGCGGGGTGCATAATCCGGACTGAGCCATCCACACACCACTTTAATCCACTCCACCGGCTGAAGCATCAGTATGACAGCCAAAATCAGCAGTGACCGGTTCTTCCAGTGACGGACAGGCACCAGAATAAAACCCAGGATGGCATAAAGCACCAATATCTCACCGGGAAAGAACAGGGAATTCACAAACCCGAATCCCAACAGCAGCACAAGCCGCCACATGTAGCGCCCCTTGAAATCCTCTCCTCGCTTGGCGGCACTACGGCTCTGCAAATAGAAAGTGAACCCAAAGAGCAAGGCAAAAATGGCGTAGGCCTTTCCTGAAAACAGAAAGAACAACATATCCCACAACGTCTGGTCCAAATTCGCCAGTGCCGGAGAAGAAGTTTCAGGGAAAGAATAAAAATTGAAATGTTCGATATTGTGGAGCAGGATAATCCCCATCACTGCAAATCCTCTCAGCGCATCGATGGCCAGGATTCGCTCTTTTTTCTGTATGTTTTCCATAAAAGATTTAATTCACGAAAAAAGAAAACGGAAAGCCGTGGCAATTATCCTCCGGATTTCCGTTTTCCCGCCCAAAATGAATGAGCTAATCAGCCCTTCATTCTGTCTACTATTTTTTTATTCTCACTTCTTGGTAGAATCAGTTGCAGCAGCCGGAGCAGTTGTAGCAGCTGCGTCTTTCTGAGGAGCAGCAAAACCTGCAGGAGCATTCAACGGATTAGTTTTCTGTTCTTTCACTGCCTGATCCATGATGACTGAAGAACCTTCGGTCTGAGAAGGAACCACGTATGCAGTAGCTACGCTGACAATTACCATAAATGCAGCCAATCCCCAAGTCAGTTTTTCAATAAAATCGGTTGTCTTGCGAACTCCCATAATCTGATTGGAAGATGCAAAGCTGGAAGAAAGACCTCCTCCTTTAGAATTCTGTATCAATACCACGAAGCACATCAATACAGCTGCAAGTACCATTAATACGACAAATAATAAATACATTTTCTTTTATTTTGATTTAGCGTTAATAATCAACTTCTCTAAAAACCTGATTTGGTCTGCAAAGTAAGTATTTTTTTTCGGATATTTCAAATTTAATTTTTTAATAATTTCCAGCGCCTTATCATATCTCTGCTGTTTAACATAAATTTTAGCCAAGGTTTCGGTAAAATAATTTTCTTCGTCCTCCGGTTCAGGCTGTTCCGCGTCCGTATGCTCCGTTTCGTCCTCTTTTTCGGGAGCCTCATCTCCCGATTCTTCCAAAGCAAGCATTTCCTGAGACCACGCATCTGCCAGACGTTGTTCTTCTTTTTTCACTTCTTCCTTGGAGTCCTTTTCAATGAAGCTATCAATCAGTTCCTGCCCTCTGAGAGGAGCTGATTCCGTTTTCTCAGTTGAAAGTCCTTCTGCCAGCACAGAAGTATAATCCACGGCTTCGGCCGGCAATGGAAGCAAATTATCCGTCGTAGCCCCACACGTATCCGAAAGGAAACGATCAATCAGGTCCAACGTCCGGTCTTCTGCGCCCACCACAGGCGTATTATCAGCTGTTTCCGCGTGCTGTTTAATCTTAAAATGTTCTCCTTCGATGGCATAAAACAACACGCTCAAATCGGCTACGAAAAGAGCTCCCTTGCGCAACTCATCCTGAAAAGACGGGTCGTGCAACAAAAACAAATTCTTCAGATACAGAATCCGGACCGTCTGAAAATAAGGATAACGTTCCAAGAGGCTTTTCAGTTCATACAAACTCTCCGTATCCAACGACTCCGGATGCTCAATCCATTGCTGTAACCGCTGCTGTATCATCTTTCTCTTACCAGTTGGCTACGGTTGCATTGAATATCTGCTCTACGATTTCATCGATCATCTGCTGTACCAGCTCTTCCTGTACAGATGACAGCTGCTGACTGGCATTGTACTCACGACTGGCCGTAAACTGCTGGTCAGTGATATCTTCTGCATGGTTCGAATTGTTCACAAACCGTACGTTCACGGTCATTCTCAACTCTGCCATGGTAGAATAACCATCCGAACCAACTCCTTTATTATAGGCATCGTAATTGGTAATCTCACCCGAGAGTTCCAGGTCCCCTCCCTGACGTACCTGCTTCAAACGGGTCTGCTGCATATATTTGTCTTGCAAAGCCGTATTGAACATAGACTCCATCGGGCCCCAGACGAAGGCAGCCGAACGGTTCGGAAAGTTCTGGAAACTGATGGTCTTCACCTTATCATAATTAATGGAAGAACCATTAAACTTATACGACACGGTGCAGGCAGTCAAAATGCACAATACCACCGGAAGTACATATTTCATCACGCTGATATACTTCTTATTCAAGCCCATATTCTTTTATCTTTCTATAAAGTGTACGTTCTGATATTTTCAAATCATTCGCCGCATTTTTCCGTTTCCCATGATGACGTTCCAGCGCTTTCCGAATCATCTCCTTCTCTACCTCATCCAGCGACAGATTTTCTTCCACATATTCTTCCGTGTCCTGCACATCCGATACTTCTGCCGGAGTGACTTTCATGCCGGAATTCACAGGCGAAACATTGCTTACCGAAGTCACATTGGAAACCTTTCCCACTTCAGCCACCGGATTCACCACCACCGAAGGGGTCTGCATCAAGCTTACCGGAGTTTGCGGAATGTAATGCACCGGAGTAGAAGAAGTGGAAGGCATAGGGGCTTCACCTGCCCGCTCCGCCATAATGTCATGTACCAGTTTCTTCAACTCGGTCACATCCCGGCGCATATCGAACAGCACCTGGTAAAGAATTTCTCTCTCGCTCTGGAAACCTTTTTCACCTTCCGGCTTCAACCCGCCCAGAAGCGCAGGATATTTCGATACTGGCTGCGCCGGCAGATAGCCTTGCAAGATATCAGCCGTAATGTCACGATTGGTTTCAATAATGGAAATCTGTTCCGTAATGTTTTTCAACTGACGGATATTGCCTGGCCACGGATAAGAGACCAGCATCCGGCGCGCATCCTCCGATAACTGAATGGCCGGCATCCGGTATTTTTCGGCAAAGTCGGAAGCAAATTTCCGGAACAAGAGTGGAATATCATCCGGACGTTCACGCAAAGCCGGCACCTTGATAGGTACCGTATTCAAACGATAATACAAGTCTTCACGAAACCGCCCGTCGGCTATGGCTTCCGAGAAATCCACGTTCGTGGCAGCCACAATACGTACATCCGTTTTCTGTACCTTGGAAGAACCTA
>NZ_CABROP010000022.1:0-51071 GCF_902472605.1 uncultured Bacteroides sp.
AACACTTTGTGTATGAATTAGTTGGCTAATTTTATACTATTTACTGAATGTCCCTAGTTGGCTTTTTGTATCTCTATATATTCTCCCGCAAATAAGGTTTAGCCGCCCACAGGAGAAATCCCGATATCAAATTCAATTTATACTTTTACAATAGTCTTTCATTACCTTTTCTTCCGAAATCTGATTGTCTACAGGAAGTTCTCCCATCTTTTTCTCCTGAGGAAGTTTCAACGTATAAAGGGCAACATTCAGTTTACGAATCTGGTCACGTTTCAGTTTGCCCGGATTATAAACGAAACCTTCTACTACGACAATCCGACCGTTCGTACGGTCCACACGAACATGTGAAACGAAAGGACCTCCCATAGCATCGTTCTCCATTTCCCACAAACCGCGTACTTCATATGCATAATCACCCTGCACTGCAATGTGACGAGCTTCTACAAAAATAGAATCAGCAGTCACCATATACATACCTTCTTTTGCTCCCAGAATGTTGGCTTTCATCACAGAATCTCGTTTCTCTATGAAATATGCCTTTGTAAAAGTTCCCTTGCTGGTATACGGATAAGTATAGATTACAAAATTCAAATCATTCAGGTTGCTGGAAGCCCACAAGAACTGTGGGCCAACCTTATACGAAGCCAGTTCTACCGGCATCCAGATATCACAGTCAAACAAGCTTTGTACCTTGGCAGACAAGACATCATTATGCTTCTTCTCCAACAGTTTTACTTCCCGGTTCATTTCTGCACGGGTAAAGAAATCAATAATCACCTGTCCATTCTTGGATACATATTCGGCAAACTCTTCCTGATTCGGCGACTGGATAGTCATAATCATCTGTGGAGAAGAATACGCGTCACGGATATACTTGAATTTAGTTTGCGTATAGATGTCCTGAATATCCACAATAATGATGTTGCGGAACAAACGGGTACTACGGTCAAAATACTCCGGACGAATTCTTGAAATCCGGAAAGAACGTTCCGGTTGGGGCAATCCCGGTACATCGGTATCAAGTACATGGAAAAGCGCACTATCCGGACTGTTCCAACATTTGTCATCCGCAACCACCAGTACCTCATAAGGCCTACCACTGGATACCGGAGTAACAATACTTTTACCATCCTTCTGACAAGAAGCCAACACCGATACAACGAATATAAGACTTAAATAAAAGGAAAAACGTTTCATAAATTTTAAAACTAAGTTTTCAAATACAGACTATTACACGAATCAATTCTAAAAACCATTCATAAGATTCAGTTTAAGCATATATCCTTCACGTAATGCCTGCTTGATATCATATACCACTCCTTCAGAAGCATCTGAAGGTACCTTCAGCGAAACTGAAAGGTTCTCAGACTTATTTTCCTCACATAACTGCTTGATTTTCGAAGAAAGTTCATCCAGAGAGAAATCCTCCAACTCACCCACTATCACATTATCACTCAAAAATCGGACTTCATATCCGGGCAACGGAACAGTCTTATCGGCCACACCCGCCGGTACATCCGCATATGCTTTCGGAGAAGCATAATAGAAACGGGAAATCAAACATTCATTCACCAATTCTTGAGGATAAGTTTTCGAAAGCTCCCGTCTGACCTCATCATACGCTTTTACCAATTTCTGCTTGGCGACAGTTATCGCCCCCATCTTTGTATTGCGGTCTGCTACAATACGGACAACGATAGGAAACATTTCCTCTTTCTGTTCAGAATACAATTTAACGAAAGAGTCTTTCAGTTGCTTCTTAGCCTCGTCCGTCATGGTTTCATAATCAACAAACTTCTTCTTTAAAACATGATTTTCAGGTCCGAAAAGAAACTGGTTCCGCTGGTTGCAATACAATTCCAGCACATACGCCTTTCCCGACGAAATATGCTCCAGCATCAGATTGTCTGTATTCCGCTGCTGTGCTGTGTCCCTCACCATTAATCCGGATTTTTCTTTTCCTTGATGCTTCATTTGAAAAGCTGCGCCATAATCCGCTACCGTTTCTTTCACTTCCGGCCTCGCAAAGGCATACACGACCCCTGCAGCCAAAGGTACGGCTAACAAGACACGCAGCCGGACCCACTTACTGTGTCTTTTTTTCGACATCATAGATATACGTTTTTTAAGTGAACTGTGAGTAAAACCGCAAGCCATAGAGTAGAGCCTTGAGCCCACTGCTTTCCTCACCAATAACAGTTGATATGTTTTTACATCGATGCCTTGATTCAATACACCTTCATCGGCCTGATACTCATGAACACCATTAAGTTCATACCTCAGTTTCCACACCAACGGATTCCACCAATGAAAGATTAAGATAAACTGTATCAGCAGATTGTCATAACAATGTCCATACCGGCAATGCATCTCCTCATGCAAACGGACCGGAGAATATTCTTCATACTCCTGACTGTTCATGACGATATACCTTCCCCAGCTAAAAGGACGGACAGGAATATCATACAACACCCATCGTAATCCATTACATTCTTTATATTCCTTCCGGTTTATCCAACGGAACAAACGGATATAGCCTACAACCCATTGCAAAAGAATGAAGGCACACCCCGACAGATAAACCACCATCGATAACACAAGCCAACCCCAATCATTGGCTTCCTTCTGAGTAATCTCCACCATACCGGTAGCAGAAGCAGATATTACATCAACAGGCTGTTTCCATTCCTCCATAAGAATAAAAGGAGACTGCACTAAAGGCTCATGCTCTAATTCCAGAGAAACGAAAGGCAATAACAGACAGGTCAGCATTCCACCCACCAGCACCCATCGGTTCAAAGAAAAGCGAGTGGTCGAAGCACAAAGCAGCTTATAGAACCCATAGAGCAATGTCAGGCAGAAAGAGCTTTTCAGTAAATAGATTAAAAGGGCTACCATAGGTCAAAATTTACGATTATTCTTCCCCTCCTCTATCTGAGCTATCAACTGCTTCAGTTCCTCCAGGTTCATTTTCTCGTCTTCAATAAACTGAGAAACGACCTTGGTATAAGAATTATCAAAATATTGAGAAACAATCTCTCCGATAGCCGAACCCTTGTATTCATTTTCTGTTATTTTTGCTTCATAACGGTAGGTATTTCCAAATGCACGATAACTGACAAAGCCTTTTTCTACCAACAACTTCACCAGAGTAGCTACTGTATTGTAATGTGGTTTCGGTTCCGAATAGAATGCCAACATTTCACGGATAAACAAAGGGCCATGGGTCCATAAGATATTCATTATTTCTTCTTCTTTTGGTGTCAGTTTCTTCATAAACAGCTCATTTAAGATTAATACTACACGAAGATATGAAAATTATCAGACAAACAACTAAAAGTTTTAGTAGAACTACTAATATTAATAGTAATTAATAATAAGAATAAAAAAAGACAAAATATTCAAACGATTTATGGAAAACACAAGCAGATTTTGACCGACATGTCAAAACTAAAATAGAACATTCAGTAAATATCTCAATTTAAGGATATAAAAAAGGCAGGAGAGCGATGATTCACTTTCCTGCCTTTTTATATGTTTATATCTTATCTTCTTTAGAACTCACTGGTAAAATGGAACTTGATATGCTTGAAGTCCATCTGCGCCATCTGAAGCACATAACCACTGTCGGCCAGGAACACATCGCGTCCGTCGCGGTCTTTGGCCATATACTGGTACTTACGCTTCTTGAAGGCTTCCAGTTCAGCCGGATCGTCGCTTTCAATCCAGCACGCCTTGTAGAGGCTCAACGGTTCCCAACGGCATTTCGCATTGTATTCATTTTCCAAACGATACTGGATTACTTCAAACTGCAACTGCCCTACCGTACCGATAATCTTCCGACCATTGAACTGGTTGATAAACAACTGTGCCACACCTTCGTCCATCAGCTGGTCAATACCCTTGTTCAACTGCTTGGTCTTCATCGGGTCGGCATTCTCGATGTACTTGAACATTTCCGGAGAGAAGCTGGGCAATCCCTTGAAATGCAGGATTTCACCCTCAGTCAACGTATCACCAATCTTAAAGGTTCCATTGTCCGGCAAACCGATGATATCGCCTGCCCATGCCTCATCCACCGTGGTCTTGCGCTGAGCCATGAACTGCGTGGGTGAAGAGAAACGCATGGTTTTGTTGTGACGCACGTGCAGATACGGCGTGTTACGGGTAAACTTCCCGGAACATACCTTACAGAAAGCCACACACGAACGATGGTTCGGGTCGATGTTGGCCGTAATCTTGAACACGAACCCCGTGAACTTGGGCTCTTCCGGCATCACAATACGTTCCTCTGCCTGTACCGGACGCGGACTCGGCGCAATCTCCACAAAGCAGTCGAGCAATTCCTGTACACCGAAGTTGTTCAAGGCCGAACCGAAGAACACCGGAGCCAGTTCACCTTTCAGGTAATCGTCTACGTTGAATTCCGGATAAACCCCTTCAATCAGTTCCAGCTCGCTGCGCAACTTCTCCGCCAGCGGCGTACCGATATGATTGTCCAGGTCTTCCGTATGAATGTCCACTTCCACCTTCTCCGTCACCACCTGCTTGGAGGGCTGGAAAAGATTCAACTTCTGTTCGTAAATGTTGTATACCCCCTTGAAACGCGGACCGCTCTCAATCGGCCACGTCAGCGGGCGTACGTTGATGACCAGCTCTTCCTCCAGTTCATCCAGCAAATCGAACGGGTCCTTAGCTTCCCGGTCCATCTTGTTCACGAAGATAATCACCGGCGTGTTACGCATACGGCAAACTTCCATCAGCTTACGGGTCTGCGATTCCACACCCTTTGCTCCGTCCACCACGATGATAACGCTATCCACCGCCGTCAGCGTACGGTACGTATCTTCCGCAAAATCCTGGTGGCCCGGCGTATCGAGGATATTGATTTTATAGTCATGGTAGTCAAACTCCATCACGGAGGTAGTGACCGAGATACCACGCTGTTTCTCGATGTCCATCCAGTCAGACGTGGCCGTTTTCTTAATCTTGTTTGACTTCACGGCTCCGGCCACCTGAATCTGCCCACCGAAAAGCAACAACTTTTCCGTCAACGAGGTTTTACCGGCATCCGGATGCGCGATAATCGCAAATGTTCGTCTTCTTGCTATTTCCTGATTTGCCATATTTATTGTTTTAATTTTTCAATACATTCCGCCAGACTGTCCATCCAGTAAGGAACCTCCACTCCGTAGGTCTTTTTCAGCTTGGTCTTGTCGAGCACGGAATAGTGCGGACGGCAAGCCTTGGTGGGATAATCTTCTGTGTGAAGCGGGGATACGTGACAAGAGGTAATGCCTGCCAGCCGATGGATGGCCTTGGTAAAATCAAACCAAGAGCAGACACCTTCATTGCTGAAATGATAGATGCCCGGCACAATTCCTTTTTCCAGTGCCACAAAAATAGCCTGAGCCAGGTCGCGTGCATACGTCGGGGTACCAATCTGGTCGAAGATAACGCCCAATGTTTCTTTTTCCTTTCCCAGACGAATCATTGTCTTCACAAAATTATTACCGAAGGTAGAATACAGCCACGCCGTACGGATAATCATCGCATTCGGACAATATTTCATCACCTCCTGTTCTCCTCCTAACTTGGTAGAACCATATACGGAATTCGGACACGGAGTATCCTCTTCCTTATACGGGATATGGGCCGTACCATCAAACACATAATCCGTAGACACCTGCACCAGCCAGCCTCCCCTGCTCTGTGCCGCCTTGGCCAGATAGCCCGGTGCCACACGATTCAACTTGTCACAGAGTTCCACATTATCCTCTGCCTTATCAACAGCCGTATAGGCCGCACAGTTCACAATGACGTCAATCTGATGGGCTGTCACAAAATCCATCACCGCCTTCTCATCGCAGATGTCCAGCTCTGCCACATCCGTAAAAAAATACTCAAAATTGGTGTGCTCTTCTGCCAGCAGACGCATCTCATTGCCTAACTGTCCGTTGGCTCCCGTCACTAATATTTTTTTCATATTTCTGTGTATGTTAATCCAAATCCAAATCGCCTTCCTTGTCCTTTATATAATAATCAGCCAGCATGGCCAGTAAGTCACTAATGGATTTCATGGCCTTAGCCGTTCCCTCACTGATTTCCTTTTTCTGCAACTTCAGCATCAGCACCCCATAAAGGGCATCGAAACAGGTCTCCAGTTCAGGCACATCCTTGTCGCCTCCCTTGGCCCGCAACTCCACAATAAAAGGCAATACCTTATAATAAGCCGCCGTATAATACGGAAACTTAGGTGAACGCAACAGACGCAGATGCAAGTCGGTCAGCCAGACAATGATATTCTTGTTAATCTGCAGGTGACCTTTTTCCATCACTCCCTCCTGCTGCATCATGTGAATCAGGTCCTCATACCAGCGGGCCAGCTCCTGTTTCTGCTCGTCCGTAGCCGGATAAGGATCAATGATGTGCTTCCGGATTTTCTCCATATCGCAGCCATTGGCCCGAATCAAATCCTCTACCTGCCACATATACAGCAGGTATTCAGCAATATTCTTTTTTTTAAGTTGTTGAGAAATATACATATCCTATCAAGAAAAAGATTTGCCAGCAATGGCCAAGACGATTCCTACCACCGCCGCTATCATGACCACGACACCGATGATGCGGTTGAGCACCCAAATGCCGCGTAGGTTAAACCGCGAACGTACTTTGTTGACGAAATACGTAATGCTGAACCACCAGCCCAACGCCCCCGTAATAATAGCCAGATAGCCTACCAGTTGAAAACCAATGGGGCTGCCCGGCATCACAAACGAGAAGCGGGCAAACAGACCGATGAACAGGAAAATGATGAGCGGATTGGACAGGGTCACAAAAAAAGCCGTCACGAAATTGTGTAAGTACGTACCACGCGTACCCGAAGACGGACGAAGAGATTTTACCGGATTGCTGCGAAACGTGTAAATACCGAAAGCCAGCAACATGATGCTACCTACTACCTGAAGAAAAATATGATGTTTCAGAATAATATCATCCATGAAACTCATTCCGTATCCGGTAATCAACGCATAACATATATCGCTCAGCGCTGCTCCTACTCCTGTAACAAATCCAAACCAGCGACCCTTGTTCAACGTACGTTGAATGCAGAGCACACCGACCGGACCCAAAGGGGCAGAAACCACGATTCCGATAATCAACCCTTTCACAAACAATTCAAGTATAGTAACCTGTTCAATCCAATTCATAGTGCAAAGATGCTACTTTTTTACGAAAGTACCTACAAATTTTTATACGATTATCATCTTCTGCCTACCGAGAAAAACCCTTTCACAAAATTTTAACCTCCCATCCATACCCTCTTTTCCTCCAGTGTTTTCTTCAAAAAACTCTTACAAATTCTCTGTTTCACACTGTGGGATACAAAAACCACAGTGTGGGATATATATTTCACACTGTGAGATACAAATTCCACACTGTGAAACAGAGAATATTCAAGGGAAAAAAGATAAATGAGACGGGGCGTTTTCGTTTATCATCTCTACCACCTCCGAAAAATACCTTTACTCAGTCTACAAATCCACCAGTACTGCTAAGATACCCAGGCCTACAGCCACAAACGTAGAAATTAATCCCGGCATCATAAACGAATGATTGAGCACATATTTACCGATACGAGTCGTCCCTGTGGTATCAAAATTGATTGCTGCCACGACCGTCGGATAATTCGGAATGAAAAAATACCCGTTCACCGCTGGAAAGAGCGCAATCAGCATATAGGGGGAAATGCCCAATGCCATACCCAAGGGAAGCAAGGCCCGAATGGTAGCCGCCTGACTGAACAACAGGATGGACATGACAAACAAAGCCACGCCGAAAAGCCAAGGCATATCAGTCACCATACCGAAGATACCTTCCTTTATCACCGAAATATTACCTGAAATAAATGTATCGCCCATCCAGGCAATACCAAAGATGGCCACTACCGCTTGCATTCCCGCATTGAATACTGAACTCTTGGCCGCCTTCATGCCACTAGTGCCGGTCAGCAGCAGAATCAATGCGGCTACCGACAACATAAGAATTTCAATGATGTGCGCCATCTGCATCACGACCACGCCCCCGGAAGTCTGGAACGACGGACGAAGGCTGTCGATGGAACCAAACAACACAATACCTACCGTGGCTGCCAAAAACAACAGTACAGAAGTCAGCGCCTTGCCGGGATGAAGCACCTCGGCCGTACAATAATTGGCCCCCGACAACTCCCCCGACTTCAAACGTGCCTGGTACACAGGGTCATCTTTCAATTCCTTACCCACATGCATGGAATAAAAAGCTCCTACCAACACTCCCACCAAAGTACAAGGAATGGAAATCTTCAGGATATCAAACAAGGTAATATCGTATCCGGCCAACATACTCAAAAGGGCAACCGTAGCCGCAGAAATGGGACTGGCGGTAATGGCCTGCTGGGAAGCAATAACGGCAATTCCCATCGGACGCTCCGGACGGATGCCTGTCTCACGAGCCACTTCGGCAATCACCGGAAGTACGGAATAGGCCACATGCCCCGTTCCGGCAAAGAAAGTAAAGAGGTAAGTCACCAGCGGACTCAGCAAAGTGATGCGCTGGGGATGGCGACGCAAGATCTTCTCCGCCCATTTCACCATCAAGTCCAATCCTCCGGCAGCCTGCATGCAACCCGCCGCTGCAATCACTGCCACAATCATCAGCATCACATCAATCGGAGGAGCAGTCGGTTCCAGCCCGAACACAAACGCAAGAACAGCCAGCCCGAGACCTCCAAACACACCCAGTCCGATGCCACCCACCCGTGCGCCGACCACAATGGCCAGCAAGACAAACAGTAATTGTAACCACATAAAATAGAAACAGTTTTTGGTTTAAAGTGCAAAGATAGGCATATTCCGCGGAATGTGAAAACGACACAGGCATTCCACGACGCAGCGATAACATTACTTCTATTTTTTTCGTTTATTCCGAGGATTTTCCCTACCTTTGTACCACTTTTAAAGCGCATTGAATTTTCATTATAACATACAAGTGCTATGATTCTATTTTTCAGAACACCCACAAACAGTGTGATTGCCACAGAATGCAATCAGGAGCTGAATGCTGAAGACGTCAAGAAACTATGCTGGCTTTACAGCGACGCTACTGTGGAAAATGAAGACAACCTGAAAGGATGGTTCATCGGTCCACGTCGTGAAATGATTACCCCTTGGAGTACAAATGCAGTAGAAATCACCCAAAACATGGGGCTCAAAGGTATCCGCCGTATCGAGGAATATTTCCCGGTAAAGGACGAAAATGCCGACCATGATCCGATGCTGCAACGTATGTACCACGGACTGAACCAGGATATTTTCACGGTGGACATCAAACCGCAGCCTATCATATACATTGAGAATCTGGAAGAATACAACGAAAAGGAAGGTCTGGCGCTTTCACGCGAAGAAATGGACTACCTGCTGAAGGTGGAAAAAGACCTGGGACGCAAGCTGACCGACTCGGAAGTATTCGGTTTCGCACAGATTAATTCAGAGCACTGCCGCCACAAAATCTTCGGTGGAACTTTCATCATCGACGGACAGGAAATGGAATCTTCTCTGTTCCAGATGATCAAGAAAACCACACAGGAAAACCCCAACAAAATTATCTCGGCCTACAAAGACAACGTAGCCTTCGCCGAAGGTCCTGTAGTAGAACAATTCGCTCCGGCCGACCACTCTACTTCTGACTATTTCATTATCAAAGATATCAAGACCGTCATCTCACTGAAAGCGGAAACTCACAACTTCCCGACTACCGTGGAACCGTTCAACGGGGCCTCTACCGGTACAGGTGGTGAAATCCGTGACCGTATGGGTGGTGGTAAAGGTTCCTGGCCGATTGCCGGAACTGCCGTGTACATGACTTCTTATCCGCGTACGGACGAAGGCCGCGACTGGGAAAACATCCTGCCGGTGCGCAAATGGTTGTACCAGACTCCGGAACAGATTCTGATCAAAGCATCAAACGGTGCTTCCGACTTCGGAAACAAATTCGGACAACCGCTAATTTGTGGTTCTGTACTGACGTTCGAACACGAAGAAAATAACGAAAAATATGCTTACGACAAAGTCATCATGTTGGCAGGAGGTGTAGGTTACGGTACACAGCGTGACTGCCTGAAAGGTACTCCGGAAGCCGGTGACGAAATCGTCGTACTCGGTGGTGACAACTACCGCATCGGTCTGGGAGGTGGTTCCGTTTCTTCTGTAGATACCGGACGTTACTCTTCTGGTATCGAGCTGAACGCCATCCAGCGTGCCAATGCCGAAATGCAGAAACGTGCCTACAACGTGGTACGTGCCCTGTGTGAGGAAGATGTGAACCCGATTGTGTCTATCCACGACCACGGTTCTGCCGGACACGTGAACTGTCTGTCTGAGTTGGTGGAAGATTGCGGTGGTCTGATTCACATGGACAAGCTGCCTATCGGCGACGAAACCTTGTCGGCCAAAGAAATCATCGCCAACGAATCACAGGAACGTATGGGCTTGCTGATTGAAGACGAGGCCATCGAACATGTACGCAAGATTGCGGAACGTGAACGTGCCCCGATGTACGTGGTAGGTGAAACAACCGGCGACCATCGCTTTGCCTTCGAACAGGCTGACGGTGTGCGTCCGTTCGACCTGGCCGTAGACCAGATGTTCGGTTCTTCTCCGAAAACTTATATGGTGGACAAGACCGTAGAACGTCACTATGAAAACGTTTCTTACGATGTCACCAAACTGAATGAATATTTGCGCCGTGTGCTGCAGCTGGAAGCCGTAGCCTGCAAGGACTGGTTGACCAACAAGGTAGACCGTTCCGTGACAGGTAAGATTGCCCGCCAGCAGTGCCAGGGTGAATTGCAGTTGCCGTTGAGCGACTGTGGTGTGGTAGCCCTCGACTACCGTGGTGAAAAAGGTATCGCTACTGCACTGGGACACGCTCCGCAGGCTGCCTTGGCCAATCCGGAAGCCGGTTCCGTACTGGCTGTATCGGAAGCACTGACCAACTTGGTATGGGCTCCGCTGGCCGACGGTATGGACAGCATTTCTTTGTCAGCCAACTGGATGTGGCCTTGCCGTTCACAGGAAGGGGAAGATGCCCGTCTGTACAAGGCCGTGAAAGCATTGTCTGATTTCTGCTGCGAACTGCAAATCAACGTACCGACCGGTAAGGACTCCCTGTCCATGACACAGAAATATCCGAACGGAGAAAAAATCATCAGCCCGGGAACCGTCATCGTTTCTGCCGGTGGTGAAGTATCCGACATCAAGAAAGTGGTTTCTCCGGTCATGGTCAACAAACCGAAATCAACCTTCTATCATATCGACTTCAGCTTCGACCAGCTCCGTCTAGGTGGTTCTGCCTTCGCACAGTCACTCAACAAGGTGGGAGACGACGTGCCGACCGTACAGAATCCGGAATACTTCCGCGATGCCTTCATGGCTATCCAGGAACTGGTCAACAAGGGATTGATTCTGGCCGGACACGATATCTCTGCCGGTGGTCTGATTACGACCCTGCTGGAAATGTGTTTTGCCAACGTGGACGGCGGTATGGAAATCAACCTCGACAAGATCAAATGCGACGATATCGTGAAGATTCTATTTGCTGAGAATCCGGGTGTAGTGATTCAGGTAGCCGACAAGCACAAAGCAGAAGTCAAGAAGATTCTGGAAGATGCCGGTGTAGGTTACGTGAAAATTGGTGTACCGACCGAAGAACGTCACATCCTGGCTACCTTCCACGATGCCACTTACCAGTTTGGAATTGATTACTTGCGTGATGTATGGTATTCTACTTCTTACCTGCTCGACCGCAAGCAGAGCATGAACGGCTGTGCCAAGAAACGTTTTGAAAACTACAAGCAGCAGCCGCTGGAATTCGTATTCGACAAGTCATTCACCGGCAAACTGTCACAATTCGGACTCGACCCGAACCGTCGTACACCGAGTGGTATCAAGGCAGCCATCATCCGTGAAAAAGGAACCAATGGTGAACGTGAAATGGCTTACATGCTATATCTGGCCGGCTTCGACGTAAAAGACGTGACCATGACCGACTTGGTCAGCGGACGTGAGACACTGGAAGACATCAACATGGTGGTTTACTGTGGTGGTTTCTCCAACTCCGACGTGTTGGGTTCTGCCAAAGGATGGGCCGGAAGCTTCCTGTTCAACCCGAAAGCCAAAGCAGCCCTGGACAACTTCTACGCACGCGAAGATACATTGTCACTGGGTGTCTGCAACGGTTGCCAGCTGATGATGGAACTGGGACTGATTACTCCGGAAGACAAGAAGAAAGGAAAGATGCTGCATAACGACTCCCACAAGTTTGAATCTGCCTTCTTAGGCGTGACCGTACCGATGAACCGCAGTGTGATGTTCGGTTCACTGAGCGGCTCCAAACTGGGTATCTGGGTAGCTCACGGAGAAGGTAAGTTCTCATTGCCTTATCCGGAAGACCACTACAACGTAGTGCTGAAGTATTCTTACGATGAATATCCAGGCAACCCGAACGGTTCAGACTACAGTGTAGCCGGTATCGCCAGCCAGGATGGACGTCATCTGGCCATGATGCCTCACTTGGAACGTGCTTGCTTCCCGTGGGAAAATGCTTACTATCCGCTCGATCGCAAGAACGAAGACCAAATCACTCCGTGGATGGAGGCCTTCGTCAATGCCCGCAAGTGGGTAGAAGCCAACCGCAAGAAATAATCTGGTATAACTGGAACATGATACAAATGGAGGTGCACTTCAGCACCTCCATTTTTTTATTTCTTTCTTCCCATCCGAAACCCGGAATTTCCTTCTCTACATTGGAACGGACTCCTTTCTTCAATCCATAAAAAAACGGTACACAAATCTGACTGCTCAGATTCATGCACCGCCTGTGTTCGGAATCCCTTACAGGGCTTTCCGTATCAAATTCTCGCTTAGTTCAACTCTTACTGGAACAACTCCTTCAATTTCTCAGCCAGGGCCTCGCCACGCAGGTTTTCACCTACCATTACCCCATCTGCTGTAATCAGATACATGGTCGGTACGAATTTCACCTTATAAAGTGCGGCTACACCTGTCTCATCCAGGAAGTTCGGCCAAGTCAATCCTTCCTCCTTCAACGCCTTTTCCCAATCGGCTTTCTTCTGATCGATGGAAATACTTACAATTTCAAAACCTTTTCCGCTATACTGCGCATACAGTTTCTTCAGGTTCGGAATTTCTTTCCGGCACGGATTACACCAGGAAGCCCAGAAATCAATCAGCACATACTTCTTTCCCTGACGTAATGCAGAAAGAGACACTTCCTTTCCGGTTTTGTCTTTCACCTTGAAATCGGGAACCTTCGTTCCTTCCTTTCCTGCTGGATAAAGTTCCTCTTTCACCTTCTGTCCATAATAAGACTGTTTGGCCGCAGGAGAAAGGGCTTCGTACCACGGTTTCATGTCTTCACTCAAGTAGCTGGTAAACGAAATCATCATCAAAGGTCCCCAGAAAGAATCCTTGTTGGCCATGACTACCTGATGATACAATGAGTCTACCGTAGTAAAAAATTCCTTATCGGCAGCTGCTCTGACCTTACCCTCCTCGCTCTGCCGCAGTTCCTGAATCTTCGCCTGGTCTTTGACCTGATAAGCCGCCATTATCAAACTGTCGAAGGCGGCAAATTTACGGCCATTAAGCGCATACAATGAATCCAGATACGTCCGCGCAGACAGCAACGAATCATAACGCGCACTCAGCGGAGAGCCCTTTACCGTCAAAGAAGACAGATTATAGGAAACTCCCCCGTCAGATTCCTTCTTGGCCACCAGCTTTCCTGTTACCTCCATCTGGGCATTTTCCAACATAAGATTGCGCGAACCATACGCATCTTTCACCAACAGATGGAAAGCTCTCGGTTCTTCCATTTTTCCCGTAAATACGAACTGTCCGTTAACCACCGTCGTATCGGCAAAAGGCAACTCACTGTCGTGGCTGACCGGCACCAGCTGCACATGCGTACCATCAGGCAAGCCTTCAATATTACCTTTCAACACATAACCATCTACCGTAGGCTGGCTGGTACATGCCATCGCCATCAGCCCCATAGTGGCCATACAAAAGAAATTTTTCATTTTCATAATCCGATTTTATTTAGTTACATTTTGTTCAATTGTTCCGTTTCCGGGATTATTGAGTGCCCCAGCGGGGAAAGGCATGGTCCACAAATAAGACGTAGGACTCAACGTATACTCCTTCCCCTCATAAGTTTTGGTCAAAGTCCGGGCATACGTACCTTCCTGATTATAACGGCGGGCATCCGCAAAAGGCACAATAGAGAAAATCAGTTCATTGTCTTTGGTGCGTCGAATCTGTGACAGTGCCTCCTCCAATGTGGAAGCCTCAGCCGGACGATAAACTTCAGGACGGATACGGGTAATACGCACGGCATTCAGCGTATTCATGGCTTCAGAATAATCGTTGTTCTGAGCCAGCCGTGCCTGACACTCCGCCTTGATAAGATACGCCTCACAGGTGGTCAGTCCCCCATGATTGAAATAGCCCGACTCCAGTGCCTTGTAATACGTATCATTATTATCTGTTTTCAACTTCCAGCGTGACAGGAAACGGGCATCTCCTTCCTCAAAGCGTGCCGCTCTTTCCACCGGAATGTTTTTCTCATAACTGTCGTACACAGACTGTTCTCCAAAACGCAGATAATAGTTCTCCACATAATCATACTGCATAGGAGTGGCAATCTTGTCATAATTGTCCGGATCATCGATCGCATCCTTATGTTCTTCATAGAATGCATTCCAGTCGTAAAGCTGGTCATTCTGTGCCAAAGCCAGGTCGGCATAACGCAAAGCATCACTGTAATTCTGCATCTGCAAGTACACACGGGCCAACAATGCATAACCCGCCCCCAAGTTGGGGTGTATGGCCGTCATGGACTGGGCCGGTAATCCCATTTCAATGGCCTCCTTTACATCTTGGATAATGAAATCATACATCTCCTGAATGGAAACCTGCGTGTAAGGCGCATCAATCTCCGCACTGGTAATAAGGGGCACACTGCGCTTCTGGGAAGCCGTTGCCGCATCGTACGTATCGGCATAATAATTGACCAGCACATCGTAGCAAAGCGCACGTATCACCTTGGCATACGCTATCACTTCGTTCCGTTCGGCATCTGTCGCTTCAGTGGCCGTAGGTACATTTTCAACAATCAGATTACAACTGGAAATGGCTCCATAAAGCACGTAATAGGTTCCCTCGTCGGAATTATTCAGCACAATGCGATCGGCCGATTCGTCCCACATGTAGTTGGCACGACTCAAGCTTGGTGTGTTCACCTGCGAATTGGTCAAATAGACATCATTCAACAGATACAACGCGTTGGTCACTGGAGTCCGGCCGATGGTGTACTGGTCGCGCAGCAAAGCCTCAAAATCGGCCAGCGTAGTAGGAATCTTGTTCCCTTTCGGCGCTATATTCAAATAATCATTGCATGAGCTGAGCAACAGGCAAACCAGCGCAGCCCCAAAATATAATATCTTATTCATACGTTTCATACTATAAAAATCGAGATTAGAAATTCAGATACACACCACACAAGTAGTTAGGTCTGGCATAACCGCCCAGCAAATATTTGGCATTGCTGCTCTTAGCCACCATAAACACATTTTCCATACCCAACATAATACGTGCATTCTTTACATACAGTTTGTGACACACACTGGCCGGAATACGATATGTCAATGACAAGTTTCTCAACCGCCAGTTAGTAGCATCCAACACATTAATAGAGGAATAGGCATACATGCTCTCGTAGTTATAGTTATAGAGTTCACTCTCTGACGAAATATAACGCGGCACATTGGTATAAGCCTCATCCCCCGGTTCCCGCCAACGGTTTTCAATATCTTTGCTTACAGGACTCATGCCAGAACCGATGAAAGCCACGTTGGTATTCCGCATCTTGTGTCCGCCTTCAAACAAGAACTGAGCAGCCAGTTCCCAGTTCTTCCAGCGCAAATTCGTATTAATAGAGCCATTGTAAACCGGTACGGTAGTTCCTAAATAAACCAAGTCTTCAATTTCGGTAGGAGTCATATCTGTGTACAAGTTTCCTTTTGCATCATATACCTGCGGAGTACCTGTCGCACTTAATCCAGCCCACTGGTATCTGTAAATCGCATTGTACGGATTTCCTACCCGAGGATAAGCCGTCGGATAATCAATCACCAGATAAGAAACAGGGGCTTCCACATTGATGTAAGTCACCTTATTCTTATTGTAACCCAACACCCCACTCACATTCCAGGTCCAGTCATTATTCCGGATGATATCCCCCGACAAGGTCAGTTCAAATCCCCGGTTTGTCATTTTTCCATTGTTGATGGAATAGGTGCTGTATCCCCATCCTTCCGTAGGTACTCCATTGGTATTGGCCAGCAAGTCTGTACCTAACTTGTTATAAATTTCAAACGAACCGTTCAACCGGTTGCCCAACAAGGCAAAGTCTACACCGATATTCAGCGTCGTAGTCTTTTCCCAACGCAGGTTCGGATTCGGACGGCTGGAGATGGTACCCTGAATACCTCCCACCTGGTTATTGGTATTATAATAGGCAATCATGTAAGGAGCCGAATCTTTGGCAATATTACCTCCGATACCATAACTTGCACGCAACTTCAACATATTTATCCACGGCACCTGGAAAAACTTTTCCTCACTGATGTTCCATCCGGCACCCACCGACCAGATAGGACGCTTCTGATATTTGGAACCCGTGGAAAACAAGTTGGTCTTATCCCAGCGGATACTTCCGCTCACCATATATTTACCATTGTAAGTGTATGCCGCATTGCTATATACAGACACATACCGGTTTACCAGTTCACGGATGTAGGACATATCTTGCTGCCCAAAAGAGCCATATCCCCATTGCCCGCGGAAATTGCTCAACTGCCCTGCATCAACCAAGCTGTAGGTCAACAATTGAGGGTCGTAATTATACAGCGTACGGTCATTGTAATCCAATTTGTTTTCCCGGGTTTCCGTACCTAAAATCATAGTCACATCGTGTACCTCGGCAAAAGTTTTGTTGAAGTCCAGCTGCTGACGAAAATTATACGCATGCGTCGTATTGGCAGAAGTGAAAAAGATGTTTCCATACGGCAGAGCAAACGTCGATGTCCCGTCATTGTTGGAAGTAGAGAACGTGTTGACCTTATTGCGCACTTCGTACGAATCCTTGCTCTTCAGCTGTTCGGTCTTATATTCCGCATATTCATACTGAAAAGAAGCCGTATATTTTAGCCAATCGGTAAACTTGAACGTCAGACGGGCAAACGTACGGTTGCTGAAATCCTGATTCTTGGTCTGATTCATCTTCATCTCATCCAGCGGTGTGATATCCAGATTATACAATCCGTTATTGTGCAGCAGATTCAAGTCATACACGCTATAACGGTCGGCTTCCGTATTGGTGTAATACGTACCGTCATTATTTACCAGACCATCGTAAGGCATATAAGTATATCCCGGTGAGAAAAGGCTATAAGACTGCGTAGTACCTTTACCGTAGTTCAAATACGTCCCTACATCCAAAGTCAGCCAGGAAGTCATCTTCGTAGAGTTCTGCAAATTGATGCCGATGGTTCTGTTTTCAGAGAATTTATCCTCCAACTGATTGTTACGATAAGACACAGACGCATTGAACGTATTCTTCTCTGTCCCCTTTCCGATATTCAGGTTATACTGTTGGGAAAAAGGATTACGCTTACCATACTTCTCCACGTCCCGATAATAACGATATCCCTGAGATGCCAGCCCTGCCAGGTTGCTTTCCATCTGCTCCTTTGAAATATGTCCCGCATAATAATTCAGGATGTTACGGATACCTTGTGTAGGATAAGACATGTTATCGAGTACCGTCTGCGCATAGCCTTGCGCGTCAGCCCCACTCAGATGAGGATTCTGGGCAGCCCATTCCCGTTCCAGTTCCACCATCGTAGCCGAGCCTGCCAAGTATTTATCCGCATACGTTGCATAGGGTTGTACGGTCAGTGTGGCAGAGAAAGACACATTCAATTCGTCCTTCTTGGCCCGTTTGGTCGTAATCACTACTACACCGTTCGCCGCACGGGCTCCATAGATGGAAGTGGCCGCCGCATCTTTCAGGACCGTAATGCTTTCGATGTCTTCCATATTCAGATCGGGCACACTTTCCACCCAGTTTCCGTATCCGTCGTTCGTGGTTTTTTCTACTGGAAAGCCGTCAATCACATACAACGGCGTGGTCAGTCCATTCATGGAAGTCACCCCTCGGATTTTCCCGTCGCTGTATCCAGCCACGCGCCCTTCCAATACGGACCCCATGTCACTAAGACGCTGTGTTTCCAGCTTCTGGGCATCCACTTTTGAGAATGCTCCGGTAGCACGTTCCTTGGAAATGGTCTGATAACCGGTCACCACCACTTCATCGAGCAGTTCAGTCGAAGGCTGAAGGGCTATGTAATAATCATTGTCTGAAGTCAACTTCACACGCTGCGATTTGTAACCCAGATAAGATGCCTCAATCTCCTTTGTGCCCCGCGGCAGCGTCAGCGTGAAATGCCCCTGCATGTCTGTAATGACAGCCGTAATGGAACCTTTCGGGTCCTCATTGACCTGCTTCACATGTGCAGCAGGAAGCGGTTCCTTGTTTTCATCCACTACAATACCATGAATAGTGCGCTCATGTTGGGCATAAGCCGGAAATACGGACAAGACCAGCATAGCACCCAATAGCAGAAAGCCCATTTTGAGCCGAATGTCGTGCAATACGTTTTTTCCCATACTTATATCTTTTTAGAAGTTATAGACTGATGTCTTTCTACATTTTTTGCAAATCTCCTTAGCGCAAAAATGTAAAAAAAAGATATAACATTGATATTAAACGTGCATCCAAATTCGACAATTGTCACATTAGGATAACATTTTGTTATAAAAAGAGACTATTGCACATTTTTATGCATTGACATCACCTTGTTACGGTATTGTTTGGGAGGAATCCCCACTGTGTTCTGAAATATTTTGTAGAATGTACTCATGGAATTAAAGCCGACTTCCGAGGCCACAGCCTTAAGCGGAATGTCAGTTTCCGGGTCACTCAGCAGACGGATAGCCTCATTAATCCGATAATTATTGACATACTGCGTGAAATTCTGCTGTGTCTGCTCATTGATGACTTGTGACAGATACGTCCGGTTCGTCCCCAACAAGTCGGCAACCCGCTCCTTGGTCAGCAAATTTTCTTTATAAACCTCTTCCTCCTGCATCAATTTTTCCAGACGCTGGAACAAGGAATTCTTCTTTTCGTTTGTCAATGAAGAAGCCGCATATTTCTCCCCCACAGCAGCTACCGACACAGCAGGTGCTTCCTGTGGCTGCTCCCGAAGTGAAGCAATAACCTCTTTCAACTGCTGTTCTTTCCGAATTGCCTCCTGATGCTGCCGGACAATACTGGTGTACAACTGGTTCTGCCGCCTGTAACGATACCATAAAGCAAAAACCACCAACAACACAATAACCAGAATCCCTATGAGGGCCTGCTCTTTTTTCTCCTTTTGCAACAGAATCAACTTATTTTTCCGGATTTCATTTGCCTGATGCTCCGTATCATACTTGATACGCAGCTCACTCAGCACCTTCTCTTTATCCGTATTGAAAAGACTGTCGGTCTCCTGCTGAAGCTTACGTTGCCAAGCCAAAGCCTCAACATACTGTCCCATATTCTCATAGCAGACCGACAAAGTATTAATCACTTTGTTCCGATAAATCTCACAATTCTCTTCTTTAGTGAACGCCAAAGCTTGGAACAACAAATCAATGGCTTGCTGGTTTTTCCCTTCCTCGGCCAAGGCTATGGCGTATTCATTCAACAACAACACCTTATATGAGGTCTGATTCATATCATTCAAGGCCAGCCCTTTCTTATAGTATTCGATAGCCTGTTGCCGGTTGCCTTTGGCAAACTCAATCATCCCATAAATGGCATACACATTTCCCTGATTGTAATACTCGTTCTGCTTCATGATAAACTCTGCCTCCTTTATGTAGGGCAAAGCCTTGTCATAGTCATGCAACAGATAATACATATAGGAGGCATTCAAAGCTCCAATAAAGATAAGGTAGGCCGAATTCTGTTCGTGCCCCATCTCATAGGTCTGCAACGAATAAGTCAACCCCGCCGGATCTTCTTTCAAAAAATAAATACTCGAAATATTCCCGAGCAGAATGGCTTCCAGTTCTTTATAGTGACACCGGTGTGCAGCTTCTATCCCTTCAAAGAAATAGTGCAGGGCCGAATAATAATCTTTATGAATGTTGCTGGTATAAAGTCCCATCCCATTGTATACAGAGCACAGGGCAGAATCATTCTTCTCACTCTTAGCCAACAGCATGGCCTGCCCCAGATGGTTTATCGCCGAGGTATCCCCCTGCATGACGTATGCCTGTCCTAACCCGATATGGGCATAAAGAATGCTGAACTTATAGTCTTGCTTTTTATATCCCAGCTGGAAAAGTCTCTCCCCATATTCGATAGCTTTCCGATAATCAGCTTTGTACAAATAGAGGAAACACAATTCTTTTAAAGCCTTCGTATCTTCAGGATGATGTTTCAATATCTGTTCCTGCTGCTGAATAGCAGGAAGAAGGGTCTCCTGTGCAAAAGCTCTCACTTGCATTCCCACAAACAAGAAAAGAAATATTATGTGCTTCAGCCTTCTACTCATCCGGATACGATCTTTAATTGACATTTCACCAAATAAAAAATGACTTTCATCGCATTTTGATACTCTATAAACAATTAAAAAGCCTTTTTGCCGCCTTAAAAGTCAATTTTATTTCGTGCAAACTTACAGAAAAACTTTGTCTTTACATGAATATCCCTTGAAAAAATCCTCTCATACACTCAATTTACCCAGCTATCTCCTGTTTTACCAGTATATAAATTATACAAGCACAAGTGCAGGTCATTCCCAAAAACCATATTTCATTTCAAAATGAGGAGATATTCTTTTACTCTCTTTATTTCTGTCAAAAAAGAGCGGTTTTATATTGGATTTTGTAAATATAAAACGTACTTTTGCTTGCTGGTTTACAAAGACATTCAAAAAACTTATAAAATAGATAACCATGAAAGAAATAGACTGGTCAAATCTGTCTTTTGGATACATGAAGACAGATTACAATGTACGTTGCTATTACCGCGACGGAAAATGGGGAGAACTTGAACTCTGCTCTGAAGAAACACTGAACATCCATATGGCGGCCACCTGCCTGCACTACGGACAGGAAGCTTTCGAAGGCTTGAAAGCTTATCGTGGAAAAGATGGCAAAATTCGTATCTTCCGCCCAGAAGCCAATGCAGAACGCTTGCAGAGCACTTGCCGCGGTATCCTTATGCCGGAATTTTCTACCGAAAAATTCTGCGAAGCGGTAAAGATGGTAGTTAAAGCAAACGAACGCTTCATCCCTCCATACGAAAGCGGTGCGTCTCTTTATATCCGTCCGTTACTAATTGGTACAGGTGCACAAGTTGGTGTACATCCAGCCAACGAATACTTATTTGTGATATTTGTCACTCCGGTAGGCCCTTACTTCAAAGGTGGATTTGCTACGAATCCGTATGTTATCATCCGTCAATATGACCGTGCGGCTCCGCTGGGAACCGGTACCTACAAAGTCGGTGGTAACTACGCAGCCAGCCTTCGTGCCAACAAAATCGCACACGATGCAGGATATGCCAGCGAATTCTATCTGGATGCCAAGGAAAAGAAATACATTGACGAATGTGGTGCCGCCAACTTCTTCGGTATCAAGAACAATACCTACGTCACTCCGTTGTCTACATCTATTCTGCCCTCCATCACCAACCGCAGCTTGATGCAACTGGCAGAAGATATGGGCCTGAAAGTAGAACGCCGTCCAATTCCAGAAGAAGAGCTGACTACGTTCGAAGAAGCTGGTGCTTGCGGTACTGCTGCCGTTATCAGCCCGATTGAACGCATTGACGACTTAGAAAACCACAAGTCCTACGTCATCTCCAAAGACGGAAAACCGGGTCCTATCAGCGAAAAATTGTACCACAAGCTGCGCGCCATCCAGTATGGCGATGAAGCTGACCCATACGGATGGGTAACCGTACTCGACTAAACGAATCTCATCTGACTTATAATAAAAAGTCCGAAACCCGTTTTACAGACTGTTTCGGACTTTTTTTATTTTTCCATCTACTCCAAAGGAATCAATGAATACATAAAAATAAAGGCCACAACTTTTAAAGTTGCAGCCTTTAGCACGGGAAGAGAGACTCGAACTCCCGACACTCGGTTTTGGAGACCGATGCTCTACCAACTGAGCTATTCCCGTGTTTGCGGTTGCAAAAGTAGTATAAATTTTGGAAACCGCAAGAGGTATAGACAAATATTTTACCACCTTTTTGTCATAATAAAGATAAGCGACTGAACATAAGGCGATAATATTCTGCTTTTTTTTCAAGCTTCAAAGGATAAGCACGACTGGAAGAAGGCATCCGGAACAAAGATAATTCACGGTCTTTGAAATAAAACCTGCTTTCTCCCCCTACCGACGGCTCTTTGGCCTCCATTTGCTCACACAACACGTCCGTAGCTTTCTGTCCGGTTGTCACTACCGCCTTGCACGCAGGCAACTGTTGAAGCAACAAACCTATGTCCGTAGGGGTAACCACTTCCAAGAATTTATCCGAGGCATTGTCCTGCAACCTCCTGACACAAGATGCCGTATCGTACAGCGCAATTCCTTTTTCTTGAAGAAAAGCTACGATACGCGGCTTGTCGAAGACTTTTTCCGGACTAAGAAAGTGCTCCTTGTCTCCAAAGAAAATAAGTCCGAAAATACGCCACATATCGTTCTGTAGATTCGGATAGAAGAAATCCATGCTCCAGCGTTTCTTCTGCGGAGGAAAACTCCCAAGCATCAGCAAGACCGCATTCTTTGGCAGAAAAGGTTCCAGCGGATGGCATTCCACTTCAGGAAGCTGATTCTCGCTCATGGTCATGCCTTCGGTTTCGGTTCTTTCTTAGCCAACAATACAATGTTGTAGACGTATTCTGTCATCCATGCCTCAGAATATCCCAACGCATGCTGATACTGACGGATGTTTCCACAAGTCTTGCGTACCCCGTCGTCCTTCCAATCTACTTTGGTCAGGATGTCGTGAACCGTCTTTTCCGTCATGTTACGCAACAGTTTCTTGAAGACTCCCGGCATACGGAATTTCCACTGCATCAGGTTGCCAATCACCATCATCAAATCCTGGCTGAATCCCTGGAACATGAAAAGATAGTTCTTGATATCGTTTACATTGCGGCAGTTACGCTTGATAGAACCGTCTATCTCTTTAAAAAACAGTTCATTCAAGCCATAAATATCCATCAGCATCTTGCGGCAGCGAGCCCGTTCCGCAATTCCCAGTTTATTGTTTTGGGTAGGCACCTTCAACGTACGCTTGAATACAGCCAAATCCGGCAGGAAGTGAATGTTGCTGATACCCAACTGCGCTGCCATGACTGCCTGATAATACACACGAATCAGCGTCATGAAATCTTCCATGCCACCTACACGTACCGTTTCATCAGCTCCCTCCGTTGTTTTTTTACCCAAAAGTTTAGATAATATACTCATAATGTCTTTTTATTAAATTCTACGGGTACAAAGATAATACAAAAAACCGACACCACCATCATCGGTTTACTGTGGGAAACAAGGAATCCTCTCCTGGCACATCTTCTTTCAACCGATAGAAAAAAGTATGTTCCCGAAAAACCTGCTCCACCAGTCCGAAACGGATGAAATCGGCCAGCAACCGACATACTTCCGGACGAGGAAGATGTACCAGACGGCCACATTTATTTAAGGCAAGCATACCCTGGCTACCCAGTTCCTCCAGCACCCGTTTTTCCCGATCGGTATAGGTAATGACCACCTCTTTCTTCTTCTCATGATTCCAGATTTGAAGATGCACCGGTGAAGCTAAAATATTCTCGTCGGCAATACGCACATAAGCCCATGCCTTCCCTGCTTCATCGATAGCCTGCACCGGCTTGCGGCCATACTCCTTGACCTTCACCTCCAGCACATCTTTTCCCTCAACCCTGTACACACGGTTTTCAGTCACTACAGGAGGACGACAATACATAGTAGCTGCGGCTTCTATCATATAGATTTCTTCCTCTGAACGGATACCAGCAATCTTGCCGTTATCTTTCACACCCACCAACAGTCTTCCTCCCTCGGTATTTGCAAAAGCAGACAAGCTTTTAGCTATCTTCCTGGCATCGGAGATAGCAAACTTAAAATCTTGGTGTACGTGCTCACCTTCTGCAATGAGTTGTTGTATATAGTCTGTTTCTGCGTTTTGTTTCATTTCCAGTCACTCAGTCACAATGCTTGTGCGTCATAATATCCAGTACCAGCTTATCTGTTTCGTTCATTCCTTCTGAACCAATCTTGGTCAGGTTGCGGATACTGTAATCCACATTGTCCTCAATGATTCCCTCCACAGAAGTTACACATTTACCTTCCATGGCTAAAATGGCTGAAAAAACTGCCGTAGAAACGCCGCTGGTCAACTTCAACGCACAGCTTGGCTTGGCACCGTCACAAATCATTCCCGTCAGATTGGCAATCATGTTCTGCACAGCATACGCTACCTGCTTATACTCGCCTCCCATCAGGTAAGTGATTCCGCAACTGCTACCTGTAGCTGCCACCACGCAACCACATAGGGCAGACAAGCGTCCCAAGTTCTGTTTGATGTAAATTGCCGTCAGATGGCTCAAGATCAAGGCACGAATCAAGTCTTCCTCTGATTTCTGATTTTCCTGTGCAAAAACCACCACAGGAAGAGTAGCAGCGATACCTTGGTTTCCACTGCCTGAATTACTCATCACCGGAATCATGGCACCGGCCATACGGGCATCACATGCAGCCGATGTATAAGAAAGAATATGGGTAAACGTATTGCTTCCCATGATATGCTGCTCTTCCTGGCTGCTGCGCAACATTTTACCTAATTCATGACCATAATTTCCTTGGAAAGAACGTTCAGCCGCCTGTAAGTTCAGCCGCTTAGCCTCAAGGATGAAACGGATTTCGTCCAACGGAGCAGTTGTAGCAAAATCATACACCTTTTTCAGATTCAAATCCACTTCTTCCACATCCGCTTCGGCTCCGGCCTTTTCTCTATGATCAAACAAGACCTCACCATTCCGTTCCGCATATACGAAGTTCGTATGTCCTCCACTGATGATAGCCGTAGCTGTATCCTTCCCAGCCGTACAAGTCACTTCAATATACAATTTCTCTTCAATGTCTTTTTTCAGCTCAATCTTTATGCCTTGACCGGCAATCATCTGCTTGCCTTCTTCCACGCTTTCCGGAGTAATGTCCTTCAAAACTTCCAAACCATATTCTGATTTGCCTTTTAAAGCTCCCAAAGCAATGGCAATAGGCAACCCAATCATCCCTGTGCCAGGGATTCCCACTCCCATGGCGTTCTTCAAAATATTAGCACTAAGCTGAGCCGTAATTGTTTCCGGACGGCATCCCAGAACTTCCGTAGCTTTAGCCACACAAAGAGCCACAGCTACGGGTTCCGTACAGCCGATAGCCGGAACGACTTCCCGCTTGATCAGTGCGATAATACGTTCTCTTTCTGACTGCGAAATCATTATCTGTTATTTTTTATAGTTCTTTAATCCTGTTTGCAAGAATTCCACGTATTTCTGAATGTCTTCGTCATACGAATAAGACTTGTTCAACGGCATTCCTTCATTGTCAATCAACACATAGAAAGGCTGGGCATTGGCTCCGAATTTAGAACGCTGCAAATAGCTCCATTTATCACCAACCGTACGCAAAGTGCGCTCTGTGCCATTTTCTGTCACCTTGACCGGTTCCGGCAATTTCGTCTTTTCGTCTACATACAGCGTAATCAATACATAGTCATCATTCAGAATCTTGCTGACCGTCGGGTCTGTCCATACAGCCAGTTCCATCTTACGACAGTTCACACAACCATAACCCGTAAAGTCAATCATCACCGGTTTTCCCTGCTGACGGGCATATTCCATACCTGCATCAAAATCATTGAATTTCGCATGTACTTCGTTCTTGTACAGATTGAAATCCTGTGTCTGCATAGGAGGTGCAAAAGCGCTGACAGCTTTCAGCGGAGCTCCCCACAATCCAGGTATCATGTATACAGCGAATGCCAATGAGAAAAGTGCCAAGAAGAACCGCGGCACACTTACCTTATTATCATCTCCATCGTGCGGGAACTTGATTTTACCCAACAGATACATACCCAGCAAAGCAAAAATCACAATCCACAAAGCCAGGAAGGTCTCACGGTCGAGCAAACGCCATCCATACGCCAAATCGGCCACAGAAAGGAACTTCAACGCAAAGGCCAGTTCCAAGAATCCCAATGTGACTTTGATGACATTCATCCATCCTCCGGATTTCGGCATAGATTTCAACCAAGACGGGAACAACGCGAACAAAGTGAACGGCAAAGCCAAAGCAATGGCAAATCCCAGCATACCAATGGCTGGAGCCACAATGCTATTTGAAGTAGAAACTTCCACCAGCAAGAAACCGATAATCGGACCGGTACAAGAGAAAGATACCAGTGACAAGGTGAAGGCCATCAGGAAAATACTCAGCAACCCAGTCGTCTGTTCAGCCTTGCTATCCACGGCGTTGCTCCACTTTGAAGGAAGTGTGATTTCAAATGCGCCAAAGAAAGAAGCGGCAAACACCACTAACATAAGGAAGAAGAAAATATTAAAGATGGCGCTCGTAGAGAGGTCATTCAAGGCACTGGCTCCAAAGATCAAGGTGATAGCCAGTCCTAAAGCCACATAAATCACGACAATAGAAGCTCCATACGTCCACGCATCACGAATTCCTTTCCGTTTGTCCTTGGTACGTTTCAAGAAGAAGCTGACAGTCATCGGAATGATCGGCCATACACAAGGAGTGAACAATGCCAACAATCCGCCTACAAATCCCGCAAAAAAGATATAAAGCCATGAGCGTGATTCATTATTCACATTTCCGCCAAATGCTTTCAGCTCTTCGATAACAGGTTTCCAGTAATCGGAGGTTTCCACATTATTCGAGTTCGCACCTATTTGAAGCGGAGTCAGTGCCAATGAATCGGAATCTGCCGTATCAGACATTTCGGCTTCAGCAGTAGCCGATGCTACAGCCTGTCCACCAGCTGCCTCTCCCTTAAAAGAGAAATCTACATTGGTAGGAGGCAAACAGTTTTCATCATTACAAGCACCGTACTGCAAATAACCGCTCACTTCGTATTTCCCACCTTTCAGTTTGAGTTTCTGCACAAAGGTAGCTGTCCCTTCAAAAAAGCGGACCTGCATACCAAATATCGGATCCATTTTGTCGATTTCTTTCCCCGCAGGTTTCAGTTTTCCAACCAATTCCGCTCCTTCCAATTTATCCACATTAAAAGTAGCTGAAACAGGTCCCCCTTCCGGTAAATCCGTAGAGTATACATGCCACCCTTTTTCCATTTTTCCGGTGAACACAATTTCTACTTCATTAGCGGATACAGATTTCCACTCGGTTTTAAACTTCACCGGTTCTTGTATTTGGGCGAATACCGGCAAACTTAAAATGGCCATCAAAAGCCAGCTAAGAAAAATCTTCTTATTCATAAATATGCACTTGGTGATGTAATAAAACTATTTTCTATAAAAGTAGCGCAAAGATAATCATTTTTCCAAAGGGAATGTAGGACTGACTATGATTCAATCTTGTTTTTTATTTCAAATACGACAATTTTTACATTCGGAATGCTTCTTCTTGAATCCTTACGGAACGGTATTGACGAAAAAATCACAAAAACATTTGCTAAATAAAAAATATTACCTACCTTTGCACCGCCTTTGAAAAACAAGGCACTCCCAATTGGAGTTTTGGAGAGGTGGCAGAGTGGTCGATTGCGGCGGTCTTGAAAACCGTTGTACTGCGAGGTACCCGGGGTTCGAATCCCTGTCTCTCCGCTGAAACCTAAGACATTAGGTAGTCAAATTAAGACAAGTCCCGTAAAATCAACGTTTTACGGGACTTTTTCTATTTATCCGGTGGACAACCGAAAGACATTTAAATGCCCACTTCAGACAAAGTTCCGTTACTAAATCGTTACAGAATTGACATAAAAAAAGAGGCTATTCTATTTGAACGCCTCTTTTTCTTTAACTTTCATCAAGAACGAATTACCACCCAGGATTCTGTTTCCATAATCCATCCATCAAATTCAACATTCTCTCCTGTATAGGCTGCAGATAATCTCTGTTAGACTTAAACTGCCATCCCTCCGGCATTGAAGAAGGAGGTACTGGCAAAATATAACGAAGGGCATCTCCCGGATTTCCTGTCAGGAACAGGTTATTGTCACTTGCCAAATCGTATTTCAATTCTGAACCATAATGCTGTGGCAAATTACTACCAATAAACAATGCTCCCATAGGAACCTTACCTATAATAAGTTCTTCAGCTGCAGCCCAGCGCAAGATATCTTTCAACCGTTTTCCTTCCAAGGCCGTTTCAACTCTTCTTTCACGACGGACAGCCTGCACATATTTGTTCAGATTCTTGAACGGATAACTTGCATCCGTATTATATTCCCTGTCAAAATCCACAGCAGGCATACCGGCACGATCACGCAATGGTTGCAGTACATTCTTAATTGTAGTGGCATTAGCCTCACCATTCTGCTCAGCCAAAGCTTCCGCATGATTCAACAGGATGTCTGCATAGCGGAACTGGATAGCCGGAGTCGTTCCTTTGTATTCACTGATATAGTCTCCTGCACAGTCTATTTCTACATGTTTGAGCATCACATAACCTGTAAGATTTGTTCCGAACGCCGTACCATCTCCAGCCAAAGAAGGCCATTGAAGTATGTATGGATTACCATCTCTTTCCGGCTTCATGCGTTGACCAGGAAATGCTACTGTTTGAGCCAAGCGTGGATCACGATTCGCAGGATCCAACTCATTAGGATAGTTTTTCTTTAACCCCAGCAACTCATTACCATATAAGGGTCTACCATCTCTCGACAAATAATCGTCTACCAGCGAAGCACATATACCAATATTTCCACCTCCTGTATTCAAATAACGAGTCACACTGTTTCCTACCTTGTCACCATCGTACATTTTAAACCACAAAACTTCCGGATTGGTCGTAAGATCCGGGGTATCAAAAAGCTTACGATAGTCATTACTAATGTCACCTGTATTATAAATCCTCCAAACGCCCCGCGCTTCCACTTCCTGACAAGCTTTGATTGCCGTTTCAAGATAGCTTTCAATCTTCGCATTCAAATCAGCTTCACTCAAAGTATAATCATAGAATTTTTCAGATTTATCTTTTTCTTTTGCATAATGATAGCGTTCCCACGTAGCCTCAAACAATGCTACTTCACTGATCAATGCACGAGCCACATCCCGATGGAGTCTCATGGAAGATGAATTATTCTGTTCACCCATCAAATCCCTGGCATTACCCAAATCCTCAAGAATTTTGTCGACAATGAACGTACGGCTTTCCCGGGGCAACATCATCACCTCCATGTCGGGATCCAAAGGTTTGTCTACCCATGCCAGTTCTCCATAATCAATAAACATTCTATAATAATACCATGCACGGAAGTACAACGCTTCTCCCTTGAGTTGGTTATATTCCACACTACCTTTCTCGGGGCAATTTTCGATATTATTAAGCAGATAGTTTATATTTCTAATATAGGTATAGTTTGACAATTCAACAGCATTACTCAATGCAGTCTGCCCCATCAGTCGTGTATTAGCTGCCATACTACTCATGTTGTCACTGTCATAATCCTGACCTGCGATACCACCACCGCCACCGGCCATGAATCCTTGCCCTATCAAGCCACTTTCATAATAACGGTCTATATAATTTCTCATTTCGCCCACACTCTGAAACGGGTCTGCCGTAGAAAGTACCCCTTCCGGCATCTTATCCAAATCATAACATCCGGCTAATCCAAAGGAAAAAGCCACTGCTAAAAGTATATTTATTTTTTTCATATTTCAATGCATTATAAGTTAACAATCAGCCCTACAGACAAGACCTTGTTCATAGGATAGTTCTTACCACCTTCTGCAGTATAGGTATTGGAAGTAAATATAGCTTCCGGGTCAAACATACCTTTCAGTTTGGTGAAAGTCAACAAATTTTCGCCAGAGAAGAATACCTGTACTTTCTGCAAAGCCAATTTCTTCACCCATACGTCAGGCAATGTATAACTCAATGTAAGATTCTTCAATCTGCAATATGCTGCATTCTGCAAATAACGGTCGGTAGGCTGTGTATTTTTATTCTGGAAAGGCGCTACTCCACCCGCACTATTAATATAAGGTTTCGGATAATAAGCACCCGGATTATCCGGACGCCAATAGTCCATGTGTTCCTTGAATACTGTAACCTGTGCAAAAGAGCTGGAACCCCAGAAATAAACACCGCTTGGATTCCAATCACGTTTGCCTACTCCCTGGAACATCAAACTCAAACTCAATCCTTTCCAGCTGATTGACCCATTCACGGTATATTGGTAACGAGGGGTAGTGTTACCGATGACGGTCATATCACCCATATTACCCAAGATGTTACTTCCACGGTCTATAATTTTTCTTCCATCTTCCCCCACTTTTCCATCAAGATCTACATATTTCACGTCTCCTGGCTCCCAAAGTTTTCCACTAAAGTAGGTCATGTCATACGCTTTATTATATGCATCGGCTTCTTCTTGCGTCTGTATCAATCCATCCGTACGATACCCCCATATTTCTCCGTAGGTTTTACCTGCATACCAAGTGTTTGCGGGATCATTTTCTTTTGACGAATATTGCATAACTTTAGTCACTGCATCCGAAATAGATCCACCAATACTATAATCAATATCACTACCAATCTTACCTCTATAGTTTAACGATAATTCCCATCCTCTGTCACGCAAATTGGCGTTGTTTTCCTGAGGAGCATCCGCACCAAACATATCGGGAAACTCATGTCCACGTCCCAACATATCTTTCGTATCTCGCTGGAAAATATCCAGAGTTCCCGTCAAGGCATTGCCAAAGAAGCCAAAGTCAAGACCGATATTCTTACTTTCCACCTTCTCCCATGTAGTATTGGGATTTACTACGGCCGGAGGATTCGTGTACATGTGACGCCCGTCACTAAATATATAGTTGCCCAAACTGTTATTGATACTCATTGTAGAAGCAAATGTATACAATGCCGCATTGGCTTGATTACCCAACAATCCATAAGAAACTCTTAGTTTCAGATTTGACAAGAATCCTTCGGCCTTCTGCATGAATTTTTCACGATGAATATTCCATCCCAATGATACGGAAGGGAAAAATCCCCATCTGCTGTGACTGGCAAAACGTGAAGAACCGTCATAACGTCCGTTCACTTCCACAAGGTATTTTCCGTCGAAATCATAATTGATACGACCGAAGAATCCTCGTGTAGCCCATCCGTTACGCGTATCCACCACAATCTTATCACCCGTACCCATACTGACATTTGGATTAGCTGTAGAATACAGCCCGGTAATCGAATTCTTCATCCAGCTAAAATCATTGTTTTCTTCCTGGTAACCAGCCATAACTGTAAAGTTATGCTTATCAGCCAATGAAAACATGTAGTTGGTATAAAGATTGATACTCTGATATCTTGTATTGGCATACGCACGCGTAAACTGACCGTCAGCTGATACCCCCAATTCAGAACGCGCCACCTTAGTCAACGTCACACCATCTTGTTCATAAATGTATGGAGCTACATTTAAAGCCTCATACTCCATATTCTCTTGTTTATAAGTATAATCAAAGAAAATAAACCAATTCTTGACTGGCTGGAACTCCAGTCCTGTAGTAAAGTTGAAACGGTCATTCTGTGTATCCGTATATGTTCCACTTTGCAAATAAGGCACCATTGACAATTCTGTGAAATGTCCATTTGGATCTATAGGAGATACTGTAGGACGAAAACGCGCCAAGCTATGATAAAAACCTTCCGACAGACCTCCATCAAGAGATACTCCATTTACTGTTCCCTGATTGAATGGCGTTTTATTGTCCGAATGCATGAATTTGGTATTGAATTTCACCTTCATCCATTTGGTCAGTTCAGAAGTGATATTTGCATTCACCGTATAGCGGGCATAATCCATATCCGCATACCTCAATATACCATCTTCGTTATAATAACCTGCAGAAACATAATACTGGGCCTTCTTATTGCCACCACTGAAACTTAAATTGTGACTTTGCTTGAAACTGAAGTTTTTGTAATGCAAATCAAAATAATCCGTGTTACCCAAACCAAGTTCTGAGTTCTCAAAGGCCGCATTCAATGATTGTCCGGGTTTCAAATCAGCCCAGGGATTCATACTTGAAGGATCTCTCATATACTGTTCAAGCTGGGCTATTTTCTCTGCTGAATAGGCACGACCACCCGCTCCCGCATTATTTACTCCATCATTCCAGAATTTCACAAAGTCAAGTGAGTTAACCATATCAGGTAATACAGTAGGTGTACTCCACCCTACGGTCCCCTGATAATTTGCACGCATTTTTCCTTCCTTACCTTTTTTGGTAGTAACCAAAATCACACCGTAAGCAGCACGTGCTCCATAAATAGAACAAGCAGCAGCATCCTTCAATACTGAAATATTTTCTATATCATTAGGATTTACATCGGATAATTCCATTTCCACTCCATCTACCAATATATATGGAGAAGCATTCCCCGACAAATTACCTTGCCCACGCAAAGTCAACGTACCTGTAGCACCTGGTCTACCTGAACTATTATTACTTACCGTCAATCCCGGCACCATACCCTGCAAACCTTGTGTAGCATCTGCAATAGGACGAGTTTCAAAAGCATCTCCTTTTACAGAAGAAACAGCACCAGTAAGATTTACCTTCTTTTGAACGCCATAACCTACCACTACAATTTCATCAAGCTCTTCCGTATTACTCTTTAAGGTAATTCTAAGGTCTGTACCATTCCATACAGCTTCCACGTTCTTATAACCGACAAAAGAAATGACAATCACATCTCCCTTTTTTACATTTGGAATGGAAAAATTACCATCCAAGTCGGTTATAGTTCCATTGGAAGTTCCCTTCACCAAAACCGAGGCTCCAATTATACTTTCACCGGTTTCATCTAAAACCACTCCTTTACATTGGTTTTCTTGTTGAGGTGCGTACATCCTCACTGCTTCCGAGTGAGTTTCGGCATGAACGTAACCCACCGAAAATCCTGACAACAGCATCGTTATTGCCAAGAGTTTAAACTCTGTTCTTTTCATAATTTGATTTTAGGTTAATGCAATATAATTTACTACATGGCCCAAAGATATTTATTTTATATTAATATCACAACAAATAATTAAATATATTTCAAATTAATCTTTCATTTAATGTTCATTCTTTATTTACAAAACATTTGTAATAAAGAAAACTAACAATATTCTATACACTATTTGCACGATTCAGAAACAAATCGTACCTTTGAATGAGAGTATTAATCAGACAAACACCTTGTCATTACCTAAAACATCCATTGTTATGAAAATGAATCATTATGCAAAATGCATGGCTGCCGGATTATTGTGCACTTTCATGTACGGAACTTTATCAGCACAAGAAGCAGACTTTGATCTTTCGTCCCAGCGTTCTGAAAAGCAGGACGTACGAGCTGTACCGGGGAAAAAGATAGACCATCAGGGACTTATCATTAACCCTACGCCTCATCAATTAAAAGTAAACAAAGAGAATACCTGCCCCATTTTACAAGGTATTAACCTGAAAGACAAGCAGCATAAATTTTCAGCTTATCTGGATTTCCTGCCTACGAATAAAAAGGGTGTCAAGCTTACCATTGATTTCGGACCCAAAGCAGCTCGTAAAGCCCAGGTAAAAGAAGTCTCCGGAGCTTACTCCCTAATTATCAACCCAAAAGAAATTATCCTCACCGGATACGATGCACGAGGAGCTTTCTATGGCATCCAGACCTTGAAACAACTGACCGAAAGTCCGGTCGCTTCCCAAGGTACGCTGCCCTGCATGGAAATCAACGATTATCCGGACTTGCCCAACCGCGGTGTGGTGGAAGGTTTCTACGGCACGCCCTGGTCACATGAAGTTCGCCTGTCGCTGATTGACTTCTACGGAAAGTTCAAAATGAATACCTATTTATATGGTCCTAAAGACGACCCTTACCACAGCTGCCCGAACTGGCGTCTGCCCTATCCGGAAAAAGAAGCACAGCACATCAAGGAACTGGTAGATGCCAGCAACCGGAATTATGTAGACTTTGTGTGGGCCATTCATCCGGGACAGGACATCAAATGGAATGAAGAGGATTATCAGAACCTGATCAACAAGTTCAACTGGATGTACGACTTGGGAGTCCGTCATTTTGCCATCTTCTTCGACGATATTTCGGGCGAGGGTACCAACCCACTGAAGCAAACGGAATTGCTGAACCGTCTGACTGAAGAGTTCGTGAAGGTAAAAGGAGATGTGTCTCCGCTGACCGTCTGCCCGACCGACTACTCCAAACTTTGGGCCAATCCGACCGAAAAAGGCAGCCTGGCCATTTACGGAAAAACCCTGAATCCTGAAATCAAGGTGTTCTGGACAGGTGACGTGGTATGTAGTGACCTGACACCCGAAACCCTCGACTTCATCAACTCCCGTATCAAACGTCCGGCTTACTATTGGTGGAACTATCCGGTGACCGACTACATCCGTAACTTCCTGCTCCAGGGACCGGTCTATGGACTGGATACCAGCCTGACAGCCCAGGAGACTTGCGGCGTGATCAGCAATCCGATGGAACACGGTGAAGCCTCCAAGCTGGCCTTATATGGAGTGGCCGACTACGCTTGGAACATCGCCGACTACAACGCCATTGACAACTGGGAACGGGGACTGGCCGAACTGGTACCCGATGCCACTGATGCATATCGCACCTTCGCCATCCACTCCAGTGATACCGAAAACGGATACCGGCGGGATGAATCGTGGGAAACAAAGACTTTCCGCATTGCCGACTGGAACGATGCGGCAGCCAACGCCTTGGAAGAAGAATTCAAGAAAGTAGAGAGTGTTCCTGCACGCATGGAAAACGGTTGCCAGAACAAAGCGTTGCTCAATGAACTCCGGCCTTGGCTGACAGAATTCGGAAAACTGGGTACACGCGGCAAGCAAGCCATCGAACTGGCCCGTATATACCGTTCCGGTCAGGACGATGCGCTTTTCTGGACGAAATACATACAAAACATCATGACGGCGGAAGACCGGAAAAACTACGAAGCCCACAAGTCGGGCACACTGAAGCTTCAGCCGTTCTATGAGTATGCAATGGACGACATGGCACACGGATACCTGAAGAAACTTTCGGGGAAGGTACCCAACGACTACAAAGGTATCGGCTCTTTCAGCAGTGCGCATACCGTACAAACCAAACTGATGTTCGACAATGATTCTACAACTTTCTATACTTCCGGAATCGCTCAAAAGCCGAACGACTGGATTGGAGTAGACTTGCGCGACGTACGTGATGTGACGGAAATCTCCATTCTTCAAGGAAGAAATTCCAAAGACGATGTGGACTATTTTGACCATGCCGTAGTGGAATGTTCTGCCGATGGACAAAACTGGAAAGCACTCACCGGCGAGCTGAACCAGCAATACATCATCCACTGGCAGGGGGCTCCGGAAAAAGCACGCTACGTCCGCCTGAAACGACTGGATTCCAAACGCACCAATTATGCTTCTGTCCGCTCGTTCGATGTAAACCCACTCCGTCCGGACAATCTTGGCTTTACGCTTGAGGCGGATACACTGAGCAAAGCGGTTTATGCTTTCGACAACAATCTCTCCACCTCTTACCAAAGCACAAAAGTGATTGCGTTCGAAGTGAACAAGGATGTCAAAGCCTACACCTTACTGATGAACCAGTTGTCTGCCCCGATAAAATGCGTGCAGCTGGACAAAAAAAGCAAGATACTGTCTGAAACCATGATTGAAACTCCTTATGCAAGAATCGAACTGGCCGACAAGAATGTCTGTCAGATTCGTCTGGAAGGAAAGGCAGAAATCTTTGAAATTGTGCCGATTAACTGATAAAAAACGAGTCATAAAAAACGCCCTTGCGTTTCTACCCAAACGCAAGGACGTTTCAAGTAAAACGTAAGGGCGTTTAAGGGAAAACGCAAAGGCGTTTTGAATCAAACGCAAGGACATTTTGACCAAAACGCCCTTGCGTTTTTTTTCGTCTTATTTTATCACCCGGAAATAGTCCAGTTTACGCAGTTTTGCCGGAGCGGGTTCTCCGTCGGGATAGCCCAACGCAAGGGCACCGATACCCATCAACCCTTCGGGAAGTCCCCATTCTTCCATCAGCTGCTTGCCTTCTTCTGTGGCAAACATCTCGCGTTCCCGGTGAATCCAGCAACTGCCCAATCCTAAGGCATGTGCTGCCAACATCATGTTTTCCAACACGCAACTGCCGTCCTGTACCGGATTGTTGGCCAATGAAGGCACAAAAACCAGCACGTAAGTAGGCGCATCGTAATAAGGATTGGAAGTAACTCCCATGATTTCCGCATTCATCTTAGCCAGCTTGGCCAACACTTCTTTTTTCTGTACAGCCACAATATAAGGCGACTGCATACCGCGTGAAGTCGGAGCATAAGTACCTGCTTCGAGCACAGCCTTCAACTCTTCATCCGTAATCTGTTCCGGTTTATACTTGCGGCAACTGCGCCGTGTTTCAATGACCTTCAAAAAATCTTTTTCCATATCGATACATTTATTGATGGTTACTTAATTCCTTTCTTTATACTGAATCAGCGTTTTTTCTTGGACAAAAGCGTGGTCACAGCAGTCTGCATCAAGTGATTGCGTACGTCGGTGTTTTCCACACATTCCAAGGGGAAACCCAATACAAAGGTACGGTAATCTTCTCCACGATATACGGTTCCTACCCCATAATTTCCCTTGGTATACACAAAAGATGAATAGGCCCCAGCTGCAGGCAGCACACATTCCATGGAAGGAACGGCATAAACCGTTTCATTAGCTCCCCCTTCTACCTGGAACTGTACCCCTGCTCCCTGCAAAGAAGAGGAAGTCTGGTTACTGAAACGACCGCCATACATGCACTTCAGCACATCCTTGCCAAAGTCTCCCTTTTGCAAATTTGCTCCCCACGCAGAACCGCTCACCAGCAAACGTCCGCCCTGTCGGCAGTAACGGGTAAGAGCTTCCTGCATAGCCGAAGAGAAGGATTTGGGATCGGCTCCACAAATCAAATCTACCATGTCATACAGACTCAGGTCTGTACTTCCACTCTCCAAAGTTTCGTCACTACAGGAAACGAACGAATAGCGTCCGGCCCGTTGAATGGCCTTGCCATGCACAAACACATAATCATAGGTATTTCCCGCAATCAATTTTCCTTCTAAGGCATTGTCACTGACTCCCAGCCCGTCACCAGTCTCCAGTCCCGCTTTGTCGCGATTGAATCCTTGCTGGTAGCCGCAATAAGCAGGAGTCTGCCCGTAAGGAATGCCCGGGTCCGACTTCAGGTCAAAGCCCTGCAGCAAAGCCGAGTTGACTTCCGCCGGACCAGAGGTAGCATCGAATCCGTTCACAATCAGCAACGTGCCTTTGCTTCGTTTGGCCTTATAGGCCGACAAAATTTCCGAAGGGAAACTTTCTCCTCCCTTGTTGACGGCCGTCACCTTGAAACTGTACACCAGTCCCGGTTCGACTTTCACCGTGTATTCCGGTTTGCGTACATATACTCCGTTGTCAAATCCGCCGTAACCGATACGGGTATAGACGATATAACCCTGCGGTTTGGCCGTAGGCTCCATCACATCCTCTACCGGATTCCAGTTCAGAGTAAAAGTATTTTTCTTCTTTCCTTCCCGGATGGCAAAATGATTCACCGGAAGCGGTTGCACCACATAGTCGGTACCGTGCATGGTAGAAAGATATTTCAAAATGGATTTATAGACTGAACGTCCCACCGTAAACTTGAAATCGGGATTGTGTCCCCACTGCATATCGGCAAAGTTCTGATGGGAGAGCAATTCCAGAATCATGGAAGGCACTGCCGGCAGACGGGTCTCGCTGTAGTTCCGGTTCCACATGCTCCGCCGGGCCCACTGCACCCCAAAACGAGAAGCGATGTCCCGCTGCAATCCTGTCAGCACCATGTCTGTCAGGTCGCGCGACGCATAACGAGAGATACCGCAATTCAGTTTCCCGTCGTTGAAGTCAGTCGTATAAATGCCTAATGAACCCACCAGTTCATCATCCGTTTTGAACCCCGCATCGCTGTGCAATCCCAGCGTCATTTCAAACGGCACCTTCAATCCCTCTTCCGAAGGATTGTACACCGACCCGCCACTCAGGTAGTTCACCATCAGCGAACGAGCATTGATATCGTCATTGTAATCATTTTCTCCCTGGCTCTTGCTGTACACCACATAAGGCATGCCGGCCCATTGTGCCCAATAGCGTGCCCCTTCCAGGTAACGGGGCACTCCACTCACCTGTCCGCCACGGACAATGTTTCCCATGCCGCCGCCAAAACGGACTGCATCGGCACAGACCACTCCCTTTTGGGAGCTCTCGTTGCTCAGCACCACCATGCCGTAATCGTTCCGGCCTTTGTCGAACTCAAAGGTACCCAAATACACCCAGGTACCTCCCCCCATCTGCTGGTTCACCTTGAACTCAGTAACTCCTCCGTTGTGGAAGACCAAGTATTTAGCATCCGACACGCTTTCCGGCAGTGTCTGATAACTGACATACACCGCATATTTTCCTTTTTCCGGGATGTTGGGAATCCATTCGGCAAAAGCCTTTTCCGGCTGGTTTTGGGTCGCAATGTACCTCGCCGTACCATCCTTGAAAGGATTATAGTTATCCGGATACTGCTGATACTTTTGAGCAAATCCCGGCTGACCCGTATCCTTCCACGTATATTTTTTGTATTCCACTTCCAGATAATGGCTACCCGGCGTACAAGTGTTATTATCCACAATCACCTCGTGCCGCTGCCAGTCGCGTTCACGCGGAGTGAAAACTACGGCTCCAGCATTTTCCAGCATCGGAATCAGATACGGTACCACAAACGATTGGGTAAACAAATCTTCCGTAGTGCAGAACAAGCGCGGACGCTGCCAACGCCATTCATCCCGGTCGTTCCGATACACCTTTCCATGACTTTGCCACACGGCCACATGCCGTCCTTCCAATCCCCGGCTGATTTCAAACGGACGCGACACATTGGTCACCCACGGGTTTCCTTTCGCCTCCAGTTTACCGTACAAGCGAGTCTTGTCCTGTTTCTTCCGGAACGCATTAGGCACCAGGTCCTCAATCAGCTTTCCGTCTGCATACACTTGCAGGGTATAATAATTTACCGGCCCCGGAAGCGACTGCTTTAACAAACGATAGATGGCCGATACATTCTCTTCCGTAAACGGCTGGTAACCAAAAGTCGGATTGGCATACACGCGCAATACCTTCTTTTCATGTTCCAGCTCCATGCGTTCCAGCTTACACTTGCCGATATTCGCATACGAAGTCTCATAATTGGCAAAAAAATCCTTCAGACGCTGCTCCGTGGTCTGCTCCAGACTTTGTCCAAACACTGTCCCTGCCATACAAAGACAGCCCAGCAGAAAAATAGCAATTTTTTTCATCTCTATTCTATAGAACCGGCACAAAGGTAACAAAATCTCACAGATTCTTTTCATCCTTACCTTACGAAAAAAGCCGTCCGGCATCTTCCGACACCGAACGGCTTTCTTATAATTTTCACCTACCGTGATTAGTTGTTTTCCGGACGAAGTTTACGTACAGTCACAGCAGTCTGCCACATTTCGCTTTCACGCAATGCTTTCAATTCTGCATTCAGTTTTTCACGATAATCCGGCTGAGAGTTGCTGTCGATAGAAATCTGAGCTTCATGACCGCATTTTACACTCTGATACAGTTTCTGCATTACCGGTTTGATGGCATCGTGGAACGGACCCATCCAGTCGAGGGCACCACGCTGTGCGGTAGTAGAGCAGTTTGCATACATCCAGTCCATACCATTCTTTGCAAACAACGGCATCAGTGACTGAGTCAGCTCTTCTACAGTTTCGTTGAAAGCTTCAGACGGAGTATGTCCGTTTTCACGGAGCACTTCATACTGTGCCAACAGCAATCCCTGGATAGCTCCCATCAAAGAACCACGTTCACCAGTCAAGTCGGAAGTAGCTTCACGCTGGAAAGTAGTTTCGAACAGGTAACCTGAACCGATACCGATACCCAATGCAATGGTACGGTCGTATGCCTTACCGGTAGCATCCTGGTAGATCGCATAAGAAGAGTTCAAGCCACGTCCTTCCAGGAACATAGTACGCAAAGAAGTACCTGAACCTTTCGGAGCCACCATGATGACATCGATGTCTTTAGGAGGAACTACGCCAGTACGGTCATTCCAAGTGATGGCGAAACCATGAGAGAAATACAAAGCCTTTCCTGCAGTCAAGCACGGTTTGATAGTCGGCCATACAGAGATCACTGCGGCATCTGACAACAGACACATGATGATAGTGGCTCTCTTGCAAGCTTCTTCAATGCTGAACAAAGTTTCTCCCGGAACCCATCCATCAGCGATTGCTTTTTCAAAAGTCTTGCCCTGACGCTGTCCGACAATGACGTTAAAACCGTTATCGCGCAAGTTCAATGACTGTCCCGGTCCCTGTACACCGTAACCGATTACAGCAATGGTTTCATCTTTCAATACTTCACGTGCTTTTTCCAATGGAAATTCTTCGCGAGTGATTACATTTTCAATCACACCGCCAAAATTCATTTTTGCCATAGTTTTTACAATCTTTTTACGCAGCCTTTCGGCTGCAAGTTGATATACTAATTTAATCTCTAAAAATCACTTTACTTCGAACAACCACTTCCGTGCCGTTCTTTTTCACTTCCACATCATATTCATTTTCTCCGGTCTGCTCCTGGAAGAAGCTCAACGTATCGCCGTAATAACTTTCGGCCACATAAGCCATCTCAAACCGGTGGACCTGTTTCTTTCGGAACATTTCCATAGGGAACAAATCCAGAATATGTTCAATGTATTTGATGCTGTTCACATGCCCGTTCAGGTCAATGTCACTATACTTCACCCGATACTCTCCCATCGCCTGCGGATGTGTCACCTTGATACGTCCCGGCTTGTCAATCGGACAGTCTTTCTGACACACATAGTCCACAATCGAACCTCCGTGCAATGTCAGCAAATCGGCCGGCTTACGCGTTTCCATGCTGATCATCGCCCAGATGGAACGGGCGTATCCAATAGGCTTCCCATCCTTGTTCAGAATGGCAAAGTTACGGTCTGTAAACAGGCGGTACACATTCTCCACCCAAGTCTGTATGGTAAAGTGTTCGTAGGCATGCGGCATTTCTTCCATCTCAATTGCCAGACGTGAAAGCACCCACGTGTAATGATTCTCATTCAGCGTAGCGATGCCAAATCCTCTGTCTGCCGCATGGAAGCCGGCACAGTTCAGCAAATGATTGCCCAACACCCCCATTGTCAGCCGCTCCATGAAATCCACATGAAACGGTTCGGCCACAAACGGATAACTACCTACTTTACTTTCTTCTGCCATACATTCACTTTTTTTGGTTGCGATATCTTTCTTCACGATGTGCCAGGTATTCGTTCACCCGTTCAAAACAACTGGTAGAAACGGCAATACGACCAGAACGCACAAACTGGAGCACACAATTCAACTGTTTCAGTTCCTGATAGAGTGAGGTGATATCTGCACTCATTCCCACCATTTCCACGATCGAGAAAGTCGGATTGACTTCCACGATATGGGCACTGTAACGGCGAATCACCTTGGATGCTTCCGGATTCGACTGAAATTCAGGAGTGGACACCTTATACATCGCCACTTCACGCTGGAAGATTTCCTTGTCCGTGAAATAATGTGCCTGAATCACATCCATTTTCTTTTCTATCTGTGTCACCACCTTGCCAATCACATCTGGAGTGGTCCAGCAAGTAATGGTGTATTTATGTACTCCCTTGATGGAAGAAGCCGACACATTCAGACTCTCGATGTTGATCTGGCGACGGGTAAACACTGCGGTAATCTGGTTCAAAATACCGGCAATATTCTCTGAATGAACAATGATTGTATATAATGTTTTATTATCCATATTCTTCCTCCTTCTCCTCTCAACATTCCATTAACATATAGTTGACCGAACTTCCCGGAGGTGTCATCGGCAACACATTTCCTTCTTCTATCACGCATACCTCCAGCAAGAAAGCGCCGTCGGTCGACAACATTTCCTGAATACCGTCGTTCAATTCCTCACGATTCATCACACGGCGTGAGGCAATTCCGTAAGCCGATGCAATCTGCATGTAGTCAGGATTCATCATCGGGGTGAAAGAATAGCGGCGGTTGAAGAACATGGCCTGCCACTGACGCACATTGCCCAGGTAATTATTATTCAGCAGGATAATCTTGACCGGCGACTTCTGTTCCATAATTGTACCCAGTTCCTGCATGGTCATCTGCAAACCGCCATCTCCCATAAAGGCACATACTGTACGGTCCGTACGGCCGAATGTGGCTCCAATAGCGGCCGGCAAACAGAATCCCATCGTTCCCATACCGCCGGAAGTGACAATGCTACGAGGCTTGCTAAATTTAAAGTAACGGCAAGCCATCATCTGATTCTGACCGACATCAGTTACCAGGATAGCTTCGTTGTGAGTGGCCTCACTCACCGCATTCACGACTTCACCCATATTGATAGGTCCCTCTTTCGGGAACACTTCCTTTTCGATGACCTGCGTGTATTCTTTTTCTTCATACGGTTTGAAGCTGGCAATCCACTCTTCGTGCTTATGCGGCTGAATTAGTTCGGTGAGCAGTGCAAGTGTCCGTTTGCAGTTACCCAAAATCGGCACATCTACCGGTACATTCTTCCCGATTTCCGACGGGTCTACATCCAGATGAATCACCTTGGCTTGTTTGGCATAGGTTTCCAACTTACCGGTTACACGGTCATCAAAACGCATACCCACTGCAATCAACACATCGCATTCGTTGGTCTTCACATTCGGTCCCAGGTTTCCGTGCATACCCAACATTCCTTTGTTCAAAGGATGATTGCTTGGCAATGCCGACAACCCCAGTAATGTACATCCGCAAGGGATATCTGCCTTTTCCACGAATTCTTTCAGTTCCTGCTGCGCATTTCCCAGTTCTACACCCTGACCTACCAGTACCAGCGGACGCTTAGCTTCATTGATTAAAGCCACAGCCTCAGCCACAGCTTTTGAATCGGTTTCCGGATCTGGGTCGTAACTACGGATAAAATCCAAATCCACTGGTTCATAGTCTGTCATTTCCGTCTGCGCATTCTTGGCAAAATCCAATACGACAGGTCCCGGTCGTCCACTCCGTGCGATGTAAAACGCCCGGGCAACCGCCCAAGCCACATCCTCCGCACGACGTATCTGATAGCTCCACTTGGAAATAGGCTGTGTAATGCCCACCAAGTCGACTTCCTGAAACGCATCCGTACCCAGCAGAGAAGCTCCTACCTGACCGGCAATCACCACAATCGGCGTACTGTCAATCATGGCATCAGCGATACCGGTAATTGTATTGGTAGCGCCCGGTCCACTTGTTACCAGACAAACTCCTACTTCTCCCGATACACGGGCAAAACCCTGAGCCGCATGCGCAGCTCCTTGTTCATGACGAACCAAAATGTGGTTCAATTTGTCGCGATGGTCATACAACGCATCGAACACCGGCATGATGGCACCTCCCGGATAGCCGAAGAGTGTTTTGACCCCTTCATGCTCCAACGAGCGCATCAACGCTTCTGAACCTGATATCTTTTCTTTACTCATAAGCTTCTCCTTATTCTACAATTCTCACTCCACCTTTATCTGCCGAGCTCACCATGCTGGCGTATGCCTTCAATGCCTTTGAAACCTTGCGGTCGCGGGTCACCGGCGTCATCGGACGCTGGGCCAGTTCTTCGTCAGAAAGTCTCACATTGATAGAACGGTTAGGAATGTCTATTTCAATGATGTCACCATCTACAATCTTACCGATGTTGCCTCCGGCTGCGGCTTCCGGAGAAATATGCCCGATGCTCAAGCCAGAAGTTCCTCCACTGAAACGTCCGTCGGTAATCAAAGCACATTCCTTACCCAAATGCTTGGATTTAATATAAGAGGTAGGATACAGCATTTCCTGCATACCCGGACCTCCTTTCGGACCTTCGTGAGTAATGACTACCACGTCACCGCTGACTACTTTTCCACCCAAGATACCTTCACAGGCAGCTTCCTGCGAATCGAACACCTTGGCCGGGCCTGAGAACTTCCAGATACTTTCATCCACTCCGGCAGTTTTCACTACGCAACCGTCTTGAGCGATATTTCCTTTCAATACGGCCAGTCCGCCATCCTTGCTGTACGCGTGCTGCAAGTCACGGATACATCCGTTGGCACGGTCAGTATCCAACTCCTTGTAGGTGGCGTTCTGTGCCCCTAACTGGATACAGAATTTACCGCCCGGTGCACTTGAATAAATACGCTGTGCTTCTGCATCTACATCCGGACGACAGATATTGTATTTGGCAATGGCTTCTGCCAATGTGGAACCGTCCACCCGATGTACGGTAGTATCCAACAGTCCCCCTTTGGCCAGTTCGCCCAAAATATTCAAAATACCTCCCGCACGGTTCACATCCTGAATGTGATATTTCTGTGTATTGGGAGCCACCTTGCAAAGACAAGGTACACGACGTGACAGCATGTCAATGTCGTCCATCTTGAAATCCACTTCCGCTTCGTGAGCCACCGCCAACAAGTGAAGCACCGTATTGGTAGAACCACCCATGGCAATGTCGAGGGTCATGGCATTCAGAAATGCCTCACGAGTTGCAATGCTGCGCGGCAACACGCTGTCGTCTCCTTCTTCATAATATTTATATGCGTTCTTCACAATCAGGGCCGCTGCATCCTTGAACAACTGCTTGCGATTGGCATGAGTAGCCAGAATCGTACCGTTACCCGGCAAAGCCAGTCCGATAGCTTCATTCAAACAGTTCATCGAATTGGCGGTAAACATACCTGAGCAACTTCCGCAACCCGGACACGCATGGCGTTCAATTTCGGCTACATCCTCATCACTCACGGTCGTATCGGCCGACTTAATCATGGCATCAATCAAATCCAGATGCTGTCCGCCCCACTCTCCGGCTTCCATCGGTCCACCTGACACGAACACCGTCGGAATATCCAATCGCATGGAAGCCATCAGCATTCCCGGTGTAATCTTATCACAGTTGGAAATACATACCATGGCATCTGCCTTATGTGCATTCACCATATATTCTATGCTGTCGGCGATGATATCACGCGAAGGCAAAGAATACAGCATCCCGTCATGCCCCATCGCGATTCCGTCGTCGATGGCAATGGTGTTGAACTCAGCCGCAAAGCATCCCAGCTTCTCAATCTCTGCCTTCACCTGCTGACCAATCTCATGCAAGTGTGTATGACCGGGTACAAACTGCGTAAAAGAGTTCACTATTGCGATGATTGGTTTTCCCATCATCTCCTTTTTCATTCCATTGGCCACCCACAGTGCTCTGGCGCCTGCCATACGGCGGCCTTCGGTACTCATCGAACTACGTAACTGATGTTTCATTTTCATCTCTCTTTTCAATTAAAAAGCCTCTCTCAACACTTGGTGAGAAAGGCTTTCTACAATATCATTTTCATATCATTACATACACGAACCTTTCTCACCTCTTGGTGCCACGACCAGGACGCGAATAATATGCAGGACTGCCAAGTTCACGGATGTGTGTAATGTAATCATATTTGTTATCTCTTGTTTTATTACAGCTGCAAAGGTAAAGGCTTTTTTGTAACATGCAAATAAAATGACACTTTTTTTTCAAATAAATTATTATTCGTAAGAAACAATACGTTTTTCTTGTCAGTTTATCATCCAATATAAAATTTGCCCCTTCTAATCAGACCACCCTTAACTTTCAGATAAACACACAGTTCCACCTTGCCACATTATACCATAATATATAATAGGATATACTATATTAATAAGGTATATTAAACCCTTTTTTGTTTATTAATTACTTTTTGGATAATTCATTTTATTTCTTTTACGAGCATCAATCATTATTCTTTTTAATATGTACAGGTTTTATATAAAAAACTTTTGTGTAATAATGTTTTTTTATATCTTTGTCCCCAGTAAAATTCAACATCAAAACAACTAAAGCTATGAAACATTTTGGAAAATTGCTTTTAGGTGCTTGCACCGTATTAACTTTAACCTGTACACCGGCTCAAATGCTTGCACAGAGCCTTTCTCCTTCCACTCAATGGGAATGGAATAAAGGTACCATCGTTATCAAAACTCCTGAACGTCCGGCCGGACAAGAATGTGCACTCGGACTGACTGTTCCTAAAATGAATGTAGTCCGCGTAGGTTTCGTGGGACTGGGTATGCGTGGTCCGGGAGCTGTAGAACGCTTCACCTACATTGCCGGTACCAAAATCGTAGCTTTGTGTGATTACGAAAAAGACCGTGCTGAAAGATGCCAAAAACTCCTTCAGAAAGCTTGTCTGCCCGAAGCTGCCATCTATTCAGGTGCAGAAGGCTACAAAGCACTCTGCGAACGCGATGACATCGACTTGGTATACATCGCAGCCGACTGGGACCATCACTTCCCTATTGCCAAATATGCCATGGAACATGGTAAGAACGTAGCCATCGAAGTACCGTCTGCCATGAACTTGGAACAGTGCTGGGAGCTCATCAACTTGTCAGAAAAGAACCGCAAGCACTGCATGATTCTGGAAAACTGCTGCTATGACTGGTTTGAAATGAATACCCTGAACATGGCACAACACGGTGTGTTCGGTGAAGTAATTCGCGCACAAGGAGCTTACATCCACAACCTGGATGATTTCTGGCCTTATTACTGGAAAAATGGGAAAGAAGACAAATTGGGCTGGCGTCTGCGTTACAACAAGGAAAACCGCGGCGACGTATACGCTACTCACGGCCTTGGCCCTGTAGCTCAAGCACTCGACATTCACCGTGGCGACCGTATGACTACCTTGGTTGCTATGGATACGAAATCTGTACACGGTAAGGCATTGGTAGAAAAAGCAACTGGTGAACCTTGCAAAGAATTCCGCAACGGTGACCACACCACTACCCTGATTCGCACCGCCAACGGAAAAGTCATCGAAATCCAGCACGATGTGATGAACCCGCAACCTTATAACCGCTTGTATCAGTTGACTGGAACAAAAGGTTTCGCCAATAAATATCCGATTGAAGGTTATGCAGTAGATGCCAATCAGATGAAAGCTTCTGGCGTACAGCCGAAGGTAGACAACCTGAGCTCTCACTCATTCCTTCCGGAAAAAGAAATGCAGGCATTGGTCGACAAATACCAGCACCCGATTCTGAAGAAATACGGTGAAATGGCCAAAGAAGTAGGTGGACACGGAGGTATGGACTTCATCATGGACAGCCGTTTGGTATACTGTCTGCAGAATGGACTGCCATTGGATATGGATGTATACGACTTGGCTGAATGGTGCTCACTGGCAGAACTGGGAGCCATTTCCATGGACAACGGCTGTGCAGCAGTTGCATTCCCGGACTTTACTCGCGGACACTGGAACGATGTAAAAGGATTCCACCATGCATTTGCCACTCCGGAAGAAGAAGCAGCTACTGAACTGACTGCCGAAACTGCTACTCTTGCTCTCAAAGCTCAGGGTATGAAAGAATGGTTGGCTAAGTCAAAGAAAGCCGATGTAAAGAAAGAAGAAGTAGAATCACACATCCAGCAGCTTTCAGAGCAACTGGACAAGACTCAGAAAAAAGCCAATGGTACTGAAAGCAAGGAACTGAAAGAAGCCGTAAAACAAGCTGAAAAGATGTTGAAACAGGCTCAGAAACTGCTGAAATAACTAAGGTATTAGTCTTCCATACAATTCACAAAGAAAGGCTGTCTTCCTCCCCCGAAGACAGCCTTTTATCTTGACCATTGGTCATTTTCTTTTCCGCCGTATGGTTTTCCGAATCGTCCCCGACACACTCAATACCGGCAGATAGATAAAGATACCGATAACCGACATCACCAGTCCGCCGATGGTTCCGGCGGCCAGCGGGAACCAGAACGGGGTCTTGTCACCTATCATGAACGGCACGAAACCGAGGATGGTCGACATCACCGTCAGGAAGATGGGAATGACCTTCACGTTCCAGGCCTTGGTATAGGCCCTCAGCGGTGACAGTCCCGGGAAATTCCTGCGGATGGCATTATACTCGTTCAGGATGTAGATGCTTGCGTTCACCGTAATGCCGCACAACAGCACGAAGGAAGCGAAACCTCCCTGGTCGAAGTTCAGGCCGAACAGATAGAACGTGAGGAACACGCCGATATACGACACCGGAATCACGAAGATGATGGCCAGCGGCTGGCTCAGCGAGTTGAAGAGGATGGCCGAAATGAAGAAGATGATGGAAATGACAATCAGCAACAGGAAATACTGACTGTGGTCTTCCTTCCCCCAGCTCCAGTAGGCACTATCACTCTCCACGGTATACCCCATCGGAAGGCGCTTCCGGAGGGTATCGATGTCCTTCTCCAGCAGTTTCTTGCCCTGTTCCGACGAGCCGATGTACTCATATTGCAGGCAGAGCCTGTACTGCTGGTTCTCCTTGGCCACCTGTTTCGGGGCCTGCCCTTTCGCCAGCACGGCCAGGTCGGAGAGCTTGTACTGCTTGTCCTTCACCAGGAACGGCACCGACATGAAAGCCCATACATCATAGTCCCGGCTCTGGGCGGACGACAGCCGCAGATACTCCACGCCGTTGTCGTAAAGGATGCTGCCCGCCAGCTGGTCACGCATGAATACCGGACGCAACACCGCAAACAGGTCGTAGGCCGTCAGGTTCTCCTCCGCCATCCTGCGCTTGTCAAACTCCAGATAGAACTCCGTATAGTCGTCCTTCCACCACGAGAACTCCGAACTGACGGTCACCTCCTTGATGCGGCGGTGGGAAAGCAGCAGCTTCTTCATCTCCTCCGCCCAGCGGCCCAGCTCGTCGTAGTTGTATCCGTACATCTTCACGCGGAAGCTGCCGGCACTCTCCCGCACGTCGTTGCTGAAGCCCTGGTCCTGCAGCCCGTACACGCTCCAGCTTCCACCGCCCAGGGTCAGCGACTTGCTCACCACGTCCGACTTCAGCACATAGGGAAAACCCGTATGGCTGTACTCCTTCTTGAAGAACACCTGGATGCTCGCCCGGCGCGCATTGTACACCGATGTCTGGAACTGGCGTATCTCCTTGAACCCGCTCAGGTAGGTCTCCATCTTCTTGATCAGCACGTTCATCTGCTCCAGCGTACTGCCGTTGGGCAGGGTGGCGTTGATATACAGCACCACCTCGCTCTCGTCACGGTTGAAGTAGCTGCCGTCGTACACCTTCTCGGCAAAGAGACGGAGAGAACCGCCCAGCACCTTGTCCACTACAGGCTTGATGTCTTCCCGGTAGGTCGTATTGTCGAAAATCTTATTATACCATTCCGCCCATGCCCCCTTCTGCTCCGCGTCCTCTATCTTCTCCGGAAGCATGAACACCGGAAGTCCGAAACCGAGCACCAGCAGAAGGAAGGCGACCGCCCGATAGCGGCTCAGCAGCACGATCATCCCCCGGTAAAAGCGGGTGAAATGCACGGCCCCCCGCTTCACCCACAGCCGCGGATGCGCCGGCTTTCCCCTTTGCAGACCGATTTTCTCTATCATCGGAGGCACAAAGAACAGGGCCACCAGCAGCGAGATGCCCAGGTTGACAATCACCACCGCCGCAAAGTCCTGCAGGTTCAGGCGTATCTTCTCGTCGAGGAAGAAGATGATGACCAGCGCCCCGATGGTGGTCAGCGTGGCCGCCAGCACCGACATGAACGCCTTCAGGTTGCGCCTTCTCAGAATATGGTCGGTCATGACGATGATGTTGTCTATCACCAGGTTCAGCGAGATGGTGATGCCCGCCAGCGAATAAAGCTGAATTTCCAGCCCCAGCGCATAATACAGGATGACGGCCACGGCAATGTTCACCGCCAGCCCGGCCACTATCAGGAAAAGATACCGCAGGTTGCGCGTAATCACCGCCACGAACAGCAACAGGATCAGCACGGTGATTCCCGTACGGAAATAAATCGTGTCCAATTCCTTCGAGATGTATTCCGTGGCATCATAGCCCGTATGGATTTCGTACCCGGCCGGCATCACGGCCTCCGCTTCGGCTATCACCTTCCTGACCTTCTCCGCCAGGGCCAGCTGGTTGGCCGTTTCCGAGGCGGTGACGGACAGATACACCGAGTTCAGCCCGTTGATGCGGTAGTACGATGTGGGCTCCTCCTCCGTGCGCGTCACCCTGACCAGCCGGTCCAGCGGCACCATGCTCCCGTCGGCCGCCTTCACCGCAATTTCCGAGGGGACAAACCCCTCCGGACTGCCTTCGGTGGTACGCACCAGCCGTATCCATTCCGTCCCGCGGGCCGTCTCCAGCTCACAAATCCCCAGAAACTCACGGCCGTACCTTTCCTCAATGGCGGTCAGGATATCCTGTACCCCCACCCCGATGCGCTCCAGCTGCACATTGTCGTACACGATGCGCCACTCCATGGGCGTGGCACCGCTCAGCTCCACCTTATACACTCCGTCCAATGCCGCAACCAGCGG
>NZ_CABROP010000023.1:0-49836 GCF_902472605.1 uncultured Bacteroides sp.
AACACTTTGTGTATGAATTAGTTGGCTAATTTTATACTATTTACTGAATGTCCCTTCATTAGAATTCAATAATCAACGATCTACGAGGAGAAACTACGAGATTCTTTGTCAAATCGATTCTCTTTCCGCTCGATACATCTCTACCTTCTTTAGAATCCTTAGTCAAGACACCATAGTACTCAGCAGCCAGTGTCTGCTCATCACTTGTACTATTCAGCACAATCATTTCAGTTTTTCCGTCATGTACATGAGAATACATATATATTCCTCGCTGAGGAATATGATACTTCACTGTTTTGTTTTCTGCCATATACGTTGTTTAGTTTAATTTTGCGGGCGCAAATATATGCATTTCACGCATAAGTTATAAACCAAACAGCAAAAAAATTCGTGTATTTATTCTCTTTTCATGACATAAATCAACTGCTTAGTATACTTCTACCTTAGCAGCCAGTGACTTACACTTGTCACGAAGCGCATCCAAATCGCCATCGTTCTTATCGTAGCATACCACTACTCCCATACGGCGGTTCAGACGGGTGGTCGGTTTACCAAAGATACGGAGGTAAGTATTCGGCTGAGAACAAACCAGTTCCTCTCCTCTGTACTGCGGAGCCTTTTGGCTGGCAATCGGAGAAAGAATGACTGCACTTGCACCGATATGTTCCTGCGTAATACCCGGAATAGGCAATCCCAGTACCGCATACAGATGCAATTCAAACTCATTCAAGTTCTGTGTATTGGCCAAAGTCACCATACCCGTGTCATGCGGACGTGGAGAAAGTTCAGAGAAATATACTCCGTTTTCATGGCTCAGGAAGAATTCCACTCCCCACAAACCATATCCTGTCAGTGCTTTTGTCACTTTGTCGGCCATACGCTGTGCCTCAGCCAGATGTTCGGGTGCGATGTGAGCCGGCTGGAAACTTTCACGATAGTCTCCTCCCTTCTGTACGTGACCGATAGGAGGACAGAACAACGTCGGTCCGTTCTTCTGGGTCACTGTCAGCAAAGTGATTTCACTGTCAAAATGAATGAATTCCTCTACAATCAGTTCCTTGATATCGCCACGGCTACCGTTGCATCCATATTCCCATGAATACTTCAAATCGTCTTCAGATTTGGCTACTGACTGGCCTTTGCCGGAAGATGACATCAACGGTTTGATGACACACGGATAACCAATCTTATTGGCAGCCTCTTTCAGCTCCTCATAAGAGGAAGCGTAAAAATACTTCGCGGTTTTCAAGCCCAGTTCCTTGGCAGCCAAATCACGGATAGCCTTACGGTTCATGGTAAAATTCACCGCACGCGCACTCGGCACCACCTGTATGCCTTCTTTTTCCAAGTGATACAACCGTTCAGTACGTATCGCTTCTATTTCAGGAACAATGATATCCGGATGATACTTTTCTACCACACGGTCCAAAGCCTCTCCATCCAACATACTGAATACCTCGCACGCATCTGCCACCTGCATAGCCGGTGCACCTGCATAAGAGTCACACGCAATCACATACTGGCCCAAGCGCTGGGCTGCAATGGTAAATTCCTTACCAAGTTCTCCGGAACCTAACAAAAGTATTTTTTTAGTCATATATTATAAGGTTTATGCTTCTTTCCTGCAAAGATAATATTTTTCTTCGGACCTTATACCATGACCTGCCGATTTATCAAGCCTCAGTTTCCGTCTCAACCAGCTTCTTCAAGGTCAGCAATTCACTCCCGTCCTCGCCCAACAGGCTCACCATACCATTTTCTTTTACCTCAAAGCTGCGCACCTTGTTCAAGGCATCCAGAATATTTCTTTCGGTTGTCATATCCGGACAAGCCATCATCGTGGAAATCATCTGAGTGAACTGCAAAGAAGAAGACTTTCCTTCTTCCTGAGAGAACCCGCCGTTGATGGTGTTGCAGCTGGCATTTCCATATACTTTCTTCTCTGCCAGGTCGAACGTCAGCTGAGGTATTTTCTCCGTTTTGCCGATTTCCGTTCCATTCACGGCCATAATCTGCCATGTGCCATCCAAGTCGTTCAATGAAACCTCCTTTACTTCCCGTTTCTGCAAAAGAATGAGCGGTTTTCCATCGGCATCGTTCAAGGATACGCCTTCACCCACTTCTTCATATCCGGACACCTTATTCAAGGCTTCCAACACACTCTGTTCTACCTTCATGTCCGGACACATCATCCGGGTAGCCCCCACTTGTCCAAATGAAATCTTTCCTGCGTTCAGTGTATCCAAGTTGAATGTACCCATCAGACGGTTGCAACCCGCATTTCCATACAAGCGGTGTTCAGCATTGTCAAAACCCAAAAAAGGCGTATTTTCTGCACTTACTTTTTCCCCGTTCACTTCTACGATGTTCCATTCCCCTGAAAAATCAACTACGGCTACCGAGTTCTTTCCTGAGCCGCAGCTCATCAGCAGGCAAGCAAAAGCTGCTGCCGCAAAATACTTCTTATTCATAACTTGTTTCTCTTTTAATCGTAATCACATTTTCACAAACAATCTATTTTTAAGAATTGTTCATTTACAAAAATACGGATATCCCTTGAATACTGCACCATGTTTGGATTTATTTTCTATCTTTGCATATTGAACGGTAACGTTTACCGGGCATTTAAAGTATCAAATTAATAAATGAGTAAAGTATTGATTATCGGTGCAGGCGGTGTAGGTACCGTTGTTGCACACAAAGTGGCTCAGCATCCGGAAGTCTTCTCCGAAGTCATGATTGCAAGCCGCACACAGTCAAAATGTGATGCCATTGTCAAAGCAATTGGTAACCCCCACATCAAAACCGCTAAAGTCGATGCCGACAATGTGGATGAACTTGTGTCTTTATTCAATAGTTTTAAACCCGAAATCGTTATTAACGTAGCACTCCCCTACCAGGATTTAACGATTATGGAAGCATGTCTGAAAACGGGAGTAAACTACTTGGATACCGCAAACTACGAGCCGAAAGACGAGGCTCACTTTGAATACAGCTGGCAATGGGCTTACAAAAAACGCTTTGAGGAAGCCGGACTGACTGCCATTTTAGGATGTGGATTCGACCCGGGAGTAAGTGGTGTATATACTGCATACGCTGCCAAACACCATTTCGATGAAATCCAGTACCTGGACATCGTGGACTGCAACGCCGGAAACCATCACAAGGCTTTTGCCACCAACTTCAATCCAGAAATCAACATCCGCGAAATCACACAGAACGGACGTTACTACGAAAACGGCAAATGGATTACGACCAAACCGCTGGAATTCCACAAGGACCTGACTTATCCGAACATCGGCCCGCGCGATTCTTACCTTCTGTATCACGAAGAGCTGGAATCACTGGTTAAGAACTTCCCGACCATCAAGCGTGCCCGTTTCTGGATGACTTTCGGTCAGGAATACCTGACTCACCTGCGCGTAATTCAGGACATCGGTATGGCCAGCATCGAGCCTATCAACTACAACGGCATGCAGATTGTTCCGTTGCAGTTCCTAAAAGCCGTATTGCCTAACCCACAGGATTTGGGCGAGAACTACGAAGGCGAGACTTCTATCGGATGCCGTATCCGGGGTATCAAGGACGGAAAAGAACATACTTATTATGTATACAACAACTGCTCTCACCAGGCTGCGTACAAAGAAACAGGCATGCAGGGTGTAAGCTATACCACCGGTGTACCGGCCATGATTGGTGCCATGATGTTCCTGAAAGGCCTGTGGAAACGCCCGGGTGTATGGAACGTGGAAGAATTCGACCCGGATCCATTCATGGACGCGCTGAACAAATACGGACTGCCTTGGCATGAAGTATTCGACGGCGACCTGGAACTGTAATTGACTGAAAGATTACCTATATATAAAGAATCAAGAATGGAGAACCGAAGCACTCATTCTTCATTCTTGATTCTTTTCTTTTTTTCTAACTTTTTCCAACAAACAATTATGAACATAGGAGACAAAGCTCCCGAAATACTGGGAGTCAACGAAAAAGGTGAAGAAGTTCGCCTGAGCGACTACGCGGGCAAGAAAATCGTCCTCTATTTCTACCCAAAGGATATGACTTCAGGCTGTACGGCACAAGCCTGCAACCTCCGCGACAACTATGCCGAGCTCCAGAAAGCCGGCTACGAAGTCATCGGCGTGAGCATCAACGACGAAAAGTCACACCAGAAATTCATCGAGAAGAACCAGCTTCCGTTTACACTGATTGCCGATACCGACCACAAGCTGGTGGAAACTTTCGGTGTATGGGGAGAAAAAAGCATGTACGGACGCAAATATATGGGCACTTTCCGTACCACTTTCATCATTAACGAACAAGGCATCATCGAACGGATTATTTCACCCAAGGAAGTGAAGACCAAAGACCATGCCGCACAAATCCTACAATAATTATGGCCAAGAAAGACGAATTAGAATTTGAAGGAGGCATCGAAAATAGCGCCCCCAAACCCGATAACAGTGAGAAACTGAAAGCCCTGCAGGCAGCCATGGACAAAATTGAGAAGAGCTTCGGAAAAGGCTCTATCATGAAAATGGGCGACGACCACGTGCAGGAAGTAGAAGTCATCCCAACCGGCTCCATTGCCCTGAATGCGGCACTTGGTGTAGGCGGTTACCCGAAAGGACGTATCATCGAAATCTATGGTCCGGAATCCTCCGGTAAGACCACATTGGCTATCCATGCCATCGCCGAAGCACAGAAAGCCGGCGGTATTGCCGCTTTCATCGATGCAGAACATGCTTTCGACCGTTTCTATGCAGCCAAGTTAGGAGTGGACATCGACAACTTGTGGATTTCACAGCCCGACAACGGCGAACAGGCATTGGAAATTGCCGAGCAGCTGATTCGTTCCTCTGCCATCGACATCATTGTCATCGACTCTGTAGCGGCTCTGACTCCGAAAGCTGAAATTGAAGGTGACATGGGCGACAACAAAGTCGGTCTGCAAGCCCGACTGATGTCACAAGCTCTGCGCAAGCTGACTTCTGCCATCAGCAAGACCAACACGACTTGTATTTTCATCAACCAGCTGCGTGAAAAAATCGGTGTCATGTTCGGAAACCCAGAAACTACTACCGGTGGTAACGCGCTGAAGTTCTATGCGTCTGTCCGCCTAGACATCCGCCGTGCTGCTCAGTTGAAAGACGGTGATGAAGTCATCGGTAACCAGGTACGTGTAAAAGTCGTAAAGAACAAGGTGGCTCCTCCTTTCCGCAAAGCCGAATTCGACATCATGTTCGGTGAAGGTATTTCCCGCAGCGGAGAAATCATCGACTTGGGTGCTGAACTGGGCATCATCAAGAAAAGCGGTTCATGGTACAGCTACAACGACACCAAGTTAGGACAAGGACGCGATGCCGCCAAACAGTGCATCCAGGACAATCCGGAACTGGCCGACGAACTGGAAAAACTGATTTTCGATGCATTGAAAGACAAGGAATAATTTCATTCTTTTCTATAATTTAAGAACGGATTCACTTTGCTGAGGTTCAGCGAGTGAATCCGTTTATTACTATTTACACATAATATTTTACATAATTCCAGCATTAGTGAGTAGCATAAATAGTAACTATTATAATCAAAGTAATTTCCTAACAAACTTTTTAACAAAAGGATTGTCTATCCAGAAATTAATTTCATCATTAGAATCTACAACATCTTGCATCATTTGTGCTATAGAATACAAATAGTTAAATGCAAAATGCAAATCTAATAAGACCCAAGTCTCAGAGTCTTTAAATACAGAAAGGAGTTTAATTATTTTATCCTCATACCCCAATTTTAAAAATTCATTTATATTTTGCTTTATCAAGAAACTAATATACCTGATATTATCAGTTAGAGCTATCGGTATCTTCATTATAGCCCTATCAATCAAAAAATCTATATCATTACGATATCTCTCTATTCCATAGTTTTTTACACCCTCGCATATATTACTACAGGCATAATCTACATCAAATGATTGCTTAGACATTAAAAGATCAACATTACTTGCATATTGAAGTCTATCAGCTAGTAATTTCTCTATATTTATGTATACTTCTGAAAGTTCAGAACGTCTTACCTCACTTAATCCTCTAATATATGCAAGCATATCTGATAGATATCTTACCTGAACGGATTTCATAAATGAATTCTTATGAAGCTTATGATGTATTTTATCGTATACACCAACATTTAAAATTAAATTCTTTTTTATGATTTCAAATTCATTATCATTCCACGTTATTGTATTGTTAAGCAAATTTAATCGAATATACATCGGTTCTGCCCATCCCCACTCTTCCTCACTAAGTACACCGCAATGCCAAATATTCATTGATAAAAAAATTTCTTTTATCTTAATAAAAGCTGCCTCATTACATCTCGTTAGATTTATTAATTGAAATAAAGCAACACGATTATGAGGTATTTTATCCGTAGGGGTATCTATTATAGTTTTACAAATTTTCTCCCTACAATTATTAGATATCATATTATTTTTATTAAATACATCAAGTAAATCTAGTGCCTCTATACTTAATATATCACGAAATATAAAAATATCTTCCAATTTAAATTCTGAAGTAATAAGATTAATTGACAAACCATTTACAATAAGACCTGACACAACCTTCTCATTAATAGAAAAAAGTTCCATCAATTGTTGAAAGATATCATTTACATTCTCCTGTTTCCTGATGTTTACAAATGCACTTTTCGCATTAAAAACTAAATCATCCGAATCTTGAATATCTCTTAATCCTTCCAACAAATCTCTGAACACTGTTTCCTTAAATGGAATAAACCATTCATCTTCGTCTACTGCTGCATACATTGCAGCGGTAATATTTAGAATACCCCTCTTAAAAGAGAACGGTGTATTTCTGTTTCCTATTGCATTAAGAGACTTTTTCAGTATATCATTAACAAATTCTTGCAAATCTTCATTGTATGTAAAATCTTCTCCAATACGTCTTTGTACATCTCTATCATTATATTGTATTGAATAAAAAAAACATGGATAAGGGAAGTGTTCATACAAATTAAAAAACACTTTATACCATGATGCAATATCAAAAATATAACTACCAGGAATGGCAAGATATATACCTGAATCAATTATAAACTGAAGAATACGTAAACTTTTCACATAATCCTCATTTCCACCACCAAAAGACATTATACTACCAACCCAACCACGTCTTTTTGGCTTTTCTTCTTTACCTCGTAAAGATGACATCATACTCACCAAAAAGTCTCCTTGACCATCCAATCCGTATTTCCAGAATTCATCCATACTATAAGGATTAGGCCATTGTCTAGAAATATAATTTGCCAATATAACTTCAAACAACTTCTCAGACGGATTTTTTTCTTTCTTAATAGCATTATCTAACAAAACTCGGGCCTCATCCTGATATTCAGAATAAACAGCCATTCTCATAACTTTAGCTTGAATCCAAAAATCTTTTGCCTGCCAAATTTCAATAAGTTGCTTTGCATGAGTAAAATCCAAATGAAATAAATGACGCTGAATTTGCTCATATATATTCCAATCAGAACTTCTATCATTAATAACATCGCTTGAGCCACACAGCGTCTTTTCGCGTTCTTTTAATTGAATCCATATAGGTAACTTATTTAACTCAGCATCATCATTGTGATAATTCCTGTAATAACTTGGAAGCTGACCTATATCCAAAACGGCCCAAGCAAATAAATTGGCTTTCTCTGCACTAAGCAATTCTTTCGTCATTAGTTGATTAATAACATTTTCTTGCGGAAAAATGATTTTCGAAAACCTAATTTCTTTTTTTAACTTAATAATTTTTTTTATAGAATTAGAAAGGCTTTTCTTTTTATAAATTAGTTCGTTTAATTCTTCCCATAATTTTCGGTACTCATAAATTTGAGATTTCGCCCTTAAATTTACTATATCCAATCCTTTCTTTATCTTTTTCTTATAAGGCTGATTATTTATAACATAATTCTCAATATCTCGTTTCAATCTTTCTTCAAAATTAGAGACATCATTATATGTCATATACATAACACCATTTTCTTCTAATTTTTTCTTAAAACATAATACTTTGGATAATTGAGATAAATCAATTTTATCAATAGGTAATTTAGGATTTCCAAAATAAAAGAAAATATTACTTATTTCTCCATTCTTATATTTTTCGTAAGCTATATCAAATTCTTCTTCCGTACCCGAACCGGCATTAGGAGTCGGAGTTCCAAAACGAGTTTTCATTATACCTATAAACAAATCGTATTTCCCATCCATTTGAGTATTTATGACATCCTGACCATATGCTCCTACGCTTGGATAAACATCATTTTCCCAACGCAAAGATGAAAATCTGATTCCTTTCAATTTACCTATACCATTATTTATATCCTCAAAAACTTTTTCACAAGCATCACGTTCTTCACCTGTATCACTAGGAGAAGCTATAAAACACTTTATTTCAGATACGTTGTTCATAAAAAGATATATTAGCTTTATTATTAACGAATAAAGAAAGAATCAATTTCACTTATTATCAAATAGTTATTTTAAATATTTATCTAAGACCTCTTGTTTCCTAAACGCTGCTTCATTTACAATAGCTATAGCTTTAGAAAGTTCTTTTTTGTATATCAAAAATTTTCTTACAGCTTCTCTTTGTGAATCCAAATCTATATTAGGTATCATATAAGCAGAAAACTGTTGTGCATTAATATTTGGCTGAGCTGTACCACCACGTGTCTGAATAGTCCATTGTTGATAATTTGTAGACCGAGTCATCAAATCCAAGAACTCTGGAAGAAGCATATTCTCATTCGGATGAAATTTAATCAAATAACCTGCATATAAAGCTTTGCCATATGATTGTTTATATAGGAAGGTTTTACCGGCTGTTGCACCAGACCTTGCAAATAGCATATCTCCATCTTGCAATACATATTTTTCATCAATTTCTGTTGCAGTTTTCCATTCAGAATTAAGTTCTCCATAATCATTGATATCTGTAACACGTATATAACGAAAATCAGTTTCTGGATCACCCTCACGTGCTGAAGCATTAGCTCCATACATAGGTTCATAACATAATGAACCAAGAGATACAAATCTCGCATTAAAGAAAAATTTATCAGCAAGACTCGTTATATTTTTTCGTAATATATCTATTCTATCTATATTCATCTTTAAAATATTTTCTATTTCAGTCGATTCATTAACAACTTTCAACTGAATTTCTTTCTCTGGAATAGGTACATCAAAATTCTGAATAGATTTCCGATCTCCACGTGGCATTTTAACGCCTGTTTTTCCAACCATAATATATTCAAAGAATAAATCACATGACAAAATATCATAAAGATATTTTGTCATCACTTCTGAAGGTTTCATATTCCTTAATACCAATATATCGTTAGAACAGCCACCATCACGATTAGCCATCCAAATTTTTTTCAAATAGGGACGTATATTGGAAATTAAAATATCACCTTTTTTATATTCTGTCACTTTATCAATAATAGGTACCCCATCGTAGGGAATAATTCCACAACGATTCTGTAACATATTTTCCGTAGAAATATAAGAATTCAATTCAATTGTGCCAAACGGTATTTTATCATTTACAAATAAAGCGATCTTACCCAATTTCTCTGTTGGATATTTTGTACTTATCTGCGGATAAGATAATATTGCAGTTGTCTTAATAGCTTTATCAAATTCCACCCGAGAAAAATCTAATAAATCCGTTAATGCACATATACTTACAATATCATTTAAATCTTCTCCAATCTCAAAATCTTCTCCACTGTAATTTTTACGAATCAAAGAATTTATCTTATTATCATCTTTAAAGTTAATTGGATTGAATAAAGGTGTAACAATCCCTTCAACGCCTTTCAATCGTTCGAGTGTATCATCTTCCTCCTCTTCATCATCAGAAGATGATTTCTGCGTAACAATAGTATTGAGATAATGTATTCCTTCATCTCCTTTACGATTACTCCATTCATACCCTAAAAAAAGCTTTTCTTTCTTCTTATCGTTCGGACTTTGTATTACAAGTACCTGCTGTGGATTACCAGCTGCCAATATATAATAATACAATTTCTCTTTTTCAATTTCTTGGATAAAACGAAGAGTGAAATTCATCTCTACATTTTTCCTACCTGAAGATGTTAAATTTTTATACGCTTTAATCTTTACATACCTCTGTGCTTCATCACGTACTTTTTTAGCTTCACTGGCAAGTGAATTTGAGATTGAATTTTTACCTTGTTTATGGATATTAAGCGCCTTAATATATTCCTGTACCATCGCTGTTGCAAGAAATGAATCAGTAAGCTCCCCACGCATCATAGAAAAATAATCCTCTCGCTCATATCCCATTCGTTTAATATAACTATCCAATAAATCAGAGTCTTTATAAAACTTATCATCTTTTGTATTGCCACTAAACCATTCATTCACTCGATATTCTATTTGTATTGCTTCATCTGGTTCTATAGCTTTACGCCGGAGAAAAAGAGCTACTGTATTAGTACTAGTTTGCCCAAAGGTATTGGGACCTAAACAAACTACAGAAATAATATCGAATGTTTTTAAAAGAAGTTCACGAGTACGCATATAAATTCCTCCTTTTGAAAGAATACTAGAAGGAAGAATGATTGTTGCAACTCCTCTACTATCAAGCAGCTGCGAAGCTCGTTCTATAAAAAAAGTCTCTATAGCATTATTCTTCTCAATATTACTTACATATGAATTAAGTTGATATCTCTTACGTTCTTCTTCATCTAACGTTTCAAGAAACCCAGAAACAGCGTATGGAGGATTAGCTATCAATACATTAAAAGAATGTTCTTTCACATTATGAATTCTCACTAAACCATCTGAAAAATGTATATGTATACCATCCATACCATACATAAACGCTGCTACCTGACTAACTTTAGACAGACGATAATCTTTTTCTATACCAATAACACTCTTCAAATATGGAGCAATAGCTATCTTATTTTCATTAGTGTTTTTTTCATTCAATTCTTCAATAATAATTTTTATCTGTCTCGCGTATTCAGTTAGAAAATGCCCTGCTCCACAAGCATAGTCAATAACATATGGTACAGAACTACTTCCTTCAATTATTTTTTTGAGTGGCAATGAAGATACCAAAAATCTCACGATAGGTATTGGAGTAAAAAACTGACCTTCACTCTGATGAACTCCCTTATTAAGAAATCCCTCAAATAAATCACCAAGAAACTGATTATCTGTATTGCTAGTTAAATATATTTCTTGAAGCATAGAAATCACATCTTTCAAAATAACTGCATTTTGAAAAAAAAGTTGTTCATTATGCACATCAAGAAAAGCAAATGGATTATTATTAAAATATTTAATCTGACGAAAATAGCGTTTAATTGTATCTCGTGCCACATCTGCTTTAGATGTAAGAAACTTAAAAGCCTCATCAATCTTACGATTCTCAATAAAAGTTACTTCATCATCAAAAAACTCTTTCATCCCTATACGATACAATTCATTTAAACGATCTTGTAATGAAAAATAGTCATCATATGCCGCCCCTTTCCACAATAAATTGAGTTGATGAGCATTATATTTTTCATCAACAATTTTAGAAATGAATAGATTGATAAGTTTATCAAAAGCATTTTCATGACTTGATATGGTATGTTTACGCAAAATTACAGCAAATTCATTGTATTTCTTCTCCAAAGAATACTCATCAACTGTTTTGAGATCAGACAAACTATAATTTTTCTTTCCAATCTCAAAAGGTTTAATTCCCTCTTCTAATAAACCACGCGTATTAAAATCTTGCTTATAAGTCTGTTTCCAAACATTAAAAAAGTCCTCCGAACTTCCTTGTTCTTTACGTAATCTGCCAAAACCAACTAAATTAGAATCAGTTTGTAAATATTCGTCATTATCCACAAGGGAAATGATGTGATATATATTTTCAAAACGATATTCCTTATGTCCATTCTTTGTATATTCTGAATAATCTGCAGCATATAGACAAAGATATTTTGCTTTACGATAAGTATTAAAATAACGAAATAGCTGATCACCATTACGAAGTGTTTTTAACCAATGTCTACGAAATTCATCATCCTTTTGTGAAACATCGGCTGTTTTACATTCAATTATCAAATATTGGTCTTCCTTATATTTATTATTTCTATTATCCGGAACTACAAGTATATCACAATATCCTTTATCAGTACCACTATAGTTTTTACCTTCAAGTAATATATTCCATGGTTGATATCCACGTTCAAAAAGTTGAGCAACACAAAGAAAAACTACAAAACTTTCTTTTTGATAATCTTCCTGTGTTGTATTACGATTAGCAATTACACCATCAGGATACTCAAATTGTCCAGAGGCTGAGTTATAAGCAAGATCGAATCCACCTTCACTAGAACCATAATGCCGAACGTAAACATTGTTATTTTTATTAAAGCCGAAGAGATTACTAACAAGTATGTCAGTTATATTTTTTTTTGTTATCATCTATCTTTCAGTAGTTAAATTATCTGATACTGATTACAAATATACTGAATTATATGCAAGAAACAAATAACAATCTTCTATCCCATTTTTTCCGAATCTCAAGGCGAATTCTCTGTTTCACACTGTGAAATACAAAAACCACAGTGTGGAATATATATTTCACACTGTGGGACACAAATCCCACACTGTGAAACAGAACTATCTCTCCTTCAAAAAACAAGATGAACGCCTGCATTTTACCTTTTCCAGACACCTGTATCGCACAACATACTTGAGCTCCTCCCTCACACCGTCTACGCACACAATCATTCTATTTTTCTCTTCATACGTTTTTCTTGACAAAAATCAGCGAAAGAAACAAAAAAATACGCTATATTTACCACGATGAATTATTGTGAACCACTAAAAAAACGAAACTATGACCTTAAAGCATCAATTTCTTTTCATATTTTGCCTGACTCTTTCCACAGTTGCTGCTTGGGCACAAAGTAATAAATTTGCCAATTCGGTTTTCCGTTTTGCCACCCGTGCCGAGGCACAAATGCTGATTACGGAACTGGACGACTACACCCGTAACTGGAACCAATTTGACATTGACGTCCGCTTGCAGAAGCCTCAGGGACGTAAATCAGAACTCCTGCAATTCGCCATGGACCAGACACTCAACTGGAGCGATGAAGAAAAAACACGCATCAGCAAAACCATGAAGAGTCTGGATGCAGAAATCAAGAAACAAAAATATCAGCTGGAGTTTCCGAAAGAGATTATTTTCGTGAAAACCACTCAAAAGGAAGAGGGAAACGCACAGGCCTACACCCGCATGAACTGGATTGCCATTGGAGAGGAAGCTCTGAAAAGTGCTTCCGAGGAAGACTTTAAATACCTGATTGCCCATGAACTGTTCCACCTGCTGACCCGACAGAATGCCGACTTCAAGAAAGACATGTATCAGATCATCGGATTTGATACGACAGAGAAAGAAATCCTCTTCCCGTCCGACTTGGCGGAGATGCGCATCTCCAACCCTGACATCAGCCGCTACGACAGCTACGGTACATTCACGATCGGAGGACAGAAACAATATTGCACCATGGTAATCTATACCGACAAGCCTTACGACGGGAAAACCTTGTTTGATTACCTGAAAATCGGACTGGTTCCGCTGAACGAAGAGTTTATCCCTATTCAGAAATCCGGCAAAACCATTGTTTACTCGTTGGACGAAGCAGAAGATTTCTACACGCAAGTAGGGAAAAACACCAGTTATGTAATCAATCCGGAGGAAATCATGGCCGACAATTTTGCCTTCACCCTGATCGGCAAAAAGGACTTGCCCAATCCGGAAATCATTCAGAATACACAAAAGGTATTGAAAGCCAATAACCGATAAACAATTTCATATCCCAACAAAAAAAGTCAGGTCGCCTTAGAAAGGTGCCTGACTTTTTTTATGATACTTTATTTTATTTCTTCCGGAAATCTTTTTCCAATGCCAACGTAATCCAGTTGGCCAACGCCTGCCGGTTGTCGGCAATAACCAGACGTTTCTGGTCTTGTGCATTCTGGATGTTTCCTACTTCCAAGAATACGCCTACCGGATTGGTCTTGCGAAGCACAAACAAGTTGCGTTCACTTACCGTACCGTCGAATCCGCGATTAGGCTGATGGCGGTCGTATTTGGCACGGAACGTACGCTGCACCTCTTTTGCCAGCCGTTTTCCTTTTGAACTGCCCGGAGCATGATAAAAGTACACGTCGGTCTGGTTATGGCGTGCCCTACTGTCCACATGAATGAACACCGCCCGCTTGTAACGGCTCTTATCCTTCCTATAGAGACGGTTGATGGCATCACAACGTTGCTGCAAACGAGCCACCTGATTCAGCGGTATTTCCTGTCCCATACAAGTCTCACGTTTGCTGTTGTTCAACACTGCCTGGTTACGGATACCGTCTTTCTTATCCTGAATGATGAAATACACTTTTGCTCCCCGCTTCAACAGCTCCCGACCGAGACGAAGAATAATATCGTAGGCATACTCGTCTTCATGCAGTTCTTTCCCTTGATATTTACCAATACAACCAGGGTCTGGACCACCGTGTCCGCTCACCAGATAAAAGACAGCTCCTTTCAAAGAACTGGACGTCACGGCATACGAGGCATACTTCTTTCCTAACAGCGGTTCATAGTTGCCTTTCTTTCTTGCATACATTCCCAAGGGGAGACACAGCAGAAAGGCCAACAACACACATCCATACTTCTTCATCACTTCAGCAACTCCTCTATTTTCCGGCAAAGAGAAGCAAATTCCTCTTCATTATACAAACGCGTCATCATGACAATCTTTCCATCCTTCCCTATCAGAACGTTACGGGTAATTCCGGCATTGCGTTCCGCATACTTGGCAAAGATATCTGCCCCCGGATCGAGCCCCAGCGGATAAGTCACCCCTGTCTGCTTGGCAAAAGCCTTCACGCGTTCCAACGGTTCATCACGGTCTACCCCGTAGAGCACGAATGACGCATTGTCTTTATGCTTCTGCCAGATATCTTTCTCAATAAAAGGCATTTCCTTGCGGCATACCCCACACCAACTGGCCGTAAACTGCAACATCACCACTTTACCTTTCAAATCAGACAGCTTCACCTTACTGCCATCTACCAGCGTCATCTCAAAGTCGGGTGCCGTATCCCCCACCTTTACAATATAGCCAGCTGCATCAGGGACAGGCTGGCTGGCTTGAAGAGGAGCATGACTGCCCATACATCCGATCAATGCCAATGCTAAAAACAGCTTTTTCATATTCATTCTAAATTATAATCCGGCTCAAAGATAACACAAAAATTTAAGAAACAGCCATATAAAAAGAGAAACACGCATTTTATGAAAGGTCCTGAATGTTTATGCTGAAACTTTATTACCTTTGCATAAAGAATTCAAAAAAGACTCAACTAATGGACTGCACAACTATTATCGGAGAAAAAATAAAATCCATCCGAAACAATCAGAAAATGAGCATCCAAGAACTGGCCGAACGTACAGGCCTGACAATGGAACAAGTGAGCCGCATCGAAGAGAACGTAGACATCCCATCGCTTACTCCACTGATGAAAATAGCCCGTGCCTTAGGCGTACGACTGGGTACTTTCTTGGACGAACAACTTAACGAAGAAGGACCGGTCATCTGCCGGAAAGGAAAGGCAGACGATACCATCAGCTTTTCAAACCATACCTCACAGGAATGGCAGCATATGCACTATCATTCACTGGCAAAGAATAAAATCGACCGCCACATGGCGCCGTTTATCATCGACATTGAAAACAACAACGATAGAAAATTCTTTCTCTCCGACCATGAAGGAGAAGAGTTTATCATGGTACTGAAAGGTGAACTGGAAATCACTTACGGAAAAAGTACTTATCTGCTGAAAGAAGGTGACACAATTTATTATGATGCCCTTGTACCGCACCATATACATGCCGCCAACGGAAAGCCGGCACAAATTCTGGCCGTGATTTACTTGCCTTCATAAACCTTCTTCAAACCTTTAACAACATGTTACAACTATCTGAAAGAACCATGGGTGACTGGCTGGAGCATTGGGCAGAAGTGACTCCGGACAAAGAATACATTGTCTATTCCGACCGCAACCTGCGCTTCACCTGGAAACAGTTTAACGAACGGGTAGACCAGATGGCCAAAGGCTTGCTGGCCATCGGAGTGGAAAAAGGTACGCACGTAGGTATCTGGGCCCGCAACGTACCCGACTGGCTGACAATCCTGTTTGCCTGTGCCAAAATCGGAGCTGTAACCATCACCGTCAATACGAACTACAAACAGACCGAGCTGGAATACCTTTGTGAACACTCTGACATGCACACCCTGTGTATCGTGGACGGAGAAAAGGACAGCAATTTCGTGGACATGACCTATAAGATGCTGCCGGAACTGAGACTCTTTGAGCGAGGACACATGAAGAGCAAGCGTTTTCCTTACATGCGCAACGTGATTTACATCGGACCGGAAAAATACAGGGGGATGTACAACACGGCGGAAGTACTGTTGTTGGGACACAACGTGGATGAGGAAGAGCTGATACAGGCTAAAAAACAAGTGAGCTGCCACGACACGGTGAACATCCAGTACACTTCGGGTACCACGGGATTTCCTAAAGGCGTAATGCTGAGCCACTACAATATTGTGAACAACGGCTTTCTGACAGGGGAGCACATGAAATTCACCCCCGACGACAAACTGTGCGTGTGCGTACCGTTGTTCCACTGCTTCGGTATCGTACTGGGTGTCATCAACTGCCTGACCCACTGCAGCACCCTGGTCATGGTTGAACGTTTCGACCCGCTGGTGGTATTGGCTTCCATTCACAAGGAACGATGTACAGTACTTTACGGTGTACCGACCATGTTTATTGCCGAACTGAATCATCCGATGTTCAACATGTTCGACATGTCGAGTCTGCGCACGGGCATCATGGCGGGATCGGTCTGCCCGGTCGAACTCATGAAAGAAGTGGAAGAGAAAATGTACATGCGCGTCACCAGCGTGTACGGACTTACCGAAGCCTCGCCCAGCATGACTCAAAGCAGTCCGGACGATGACCAGGAGGTGAGATACAATACCGTAGGCCATGCCTTCGAATTTACCGAAGTAAAAGTCCTCGACCCCGAGACCGGTGAAGAATGTCCCGTCGGCGTGCAAGGTGAGATGTGCAACCGAGGCTACAACAACATGAAAGGATATTACAAAAATCCGGAAGCCACCGCGGAAATTATCGATGCCAAGGGTTTCCTTCATTCGGGCGACTTGGGCATAAAAGACGAAAACGGAAACTTCCGCATCACGGGCCGTATCAAGGACATGATTATCCGTGGCGGCGAAAACATCTATCCGTGTGAAATCGAGAAGTTCCTCTACACGATGCCGGGTATCAAGGATGTACAGGTAATCGGAGTACCTTCCCCCAAATACGGGGAATCCGTGGGAGCCTTCATCATTCTGCACGAGGGATGCACCATGAACGAACTGGATGTCCGGGAATTCTGTTTGGGAAAAATTGCCCGTTACAAAATTCCCAAATACATCTTCTTCGTCAAGGAGTTCCCGATGACAGGAAGCGGGAAAATCCAGAAGTTCAAGCTGAAAGAACTGAGCGTAAAACTCTGTGCCGAACGAGGCATCGAGATTATATAAACTTTCAAACAACCAAAAGAAATGGCTCCCCGGACGGATAAATCCATCTTGGGGAGCCATTCATTTTTATTCCTCCCAATGATACACGTCAGGCAAGCTGTTGCAGAATGTCGGCGGCAATCTGAGGGGCAGTGAGATGATTCTTCTCCAAGAACTCCTGCACATCGAAACGGTCTACAAATTCCTTCCGGGCACCGAAATTAAGCACCTTCATCGGACTGCAACCGAAATAGCGGGCAATCTTCTCGCCGAATCCGCCGTCCAGTACCCCGTCTTCCAAGGTTACCACCAGTTCGTGGTCGGCCTTCAGTTCTTCCATCAGGGCCTCATCCACTCCCGTAATGTAACGCGGATTGATCAGAGTAGCTTCTATTCCTTTCTGTTCCTTGAGCAAAGCGGCTGTCTCTTCTGCCAGCCCGAAGAAAGACCCCAGCCCCAGAATAGCTACGCGGCTCCCCTTCCGGACGGTCTGATAGCGGTTTAATTGACTATAGTCTGCATCCACCGGACGATGCCCGTAAGCCAGTTCCGTGGCCGGCACACGGATAGCTACCGGATGTTCGTTCTGCCGGATACTCCACTCCAGCATGGCCATATACTCTTCCCGGCAGGTAGGAGCCAGATACACCAAATTCGGAATGTTGCTGAGAAGCGGAATGTCGAAGAAGCACAGATGTGTCACATCGTTCATGGCCGAGAGTGAACCCCAGAACACTAACAGCACGGCCGGATTGCGGTTGATACACAAGTCCTGTGAAATCTGGTCGTATGCACGCTGGATAAACGTACTATATACGCCGAACAAAGGCTTTCCTCCATTCTTGGCAATGCCGGAAGCCAGCGCCACGGCATGTTCCTCTGCAATGCCCACATCGACGAACTGCTTCCCGGCAGCTTTCCGACGGTCGGGAGTGAATCCCATCACGGTAGGCGTACCGGCTGAAATAGCTACAATACGACGGTCTTCCTGCATGCGGCGCAACAGGTAGCAGGCTGTCAGGTCGGCATAGTCCTGCGGCTCTTCGCTCGGGTGGAACACCACCCCTGTTTCTGGGTTGAACGGCATTGTCCAGTGATAGGTTTCCTTATCTTTCTCGGCAGGAGCATATCCCTTCCCTTTCAGTGTATTGATGTGTACCACAACCGGATGGTCAATGTCCTTTACCTGCTGGAAGGCATTGATCAGTGCCTCCACATTGTTTCCTTCGTTCACGTAAAGATAATCCAATCCCATCGCCCGGAAAAGATTGCAAGGACACTGCCCGTTGCTTTCACGCAGTTCCTGCAGATTGCGGTACAGTCCTCCATGATTCTCGGCAATCGACATCTGGTTGTCGTTGACTATTATGATAAAGTTCGTACCTAATTCAGCTGCATAATCCAGTCCTTCCAAGGCTTCTCCCCCACTGAGTGAGCCGTCTCCGATGACTGCAATCACGTTGCCGCCCTTCCCCGTCAGGTCCCGGCCTTTCACCAGTCCGCCTGCTAGGCTGACAGAAGTAGAAGTATGTCCCATCACAAAATGGTCGTGCACACTTTCCATCGGTTCCGAATAACCAGACACCTCGTCATACTGTTCCGCATGCAGGAAGGCATCTTTACGTCCGGTCAGCATTTTATGGACATAACTTTGATGTGACACATCGAACACAATCTTATCTTCCGGCGAGTGGAACACGTAATGCAAGGCAATCGTCGCTTCCACCATTCCGAAATTGGGACCGAAATGTCCTCCGTGTGCGCTCAGTTTCTGCAACAGAACCTGGCGTATTTCATGGCTTAATTCATTCATCTCTGCTACCGACAGTTTTTTGACGTCGGCCGGTGAATTGATTTTTTCCAGATACATAAAATAATATTTAAACAAGTTACACATTAAAGACGCAAATTCACGAAGCAAAAATAGCGTTTCTTCCGCCCGATGAAGGTATATAAATTACGGCTTTTTATACCCGAATTCCCGACTATCCCGACAAAACAAAAGAGACCGCTTCATCCTTTCGGTGAAACAGTCTCTTTGTAGCAATATAGTATCTGCCATTTACTTATTCACAATCTTGACCAGCAAAGTCTTGCTGTCCAGCTTACCCTTGGTATCGTACGCCTCTGATTTTACCAGTCCGACTCCTTCCGCATACCACTCTGTCACGCGGAGCGTAGTGGTTTTCAGTACGATTTTCGTACGTTGCAAATAAGAAATCTTCACACAATCGAACTTTCCGGCAGTGGTGCTGATGGTTTCATTTCCCATATAAGCCGCACCGGAAATATTCACTTCATTCTTCAGCATGTTACGTACCACCTGATACGAACGGTCAGGAATGCTCTCGCCTCCTTTAGCCTCATCTTTAATAGTAAACGAATTGTCTCCTTTAAATTTCAGTTTCTCCAACAAGCCTAAACGGGCTGCCTCATTGTATTTCTCCGGATCGGAATCAGAATCGATATACGGACCATACATCAAATCTTCGGTACAAACCGTGTTTGTTCCATCATAACTCCAATTGAACAACGTATAGCTGGTATTGTTCTTTGCTTTCGTAGTGACAATCTTGTCATAATAGGAAGCCTGCACCTTCCCGTCGGCCTTTGCCACCTTGCTCACCGTCATGGTTTCATTAGAGGTGCTTTGACCGATTTCATCATAATTTACATAGTGCAATTCTGTTCCTTCTGTCGTACAGAAATATTGTGCCTGCATAGAATGGCAGCCTAAAATGGCCGCAACCAAAAACATAAGCCTCTTCATAGTTTCTTTTTTTAAACAAAATACGGTGCAAACATACAAATTTCTTTCTTTTTTCTGTCTATCTTTGCCACTGAAAAAACATTAAATCGACTATACATGGGATTATTATCATCTTTATTCGGAAAAAGCCAATCCGATGAAAACGAACAGGAAAGACAAGACAAGAAAAACTTCGACATTCTGAAATACGACGGCATCCGTGCCCGCAATATGGGAAAACTGGACTACGCCATCAAATGTTTTGAAGAGGCTGTAGCGCTCAACGATGAAAACGAAACACTGGGACTGCTGGCCAGTGCCTACCTCCAAGCCAACCGCACAGACGATGCACGTATCACCCTCGACCGGCTCGTGGCAAAAGATGAAACCAACATACAGGCCTTGCTGTCGCTGGCCAGCGTATGCTTCTTGCAGGAAGATTATGACGGCATGAACAATGCTTGCCAGAAAGCCATCGCCATAGATGATAAAAATGCACAAGCCTATTATCTGGCCGGGAAAGCGGCGCATGGCATGAAAAACGGAATACAGGCTATTGTGATGCTGACCAAAGCCCTCGCCCAAAACGAGAGTTACACCGAAGCGTACCTGCTACGGGCCGAAGTATTGTGGGAAATGCGCCAGGCCAAAGATGCGTTGGACGACTTGGAACAAGTGTTGAAACTTAATCCGGAAGAGGAAGAAGCCTTGCTACTGAAAGCTACCATCCACATCCAGCTCGGACAGACGGAAGATGGTGAGGGATGCTTGGATCAGGTGATTTCACTGAACCCATTTAACGTAAAGGCTTACCTGCTGAAAGGGAGTCTGCTGACAGAAGAGAAGAAACTGGACCAGGCCTTGGAGAACTATCAGGAAGCCATTGAACTGATTCCGCAAGATGCCCAGCTGTATCAGGAAAGAGGACGGGTACGTCTGCTGATGGGTGACAAGGACGGAGCTACGGAAGACATGAAAAAAGCCATCGAACTGGCTCCCGAAAAAGAGAACCTGATTTCCGGTCATTTCGATAATTTTGAGAAGAATAACTTGCAGACGGGAATTTATTAATCCGTATTATATAAGAGAAACGGCTGTGGAAACCTCCTCAAAGAAGCATTCCACAGCCGTTTTTCCTATATATACCCTCTATCAAAGCGTGTCGTAAGCTGCCTTCAACTGCTGCAAGGCCTTTTCCACGGTAACCCGCGGACAACCCACGTTCATCCGCATAAAACCGGCTCCTTCCTTACCAAACATCTCTCCATCGTTCAAGGCCAGTCCGGCTTTGTCCACAAAGAAAGCGTTCAATGCTTCGTGCGAAAGTCCCAGTTCCCGGCAGTCCAACCAAATCAGGTAAGAAGCCTGCGGACGCATCACCTTCATCTTAGGCATGTGAGTCTTTATATAGTCTGCCACATAATCAATATTTCCCTGAATATACGCCAGACACTGCGCCAGCCATTCCTCTCCTTCTGTATAAGCGGCCGTCACAGCAGGCCAGGCAAACACATGACCAGCATTCAATTCGCCGGCATTCAGATATGTTTCAAACCGTTCCCGTAGTACTTCGTTATAAATAAAGGTATGCGAAGCTGCTACCCCCGGCATATTAAAGGTCTTGCTGGGCGCCATAAAAGTGACAGAGTTATTGCGTGCCTTTTCCGAAACCATGGCAAACGGTATATGCTGGAAAGGAGGCAAGGTCAAATCAGCATGAATCTCGTCGGAGAATACAATCACATTGTCATCGGCACAAATCTCTGCCAGTTCTTGCAATTCTTCCTTCTTCCAGACTACCCCACCCGGATTATGAGGATTACAGAGAATCAACACCCGTATACCTTTGATGGAACGGCGAATCAAATCCAAGTCCATGCGATAGTGTCCGTCCACCTCTTTCAGCGGACATTCCACCAATCGACGGTTGTTGCGTGTTACCAGCCAGGCAAACGGATGATATACGGGTGGCATAATCATAATTTTATCGCCCGGTTCCGTAAAACAGTTGATGGCCATCCCCAGTCCGGGCACAATGCCGGGTACAAAATTAATCTCCTCTTTCTTCACCGTCATACCATAACGTTTCTTCACCCAGTCGATAATGGACTGGAAATAACTGTCCGGACGGAAAGTATATCCCAGCACCGGATGTTCGCAACGCTTGCGGATAGCGTCCAATATAAACGGAGGAGTAGCAAAATCCATGTCAGCTACCCACATGGGAATCAAATCTGAACGCCCCCATACATTCACCATACCGTCAACTTTCTCGCAGCAAGTACCCCGACGGTCTATCACTTCATCGAAATTATAGTTCATGTCTTTTATCAGTTTGTCTGTTCTATCAATGAAATATCTCTCTACAACAAAGGTAAGAAAATACCTTTACATCCGGCATTATGAACGTATTTTTTAAAAATGAGAAGAAAAATTTTGATGTAATATTTGTTTTTTAAAGAAAAGTATTACTTTTGCAGCAGAAATAACAACAAAATAACAAGAACATGAGAACATTTGCATCTTACTTCTTCTTTTACTTTTATTTCTTTTACTTTAGCAATGAAGTGAAGCGGGAGTTTGCATGCATACGGTAAAAAGAAAAATTAATTGAAATGATAATACAAAGTCCCGCTTCTATGGAGCGGGACTTTTTTTATAGTTAGAGTTATACAACATGAAGAAGATAGCCATACAAGGAGTTCCGGGCTCGTACCATGACATTGCAGCCCACAAATTTTTCAAGGACGAAGAAATCGAACTGATATGCTGCAACACTTTCGAAGAAGTGTTCGACAACCTTCGGAAAGACAGCAGCATTATCGGAATGATTGCTATTGAAAACACGATTGCCGGAAGCCTCCTTCACAATTATGAGTTGCTCAGAGACAGCGGGGCAACGATTATCGGAGAACATAAGCTGCGTATCAGCCACAGCATCATGTGCCTGCCCGGAGAAGACTGGAGCACACTGACCGAAGTCAACTCCCATCCAGTAGCACTGGCACAATGCCGGGATTTCTTGCAACATCACCCACAACTGAAAGTGGTGGAAACAGAAGACACCGCAGGCAGCGCACGCGATATCAAGGAAAAGGGACTGAAAGGACATGCCGCCATCTGCTCCAAATACGCCGCCGAACTTTACGGAATGAAAATCCTACAGGAAGGCATCGAAACCAACAAGCACAATTTCACCCGTTTCTTGGTAATATGTGACCCCTGGATGGCCGATGAACTGAAAGACCGTTCAAAAATCAACAAAGCCAACATCGTCTTTTCCCTGCCCCATAGCGAAGGGAGCCTCTCACAAGTATTGTCCATCTTCTCATTCTATCACATCAACCTGACCAAAATACAGTCATTGCCCATCATCGGACGCGAATGGGAATACCTATTCTACGTGGATGTCCTGTTCAACGACTACCTGAGATACAAACAATCAATCGACGCAGTCATGCCATTAACCAAAGCACTTAAAATTTTAGGAGAATATGCAGAAGGAGAATCAACCATATAAAATAGAGCCGGCCAACCGGTTAAGCAGTGTCAGCGAATATTATTTCAGCCGGAAACTGAAAGAAGTGGCACAAATGAATGCAGAAGGAAAGAACGTCATCAGCCTGGGAATCGGAAGTCCCGACATGCCGCCTTCAGAAGAAACCATCAACGTGCTGTGCGAAAATGCCCGCAAGCCGGACGCACACGGTTACCAGCCTACGGTAGGAATACCGGAACTGCGCAAGGCCATGGCCGACTGGTACAAGAGATGGTATAACGTAGACTTGGACCCGGCTACGGAAATCCAGCCGCTCATCGGTTCCAAGGAAGGAATCCTGCATGTCACCTTGGCACTGGTCAATCCAGGCGACCAGGTATTGGTTCCGAATCCGGGATACCCCACTTACACTTCACTGAACAAGATTTTAGGCAGTGAAATCGTAAACTATAACCTGCGGGAAGACAATCACTGGCAACCCGACTTCGACGAACTGGAAAAGATGGATTTGAGCCGGGTGAAAATCATGTGGACCAACTATCCGAACATGCCGACAGGCGCCAATGCCACACTGGAACTTTACGAAAAACTGGTCGACTTTGCCCGTCGTCACCAGCTGGTGGTGGTGAACGACAACCCCTACAGCTTTATCCTAAACCGCAAACCTCTCAGTATCCTGAACATTCCGGGAGCCAAGGAATGCTGCATTGAGTTCAACTCCATGAGCAAGAGCCACAACATGCCGGGCTGGCGTGTAGGAATGCTGGCCACCAATGCCACTTTCGTACAATGGATTCTGAAGATAAAGAGCAACATCGACTCCGGAACCTTCCGGCCTTTACAGCTGGCCGCCGCTCAAGCCTACCGCAACAGTGCAGAATGGCATGAAGAGGCCAACATCCGTACCTACGCACGCCGCCGGAAACTGGCCGAAGAAATCATGCATACCTTAGGATGTACCTTCGACCCGGAACAAGTAGGTATGTTCCTGTGGGGCCGTATTCCCGACTCTTACGCCGATGTGGAAGACCTGACCGAAAAGATTCTTCACGAGGCCCGCGTCTTCATCACTCCGGGATTCATCTTCGGCAGCAACGGAAAGCGCTACATCCGCATTTCACTTTGCGCCAAGGAACCTCAACTGGAAGAGGCTCTGAAACGCATTCAAGCAGTTATGAACAAATAAACATTACAAAAATCAAATACTACCATGGAACAATTGGATTTATTACCCATCGAACTGGAAGGTGTTTCTCAGGAACGCCCTCTGATTATTGCAGGTCCCTGCAGTGCTGAAACTGAAGAGCAAGTCATGACCACGGCCAGAGCCTTGGCCGACAAAGGCATCAAGATTTTCCGTGCCGGAATCTGGAAGCCCCGTACCAAACCGGGAGGCTTTGAGGGTATCGGTGTGGAAGGACTTTCCTGGCTGAAGGAAGTGAAAAAAGAAACCGGTATGTACGTGGCTACCGAAGTCGCTACCGCCAAACATGTATACGAATGCCTGAAAGCCGACGTAGACATCGTATGGATTGGCGCCCGTACCACTGCCAACCCGTTCGCCGTACAGGAGATTGCCGATGCCCTGAAAGGTGTGGACATTCCGGTCTATGTAAAGAATCCGGTCAATCCGGATCTGGAACTCTGGATTGGTGCCTTGGAACGTATCAACAATGCCGGACTAAAACGTATCGGAGCCATCCATCGCGGATTCTCTTCTTACGACAAGAAAATATACCGCAACCTGCCGCAGTGGCATATTCCTATTGAACTGCGTCGCCGTATTCCGAACCTGCCTATCCTGTGCGACCCGAGCCACATCGGCGGAAAGCGTGAACTGATTGCTCCGCTCTGCCAGCAGGCCATGGATTTGGGCTTCGACGGCCTCATCATCGAATCACACTGCAATCCAGAATGCGCATGGAGCGATGCCGCACAGCAAGTCACTCCCGATGTACTCGATTACATCCTGAACCTGCTGGTCATCCGTTCCGAACACCAAAGCACCGAAAACTTGAATGAACTGCGTCGCCAGATTGATGAATGCGATAATGAACTGATGGACATTCTGGCCAAACGTATGCGGGTATGCCGCGAAATCGGAACCTTCAAGAAGGAACACAATATGACCATCCTGCAGACCGGCCGTTACAACGAAATTCTGGACAAGCGAGGTGCACAAGGTTCACTTTGCGGAATGGACCCGGACTTCATCAAGCAAGTGTTTGAGATGATTCACGAAGAAAGTGTCCGCCAGCAAATGGAAATCATCAACAAGTAAGTACGAGAAGAACAAGAAATGAAGATATTGATTTTAGGAGCCGGAAAAATGGGCTCCTTCTTTACTGATGTATTGAGTTTTGAACATGAAGTAGCCGTGTACGATGTAAATCCTCAGCGACTGCGCTTCATGTACAACTGCTACCGTTTTACCCAACCGGATGAAATCAAGGAATTCCAGCCGGAACTGGTCATCAATGCCGCCACGGTGAAATATACCCTCGATGCGTTTAATCAGGTGCTTCCGCTCCTGCCCAAAGACTGCATCATCAGCGACATTGCTTCCGTGAAAACCGGATTGAAAGAATTTTACGAACACTGCGGTTTCCGTTACGTGTCCACCCACCCGATGTTCGGTCCCACGTTTGCCAACCTCGACAAGCTGAGCACCGAGAATGCCATCATCATCAAGGAAGGCGACCACTTGGGCAAGATTTTCTTCAAAGACCTCTACCAACGTCTGAAGCTGAATATCTTTGAATACACGTTCGAGGAACACGACGAAACCGTGGCCTACTCCTTGTCCATCCCGTTCGTTTCCACCTTCGTGTTTGCGGCCGTCATGAAACATCAGGATGCGCCGGGTACCACCTTCAAGCGCCACATGGCCATTGCCCAAGGTGTGCTGAGTGAAGACGATTTCCTGTTGCAGGAAATCCTGTTCAACCCCCGCACTCCGGCACAAGTGGAAGGTATCCGTACGGAACTGAACGAACTGCTGGACATTATCAGCCGAAAGGACGCGGAAGGCATGCACGCCTACCTGACCAAAATCCGTAAGAACATCAAATAATAAACTGAGAAGAAGTCTCAAGCTAAAAATACAAAAATAAAAATCCTCCTGCCTTTAGCCATAGAATGCAAAACAAACTAAAGCTAAAAACAGGAGGATTTTTATATAATCACAAATAGATTCCTTTTATCTCCAACAGATATTCATCTGCAATCAGAACCGATAGCCTACCGTCAACAAGAAAGCCAGATTCTTGTTACTTTCATCTGCAAAACTGTCCTTAATCATATTGGTAAATCCATACTGTCCGGTCAAGTTTATCAAATAATGGTCGTCCAGTTCAAACCCAACACCATACTGCAAACCTACAGCACAGCGGTTCATCATGGCCTCATCACTGTTACCAACCTTTTTAAACAACTTGGTGCCTATTTCTGCCCCACTAGATTCGACAGTCATTTTTCCACCCAAGCCAAATCCTACATACGGACCAAAGTTAACCACAAAACGATTTTTCTCTGCAATATTTATCTTTACAGCTGCCAGCAACGGAATATCCAGATACACCGGATTTATCTTTGCATCGACTCCTTCCTCACTTGTCTTACAACCCTTGCTGGTAAAGTTTAATCCAGACTGGAAAGACCACATTTCATTAAAAGCATAATCCATACCTACTCCCAGCGTATAACCCACTTTCATATCCGCCTCGCTGTTCGTGATGTTCGCCATTGACATACCTCCATGAATGTCAAATCTTGCTTGAGAATAACCTGCAATAGCCAGCAAGCCCAATAACAAAGTCAATAATGTTTTTTTCATAGCCTATAAATCTTAAGTTACGTTTCTGTCTCCTTCGAAACAAATTCATTTATTTAAAGAAACATAGAGACTCGCCATTCGGCCATGTTTCCATTCACCAAACTCTAAACCTTTCTATATATAAAAAACAAGTGTTCCTTTTTGTTCATTTTCACTAAAAACAGACCAGAAAATAAACAAAAAGGAACACTTCTATTTTTTACACTCCTACGCTTTACAACTTAATCTTCTTTGATACCGATTTCGATTCATTGTGCAGACGGTCGAGTGCGGTCACCACATAACGGTACTTCGTCTTTCCGTCTTCATACGGCAGCTTGTAGAATTCATCATGCGTAATGGCTACAATGTGAGACGGGTCATTCAAATTCACCTTTTCCTTCTTATCGAAGCGATATACCACATAATGATAAGCCTTGTCCATCTCTGTCTTGGCTTTCGGTGCCGTCCAGAACAGAATGTAACCGTCTGCCGTCCACACGGGTTTCAGCTTGCGCACCTTTCCAGGAGCCTTGTCGTCCATGAACGGCGAAGTAGGAAGCAGAGCTGGATACTTGTGGTATTCCTTCACCAGCATATCCCGGTAATTTCCCTTATTCTCTACCACTGCCGCCGCATACCACTGACAGCTACCCTGTACGGTAGGCAACGAGCGCTGCAAATTATACTTTGCCGGAATCTGGCTCTGATTCGGATTCATCAAATCTGCTTTCGATACCGTACGTATCACATCCTGACCAATATACAACGGACGAGCAGCCGCATGACGTGCCCACCAGCGAATCAAGGTCTCATAATCAGCTGCCGGATGACCAATCTCCCAGTAAATCTGCGGGATATTGTAGTCCACCCAACCGTTGTTCACCCACAACAGCACATCGGCATACAAATCATCGTAGTTCTGCAACCCATTGGTATCACTTCCGTTCGGATCGTTTTTCCGGTTCCGGTAAATACCGAATGGAGATACCCCGAACTTCACCCACGGCTTGCATTCGCGCACCGTCTCGTGAATCTCCTTAATCAGCACGTTTACATTATCCCGGCGCCAGTCGGCCCGACGGGTAAATCCGCGACCATACGCCGCAAAGCTGATATTATCCGGAAAATCCTCTCCCGGATTCGGGTATGGATAGAAGTAGTCGTCCATGTGAATGGCATCCACATCGTAACGACTCACAATGTCGCGCACAATCTTGCAGATATACTTTCTGGATTCCGGCAATCCCGGATCGAAATACAGCTGTCCGGCATACTGCACGAACCATTCCGGATGCTGGTTGTAAGGATGCATCGGCGACAATGCCCCCGTCCCTTTCGTCTTGGCCCGATACGGATTGATCCACGCATGCAGCTCCATGTTCCGCTTGTGGCATTCCTCAATCATGAACTGCAACGGGTCCCACATCGGTGAAGGAGCCTTCCCCTGCACACCTGTCAAAAAACGGCTCCACGGTTCGTAGGGCGATTTATACAGGGCATCTGCTTCCGCTCTCACCTGGAAAATGATGGCATTGATACCCGCTTTCTGCAAATTGTCCAGCTGGCTTACCAACACTTTTTTCATCTTCTCCGTAGGCATTCCCTGGAATTGTCCGTTCACACACTGTATCCATGCTCCGCGGAACTCCCGTTTGGGATAACGCACCTGCGCATGCAAGCTGCCTGCCCACAAGCTTCCCAATAGGACAAACAGCATCAATAGTTTAGTCTTCATATCTGTAAATTTTATCATATTCTTTTCCTTTCTTCAAACAATACTCCAATTAAGTCGCAAAGATACAGAAAGGTAAGAGAAGGACCAAACCAAAAGCACGCTTTTGAACGTAGCAGTTTCTATTCTGTCTGAAGGCCGATGACAAGTTCTCCATTCCCCCCACAGCAAACAAAATTCCAAACAGGTAAAGTATACTACAGCCTCTCTTTTTAAATTAAGAATTATTCACATAAATATGATTTGTCTATCCGAACATGAATGAAACTACAATAAGCAAGCAAAACAGAAAAGTATCCATACCGAAAGAACTGAAACATTTCCAAGCATAATCAGGCCTTCAACAGGAGAATCAGAACAAACAATAAGATACCACAGACATTCACTCCCAACTATCTGAAACAGAGATTCCTCACACAAACATTCATTCTCTATTCAAAATAATACATGTATATTTGGAGAGTAATCACTACACTTAAATGACCTTTAAATGAAACTCACAACTCATTTTATAAACAAGACACATGAAAAATAACCGAATCTTAATTACCGCAGGCTTGCTTCTGATCAGCACAACCATGCTTTACGGACAATCAAAAACCGTTTGGCTTGACGACCTGGATTTAACGGCTGTCACACAAGGTAATGGAGTAGCCATGAAAAACAAATCTGTAGACGGGAAAACCCTCACCATCGGAGGACAGACATTCGAACGTGGAGTAGGTACTCATTCCGTCAGCGAACTGGCCATCCAACTGGACGGAAAAGCCACTTTATTCACAGCACACGTAGGAATGGATGATGAAATTCTGGCCCATAAACCCTCCGCTGAGTTCATTGTTATTGGCGACGGCAAACAATTATGGTCCAGCGGAATCATGACTGCCGGAGATGCCGCCAAACCTTGTTCCGTATCGCTGGAAGGAATAAAAATGCTGGAACTGATAGTAGATGAAGGAAATGATAACAATTATTACGACCATGCCGACTGGGCCGATGCCAAAATCCAATCCACGGGCCCCGAAAGTTTCCCAACCATAAAGTTTATCGCCACAGAGCCCTATATACTGACTCCCCCGGCTCCGGCTACTCCAAGAATAAACAATGCCTCTGTATTCGGAGTCCGTCCAGGCTCCCCTTTCCAGTTCCAGATAGCCGTTACAGGCGACCGTCCCATGAAGTTCTCTGCCCAAGGCCTTCCCAAAGGACTGGAAATAAATCCGGAGACAGGCCTCATCACCGGAAAACTGGATAAATCAGGTACATATAAAGTAACACTGAAAGCACAGAATTCCAAAGGGAAAGCCGAACAGACCTTCCAAATCAAGTGCGGCGACCGAATCGCTCTCACTCCACCCATGGGATGGAACAGCTGGAATTGTTTCGGACATGAAGTATCAGCTGAAAAAGTGAAGAAAGCTGCCGAAGCCATGGTAAAAAGCGGGTTAATCAACTATGGATGGACTTATATAAACATAGACGATTCATGGCAGCATCACCGTGACCCCAACGACCCTACCCGGGGAGGCAAACTGCGCGACGAACAGGGTTACATTATCCCCAACGCACAATTCCCTGACATGAAAGGACTGACAGATTACATACACTCACTTGGATTGAAAACGGGCATTTATTCCTCGCCCGGTCCATGGACATGTGGAGGTTGTGCCGGAAGTTTCGGTTATGAGAAACAAGATGCAGACCAGTACGCCCGATGGGGATTTGATTATCTGAAATATGACTGGTGCAGCTATGGAGGCGTACTTGACCGCAATCTGGACACCGACCCCTACAGTGTCTCTTCTCTGGCTTTCCAAGGAGGAGGAGACTCCCTCGTAGGCAGAAAACCCTTCAAAATCATGGGAGATTATTTACGGCAGCAACCCAGAGACATCGTCTATAGCTTATGCCAGTATGGCATGGGAGACGTATGGAAATGGGGAGACTCCGTAGGCGGACAAAGCTGGCGTACGACCAACGACATTACCGACACCTGGGAAAGCGTAAAAAACATCGCTCTCTCCCAAGACCGTTCTGCAGCCTGGTCCAAACCTGGAAACTGGAACGATCCGGATATGCTGGTTCTCGGTATTGTAGGTTGGGGAAATCCACATCAAACCAAACTGAAGCCCGACGAGCAATATCTTCATTTCAGTCTTTGGAGCCTGTTTTCCGCTCCTCTCTTAATAGGATGTGATTTGGAAAAACTGGATGACTTCACATTCAACCTGCTGACAAACAATGAAGCCATAGCTATTGATCAGGATCCTCTTGGCAAACAAGCCACGTGTGTATATCAAATTGGAGAACTGCGAATTTACGTAAAAGAACTGGCCGACGGAGGAAAAGCGGTCGGTTTCTGTAACTTCGACCGGGAAAAAGCAGACATTTCTTTCCATGAGTTTGACAAATTGGGCATCACCGGTACACAAACAGTACGCGACCTCTGGCGACAAAAGGACATCAAGACACTCGATACCCGCCAGGAATCCCTTTCACTTCATGTTCCAGCCCATGGAGTATTACTCTATAAATTCAAACCCGCCCACAAATAAATTTTTAGAACCGAAAGAGACTGTTTCATTTTTCCGAAACAGTCTCTTTTTTATTTTTACCATTGATAACCACCGTATCATTCAGAATCCCCCTATATCAAAAAACAAACCTCAGGACAAATTCTCTGTTTCACACTGTGGGATACAAAAACCACAGTGTGGGATATATATTTCACACTGTGGTACACAAATCCCGCAGTGTGGGACAGAGAAAAGACAAAGACATACAGAAATAGACACAACTACAACTGAATTTAGGAATTCTTCTACAATACAGTCAGAAAAAACATCTCCTCGCACAATGTTACCGACAGTCCAAAGATACGATCATCCCTATTTAGAAAGAGGATATTCTGCTAATTATAAGGCACATAAATATACGGATAAACAAATATATTCTTTGACATATGAATTATTTATTATACTTTAGCAGTATTGCAAAACATGGATCATTCTTTTTGTAAAAAAATGGACACATTTTTGTTTACATTAGCAATGTTCTTGGGATTATGCAATATAACTTTTTCAACCATTCTACCATACACTACCGAAAAGGGTTTATGTATAAATCTATCTCGAACATAAGGGGAGAATATTGACCTAATTCTTTACGACAACTGAAAACGTCACAGATTTCACAGTTAATGATGAATCTGGTAAATGCCAATAAAAAGTCCCTATCTCTGTCGGACTATATCAATCATAACTTGCCTCGCCAATGTCATTACTTAGATAAACAATTTATAATAAAAAGAGGTAAAAAAACTCACCTCCACATTAGATATTAATGAAAATGAGTTAGAATATTTTTGTATAAATAGCCTATTTAGCATACTTAGACAAACTTTTTAGACAAAAAGAACAAATATTCTTTTTCATAAAGGATAAAAAGAGAAAATTATCACAAAAACCCACAGGAATCATCCAAATTATAAAATTTGTCTATTCATATCGTATGATTTGTCTTTTTATAAATATATGCAATAATCTACAATTAGACAAGTAGAAACGAGCTAAATGCGATAAATTTGAATCACGATGCTAAGGGGAGGACAAAGAAAGGACCTTTAACACCAAATGAGATAAGAAATTTATTTTTAATTAAACTTTCAAGAATTATGAAAAAAAGATTCTATGGAGCCCTCGTTTTGGGAAGTTTACTTCTCGCTGGGGGTGCAGTAACTTCTTGTTCAGATTATGATGATGACATTAATAATCTGAACCAGCGAGTAGACGCTGTTGAAAAGACACTGGCTGACTTAAAAACAGCCATTGAAGGAGGTGTCACCATCAATAGCATTGAAACTACCGATAACGGTATCGTTATCAAAACAAGCAAAGGCGACTTCACCATTACTAATGGTAGTGGCCAGGCAGGATGCACTGTAGAAATTGGTCCTAACGGAACTTGGGTAATCAATGGTACAGACACCGGGAAACCGTCAAAAGGTGCTGATGGCGCTTACTACGAACCAAATGCAGAAACCAATACTTGGTGGAAAGTAGAAGGCGACCAGAAGACAGACACGGGAATTTCATATTTGGCAAGCGGTACAATCACTGCCGTATATGATAAGGTGAACGGAGAATTGTTGTTGAGTGGTGTAGATGGCTATGAAGGCACTTTAGTTTTGTCTTTGACTACAGGATTGAAGTCATTGGTATTCCAGCCTGATTTCTATTATGAAGGTATTGAAGCAATGTCTGTAGGTACATACAAGTACACGGAAAAAACAGTAGCAGCTGTTGATATTGATAAGGATTGTTCTACAGATGCTCCAACTGAAGGGGGAAAAGTTGCAATGTCTCCGGGCTTGGTAGCTAACTATCACATGAACCCGTCTAATGCAGACATTAACAAGATTGAACAATTGTCTTTCATTAGTGCTGACAAAAATTATACAAGAGCTGAAGGTGATGTAGTAAAAGCCACAGTTACCAGCAAAGAAGCAAAAGACGGTATCTTGACTGTACATGCTCAACTGACAGATGGTACAATTAAAGATATTAAAGATGATAAGAAAGTTACCGTATTAGCTTTACAGGCTAACTACAAGAATGCAGAAGAAAAGGTAGACACTGTCATTACTTCTGACTATGCCGCTGTAAAAGCCGTTAATTATGAAGACCTTAAATTGGCACATGTTGATGCTACCGGTGCGGATAGACATTTGTATACTACCGCAGCAGAAGCTATTGCAAATCCAGCCGATTATGAAGTTGTATGGAACGATGAAGGAATGGATATAGCTGAATTAATTCAGACACACTATGATGACATGAGCGATCCTGACTACCCAAATGGAGAGCACACCGCATGGGATGTGAATGCTAAATCAGGCACTGTTGAAAAATACGGATTTGAATATAGCTACGAATTGGTAGGTTACCACAAAGGAAGCAACGAAACTTCTGAAAGTGCACACGCTGCATTGCAAGGTTCTATTTTGAGACCTCAAATGCCGGATAAAGGTAAGCACCAAGACTTTGGAGCTGCACAAAATCAAGCAGAAATCGACCGTGAACCGCTGGTACGTGTAATCTTGAAAGATAAAGTCAGCAATAAAATTGCTTCTGTGGGTTACATTAAATTCAAAATCGTAGCTGAAGCAGCTGAAAGCAAAGTTGTTTTACCTGTTTCCTTCTCATTCGATGACAAATACACAGTAGATTGTACAGAAAATGAACTTAAACTGGAAATTGCATGGCATGACTTCGAAGAAGATATCTTGGCTAAGCTTGAAGAAACAGCAGGTATCTCCAAAGAAGAATTCCACAACGACTTTAAGTTGGAAGGTGGAAATGACAATGCTACTCAGTTCGATGGAGCGCTTGTAACCTCTCAGCCTACTACCAAGAAAGGTATCGTTAAACAAACTATTACAGACCAAGGTCCAGAACAAACTGAAATTCTTACTTGGACATTGAAGAACAATGAGGCTTATCAATTGTTCAAGAACAATGCAAGTATCTCTGTAGTTGTACGTTATGCGAAAGAAGTTGAAGCCGGTATTTATGAGTATATTTACGTAACATTGACTTGGGCACCGGAGCCACTTAATATAAAACCTGCGGGTGATTTAGCAAATTCTGATAAGATTAGCAATTATTGGTATGCTTATAACTCAGCAACTCCAGGATCTGGATACGATGAAATTCATGCCAATGTTGAAACTGTAGGACAATCAGCTGATGCTGACGACGAGTTCAAATCAGACATCTTGAATACATTTGTAGGAAATGACGTCACAGTATCAAACGTTGCTGAAGCTTATGCTGCATTCCAGAATGATAAACTGACTAAGGAATTCACATTTGTAGATCCACAGGATAGCAAAATGACCCCGGTTAAGGGTAACTCTGGCACAATGTATGACATCACAGTCAGTGCAGACGGTAAGACATTGTATGCAAATGTAGTGGGCAATCCGCTTGTAAAACAACCAGTAGTTGTAATCAACCAAACTGCTACAGAAGCTGTTTTGGAATATCAAGGAAAAGATGATAATGCAAATTATTCATTTGCAAGAGATATCTTAAATGCTGCTGACCATGCACAATTTACAGAAGATTCAGAGGGTAAGAAAACATTTACTGCACAAATGCAAATCAATGCAGAAAATTGTGATTATGTACCATTCGAACTCAGCAATAATACATTCTCTGCGAAGTTCTTACGTCCGATCACAATCAGCGACCCACATGAAACGAACTTTGTAGATGCTACAACAGGTGGTGCCAAAGCAGCTTTGAAGTTAACATTCATTGACTGGCGTGACCATGACTTCGACAATAAGGCAGTAACTGGTACTCACAATTATTATACGTATTATGGCGTTGAATCTATCGAACAGAATGGTGATATCTTGACTGACTTGAATGGAACATCAGGTGTATTTGATAGAAAATTAAAGGATGTAACCAAAAATGTAGAATTTACATTTGCCGCTCCAACAGCAGCAGATATTCAAAATAACCACAACTTTGGAACACTTACATACCTGAATAATGGTACAACAGTAGGTAACTTCCAGATCAAGGTTCCATTTGATGTTACATACGATTGGGGTACAATCAAAGTATGGGTAGTATGCAAGATTTCTCAGACAGAAGCTAACTAAGCCAATGCCTAGAATTCTTAAGACAATAAGATAAGGGGCTTGAAAAAGCCCCTTATTTTTTACTTTTAAACATAAAACGATGAAAAGACTTAATATTGTTGCTATTGCAATCTGCTTATTCAGTTTACTTTCATGCCAGTCTGGGAAAAAAGACCAGAAGGCAGAAGAATCTGTATCCACTGAAATAAATAGTTTTACCGACGGACTGGTAAAAGAAGATACCTTAGCTGTAAAAAAACTGGTAAACGATTATATGACGTACGCACAGAACGGACAATATGCCGAAGCTGCCGCGATGTTATTCAAACCCGACACAGCAGATATATGGAGTGAGCCCGTTTCTCTCACCAATGAGGAAATGGAAAAAGTAATAAATGCATTAAAGCTCTTTCCGGTGCAAAGCTTCGAAATCAGCAAAATAAAATTTAAAACCGCAGTAGACAATGAAGTAGAATGTAAGTTTACCATTAAGGACAGACAATCGGTGTCCAGCAAAATCAGCTTCAAACCCATGAATTATCTTGGAGGATGGAGACTTTGCCTATCAGATTAATGCAAATTATAAAGACAAATGCCCCTTGCTTAAAGCATCTATTTTACTCATTACGGAAAGTAATTAACTCTTAAATCATTGATATTATGCATTGGAATAAAGTTTTAACAATGCTGTGTATTGGTTTAATGCCAGTTACAGTTTTTTCACAAGAGAATCAGCCTTCTCGTCAAATCAAGGAAGAAGGAAAGACTGAGTTTGTTCCTCACTGGTTTATGCAAGTACAAGCCGGTGCCGCACACACCCGTGGTGAAGCAAAATTCGGAGATTTAATCTCTCCGGCAGCTGCCATCTACGGGGGCTATCAGTTTACACCGCTCTGGGGACTGCGTGTCGGAATAAGTGGTTGGCAGGCTAAAGGAGGATGGGCTGCCTATAATCAACTATACAAGTACAATTACCTGCAAGGAAATGTTGATGCTACATTGGATTTGAGCAATCTGTTCTGTCATTACAACCCAGACCGTTTCTTCAATGCATACTTGTTTGCAGGTGTAGGCCTGAACGGAGCGTTCAACAACGATGAAGCTGTGGCATTGGCCCAAAAAGGCTATGACCTGCGTTATTTATGGAATGACAACAAAATCAGTCCAGTAGGAAGATTCGGATTAGGCACTAATCTGCGACTGACTTCTCATTTGTTCTTCAACATTGAGGTGAATGCCAATGTGCTGTCGGATAAGTTCAACTCAAAGAAGGCAGGCAATGCAGACTGGCAGTTTAATGCACTGGCCGGATTTACAATTAAGTTCGGCAAGACTTCACGTAAGACAGAGCCTGTATACTACGACCCGACTCCGCAACCGGCACCTCCTGTCAAGGAAGAGCCTAAACAGGTACAAGAGCCAGTTCCAGTAAAACCGGCAAAGGTCAGCATGACCGAAAATGTATTCTTTACGATCAACTCGTCTGAGATACGTACTGAAGAAGCACAGAAGATTGACAAACTGGCTGAATTCATGAAGAACCATACAGACTGCAAGGTGACCATCTGTGGTTATGCAGACAAACAAACAGGTTATGCAGAAATCAACGAACGCCTTTCTAAAGAACGTGCAGAAGCTGTGGCTGCCATGCTGAAAGAAAAAGGCATCGACAGTCAGCGCATTACGGTAGATCATAAAGGTGATACGGTACAACCATTCAGCACAATGGAAGAAAACCGTGTAAGTATCTGTATCGCTGAATAAGTCTCCATTTAACTCTTCATAACATGAAAAAGAGTGTCACTCTCCCTCTTTTAGAGGAGATAGTGATACTCTTTTTTTATATCCAGCGTCTCGTCATACCAACGTAAAACAGTTATCATAGCCACAAAGAAATGACTGGCTATGCCTGACAAGCCGGAATTCTCCTCTATATGCAACCTATACTCAGAAAACCAATCCTATTCCCATAGAAAGTGAATGACGAAAATCGCTTACTGTACCCAAATAGGTTATGTTTCCAGTATCAAGATTGTAATCGTAGGAAGGAATACCGGCAAATTCCTTCAAGTTGTATCCTATCTGAAAATTCAATCCAAAATGTCGGCCGAACATTTTCGTGTAGCCGATACCCAAATCCCACATCCAACCGGGATCTATGGCAATATTAGAAAAACATCCGTACCCAAGATTCGTATAGATATACCCTTTCGGAATACTTGAAACAGGCTTATAACGGAATGTGGCATAAACGGGGATGGTATTGAAACCGGGGTGAGTATACCGGTCGGCCCCGATACCGATTCCGGCAGCGAATCTGGAGGTAAAATCGTACAGGGCCGTCAGGTGAAGAGAATGTCCCGCCATGCTACCGCTGTTCCATTGCAACTTGTTTGCCAGTCCCAGATTATAGTGATAGTCCAACAGCACATGGAATTTCGGGGCGTTTTTAATCGGTTTCTGGAGTTCCTGCCCTGCAACTTCTCCAAGACTGATGAGTGAAAATAATATTCCAGCAAGAAAAAAGATGTGTTTTGTTTTCATATTCTTCGGTTTTAACCATTGGAACAGAACCTCCCAATAGCACATTATCAATCAGTGTATATTTCCTTTAGGGTCTATCTGAAGAGCCAATACCAGACCATCGTTCACCACATTCTTGCCTGATCGTTTTATCGTTCTCCGGTCTAATGTAATACTTTCGATGGTGATTGAAGTATGACTAGCTATCGGCATAGGAGGTTTGCTCATATCCCGATATTGAAATACACATTTTAAAGTAACTTTCTGCTTGTGAATCTTTAAGGTAATTTCTGTCGTAGCAGTGCCTTGTGTCCGGTTTGCAGAGAATTTTATATTCTTCCTATTAGGCAAATCAGCCGAAATTAACAGATAAGATTTCCCTTTTATCTGTTTTATCTGGCAGGGAAGCATTGCTTGTGATTCGTTTCCAAAAGCGGAGACAGCTGCCGCAAAGTCCTTATTGCTCAGCAAATCTTTACCGGTTTCATCATTGCAGGTTATCAGGATCCGGTTGTTTTCCTGTGTGGCTGACATGGGGGAATACTCGTCTTTGCGGCAAGACCCCAAGAGGATACTTATTACAGCGAATAAAGCTAAAGTACCCAAATTGTTAGGGATACATACAAATTTCTTCATAATGGTTTTTTCTTTGAAAACTGCCATTGGGCAGAAAACCACTATGAGCTCATAGTTAATATTTATTAATCAGAATATTCAGCATGTCGTACATCTTGCTGGGAGATTTTGAGAGTATGCCCCTAATCGTAGGTTTCATTTTTCTACCATCATTGCTTCAATGATAGTCAGTTTCCATAAAGTCATGCGCAATAATCTGACCCTGGGCATTTTTCCTTATCGCCCTTCCGCTCCCTTTCTGCTTTACGGTTATCCCTCTATTTTCCGCCTTCTCTTCCATCCTTAGATATTTTATACGGTCTATTTTTTCCCCATGGTCCCTGAACTTAAACAGACATACATCCGGTGCTTCCTTTCTCAAGCCCACAAGCTTGAACTGGTAATGCTTTTTGGTATCATATACTTCCAGTATAAGCCCCGGCAGCCCGTTGAATTTCCAAGGCCCTTCACTCACTGCAATTTCCGGTGTGAACCAAGCTTCATAATCACGACCGTGATAGTGACAGGTAGCCAGTTGACAGGCATACCCTTGAATGGTTCTGATACTGTCCCGAAGGACCCAGTCCTGTGGTACATATTCTTCCTCTATATGACAATTGACGATTCCATTAGTGGTGCCAAGCATTACCTGTGAGGTCATCTTACCTTTCGGATAATTCTTATAAATATAGTCATGCAGGATTCTGGGTATGGGCAAAGAAGCATAGTCCCTTTTCCGGATATTCCCTATCATCATTTCACCCCATATTTTGCGTCCTGTGGGGTCGTAAAACAAGGAATCATAATAAAACATGGGGTAACCGTAACACTGGCTGATTGTTTTCCCGATACGCAAGATCACTCTTTCGGTAGTGACATCCGTACCCAATGTATCGGTTTGTTCCGTACAGTCGTATTCACACTCCATTATGGATGGTTCCAGTGCCTGTATATATCTGTCAATCTGCCCCCACACACTGGTGCAGCCCATGAAAATAAAAAGTGTCAATAATGTTCTCATCATCAGATTCTGTTATAAGTCAATATTGTTTTTATAATCCTTCTCCTGCAAGTCATATCCATGTTCCGTTCCCTGATACACAATCGGATACTGGCTTTCCTGCTGATATAGACGGTTCAGATATTCCGTCCGTTCCATCGGCTTATGCTCCTTTTCATACCAGTTATAGAATGTGACCGGATAACCGGGAGAGAGAACTATCTCGGCCGCAGAATAGAAATAATGCCGGTCCTTGTCGTAGGCTTCCAGTATGAGACCGGGCAAGCCGCACAATTTCCAGGGACCTTCCTGAAAAGGCAGATCCGGAGTATACCAGGCCACATACGTCCTTCCCCTGAAACTGGTTGTCGCCTTCCGGCACCGATACCCGCACACCATTTTCACCGAGTCCTGCTGCATCCACTTCATTACAGGTATCTTCTCTTTCACCACCACGGCTTCTTTTCTTCCTATTTCTCCAACTCTCCCATATACATAACAGGAGTCCTTTTGCCTGTCCTTGTACAGGTATTCGCTGGTCGTAGAGATGCCGGCTCTGCGGATGGAATCCAAATTAGACACCCTTGCGTGGAAGCGCTGCAATTTCAGTCTTGCATGCCCCGGCAGAACCTCAATGGAATCATCCTGACAAGTATAGTAACTGACAAACGAAGTGAACCGCTTGCCCAGCCGAAGAATCATACTGTCTCTGTGAATATCGTTCTCTGTCAGAGTATCCCTTTTAACCAGATGTGTATAATGACATTCGAGCAATGCCGGTTCAAGTACCTTTTTCTGCTGCCCCTTACATAAGGACGGGGAGAAAGCCAAAGGAATCAAAAGCAACCACAATTTCTTCATATAGCGTAATGTATTTAAGTCATAAAAACCAGATAAAAGCTCAGGAGCTAAAACAAAATGTACACACCCACCATGATATTCCTCGGACGAATCGTATAGCTCCGGCTTATTTTAGTGGCATCCGGCAGGAAGGTCGTATAGGCGTATTCCTTTTCGTTGAACAGGTTGTTCAGATGAAAGTCTATGTGCAGCCGTTTCGTCGCCTTATAAGTGGCCTGTATGTCCCCTAAAAAGAAATGCCGGGTATCGGTCTGGCTTATTTTGTTGGCAAAGTGTTCTCCACATACCGTAAAGCTCCATTTTTCGGAAGGAAGGAACCTGACAGAAAGCTTCTGCTGAAGCTGGTAGGTTTTCTCTTTCTCCTCACTGTCACTAATGTGAAACCTGGTATGCGAGAATCCCATCCGATAATTGACGTTCATCCACGAGAGGACATTCATATCGATTTCCGGACTCAGGGTAAAATTATCCTGACGGCTCTCCACCTTCCCTTCGCTTCGGAACAGAAATGCATCCCTGCGTGACCATCCGCCATCCAGCGTAAATTTTGCCTTCGCCCATCCGGTAGCCTTGGTGACACTGAAATCCAGATTCGTCGTATTTGCTTTCTGCGGAACAGCCACATATCCTGACAGAATATACTGGTCCTGCATCCGCTGAGACACGGTATACGGTGAACGGTTCCAGGATTTTCGGAACCTGATGCTGGAAAAGAACTCGCTCAGCGGTATATTGTATTCTATTCCGCCACCCACAGACGCATCCACCGTATGAAAGAAATCTGTCAGTCCTTCCGTCAGTGTACGGTAAGTGGTCAGCACGGATCCGGGATAGAAGCCAGACAGACTGACCGGATTCTCCCTGTAGTCTCCTCTGGCCTGAATCTTTATCCTGCTGTTCAATCGATATTCCGCATAGAGTGAGGTCTGCCATGAAAGTTTGTCGTGGCGCAATGTGCTGTTGTCCGCCTCACTGCGATAATGGTAATAATCGAGGGGAAAACTCAGGGTGGCAACCAGCTTCTCATCCTGATATTTCATTTCCGGACTGAAACCGGCCTTGACAAATCCCATCTCCATATTGTTCCGTTCCGCCACATTCGCTGCTTCCAAGCCGTATGAATCCGATTCGAACTTCCGGAACATACCGCCAAGACTGGACTTGAAGTCAAAAGTGAAAAGGCCACTCACCGCACCCCAACTGACGGAATTGTCTGTAAAAAATTCTGAGGGCCGGATATGCTGCATGACAGCCGATTCCTCCCTGGATACACTCAGTCTTTGCGGCTGAGCCTGATACAAAAGGTAAGAAGCGAAATTGATGAACTTCTTCCCATTCCTTTTCATCAGAAACAGGTCGTTGGCGAGTTTCTTCCCTCCCTCATACATATTCTGGCTGTTAGACTGATAGCCGCCCAACCGCACGTCCCGGTCTTTCCAGTCCAATGTCACATCCAGATTCTCCGTAAGGTTATAGTCGCTCCTGTTGATTTCGGTAGAGACCTTCCCATTGAGCACATTCTTGTGAAAATTTCCGTCTTCCACTTCATCCATCCTCCATTGCTCATTGCCGGCCGGATCATAATAAACGCTTTGGGTCTTCTTCAAGGTATTCTCACGATGGTTCTGATAGGTCAGACTGAACTTTATATCCTGACCGCTCTTCAACTTAAACAGATTGTGAGATGTCACCTGATGCGTCCGGTTCTGAAGTTCGCGATCTCTTGACAGACCCAATGAATAAGGTGGTGTGAGGTCAATATACTCCCTCAATAGATTGGGGGCATTGATTATCTCATTACGATTAAAGGAGTTCAATTCTTTTGAGATATCCTGTCCCGTATTATTTGATTTCAGGGTATTCAAGGTTTGAAACCCTTTGCTGAAACGCATGGCCGTTCCTTCTCCATTCCACAGTCCTTCCCCGTCTCCGATACCTCCTGCCGCCTTCAAGGTACCGATCCATTTCATCCTGGCACCGGATTTCAATCTCAGGTTAATGGCAGCCTGGTCGGAAAAGACAAGTCCTTCGAGCACCTTTATGGGCTGATGGTTCTGCATGACCTCCACGCTTGCCACATCCTTCTGAGGGATATTGTTCGTGGCTATTCCATACTGGGTGCCCAACAAGTTGCTGTTCTCTATATAGAAACGGTTAATCGGTACTCCATTGTAGCTTATCTTACCGTCTTCCGATGTCTTTATACCGGGAAGCCTTTTCAGGACATCTCCGATGGCGCGGTCTCCCTCCTTTGAATAAAGCTGCACGTCATACTTTATCGTATCTCCCTGCAGGCGGACCCTCGGTGCCTTTACCACCACTTCCTTGATTTCTATATCCTGGGGAGACAGAAAGACTTCCATTTCTTTCCCTTCTTCCAGTCTCTTCCTACAGGTTTCATAGCCGATGCATGAGAACCTGACATACATGGGAGCGGTCAGATTTTCAGCCAATTGGATGGCAAACCGGCCATCCTCTCCGGTTGTCCCAAACTTGACAAGCTTGTTGGTCTCTTCTACATAAACCATCACATTCACTCTTCCAATGGGCAAAGCAGTCGCCTTATCAGAAACCTTTCCTGAGAGAGTACGTGATTGGGCGTTTACTAAAAACGGAACATATAACATCAAGAGAAGGAGTGTGCTCTTCATCGTATTGTCAAGGTTATCAATGAGTCTTTCTGTCTACATATTCTTTGTTTATCACCTCCTGACTCACCAGTTTTCCATCCTGAAAAGTAAATGCCGTAGTCAAAGTGTACCATTCCCGGTCGTAAAGACTTTCCTGATACAACAGCCGTTCAAGGGGACGGTTATGCATATCCATTGTCATTTCCTTCGCGTAAGGGTCACCGACAAGTGCCAGAAAATCACTCTTACTCATTCCTATCTCAATCTTTTCGGAAGTGAACTTACTGTTTTGCACTCCCAAAAGGGATGCACAGCCCACCTGCATGATACAGCAAGTCAGCAGAACGATTAGTTTAAGTCTCATATTATACAAATTCATCTGTAATCCTTTAATGGGTAAGATTCGGTGTCTAATTTATATGTTTATTTTGGAATAAAAAGAATACAAGTTTACTTTTTATCTTTCTTAAAAATTGGTTTTATAATCTTATTCAATATTTTTAGACTTTAGAATAAAAGTTAGAATTCAAAAGACCGTCCGTTCAAATAATGATTAAAAAGTATTTCACTTAGCAGAGAAAAAGCAAATACATTCAGGCTTCACATAAAGCGTGGAAAGTTATCGTCCCGGCATTATGGTAGGATTGCCACCTTGGTTTTTAAATTTAACGCTTCTTACTATTTCATACAGAATACCTCCCACATCCAAGCCTATCTTGGTCTTATTGAACTTATAGTAAGGTATTGCTATAGGGCGAGTATCCCAACTTTTTCTCATGGGATCATACATTCTTTCAGCGCCCACTTCCACTCCCCAATGATCGTTGAACTCATAGCTGATTGTCCCTCCGTAACGATTCATGTAAAACCCGTAGGCACTTGTGGGAGTGTATGTTCCAAAGACCCTGATACTCAGTTTGTCGGTTGGTCTGTAGATGAGGGCTCCAGTCGCACCGAAAGCCTGACCTGTACTGAATGGGAAATTATACTTTGTAGCATTCACTCCTCCCTGAATTTCCCAAAAGTCGTTTATATCATATCGGTACATCAGTGAAGCTTCGTTGATTCTTCCAATTCCGGGCAATGTAGATTGTGAACCATAGCCGTACAGATTCGGAGCAATCATTCCGTTTGTGCTGTAATCGCCGTAGAACATCGGAGAAGGATTTGTGTAATAAGGCATATAAAATGGGCGACGATACCTTATTTTCTGAATCTCCATTTGAGGAATATCCGTTTCTGACTTTATTTCCGGCATTTCTTCTTTTACAGCGAATGGGTTCACCATAGGATTTTCACTCCCTACATATTCATTCGACATTGTCTTCAGACTATCTTTCTTCAGTCCGGAGATATTTTCCTGAGCATATACACTGCCTGTAATGCAGTATAATACTGTAATTAAAAAAATCCTGATGCTCATACCGTTGGCTATGTTAGTGAATACAAATATAAAAACATATTGTAAAACAGATGATTAGAAAGTATCTATTTTACTTAAACAAATTAAATTCAGCGAACAGATCTTGTCAATATCCTTTCCTTGCTCACGGGTTATGTACCTTGAGAAACTATAGTTTACCAGAAACTTCACGGATTGAAAATTTGAGATAGACTAAAAATCATAAGGAATACACTCACTTTTTATCTTTCTTAAAAATTGGTCTTATATATTTCTTGAAGATTTTGCCCACTTCAATGGGTGTGGAATTATTCAGCATATCGTACATTCTGCCCGTAGAAGGTCTCAGGGTATGTCCGTAATCTGTCTGAATCTTTTTACTCAGATCCGGACCCTCATTCATAATGAGTTCCGGAGGACGGCCTTCCATGGTTACATCATATACAGGGTCCTCTCCCCGCTTTGTCCAGATAGAATAAGGACACATACGGATATATCCCTTCGGTTTCCTCACCATAAAGGTATCTGTCAAACTTCGGGGGATACCTCTTTCGAATGGATTGTCCACTTCCATCCATTTCTTTTCCAGCGGAGCTTCCAGGGGCTTGTTATAATGCTCCATATTCTCTGGAAGGAAGTCAAACTGAATGTGCTTTATCGCTTCCTCATTCAGTTTGATTTCCTTGTCTTCCTTTTGCTGGCCCATTGCCGGTATCACTCCCAGCAAAAAGGAATTCAAAACCATATAGCGTTGGATACTGTTCATTCGTCTTTTCTATTGATTACCCATATTCAATCGCGACATTTCACTTTCAGCCGCACTCTGGTTGTTCATTGTCCGTTCAGTACGGAAACGGTAGGTAATTGTAAAGCCGATTTTCCGCGTATCATCCTTTCCGACACTGTACATGATAATATCATTCAGACGGGCTGAAGCACGTGTATTGTTCTTGTTGAAGATGTCGTACCCATCCAGCGAAAGTTGAAGCCTGTCATTCAGGAACGATTTCTTCAGGCTCAGGTTGAAGGAGGTATAACTCTTCGATTCGTACAACTGATAATATCCTTTGGACCCATAATTAAAATCGGCAGACAACAGGAATCCAGAAGGAAGTGTGAAACTGTTGTTGAAGTTCAGCATCACCAACGGATGTCCCGCTTTCAGGGTAATTCCATCCGGGCCGGGATAATGGAAGAAGGTCTTCATGCAGGTCAGCGTGAGGGAAGGCATCCACCACTTCACAGGATATTGCACATTGACCATACCCGTCAAATTGTGCATTTTATCGAAATTATCCGTGTAGCTGACCGTCACCGCCGAGTTCCCCGGCATACTGTAGAAAGCCGTAACCAGCGGATTGCGGGTAAGGGTATAATTCAAATTCAGGAACAGGAACTTATAAAACAGCATATAGTTCAGGTCGTGAGTTAAGGCCTGCTTCAGATAAAGATTTCCTTTCTGATAGGTAAATCGGTCTGTGTACACCGCATTGTCGTTCATCACATCAAACGGCGGACGTTCCGTATGAATGGAGTAAGTAAGAGACTGTTGCAACTTCTCCGTATTATAACCCAGCGATACAGAGGGCAGTAGATTGTGATAAGTCTGGTCCTGGCTTTTGTTCTCATGGGTTTCTTTCAGGTCACTCCGTATCTGTTCGTAGCGCAAGCCTGCCCCCAACGACAGGTTCTTCCAGGTATAATCGTATGACAGGTAGACCGAATTCTTCATCTCCGTATTACGTGTACGGCCATTATTCAACGCACGGACATATTCTATATAGTCGGTTCCGCTGGTGTGGCTGAAATCGTAACCGAGGCTGAAAGTTCCCGCCTTCTCCGTTTCATACGACAAAGAGAACTTGGCCGCAAACAAATCCCAGTCTGCCTTGCGGTAATAGTCCATAGAGGTTTCCGAACGGTCACTTTCCCATTCACGGATATTACCCTGACTGCGGTCGGTCTTATGAAGATAATCACCATATGCATTCATTCTCCACCCGTTCTCCCAGTTGTTTGTATAATACAGATTAAGATGGTTGCTGACCGACTTGTCACCCACCTCACTGAGATTCCTGATGAAGGTAGAAACTCCTTTGTCCGGTATCATGGAAAGGGTATCGTTCGAGAAGGTGTTACCCTGACTGTATTTGCCTTCATATTTCAACCCGATTTCCGATTCCGGCGAAAAATGATAAGAGACCCCTCCCGTGTAGGCATGGCTTTCTTGAAAGATGCGCTTCCGGTTCAGATTGGTCAGATTCCAGACAGTGTCACTTTGGGTCTGCTGGTAAATGTCAAGATCCGAATCCTTCTTTCCACGGTTATAATTGTAGGAGAAAAAGAAATCCCAGTTCTTATAGTTGTAACTTCCGTTCATCTGATAATTCTGACTGAAATACGTTCCCTGCAACAGGTTCCCCTTGACATTAAAGGCCAGTCCTTCCCCCAGCCGTTTGGTCTTGATTTCAATCACCGCGCGCTGCTCCGAATGATAGCGTACGCCTGTATTCGTAACCAGCTTGACGGATTGAATCTGGTCGATAGCCAGATTATCCAGTTCGGTCCGATCTGTCACCTCCCTGCCGTTGAGATAATAAGTGGGCGTTCCCTTCCCGATTACTTCAATCTCGCTGCCCCGCTGCTGTATGCCCGGTAGCTTACAAAGCAGGTCATTCAGCGTGGTTTCTTTGGCAAGAATCGTATTCGGCACATCGGCTATGAGGCCATCCCGGTCCAGCTTGAATGGCTTTTTGTATGCGGTCACCTCCACTCCTTCCAGCTCCGTCTGTGCCACTTCCATCCGCACCACAGGCAAAGTTAGATTCGCGCTGATTTGAATATTCTTATACTGTGTCTTATAACCGAGATAAGAATAGCGGATAAGATAGTTACCCCCGGCAATCGATGTGCTGTATATCCCGCAAGAATCGGATACCGCTCCGCTGACAAGGGTACTGTCTGCCTGGTTCAGAAATGCCACATTCACCATCGGCATCACTGCATTCTCTGAGTCCATGATTTTTCCTTTGACAGCATACTGGCTGTAAGCCGGCAGCAAAATCAGGCTGGGCATTATAGCTAAAAATAGTTTTTTCATTAGTCAAGTTTATACAATAAATTTTAGTCAAAAACTGTAGTTCAAAATACATTATCTTCCGAAGCGTGAAGAATCCACCTCTTTCTTCTCCTTGCTGATGCTGCCGCCAAAACGATAGACAAACTTCACTGAAAGGGTACGGCTGTATTGTCCCATATTCAAGTCGATGTGCTGTCCTGCATAGCGGTTTCTCACCTTCATGCGCATGGTATCAAACAAGTCAGAACACGTCAGGCTTAGAGTTGCCTTATCCTTCAGGAAGTTCCATTGCGCCCCCACATTGACCGTAAAGACTGGTTTCGTATCGCTGATACCGGAAATCATACTTGAGCGATACGTTGCATCCAGATCGAAACCAACATTGGAACCTACCGAGAAATGATTCTGCATGGCCAGCATACACGCCCATTTATTCCGGTCGAAGGGAATATCCCAGAAATTGTCGCAACGGTTACGGTCATTCATAACCGTAGCGTTTACCTGAGAGGAAAGCCAGCTTCCGATGCTGAACGGAATATTGGCACTCATTCCGAAAGACTGGTAATAATTCCAGTTCTGTGTGCGGTACACAAGTGCCAGACGATCCTTCGCCTGATACATGTCCATCGTAAAATAATCGTTGGTCCGCTCATAGAACAGCGACAGCATGTACTTCTGAAGAAAGAGATAATTGGCATTCACACTGTACACGTTGGCAGGCCGAAGTCCCTCGATGGTCTGAATCTCTTCGTAGGCATTCATATAGGTGGTACTGGTCTGCATGTCCCAATAAGTGGGATAATCCTTTTGCGACGAAACGCCCAGCATGAACGTATGCTTTTCCGAAAGCGAATAGCTCAGACTGGCCTGCGGATAGACCGCCCATTTGTGATAGTTTCCGATGGTGTAATACTCACCGGTTGCCGAGAGAGAAAGGGAAAGTCCGTTCTCAAACTCCTTGTCGAACCCGGCATAAAAGTTGGTAATCTGCTCATAAAGGCGCGAAGAGGAATTATCCACGTTCCCCTTTCCCTCCGCCTGATTGAACAACTGGCTGTTCTTGTTATCGGTATAATCATAACGAACACCATATTTCAAAGTCCAATCATTGGCAAGACTGTGGCTCTGGTCGGCATATACAGAGAACTTGCGTATCTTTTGGTCCGAAGTATAGTCCAGCAGCTGACGAGTATTGTCTGTCAGTTTACTTTCCAGACGATTCTTGTCATTCATAGTGTAGTCCGTATAATCCACACCAAAATCCAGTCCGAAGCCGGAAGAATAGCGGGCAAAGACATTGTGCAGCCGGCTGTCCTGCAACTTGTCGTTGTGGCTGTCCTGAAAGTTTCCGTTTACATCAATCGTACCTTTGCCATTGTTCGACAAGGCACCGTTGTAGCCCACGCTCAACTCGTTGTCTTCGTTTATCTGATAGCCATATTCAGCATAGATGTTATGCTTCCAGCCCTTTGTACTGATTTTCTGTGTCTGTGTGATGTCATATACCTTCCCGTCATAGTTGTGTAGGGGAGCCAGGTCCATCACGGTCA
>NZ_CABROP010000024.1:0-47484 GCF_902472605.1 uncultured Bacteroides sp.
AGTAGAGCCTTGCGCCAACGGCTTTTTTTATTAATAACATTTGATATTCTTTCGCATTGATGCCCTGACGGAGTACTTCTTCGTCGGCTTCGTATTCATGAATGTTCTGCAACTCCTGTTTGAGCAGCCAGATGGCCGGATTAAACCATTGCAACCAGGCACAGACTTCGGTCAGCAACAAGTCCCATGAATGATGGTGACGGATGTGGGCCAGTTCATGCATCAGGATGTAGTGTCCTTCTTCCTTCAGGTCGGTTTCCGAAATCACGATGTAGCGCATCCAGCTAAAGGGCGCGATGGGACGATGATGTATTACCAGTAGGACACCGTCGTTCAGCTTCTCACACCGGCTGTGGCGAATGAGGAAGAGCATGCGTCCCAACGACCAGAGGGGGCGGACAATGACGAACAGCAGTCCTGCGAAGTAGGCCAGTACCAGCATTTCCTGCCAGCGGAGAGTGTGGTCCCCCTCTTCTACTATCGTAGCTCCTTGGTTCCACTGGTACATCAGCAACAAGTCCTCCATCGACATCACTTGCATGTTTACCGGAGAAGCCTCCTTGACCGTGATCTGTATCAGCGGCAGCAGGCACGAGAGCACCATCACTCCCAGTAAGGCTATCCGGTTGAAGCGGTGGAAAGTCTCCTTGCTGAGCAGCAGGCGATAGAACAAGTAGAACACCGCCAGGCAGACGGCCGATTTGAGTATGTAGACTAAAAAGGTTCCCATAAGCCGAGATGTGTTACTGTGGTTTCTCTTGCTCTCCCTCTTCCACCTGACGGATGAGCTCCTTGAGTTCCTTCAGCGAGATGTCTTCCTCCTTCACCAGCGAGGAGACGGCCCCTAGATAGGAGTTGTTGAAGTATTTGCTGATGACTCCGCGCAGCGTGCGGCGACTGAAATCGTCACGGCTCACGGTGGCATAATACTGGTAAGTGTTGCCGAAGGCCGTGTGCGACAGGTAACCCTTCTCTTCCAGTCCCCGCACAATGGTGGACAGGGTATTGAAATGCGGCCGGGGTTCATCGTAGAGTTCCACCAGCTGCTTGACGAACATGGGGCCTTTCTCCCAAAAAAATCCCATGATTTCTTCTTCTTTGGCGGTAAGTGTTTTCATATCCGTTTTATTTGATTACCGCAAAGAACTAAAACTTTTAGTTTATAAACTAATATTTATAGTTAAATAACTAAAAAGAGTAGTTACTTCTTTTTTTCCCCTTCGGACACCTCCGCTGAGGGCTGGTCCGATGAGGGGAATTTCTGTTTTTCAGGCTTGTGGAGGAAGCGGTTTACGGTGTCCCGGAGCATCGAACTTGGCCGCTTTTTTGCCACGTTTCTTCTTGGCATGTCCGGGAGGAACTTCTTTCTTGTGAGGAGGTTTGGGAGCATGGCGATGAACCACGCACGAGGTAGTGCCCAAGCTGAGCAACAAGCCGAACAGGGCAATCAGTAACTTTGCTTTCATAAGAGTTTGGTTTAGGTTTTTGCGAAGTTACGAAAAAAGAAGGATAGTCTGTGTTGAGCGGTTCAGTTTGTTACTCCTTTTCTCCATGAACCAAATCTGATAATTTGATATATCTATGGAATTTCTCTAAAAAACAAAGGCTAACATTCTTAATTATCAGAATATTAGCCTTTAAACACTGAGGAGCGGCAAGCGGGACTCGAACCCGTGACCCTCAGCTTGGGAATATTCCTCCAATTTATAGTGTATCTGTTTGTAAATTAGTTTGTTGTAAGTTCTCTTTTAACTGTCCGGGATAAGCTTTTGAACATTTTTTCTACTTGAAAGCCTTCCCTATCCTGTCACCGGATACCCATCCGTCACCGAACTGACAGTTCTTGATGTCTACAATATAGACTCCCTTTATCTCCAGTCCTTTACCTTGCGCTTCTTCCAAGTATGTACGTGCATAAGCATCAAAGTTTGCTCCCGGATAAGCGTCTACGGCAAGGATTAGAAAGTTCGCGTCGGTCAGTTCACCTTTGTAGATTCCTATTTCAGCATCCACGAGACTTTGGACGTATCTGTCTGCTTTGTCTTTCTGTTCCTGCGATGGCTTATTGCTTCCGCAACTTATAAGAATGAAAAGTGATACTATAAATATATTAAATTTCATAAGTGTTATGTAAACCTGTAATCTATATTAAAATTTATTTCTCATTTTGAGTCATATCGGGGAATAGTTCAAGTTGAGCAATATCTGCTTCTTTCTTTTTTCTATATATACGACCTTCATTTGTTTCACTATATGTATTATCATCATATGTTCCAACTACCTTGACGATGTTGTAGGAAGAAATAACTTCTTCTCCTAAATTATTCATGTATCTTGGCATTTCAAGAACGCATTTTATGCATGTCCCATTTTTAAATTCAATCTTCCCAGATTGAACAAGTGTTTTAAATTCATTTGATTTCATATTAAAATTAAGTGTTTCCCCATTGTATATTCCTCTCCATTGATAGTTACCTTTTTTTAAAACGGGAGATACTATTTCCACAATAGCTTCTTCGTCTATAATGGTCTCAAGCTGATTAGATGTCAAAATATATTTTTGGAAATCCTCTCTTTTTATTTCAATTGATTGCTGTATTGGTCCGCAATCAACATAATTATTTATTGTTATACTATTAACCTTAACTTCCTTAGACAATTCCTCATAAAAATTTGATGTTCTTTTAGCTATTTTAGTACTAGAAGATATATTTTGTAAGGTATCTTCAATTTGCTTATTATTTTTGGATCTAATTTCTTTTAACTTCTCTCTTTTAATCTCATTATCTAACTTCTTACTTTCAATTTCTACTTTTTTTTCTTCAATGGCAAGCTGTTCCAATTCTGGATTACTTTTAAAGTATTCTTTTAACATATCTAATCCGAACTGAGGTGCTTGTGTGAAGGCAAAAGTAAAAAAAGATGTAAATGCAGAAATTGCAATAGTTTTTTTCGTATTAGAGCTAATCCGTATATTAAACCATTGTCTTATACCACCCTCTGTTATGGCTTCAGATTCTATTACGATATTTACCTTTGCAATGTTAGCAACTTCTTTAAATAAATTAAGAAGTTCCCATTCACATTTGTTTAATACAAAGGCATCCATTGTGTGGCTCTCATCCTTAAGCCAATAATGTAATTCAATGGTGTTTTTGAATATATTATTTTCCATAAAAGATTAGGTTTTCTAGTTATAATCTTAAGCTGCCAACTACTAAATTGTAAGATCGAATATCACCTTTAGGTATAGAAAAATCAGGATATTCTGGGTTATATGATTTACATCTGATTTTATCACCATCATCATAAATTCGTTTGATAATAACTCCTTGTGTTGTGTCAAGTACATGTACACGCCCCCACTGAAGGAAACTTTCTTCATTTACTCGGAGGCATGCAACTTCATCTCCGGCATAATATTCAGGTTCCATACTTTTCCCTGTAATTCTTATAGTAAAGTCATATTTAGGGAATGCACTTATAATAGGAAGTTGTTCGCATTGATAGCTGGTTACTCCATCTATCGTTTCAGTAAGTGTACCTGCTGCTGCATCATAAGGAATACGTGGACGAGTATTTTTATCTGCTGAAGGTGTAATACTTCCAATTGTTTTTTTCAACATTTCACCGTCCCCAGTCAGAAGCCAATCCATATTAATCTCAGGAAAGACCTCTATTATTTTATTTAGTACATTCATTCCATTATCACGAGCAACCCAGTTACTGATAGTTTGTGGTTTTTCTCCTACTTTTCTTGCAAAATCAGCTTTTGATTTACAAAAGCTATAAATTATCTGTGCAATTCTTTCTCCATTATTTTTCATATACACAAATATGTTTATATCTTTGTATCCGTAACAAGTACGAGGTATTACAGGAACTAATTGGTTAAACATTCCTCCAAGGAGGTTTAATATATGCACCCATAATAGCTCGTACCTATTGTAGGTGTTTAGTTTTTAAACTATGAATATAAAAGCTCAAATAAAAAAGTTCCTCTCACAAAGGAGAAGAAAAATGTATTTATCTCTTGTCATTCATAGCAATTTGGTAAATGGTTATACCGAAGCATCAACAGCCATAAGAATGGCAGAAGAGTTTGCTAAATATGTAGAAAAAGGAGAGTACAAGCATAATACATTGCCTAATGGTTATCGGTGGGAAGAATAACTAATATGCTGAAATTTACTCTATTCTCACTCATTTTCTGATATTCACCTCCTAAATTTCCTAAATCCATAATTCCTACGCTTATCTTGCCTCCTGCTTTATAATCTTGCTTTAAAGACAAGGAAAAATCTATTCGCTGAACAGCTGAGATTTCATCATTATCTTTACTCATTATTGCTTTAGGAGTAACTGTTCCAAACTTTGAAGGATTTATAATAGCCCCTTTTCCTTTTGCAAATTCTTGCGCATCTTTTACTCCTTCTATTATTTCTTTAAGTGTTTCACTGACAAAGTCTTTCAGGTCCATATCTACAAATAATAATGTATTATCCAATGGTTAAATAATATTTATATACACATATTTGTTTGTTTTGTATTTCTATTGTAAACAAATATGTGTATATTTGCATCAGAAACGTAACACTGATACGAAACAAATATAGTAAAAAACAACTAACCCTCACACGATTATGAAAAGAAATGTATTACACGAGATTATGACTTTAGCTTGGCAGTTGGTAAAGAGAAACGGTTTCTCTATGAGTGAAGCGTTGAAATGCGCCTGGGCTAACATGAAGCTGAAAGCTGCAATGAAGCAAAGAATTGTAAAGTTCTACTTCAAAAAGGTAGATGGTTCTGTTCGCGAAGCATACGGCACGCTGAAAGAAAACCTGATACCTGCTACATCAGGTGACAACAGAAAGAAGAACGATACCGTTCAGGTGTACTTCGACACAGAGAGACAAGAATACAGATGCTTCAAGAAAGCTAACCTTTTAAATATCGCATGACTATGAGAGCAACAGAAGCAAGCAAGAAGTTAGATGAACTCTACAGTGAGTTAGAATCTGTTAGAGGCATGTCAGAATCAGAAGTTTGCAGCAAATACAATGCAGATTGCAAGCAAGACATTGAAGATATTATCGAAGAAGAAATAGAGGCATTGAAGTCTTACGATTGCGATGATTACAGCGAAGATGACGGTATGGACTACATCAACCTTCAGTTATCACAAGGCTTGCCTGTGATACGTTGGTAACTCACCTACCCTGCTGACGGACTGAACGGCAACCGATAGCGAGAATCGGGCAGGGTTCTACTTGATTGGTTCTTTGACATGATGGAAATTTTAGGCGTACCGCTACGCCTGACGCAAAAGGGATTCGACTGAGTAGCGATAGCGGCACGGTGAAAAGGGTGTGAGTAAGGGACTGACAACAAGCAAACGCAGCGCATTAATCACCGCGATAACAAAAACGACTTATACGATTGCAGGTGGCCGTAGGCCGGCTACAAAGACAATCTTCACTGATTAGACACCAGCAAGAACTATATATACCCGTGGCTTACCCAACCTTGGATAAGCAGTAAGGCAACCACCGGAACGCCCACGGGAACGAATTTTAAAACACACGGTTATGAAAAAACTTCTTTTTCTCTGTGCATTGTCTGTACTGGTGATGCACTTCAATCAAGATTTGAATCCGGTCTACTGGATTGGGCTTTCAGGGTTTGTGACAACTGGCTTTTGGGCCGCTTATAAAATGGACAAAGATGGAAGAACTTCAAAAAATAATAAAGAGCATCTGCAATGAATTTGCGGACATCAGTGTCATTCTTGCAGCACGCTCGCGGGAATTAGACAGACGGGAGCAGTTCGATAAGGAGATAGAAACGGAAATCAAGAACATTAAAAAGAATAGTCATGAAAACAGTTGAAGAATTGAAGGCTATGACGCAGGATGAACTTGTGGCATACGCAGAAAAGTTACAAAAAGACTTGAAATCATCAAGAGATTCAACTCTCTTTTATAGTGAAGAGAAAAACAAAATAGAGAAGAAGTTTGAGAACTTCAAGAACCTTGTAAAATCAATGATAATCTTAGTTGATTAGTGTTTTGGGTTATAAAACGTGGATGCCGGGCTGTGAAGTTCGGCATTTTTTATTGGCAGGTAGTTCAGGAGGTAGAACATTTCGTAGGGTTAGCGGAAAGGTCACGGGTTCGAGTCCCATTCTGCCAGCAACATCAAATTTTAAAACTATGGTAAGAGAAATTACAGTAGACGAAAACTACCAGACTGTGCGTCTGTTTGACGCAATGAAGAAAGGGGACATCTACAAGGTTCCCTACGACAAGAAACGGCATAACGGAATCAAGCTGGAAGCCTCACGACGTAACCGTGACCTCCGCTTGATCGGGACACTTAAAAACAAAATGGACGTGAAATACCGGGTATCGGCCACAGAGTATCCGGGCTTCTCGGCAATTATCTGCTTAAAATAAACGCTTATGGTAAATGAAGAAGTTTTAAAGATAGTCCTCAATGACAAGACTTTTGGGCGTGACACTGCTGCCGACATTGTAGGCGGTTTGGCCAGATTGAAAGAATTGGTAGGGAAAGGTCTTATCAGAGCTGAAAAGACGACGAACAAGCAAAACGGAAAGTGGTTCTGTAATGCCTGGGATGTGATTAAACATGCGAAATTGAAATATTGATTAACTAAAAAAATTGCATTATGAGTTTGATTAAAAAATCCAATGAATTAGTAATTCCTTCCACCGTAAAGATGATGATTTACGGTCAGGCAGGTATGGGTAAGACAACCGTAGCTTTGAGCGCACCGAAACCGCTACTGCTCGATTTTGATAATGGTGTAAAACGTGTGAATATGGCCCACTTGGACGGTATCGACATCGTACAGGTAAGTTCATGGCAGGATGTTCAACAGGTATTGCAAGAAGACCTCTCGGCCTACCAAACAATCGTAGTGGATACCATCGGCAAGATGATGGACTTCATTATTTCCTATAAATGCGGAACTCGCCAGCCACAAATTAAGGATTGGGGCGGTATCAATGCAGAGTTTTCATGGATGACACGAACGCTTTCATCATTGAATAAGAACGTGGTGTTTGTGGCCCACCGTGATACCCGGAAAGAAGGTGACGATACGGTATTCATCCCTGCTTTGCGAGAGAAATCCTATAATTCCATCGTAACAGAACTTGACTTGCTCGGCTACCTTGAAATGCGAAACGAGAATGGAGTGCAGAAGCGTACAATCACATTCGACCCCACATCAAGAAACGACGGAAAGAATACCTGTAACCTGCCGGGTATCATGTTTGTACCTAACATACTCGACAAGAACGGCAACCCGACAGCCAAGAACGACTTCATCACTACCCAAGTCATCCGTCCTTACCTGAACATGCTTCAGGTGAAGAAAGAAGAAGCTGCTAAGTACGACCATGTGATAGCCGAAATCAAAGAGAATATCGAATTCATCACCGACGCCCAATCAGCCAATGAGTTCGCTTCCCGTATTAACGAGTTCGAGCATGTGGGAAGTTCTTTGAGCATGGCCAGAAACCTGTTTGCTGCCAAGGTAAAAGCCCTTGGGCTGGTATTCAACAAAGAGACAAAGACCTATGCAGACAAAGCAGCCTAAATTCAAGTTTTATGCAACGCTTCTCGATGCCTTCACAAGCTATCTGAAAAGCGATGCCATTTGGGAAAGGTATTGGGGATTCAGCGAGAATCCCCCACATACCCCTGAAGAGTTCAGACAAAAGCAGTTCCAAAGCCTGATTGACACGATTAACCGTGTCCCGTTCGACAGTGAAGCAGCCGACAAGGGAACGGCTTTCAATGAAGTAATAGACTGCATGATTGAGAACCGGAAGTCAGACAAGGTACATGTGGAAAGACTGCTGTCTGATATGGTTGATGGCAGACAGTCAATAGTAGGACTGCGAGCCACTTACAACAACCGACAGTTTGACTTTCCCCTTTCACTTTGCCGCGAGTTTGCAAACTATTACAAAGGGGCCTTGACCCAGCAACGTGTTGAAGCAACTTTGCCTACATGCTTCGGAAATGTTCTTCTATATGGATATATAGATGAACTGATGCCGTTGTCGGTTCACGATATAAAGACTACCGGAAGTTACTATGTAGGTAAATTCAAAGACCACTGGCAGCACATGGTTTATCCGTATTGCCTGATGCAGAACGGTAGTGATGTGAGGTTGTTCGAGTATAATATTACGGACTTCCGGGCGACATACACCGAGAGCTACACTTTCGTGCCTGCACGGGATATACCTATCCTTATAAATCATTGTGAGGACTTTATACGGTTCTTGAATGACAACAGAGATTTGATAACTGATAAGAAAATTTTTGCAGAAGATGAGTAACCAAATAACCGGGCGTCTGGTTGGAATTGGCCAGACTGTCCAGATACCATCAAAGACAGGCGGTGCTTCATTCCTGAAACGTGAGTTCCTGCTTGATGCAACTACCTATGACCCTTATACCGGGCAACGCAGCGAGTATGAGAATATCTTACCGCTTGAAGTTTCTGGCGATAAGTGTGCAGAATTAGATCAGTTCAGGATTGGAGACGTGATAACGGTGTCATTTGCCTTACAAGGGCGATCCTGGACAAATCAGGATGGAGAATTGAAACGAATGGCATCGATCCGGTGTTACAAGCTGGAACTCCGGCGCACCGGCGGCCAAACGGCGGCACAATCGGTTCAGCAGGCACCTCAACCGGCAGCACCATTTCCGCCGACAATGGCACAGGCGTTTCCACCGGAAGTAGATGCGAACGGAAATCCTAAGGACGATTTGCCTTTTTAGCCTATGAGTATATTCAATCTGAAAAATGAATACGATATACCCAAGTTTAAGGCTTATGTAAACAAGTTGTTTCAGGAACGTGCAGTTGTGGAAGTGAGAAAGAAGCTTCCTAACCGCACGCTGGCCCAGAACAGTTATCTACATCTGCTTTTAGGGTATTTCGGCAGTGAATACGGTTGCAGCCTTGAAGAAGCAAAGATTGACTTCTACAAAAGAACTTGCAACCGTGATTTGTTTGAGAGAAAGACGGTCAACAAGAAAGGCAAGGAAGTTACCTACCTGAGAAGTTCGGCAGAACTTACGACAGGTGAAATGACATTGAGCATTGACCGTTTCCGTAACTGGTCTGCGTCAGTGGCCGGAGTATATCTTCCGGCAGCCAACGAACAACAGATGCTTATCTATGCACAACAAGAAATCGAACGTAATAAAGAATTTATTTGACTATGGACAAATTTTTAGGACAAGACATCCCTGAACAGGAACGATGGCAGTTCCTTCAGGACAACGCCGATGCGGTAGAGAAAATCGGATATACTCACCGATTCACCCCCGAAGAACTGGCTCAGAAGAAAGAGACTTTGGCCGAGGTATCCATCACCATCAACGATGTTGAATTGGAGAAGAAAGAGGCTATGGAGAGTTTCAAAGAACGCTTGAAGCCTTTGAACGAAGAAAAGCAGGAACTTCTGGACCATATCAAACGTGGTTCAGAGTTCGTTGAGAATGAAGAATGTGCCAAAATTCTTTATCACGAGGAAAAGATGGCCGGATTCTACAACAAGTTGGGTGAACTGGTTTACAGCCGCCCAATCATGCCACAAGAAATGCAGAAGACAGTATTTAGTATTAACCGTAAAACTGGAACAGAATCATGAGTGAAAACAAAATCAATTTGGTAGTGCCGAAAGACTACAACGGTACACCCATCGAAGTAGTATTGAGAGAAGGTAAAGCATCCGTAGCCCTTGACCCGAAAGAACCGGAGAGAGTAGTTATCGATGGAACGATAGATGCACCTTTCAAGTGGCTGGAGAAGCGTGTCGAATTGATTAATCAGAAATCGGCACACATCATCGTAAACCGTGATAAGATGTGTCTGTCTTTGACTATTGATGAAACCAACTATTACCAGACAGTAATTAGTGGAGTTTTACAGGCTTCAAAGGAAATGCAGGAGTTCGGTATCAATGCGGAAAGGAAATGGGAACCTATTAAGTTGTCCCAGTTTTTCAAGATGCACCGTGCTTTCTTCAAGGACAAGTCACAGAACATGATGCTGGTTTCCACTTTGAAGAATTTCAAGGCCAAAGTAAATCAAGACATTGAACGCAGCAAGGAGGAAAACGGGAACAAGACGGACAACTATTCGCAGGTTGTTGATTCCAACCTGCCAAAGTCGTTCAAGTTGAATATTCCTCTTTTTAAAGGTTTTGCCTGTGAAGAAATCGAGGTCGAGATTTATGCCGATGTAGATGGACGGGAAGTTTCTCTCTCTTTGGTTTCAGCCGGTGCAAATGAGGCCATTGAAGAATACAAGAACAAGGTGATTGATGAACAGATTGAAGCAATCAAAGGCGTCGCACCTGACATCGTAATCATCGAAGTATAATTGACAGCCCGGAAAGACGGGCATACGGTATCGTGGCGGAAATTGGAAAGACGACGTATGAAAACTAAGGGACTTTTACTCCCGCAACTGTAGGTAAACGTAAAGTCGTATTGTAGGTTGCAAAAGCTCATGCAGTGTGGCTATAGACACAATGCAGGTTCGAATCCTGCCGGTACCACAAACTAAAATTATGAATTATGCCGTATTACATCAAGAAACCTAAAAAGAAGAAAGAAAAGCCTTTGCCGTTATTTGACAAGGCAGGTATCAAAGTAAAGAAGAAGCCGGATTTAGTGGCCAAACTCGACAAAGTTTTCAGCCGCTATATCCGGCTTCGTGATTGTATGCCGAACGGGTATTTCCGCTGTATTTCATGCGGTCAGATAAAGCCATACGCACAGGCAGATTGCGGGCACTTCCATTCACGCCGCCACATGGCTACACGCTTTGACGAAGACAACGCCCATGCCGAGTGCCGGGCGTGCAACCGATTCAGTGCCGACCATCTGATACGCTACGAGGCGAACCTGAAGGCAAAAATCGGTCAGCAGCGTTTCGACAAGCTGGCATGGAAAGCCGGACAAACAAAGAAATGGACTGATTTTGAATTAATAGAACTCACAAAGTATTACAAGACTTTGGGGGACAAACTGAGTAAGGAGAAAGGCTTATGAGTTATGTTTTACGAGATTACCAGCAGAAAGCCAGTGATGCAGCTGTCAACTTCTTTGCCAACAAAGCAAAGAAGAACAATGCCATCATGGTGCTGCCCACCGGAGCCGGAAAGAGTCTGGTAATAGCCGACATCGCCAGCCGTCTCGAAGGGCACACACTGGTATTCCAGCCCAGCAAAGAAATACTCGAACAGAACTATCTGAAGCTCTGCTCGTATGGGATTCTGGACTGTTCCATTTATTCTGCATCATTCGGGCGGAAAGAGATTTCAAGAATAACATTTGCCACTATCGGCAGCGTAGTCAACCATCCGGAACTTTTCCAGCATTTTCAGAATATCATCATCGACGAGTGCCATCTGGTCAACCCGAAAGACGGAATGTACAAGAGATTTCTTTCGATGCTGAAATGTAAAGTTTTGGGATTGACGGCCACACCTTACCGTCTTTCATCAAGCAGGGATTTCGGCAGCATGTTGAAGTTCATCACACGCACACGCCCATGTGTGTTCTCTGAGGTGATTTATCAGGTACAAATCTCTACTCTATTGGATATGGGTTATCTGTCAAAGCTGAACTATTATGAAATGAACCCTTTAGGATGGAACGAACTTAACCTGAAGGTGAACACGACCGGAGCCGACTACACGGACAAGTCTGTCGTAAAGGAGTATGAACGTATCGACTTCTACGGGTTTCTGGTCAGCATTGTGCAAAGGCTTATGAATCCGAAAAGCGGGGTAAAGAGAAAAGGTATATTGGTATTCACAAGGTTTCTGAAAGAAGCTGAACGCCTTACCTGGTCCATTCCCGGAACGGCTATCGTTTCGGGTGAGACACCGAAGAAAGAGCGTGAGCGTATTCTTGAAGCGTTCAAGGCCGGAGAGATTCCGGTGGTGGCCAATGTCGGCGTACTAACAACTGGATTTGATTACCCAGAACTGGATACGATAGTCATGGCACGTCCTACCATGTCACTGGCCCTATGGTACCAGATAGTTGGCCGCGCCATCCGTCCGCATCCGAGCAAGGAGGCTGGATGGATTGTTGACCTTTGTGGAAACAAAAAGCGATTTGGCGAAGTCAAGGATTTACGCTTGGTAGATGGTGGTAACGGCAAGTGGGCCGTGTATTCTAACAACAGGCAGTTGACTAACGTAAGATTCTAATATTATGGAAGGATATATAAAACTAAGCCGCAAGTTCTTCTCGAATGATATGTGGAATGAGGCCCGGACTTTTAGCAGTTGCGAAGCGTGGCTTGACCTGATTCGGTCAGCACGATTTGAGGCAACGCCCCGTATGGAGAGTATCGGAGGTCGAGAAGTCTCTTATACAAGAGGACAATATCCTGCATCCATAAGATTCTTATCTAAACGCTGGAACTGGACTGAAAGACGAGTACGGACGTTTCTTGCTTATCTGAAGCGGGAAAACATGATAACTCTTTCCAAGGAACAAGGTATGAACATTATAACACTTGTAAAATACAATGACTACAACGGAAATCCTACTGACACAGCAAGTGACACAAGTAATGACACAATTAGTGACACAACTATCTTGCAAGAAATCAATGAGTTACGTTCGCAGGTGACACAGCTAACGACACAACTGTTGACACAACAGGTGACACAGCCCCAAAATGAGGCCAAAAAGCGACACACGGGTGACACAAAGCAAATAAAAGGAAAGAATAATAAAGAAACTACCACTATCGTGGTAGAAAAGAAGGCCGCGGCTAAAGCCGCTACTCTCTCACGAAAAAAATCCTTTTACCAGTTATTGGTACCTTATGTCGGCCAGTACCCGAAGGAAATGATTCGTGCCTTCTTCGACTACTGGAGCGAGCTTAACAAATCCGGCACCCGTATGCGATATGAACTGGAAAAGACCTGGGAACTTCCCAGAAGACTGGCAACCTGGGCCAGCCGTGAGAAAATTCCTTCAAAAACCGATTTGGGCGTAGTCCTGAAAGACAATTCACCTGAAAAATACAAGAAAGGATGGTAAACATGGAACAGATAAATTTTCAACAGACAATCGCACGGCTCAAAGATACGGGCTTCTCCCCTATCCCGAATGTCGTACAGGTATCCGTTCCGGAGGCGAAGAAGGTTCTCTGGGCCGGCATCAGGTATTTCACCGGAAATAATGCCCAATGGTTGCCGGAGTACGAAGAGGTGGCAGGTTGGCTGGCCGGCAATGAAGGCCGCGGACTTCTGTGTTTCGGCAACTGCGGACGAGGAAAGACCCTTATCTGCGGAAAGATTCTTCCCTTACTCCTGAACCATTACTGCGGAAAGGTGGTAAGCTGCTACGATGCACAGCAGATGAACGCTGATTTGGACGCTGTGAAGCAAAAACACATCATCTACGTGGACGATATAGGGACAGAGAATTTAAGCGTGAAATACGGAGAAAAAAGGCTTGCTTTCGCTGAGCTTGCAGACGAGGCAGAGAAGAAGGGAAAACTTCTCATTCTTACTACCAACCTCACGATAGACGAGCTTAGAGAGAAATATGGGGAAAGAACCATCGACCGGCTGAGGGCTATAACGAAAACCGTCCTGTTCAGCGGTGAAAGCCTGAGAAAATGAAAATCACAATCTGCTGGGTAACTCGTGACTGGAACCTGATCAGGAGGCTGCGAGAGAAGTACCGTCTACCACAATACATGAACGTAAACAGACTCACCGAAGCGGAAGTAGACGAAGAGACCCTTGACAATCTCCGTAAAGGCGAGCCGAAGTATTTAATCATCAGAAAAGTAGAAAAATGAAAAGACAAGAATCAGAAAGAAAGCTCAATGAACTGAGACAGAAGTATATTTCCTTGATTTCATCCATGAACTTTGCCAAAGCACAGAAAATAAAGAACAAAATTGAATCCCTTGAAAGAGAGCTGGAGCCACATTCCTTGGGAGAACTTCTTCAGGACTATACCCCAGAGTTCAAGGTAGAAATGCTTCGCAAGATGCACAAGCTGTTCATCTACTCCGATTTGCTTGAAGGAGCTGCACTGGAGTTCCAGTCTGAACTTGAATCAAACGGAATAGATGCCCAAGTGGTTTTTCAGGTTAAGCGTGCATTGAAAGAGCTGAGAAGCATAGTACGAATACCCGATGAAGAGAATAACACCTCTTTGTCTGACAATTTTGCCGGTATGTGTGATGAAGCCGGACTGGTAGTAAGTAACATAATCAACAAATATCTTGCAAAATGATAACGGAAAGTGACCCGATGCTTCCACGTAAGGTGGATTTGGAGAAGAACCCTTCTGGAACCGAATTGAAAATCGCCCGGAAGCGGGAGATGGAGAAATATGGAAAGTATGTGGCTGTCCCCGGTGACAAGACCCACACAAGAATTTTCGTCCGAAATGGTGAGGATGCGGAAAAGAAGATAGCTGCGTACTTGGAAAGAATCAATAGCCGGCCTCAAAGATGGAACTGATGGGAAAGCTGAAAGTTTATTATGGATGGGCCAGAATTGGAGGTGTCAGGAAAAAGCGTGCTTTGTCGGTCATGTTCGAGAACGAAATGCTGGGATGCAGAAGTGAGAGAGGACAAAGGTGCCTGAGAACAATACAAGACACTGTATTTGAGCGGTACCAGACTGATGAAGAAATGTCTGATGGAAAACGTCAAAACCGGATATTCACAGAATATAGTTTGTTTCTCGACGAGAAACCTATCAACGGGAGCCTTGAAAGATGCTTGCTGATTAACAGAGAAGCGGACAGGAACAATGTTTCTAAGGCCATGAGAGAAAGAATTTCTGATGCCTTGCGGAAGTCGTTTATGCTTTCGAATCCTGGTTACAAAGAACCTTGTAAGCAACTCTCTTTAAACTTTGAATGATATGGGAAAGCAGGAAAGCGTTAGCGATTTTTATCAGCTCGCAAAGGATTTGGCAAAAGCTGAAAAGGAGCTGAAGGTTGAGCGATGGGTTGAAGTCACCCTTTATTACGGATATGCAGATAAACAAGTAAGTCTTTATCACTACAACCTTCCCCGTGAAATGTATTTCCGTTACCAATGGGTGATTAGATGGAGGATGGCGAAATTGCAGTGTCAATATCCAAAACAGATTATTGGTATAAGTCTGTATCACTATGATAAGCGTTCAGGGGAATCTATGGGAGTTAATAGTTGTCTGTCTAATCTAATTTCTGCCAAAGCCCAGGTGACGAAAGCGGAACTGATGATGAAGAACTATATTGAGCAAAACCGTCAGAACAACATATTCTTTGACGAGGACACGGACGAGGAACTGGTTAAGTTCCGGGAGAAGCTGGAGCGCAAGAAACTCGAATGTACTGAGTGTGAAAAGAGACTTGAACAACTTGTAGAAAAAAGGAGGAAAGAAAATGGCTAACATTGTCAAATTGACCGGATGCAAGGAGGTTTCGCATGATATATATGCTTACTTCACTTGCGATGCTGAAAAAGCATTGAAGGCTTTGGAACTTGAGATACCGTGTACTGGAGCAAATAGCACTGGGGCATACAACATCTACTTTAATGATGATGGAGAAATTATCTGTGAGTACATGACGTTCTGTGTTACACGTGAGTTTAAAAAAGTTTCATCCACACAGGATGCTGTTGAATGGATGGATAAGAAAATGAATGGAAATGAGTAAAACGAAATTGTATTACCTGTTCCTGGCAGTCATGTGGTGGCTGCTGGGATAGGTGGAAAGGAGAAACTATGGCTGCATACGATGTAAATGGACGATGCGAAGACTGTACATTTGCAGACGCATTCGGAAGAAGCTGTAAGCATGGGATGCATTTCCCGGTTATGGTGCTGATGGCATACGGAGATGTGTATAAGTGTCCCAATTTCGAGAAAAAGACTATTGAACAAATTAATGAACAGATAGCTCAAAGAAAACAGAGTAGAAAGGAGAAATGATTATGGGAAAGAAAGAAGAATTCGCGAAAATATTTTCCTCAGAAAGTAAGCTCCCAAGCATGCAGCTTTTGAGAGAACTTTCATTCATGGCAGGTTGGGATTCCTGTCTGAAATATTTGGCTACGCTTCCGTTGGATGAAGCAATCAATGAATTAGTAGATTATGTAAAAGCAAATCATCCGACAAATGAATGACGTTATAGTAATAATGATAGTTGGTATTCTTTTATGTGCTGTACTTGCCATACTTGTCACAATGGGAGGGTACCATGATGAAGAGGACAATTTGTGAAGGCACAAAAATAAAAGCTGCATAAATATCATCTGATTCAATAAATTTTTATCTTTGAGGGAACTTAAAATCTAAATTTATGGAAGGGTATATAAAACCGGTTAGAACAGACTTAATCAGGAGTGTGTATGAACATCCGGAAAAATGGCTTCTGAAGTATAAAGAATATGGAAAATCAGACAACATAAAAGATTATTCAAAGGAAGAAATATCTGAGATGCTTTATGGAGCATATCCATATAGTGGATATTTATTAGTGGATGGAGATTACTTTATAAACGTCAAAGATGTCATTCAAGCAGGATGCACTTTAAAGGATGTTACTGTAGATAGAAAGTCAGATTTATCTGATTCTATACCAATAAATAGGATACGAACTTTTTATGTGGAGAATTATTACCTAATCACAAAAGATTGTGTTAATGGAACTAACAAACATTACATAAACTCTTATTTATCAAAAGTTAAAGCCATTCATCATGGAAGAGGACGATTCCACAGATTATATAGCATATCCAATACTTATAAGAGCGACCTGTCATTCTCAAATGGAGATGTTCCAAAGGATTTATTTCATCCAATAAAAGTCTATTTTAACGGTGTATTTTTCGATGACCAATATAGAGTTGATAATTTTATTGTTAATACAGATTTAAAAATCTCTTTTTGAGACATAAATGCAGAAACTTCATATTTTACTCCCAATACATTAAAGTCTAACGAAGTTTCTGACCAGAGTATAAACTATGATAATTTGAACTAACATGGATATTCAGGAAATAGCAAATTCTTATGCTGAGGGGAAAGTAAATGAAGCTATAACAAAGGCTATTGCTCAGGCATATTTAGATGGATACAAAGATGGTTATAAGAGTGGGAAAGAAAATGCTAAAATAGAATGCAATGATGCGGAATTTGTTGACCTTGGCTTGCCGAGCGGAACTTTGTGGGCATCTGATTATTTGAAAGATATTGAAGGAAAAGTCTGTTATTTACCATATATGGAGGCGAAAGAATATCCCATTCCAAGTATTGAACAATGGAAGGAATTGGAAAAATATTGTCAATGGATCGGTAGATATGATAAACATACAATAGATTGTGTGGGACCAAATGGAAAGGTTATTTCTTTCTTATTTACTGGATATTTTAGTTCTACGAAAAAAGAAGAGAAACAATTTGTATATTTATGGCTATTAAGTAAAGATGGAGATAAAAAAAATTCTGTTTATATTGACTATGATGAAAATAAGCCTGGAGATCCTTTCTTAAATTTGGAGAAATCATTTTGCGGCTTTAAGTTACCAATTAGATTAGTACGTTAGTTAATATTTATAGAGTTAAAATTCCACTGACAGCCCTTGTCAGTGCTTTGTGGATACCCGGTAACTGCTTTTTGGCAGTTATCGGGTATTTTATTTTCAACAAATAAAAACCAAACTATTATGAACTTAAACAAATTAAGAGATAAGGCCTACCAGTGCGCAGTAGCACACGGTTGGCACGAAGAGAACTTGAGTGATGAACATTTCCTCTGTCTGGTCATATCCGAGCTGATGGAAGCGGTAGAAGCAGACCGGAAAGGCAGGTATGCAAATGTTGGTCGCTATATAGCTGAATCTGACTTTTATTGTCATGGAGCATTTTCGGATACCATATTTGAACAGTGGATAAAGGACACCGTGGAGGACGAACTCGCCGACGCCTGTATTCGTCTGTTGGATCTGGCCGGACTGAGAGGATGTGATTTGGATAGCTTCGACTACGAAGGAAGCGATACGGAAGACTATTCCGATATGAGCTTCACGGAGGCCATGTTTCGAATCTGTGTCTATGTCACCGACAACTTCTACCGGGATGAACCATTTATCCTCCTGAATGAGATATTCGCTTTCTGCCGTGATAGAAACATCGACATCTTCTGGTACATCGAGCAGAAGATGAAATACAATGAACTTCGTCCATACAAGCACGGGGATAAAAGCTACTGAACATGAAACACGTATTCTACGCCTTAATTATTCTGCAAGCCCTGTATGAGCTTGCGAAGCTGTTTAGATGTAAATCCCTGTACCTACATGTGAAAGTATTCCAGAAGCTGGATAAAACATCACAAAGATGGTATCTGATGGCGCATCCGTGGCTCCATGTTGCATTGTTCATGGATACCGTCGGGCTTTTGCTTTTGGGTATAGGACTGTTTTCAAGCCAGTGGGTATGTTTCCTTGTTGTCTTGGCCATGAGTTTCAGTCGGATTCAAAAATTGGGAGCATGGGCGATATTCCTGGACAGTCTGGTCACGGTCATCATCTACACTTTCGCCATCCTGAACGCATACCACTTGGCATAAAAAAGGGAGCCAGCCCACACGATTAGAAGCCAACTCCCACACACGATTATGATGCAAATATACTAATTCATTCTAAAACTATCGTGCTATGACAAAAGAATTTTCATCAATCGTGGAGTTGAAATCAATACGTGAGCAGAAATCAAGATTATCGGAACGTGAGCAGGAACTATCCTCCCCCATCCTGACCGATTTTTCTCTCATTCCGGAGATTTATGACTGGTTCAAGGACCTGTTGGCCGGGATGGACTGCCCGCCCAATCCTGAGAGCGTCACCCAGCGAAAGAAGTTCCTCTTCATCGTATTATTCCTCTTCGCCCCCAGCGTGCTTGCCGGCGGCCGGCTGCCGAACGGTATTCGGGCAGAAATTTCCGGTGTGTTCCCGGATGTTTCCCCATGTGTAATATCGAACAATATCGCCGATGTTTCCTTTATTTACCAGCAGTATAAGGACTTCAGGCAGGATATAGAGTATCTTTACAATCAGATTTTAGAAAGATTGAAGGTCAAAGGACTGATCAAGTGACAGAATGTTTTAAATGGGGGATAAATCCCCTTTGCTTGAATTTTTATGTCTAACAAATTTAAATTTTAATGCCGAGTCAGAAGAAAAAGTTGGAATGATTTGATTGCGCAATTAGATAGAATTGCGGCAAATCCGAGAATAACGGAATCCCGTTATCAAAGAGCTAAGCGAACTCAAATTCAATATGCAGAGAATATTCTCAATTCAAAAGGTGGAAGTAATGCATATCGTCAAGGATTTGAGCAGGCTCGTAATTATAAAGCCACCAGACGTACTTATATGGGGCTTAATGATGGATAACGAATAAAAGAACTAATCAAGTAACAAAGCCGGAGCGTTATGCTTCCGGCTTTTCTATAATATTTTCTGAATAAATAAAAGCGTCTTTAATTTCATATCTTCCTGCATCTTTCATTTGCTGATGAATTTTTTCAATACATGAATCATATTGTTCTTGATGAACAGCAGGATTATACGGATTTGCACATTCTTGAAATTCCAATTGTCCACATCTTGCAGTTACGATTAATGTTTTTTCAATCATAATTCCTCCTATTTAAAAGTATTATTTATACCATTTTTAATCTGTTTCATTGGTTTGTTTATTACATATTTCTTTTGATATACTGGAGTATGTTGAGTCTTTAAGTTCACGATTTTCTATTTTTGCAGCAATAACATTACCCATCAATATTTTGTGAGTATCAACTAATCTTGAATGAAATTCTTTTAGATTATCTGAAACAGTTGCATTTATTTTTAGATATAGAGCAGCAATATAATTAATCATTATTGCGCTAATTCCCCCTAATACTCCGGTTATTATTTTACTTGTATCATCTTTAGTATATTCTGTGATAAAATAAAATGTGGCTATTATTACGCCGAACCCCAATATTATGCAAAAAATACCCAAGATAAAAATCCATGAATTTTGTCTAAGATTCAGGTCGTAATATTTTTTTAACTGATTATTGTGAAGCCTTAAAGTTTTTTCTGCATAACTGATTTCTGTTCCAATTTTAAACTTCTCAATATCAAGACTAAGATCAATCTCTTGTAGTCTATTTTCATACTGTTTGATTCTTTGATAATAACTTGGCAATATAGCAAAAGGAATTAATGCATACAATATGAATATATAATATGTTTGTCTGTTTTCTAAGATGTAAATAGCGATAGGTGCTCCTATAGTTAAAAATAGCGACATACACCACAATAAACTATTAAACCTTTTGAGTTTACTAAGTCTATTTTGTATAGTTACTTTTTGGTATTGAAGTATTTTTAAAGACTCATTCTCTATATTATGTTCTTCCATAAACCTGCTCTTTTAAATTAAACATTCAAATCCAATAGCTTTCTTAAATCCTCAAATGAATGAACCTCATAAAGAGTTCCTTTCACTTTTAACAGATTAAAATCGTGATGGATGAAACAATAGCAAGTAAAAGCATAAGCAATATCGAACAACCTTTATTCTGTTTAATTTCAATATTGTATTTGCGAGCTACTTCGTGGATGTAATCCATTGACGGCTTAAATTCCTGATGGGTTTCGTTTCTGTATAAGTTAAGTGCATCAACTAATTTATCATTTCTTAAAAGTGATGCAATCTTATCCTCCATTTCTTTTTGTCCACTTTCTCCTTTTTCTATCAGAGCTTCACCCGCTTTGAATCTATGTCCGCACTTTAAGCAAGTAATATTAACATCTTTGCTTCCTATAGTTCCTGCTAAAATTCCAACCCCACCAACTAAAACGGCACCAGCTAAGGCTTTTCCTCCACTAAAACCTTGTTGCTCTGAGTGAAGTTCTCTTGAGTGACATTTAGGGCAACATAAATATTCATCTTTGTTGTTCTCCTGTTTTACGGGATAACCACAATGGGGGCAGGATGATGCTTTGTCACTAATTTCTTTATGACATTCTGGACATTCTATTAGTGCCATATAATCTAAATTTTAGTTTCTAACTTTATTTCTTTTCCACAATGAGGACAACGTATTACTCCCTCTTTGGGGTTATCGAAGAGTTCTGTTACAGGCACACCTAAAACATTGGCAATCTCTTCCAGTCGGCTTATATTAGGATTTCCATTCAGAGATTTTGATAGCCCAACCTCTGTAATACCTATCATGCTTGCAAGGTCTTTAAGCATTATTCCTTTTTCTCGACAAATTTCTTTTATTCTAAAATTCATAATTAAACTGTTTGTTTATGTCGCAAATATAGTCAAAAATTACAAATAGTATAAGAAAGTTAGTGAAATAATACTGATAGTTTAAATATTAGTATTTATTAACTATATTCTCATTGTTTAGAATTATACTATCTGTATATTTGCATCGTGATAATTAAACAGATAGTATAATTTTCAATACACGCGATTATGAAGACATTAAAAGAACAAGTAGAAGAAATTAAGAACATGAAAGGTTCTAAGTCAGCAAAGAAAGCAGCTTTCGTCAAGTTGGGTTTGAGAAAGTACGAAGTAGAGTTGCTTATGGCTGACCTGCCTAAACCTGTCAGAGAGACACACAAGCTCACTTTTGGGGTCGAGATTGAATGCCTGGTAGCTGCCAGCCTTATGAGAGAAAGCGCTACAAGAAACGAAATGCCTTTTCACTATGAAGGTTACAACCACGTTGACAACAACCACTACTACAAGTTTGTTTCTGACTCTTCTATCAGGGGTGAAAACCCTATCGAATGTGTATCGCCAGTTCTCACAGGTAAGGCAGGTATGAAAAGCCTCGAGAATTGCTGTAAGGCTTTGAATGAAGCGGGTGCACAAGTGAATATATCTACTGGCCTACACGTTCATATAGGGGCTGCAAATCTGTCTGACGAGGCCTATATCAACGTATTCAAGAACTATCAGAAGTTAGAGAGAGTGATTGATACTTTCATGGCACGATCAAGACGAGCAAACAACAGCCAGTGGTGCAGAACTCTTCAAGGCATGAGTTTTGAATATTGCATGACAAAGCATGATGTTCTAAACATTATGAACGGCAGTAGATATTTCAAGGTAAATGCCTGTTCTTACGCCCGCCATCAAACTATCGAGTTCAGACAGCATCAAGGGTCTACAGACTTCGAGAAAATCTCTAATTGGGTGAATTTCTGTGCCAAGCTGGTAGCGTAGTCAAAGAAGAACGTATTAAGTTCAGAGGTAACTTCAATCGACGAGATACCTTTCTTGACAGCGAAAGAAAAATCATTCTTCAAATCACGTGCTGAGGTTCTTGCATGAGCCTCACACGGTTAAAATCAATCAGATATGTGTTGTATAATATATAAACCCAAAGGTGTCCAGATGCCAACGCTGGACACCTTAAATAAGGTTCAGAGAATCAATCATCATGGTTACGGTTTTGTTTCTTCTAAGCACAGATTCAAGTCAATGAATTATCAAAGGTTTCTGGCCCATCTTTCAGAGGTTGGCATTGAAGAAGAATGTATCATTCACATGAGACTGGCTACACACGGTTCTAAGTGCAGAAAGAACTGTCACCCGTTTGTCGAGAATGGCGTTTATTTTGCCCATAATGGCGTTTTGCCTATTCAGTCGGTAAATGATATGACAGACAGTGAAATCTTCTTCAGATGGCAAGTTTATCCACTTGTAATGAAATATGGTTATGAATCAAAGGTAACAGAATCCATGATGATGGCTGCCGCTGGCAGTTCTAAGTTCGCCATGATGTACAAAGGCAAAGTAAAGCTGTATGGTGATTATATGAAATTGAACGGTGTGTATTATTCTAATTTGAGATGGTTATGATAAAGAACATTTTAGAAAGCCTGAGAGAGAAAGTAGAAAGCGGTAAAATAACCCTTTCAGAAGCAGCTGTAAGGCTTTACGATGCAGGTTGGACTAATTTTATTGATATTGAAGCAACTAAGAGATTATTGAAACTATGAACGAGAAAGAAATCCTGCAAGAAATAATCGAGTGGCTGGGTAATGATACCAGCTACTTGTCTACAAGAACAGACTATGGACGAGGCTATAAAAACGGCATAGAGCGTGCAAAAGCAATAGTCGAGGAAATAATCAATGGGCACGACCCTGATTTATTAGCAAACAATTAGCAAATTGTTTCGTATGCGTTGAATTGTTGTTTAGAATTGTCTTCATAATGGGGTATCTTTGTATAGATACCATCGCGGGTTAGAGCAGTGGGCAGCTCGTCACTTTGACTTGGTGAAGGCCGGTGGTTCGAATCCATCACCCGCAACTAACATTTAAAAGTTACACGATTATGGAAATACTTACGCTTATCATCAAACAGAAGTTCTTTGACGAAATCTTGTCGGGCAAGAAAACACAAGAATTCAGAGAAATCAGACCTACAACCCAGAAAAAATACTGCCAGCTTGACGCTGATGGGTATTGTGTCGAGAAAGACGGTATTTTGCAGCCTAAGCGTTACGATGCCATCCAGTTCTTTGTAGGCTACAATAAAGACAGGGCCAGCGCACTGGTAGAAGTCAAAGGCGCAAAGATAGAACTGTTTGAAGATGAGAATCACAATCTTATCGAATACACCTATCAAGGTGAGATATACTTGGCCGCACAGGTCGTTTATGACCTTGGCCGAGTGATGGAAAAGAATGTTTAACCCTTTAAAACTTGTTGTTGAGTCAGAACAAACAGAAGTACATTTTCAACGAGCAACTACCGTGGGGGCCGCACTGGATTGACAGACCCGAATACAGGTAGAACCTCTCAGGGCGGTAGATATATCACCCGCCGCCAGCAGTATTATAACGTCCGCACAGGACTTGGTATGAGTGGCGGATAATGACACTGCAAGAAAGGACATACAGCTATATTGACCTCGTCAGACAGAATACTGACGGGGTTTTGCTGTTTCTGTCCTTGGGTAAGGATTCTTTGGTCTTACTGGACATGATCTATCCGAAGTTTGAAAGGATAGTCTGCGTGTTCATGTACTTTGTCAAAGGTTTAGAGCACATCGAAAGATGGATTGGATGGGTAAAAGCCAAATATCCGAGGATAGAGTTTGTTCAGGTGCCTCACTGGAACCTTACCTACATTCTTCGTGGTGGTTTGTATTGCGTGCCAAACCCGAAAGTGAAACTTTTAAAACTGGCCGATGTGGTGAAGGCCATGCAGCTAAGATACGGACTTTACTACACGTTCTTGGGTATGAAGAAGGCCGATGGCATGAACCGTCGCCTGATGCTGAAAGGCTATGAAGCCAACGGGTACGAAAACAACGGTATGTGCTACCCTTTGGCAGACTGGACGCAGAAAGACATCCTGTCCTACATGAAGCAGAACGGGCTGCCGGAACCTGTCAGGTATTCGCTGAAGGCCAGTTCTGGTGTTGGATTCAATCTGGATTGTATGTTATGGCTGGAGAAGAACTACCCGCAGGATTTACAGAGAATTTACAAGGTGTTTCCGATGGCTGAGAGAATCCTTTGGGAACATAAACAAAAGCAATAGGTATGGAACTGAGCAAATACATAAAGAGTGAATCGGTGGAACTTAACCGTTCCGCCATTCACTTTGCAGGTTATAACCCCAGGAAACTTTCTGAGGAAGCCAGAAAGACGTTGAAGCGGGGTATCAAAAAGTTCGGACTTGTCGGCGGAATCGTAGTCAACAAGCGGACCGGACTGACTGTCGTGTCCGGTCACCAGCGTCTTAGCGTGATGGACGAGCTTCAGAAGTATCCTGAGAATGATTATAGAATCCGTGTAGATGTGATTGATGTAGACGAAAAGCAGGAGAAAGAGTTGAATATCCTGATGAACAATCCAAACGCACAGGGTTCATGGGACTATGACGCTTTGGCCCGGATGGTTCCCGATATTGACTATCAGGATGCAGGACTGACGGCTGCCGACCTGAATATTATTGGCTGTGATTTCCTCCTACAGACTGAAGAAGAAAGTTCCATCGCGGAAGCTTTGGAGGATATGATGGCTCCAGTAACTGAGCAGAAAGAAGCCGAGAAAGCTGCCAAACAGATGGAAAGAGCCGAGAAGGTGGCCCACATGAAGGAAGTCAAGCAGCAGGTAAAGGATGCCGTTCAGAAGCAGGCACAGGACATGGATGCTTACTTGATGCTTTCTTTCGATACGTTTGAGGCCAAAGCGGCCTTCTGTGAGAGATTTGGTTACGACCCCTACTCCAAGTTTATCAAGGGAGAGGTATTCGATGAACAGATAGAAAGAATTGAATGAGAATCTAAAATATAGGAGGTATGCCGAGTTAGAAGGAAAACATATAGCCAGCTGTATCAACAGTCAAGACGAATAATGTACAACGCTGGAAGGCAATACGGGCTTGGTACAGACAGGCAAAGAAGTATAAGAGACAGAACGAGGTCTATAATGGAAAGATATGCAGCGAGAATAGACAGTTATTTCTCAAAGAGAGGAATTGATGTCTATGGCAATAATCCTGTTTCTCGCCGCATTTATATGGGTAACAATAACGGATGATTTGGTTATGAAAAGTGAATCTCAAAAAAGCAAACATACAGGGCGAAAGCCGAAATTTGACTACAAGAGTGAGGAGTTTCTTTCTCAGGTGGAGATGTATGCCAAGAAGGGATTCACGGATAAAGAAATCGCTTTTGCTTTAGGGTTATGCCCCCAGACATTCTGCGAGAAGAAGAATGAGCACTCTGAATTATGCGAAGTATTAGCGCGCGGGCGTGCGACCATCACCGCTGCTGTGCGTGCGAAGTTCCTTGCGATGGCTTTGGGTGGTATCAAGACCAAGAGCACTGTAGTGAGGAAGCTGAAAGACCAGGATGGCAATCTGACCGGCGAAGAAGAGCTTCAGGTTAGTGAAAGCGAGCTGGCTCCCAACCTTCAGGCCATGTCCGTCTGGCTGTATCACCATGACGAAGAATGGAGGAAGGTTGAACGCCGGCAGGACGAGGAAGCCGATATTCCAAAGGATATTGACCACGGAATTTCTATTGACTCATGGATTAAAGACAAGCTGAAATGATTGTTCCCCAGACGATATATCATCCGTTATACACAGACAGAGAGAAGTTTATCATCCTCATTACTGGTGGCCGTGGATCGGGGAAGTCTTTCAACGCTTCCACCTTCATCGAACGACTGACCTTTGAGCAGACTCCAGTGGAGAAGATTGTCCACCAGATTCTATACACCCGTTACACAATGGTATCTGCCGGCATGTCTATTATTCCGGAAATGATGGAAAAGATAGAACTGGACGGAACCACGAAGTATTTCAAGACCACCAAGACGGATATCGTAAACCGGATGACCGGCAGCCGTATCATGTTCCGGGGTATCAAGACTTCTTCCGGAAATCAAACGGCCAAGCTGAAATCTATTCAGGGTATCACCACCTTTGTCTGCGATGAAGCCGAGGAATGGACCAGTGAGGAAGAGTTTGACAAGATTATGCTCTCCATCCGTAAAAAGGGAATCCAGAACCGGATTATCATTATCATGAATCCCTGTGACTCCAATCACTTCATCTACAAGAAATACATCGAGAATACCCACCGGCTGGTGGAGATTGACGGTGTACCGGTTCAAATCTCAACTCATCCGAATGTTCTTCATATCCATACGACTTACTTCGACAATATCGAGAACCTTTCTCCTGAGTTCCTAAGAGAAGTCAAGGAAATGAAAGAGAAGAATCCGGAGAAGTACGCTCATGTGGTTATCGGACGTTGGGCTGACGTGGCCGAAGGTGCCGTGTTCAAGAAATGGGGCATCGTGGATGAGTTCCCGATGTGGTGTAAGCATGTAGCTATCGGGCTGGATTTTGGTTATACCAATGACCCTACAGCAGCTATCCGATGTGGAATCATAGACAATGCACTGTATCTGGATGAATTGGATTATAGAACCGGACTTCTTTCGGGAGACATCATAAAAACCTTGCGGCCTTGGAATCTGAAAGTGATTGCCGACAGTGCGGACCCGCGACTCATTCAGGAAATCCACAATGGAGGTATCAAGATTTATCCAGTAGAGAAAGGACAAGGTTCTGTCAATGCAGGTCTTGACAAAATGCAAGGGATGGAAATCTTTATCACCAGACGCTCCTACAACCTGCAGAGGGAGTACAGAAATTATGTCTGGGCAAAGGATAAGGACGGAAACTACATCAACGAGCCGGAAGACCACGATAACCACGGTATAGATGCTGCACGCTACTATGTGCTGGGAGAACTTCTCGGCAGGATTATGAAACCGAAAGATGTTTCAGGAATATTTGGACATTAAACTTTGAAATATGACTTTAGAACAAATTTTAGCTATACCCGAAGTAGAGAGAAAAATCTACTATCTGAAGAAGGGACGAAAGACCAAGCAACCAAACGCTCATGCCCTTTACAACGACTGGAATCCGAACAAGCACGAGATAGTGATAGATGAAGAGAAATACCCTAAAATCAAAATCACAACTCAACCTGAGAAACGGATTACAGACCCGACAACCGGGAAAGAATATATCGAGCCGGCGGTAAAGAAGGAAGTTGACCCGAACCGGATTGCACTTCCTATCGAGCAGGACATCGTGAACATTCAGACGGCCTTCACCGTGGGGACGGAACCGGTTCTTGATTGCCAGCCGGACCAGTCGGAGGAAAGCCTTCTTTCTGCGTTGAAGCAGGTATTTAAGAAGAACAAATTGAAATACCAGAACAAAAAGGTTGTCCGGGCATGGCTGGCCGAGCAGGAAGTGGCCGAATACTGGTATGTAGTGAAAGATGACGGTTTCTGGGACAAGCTCAAAAGAAAGATTTCAGGAATCTTCGGTAAATCTAAACCTGAGTACCGCCTGAAGAGTGCCATCTGGTCCCCGTTCCGCGGAGATAAACTCTATCCGTTCTTCAATGACCAGGGGGATTTGGTGGCCCTATCCCGTGAATACAAGAAGAAAGACCTGAATGACGTGGAGATTACCTGCTTTATGACCATTACCAAGGATATGGTTTACCAGTGGGAGCTTACAAACAATTGGACAGACAAGGGTTCTTTCGCACATTGTTTCAAGAAAATGCCTGTAATCTACATGTATCGTCCGGAAGCGTACTGTGAGAAGATAAAGAGTCTCCGCGTAAGACTGGAGAAACTCCTATCAAGTTATGCGGACTGTATCGACTATCACTTCTTCCCTATCCTCATGCTTTTTGGTAACGTGGAGAATTTCTCCGGTGAGTTCAAGAACCGGGTGGTCGAACTTACCGGACAGGGAGCAAATGCCCAGTATCTTACCTGGTCTCAGGTTCCTGACACCGTAAAATTCGAGGTGGAAACCTTGCTGAGCCAGATATATGGACTGACCAATACACCCAGAATCTCTTTTGACTCCCTGAAAGGTACAGGAAACGCCGTATCCGGTGTAAGTTTTGACTATGTGTTCATGTCTACCCATTTGAATGTGGAGAACCTTAACGAAACGGTTGGCGAGTTCATGCAACGGCGTGTGAACTTCCTTGTCTCTGCGTTGGGTTCCGTGAATTCCACACTCGAAGCGGCTTCCGAGACCATCGACGTGGATGTGCAGATGCAGCCGTACAAATTGGAGGACCTCAAAGACAAGATAGACACCGCCATCAAGGCCAAGAACGGAGAAATTTGGTCACAGAAACGAGCCATCACCTTTGTAGGGAACGTGGATTCCGTTATGGACGAGATTGAAGCCATCAAGGAAGAACAGGCAGAGAAGCAGAAGAACGACATTGAGAAACAGGAACAGCTTTCCTCTCTCAAAAGTTCAAGTAGCAAATCTGAAGAATAGAACAATTCAGTCAGAAGAATTACGGGGCTTATACAAACGATACGGATGGAAATCTAAAATATTGACTAATTGAATAGCGGTATCTTTCGAGGTGTCGCTATTTTCTTTATCATAGTAAAAACATGAATACTTTTTTGATATTATTCGTTATTTTACTATATTTGCATCGTAATTAAGTCGTAAACGCTATGAGCTACAAATCAGTTAAAGACGTTGTAACGCTGCTTACTGAAAATGGCTTTTGGTTCGTGAGGCAGAAAGGCAGTCACATGGTTTACACTGATGGCAGCCATGTAGTGATTGTCCCCGACCACGGCAAGAAAGGCGTTGAGAAAGGCACTTATTACAACATTCTGAGGCAAGCGGGGCTAAAATAGCCCCCGCCTCTTTTGTTTCACAATAAAAAGGGAGGTCTGTATGAAAACCGTTGAAGTGATTGTAGAACATGCTGGGAATAATCTGAGTGCCTACATTGAAGGTGCTCCGGTGATTACTGTCGGCAACGACGTGAAGGAAATCGAGAAGAACATGAAGGAAGCTGTTGAGCTATACTTGGATTCATGCAAGGAGATGAACATCGCTCCGGTGGAAGTTTTGCAGGGAGAGTTCACCTTAAAATTCAAGATAGATGCGGCCACCTTCATCAATTATTACAGCAGTATCTTTACCAAAGCGGCATTGAGCCGGATAACCGGAATCAATGAGCGCCAGTTGTGGCATTATGCGGCTGGAGTACATAAACCCCGTAAACAGCAGTTGGAGAAGATTCAGAAAGGTATTAACGCACTGACAGAGGAACTGGCAGCTATAAATTTGTTGTAATTATGGATAAGAAGTATCAGGTTTTTGTTAGTTCAACTTATCAAGATTTAATTGAGGAAAGACAGAAAGTTATAGAGGCTTTAATTAGTAAGAATTGCTTTCCTGTTGGTATGGAATACTTTCCTGCCGCAAGTGAAGAACAGTTTGCAGTTATAAAGAAACTTATAGATAGATGCGATTATTATATTCTAATTCTTGGTGGTCGCTATGGATCTATAGAACCAAAAACTGGTAAAAGTTACACACAGTTAGAATATGAATATGCTTTAAACAAAAATATTCCTGTTGCTGCATTCTATCATAAAAACATTGGTGATTTACCGTCTTCCAAGGTTGAAAACACAAATGAAGGTAAGGAAAAATATGGTGAATTTAAAAGATTAGTACAAAATAATTTATGTAAATCTTGGGGAGAAGCTTATGAGTTAGCATTTAATGTGAATGTTACCTTAGATTATATGTTTGAGAATTATCCTCGAACAGGATGGGTAAAAGCAGATGAAATTTCTTCAGCAGAAGCGAACAGGGAACTTATTACTCTCCGTAAGGAGAATGATTTATTGAAGTCTAAAATCAGAGTATTAAGTTCTCAGATACCAGAAGGAACAGAAATATATAAACAAGGAGAAGATAAATTTACTATTCATTATACGTATGATTATGAATTGCTTTCTTTTGATGAAGAAGCTAAAATATATGAACGAGAAGTTAGTTGGAATGAAATATTTTTGTCAATATCAACTTTGTTGTTTAGTCCGACCAATGAAAATACTATGTATTCAGAAATGACTAAAAACCTATTGGGGGAACATTATAGTATTATAAACAGTGATTTTCAAACAATATTGATTCAACTTATGGTATTAAAATTGATATCAACAGATACTATAAAAGTTGATGGAATATACACATATTGGATTTTAACAGAATATGGTAAAAATGTAATGGTGAACTTAAAAGCTCAAAAAAAATGATTTTTTAGCGTGATTACCCCAGTAGTCACGCTTTCTTTTTGTCTAAAAACGAACATTATCCCAATTGTTTCGTATCGTTAGCCTTAAAATTTCCCCCTCCCTTTCTCTATAAGTAAATTTACCGTATGAAATTATTAATCAAACTCATACGGTATGACAATCTTTGAACAAATCTTGGCAGGACTGCAACAGAAATTCGCTGGGGTGGACACTGCCACTCTTACCCGTATTGCCACAAAAAAGGCTGAGGGTATAACGGACGAAACGAAGGTGACCTCCATCGTTGAGGGTATCTCTTTTCATGACGTGATGCAAAACTATGGTGATTTCCGTGCAGGACAAGCGCAGACTTCCGCTGTTTCCAACTACGAGAAGAAGCATGGACTGAAAGACGGAAAACCAATCGAGAATCCGAAACCGGAACCACCGAAGCCAAACGACCCTCCAAAGCCGCAGGAAACGGACATCGCAAAGATGATTGCCGACGGCATTGCAGCTGGTATCAAGCCTTTTGCCGACAAGCTGGCCAAAATGGAGGAAAATGAAGCGCAGGCGCAGCGCAATTCTCAAATCTCGGCAGTGGCGAAGAAGTACGGTATTCCCGAATTTATGCTGAAAGACCGCAACATTCCTGAGAACACGGACTTGGATACCTATTTCAAGGACATGAAGCAGGATATGTCTAACAGCGGTTTTCAGTTCTCAAAAGCTCCTGAGACTGCCGAACAGAAGCAGGAGAAAGAAGCGAGTGAGTTCGCCAAAATGATTGAGGCGGACACAAAATCTATTGTCGAACAACAAAACAAGTAATTTATGTCAGCAGGATTTAAGTACAACATTGAGCCTGAACCGTCCATCGAGGAACGCTATGATGTCTCTACCGGAGTAAGACGCAGAGGGCCTTACAAGCTGGATACGACCAACCTGGTTGCAGGTTCGTTCCTTCCATCCTTCACGCCGATTGCCGCCGACTTGGTGAAGAAGACCGCTCAGGTAGCTATCCGTGTGGAAGTTTACGAGAAATACACCACAGGTTCCAACTTAACATTGAAAATCAAGAAGAACTCATTGGCTTATGTGGGTATGCACATTGGTGACGGTTCTCATGGTGCGACAGTTAGTTCGATTGACAAGTCTGATAAAGCTTTTGACAAGCTGACTTTAGCCGCTGATTTTGGCGCGACAATCAATGTCGGAACAGTTCTTTTTGAAGCCACAGCAGTCGATGGAACTACCCCGAAGGTAGTGGCCAACTCAGCTTTATACGAAAGAGCCAAAGTGGAGGATGGTATCGTTTTGGTAGCATTGCTTATGCGTGCTTTCGAAATTGAACCGACCAAGCTGGTTATGCCTTTCCATGAAAAAGACAAGGCAAATATGCCACATTTCCAATTTAACGAATAAGAAAGGAGGACTAAGATATGATGCTAACTATTCATACCCTGTTTAACGACCCCAACATCGTTAATGCCGTTATCCAGCGCGTCCTTCAAACCCGTAAGGATGCGATTTACTGGCAGCAGTACCTGGATTTCCGCAGAACTACTACCCGTGTGTTCAAAGACTATATCGGTCAGGTTACTGGCGTAATGGCTGGTTCCATCAACTCACGATACGGTGAGAAGCCTATCCGCGAACGCCGGAACATCGGTTCAGGTTATGGTGAAATCGCTTATCTTGGCGATGCTTACCAGATTTCCATAGACCGTTTGTCTGATTTGCAGGACTTGATTGACAAGTACAATGCAGCTAAACCTGCCGACCAGGTAGCAGCCATGCAGGAAATCGTGAACTTCATTTACGACGATTACCGTCAGGTACTCTTGGCAGCTCATAAACGTATGGATATTATCGTAGGTTCACTCTTGATGACAGGAGCAGCAACAGTCAAGAACAAGGACGACAATGCCGGAGGCGTTGACCTTCTCAACATTGAATTGCCGTTCAAGTTTATTAAGCCTGATACCGGTGCGAAGACTAAATTCATTACCTATTTGCAGCAGCAGATTAATGCACTTAAAGCGGACTACGGTAATTTCCAGAAGATGATCATGTCACGTGGAACTTTCGTGAAGAATATTATCGGCTCAGCGGAATTTGGTGACAAGTTCAAGATGCAGCTTACCAGTAACGAAATGTATATGTCAACTGGATTGATTACCTCTCAACTGGCTTCTTCAGTCTTTACCGGCATCGGCCTTCCGGCCATTGAGATTAAGGAAGATTACGTGAAAGACCAGACCGGAAAGAACGTGCAGATTTACGCAGACGACCGCATTACCTTACTTCCGCAGGATAAGGTTGGTTACATGCGCTTCCATACTCCGTACGAAGCCGTGGATGGCGTACCAGGACGTAACTACACCCAAGCCGACGGTGATATGCTTATCTCCGGTTACAAGGACAAGAACGGTCGTTATCTGGAATACACGGCTGAGTGGATTCCGCAGATTACAAATCCGAACCTGATTGTGAATTTCGATTTGACAACCATGAACGCATGACAGTAAATGACTACATATCACAGAAGTTTCAGACCTTCGGCATTAACTTGTCGGAGGCTGACCTTTTGGAGATAAGTCTGTCTTCAGGGATAAGCGGAGAGGATGAGATGGGCCCGTCAAACATCGGACTTGTTTCGGTGGAAATGGCGAAGTTCATCCCCTCTCTATTACTCCGTGCCACTTCTATCAGCGAGAACGGTTTCTCTATGTCCTGGAATACTCAGGGCTTGAAGGAATACTACTCATTCTTGTGTAAGAAGTACGGTCTTGAAGACACGCTGTCAGATAAACCTAAAGTCAGATTCCTATGATATTCGCTCCACATACATTACAGGTTAAAGTCTTTACTTCAATGGAAACAGACGAGTTCGGCCGGCCTATCCCCGGTACCGGCGGAGAAAGCTGGCAAGACGTGTGCAAGTGCCGGTGTGATGACAACTCTACCAAGGAGTTTACCTCGGAGAACGGCGAGGTGTACCGGCCGAACTATCACGTAGTCTGTGAGAAGAAAATCTCACTGGAGGCTGGTGATGAAGTAAGGTGTATGGACGGTGAGAATATCCGGGGAACTGGCAAGGTTTACATGGTAAAGAATACGAATTATTTTGGTTACTCAGAAATATGGCTGTAAAGTTTGATTTTTCGGACGTGGATAGCTTTTTCGACCAAGGTTATGCAGAGGTGAAAGCCGTTGAAGAGAAGGTAGGCAAAGAAGCTGTCGATTATGCAGTGGAGCATGGCAGTTATCAGAACCGGACCGGCACGCTCCGTAAGTCAAACAAGTATTCAGTTCAGGATGACGGCTTGGAGTTGAGGAATGAAGCCGAATACGCATCTTTCGTAGAATCCAAAGGCTACGAAGTCCTGACTGGTGCAGCCCTATACGCTGAGAAACGATTGAAGGAGGAAATCAAATGATAGTAACTACCGACATAGCGAACATACTTTACCGTGATTGCCAGTCTTTCGGCATATCCATTGTTCCCCATGGCAAGAAATTGACGGGTCCGATGAAGTCAGAAAGGATTGTCATTCATGCTAAAAGTCAACAGCCAGGAACATACTGGAAGAAGTCTTTCGCAGAAGTGAACCTTTGCGTTCCAGACCTGAATGAAGGTGAAGCCAATACCATTAGGCTAAACGAACTTGAAAAACAGGCTCAAAAGCTGTTTGACGGCATAACCGGACGCTATGACGGTACCACTTATCATTATTCCATCGACACAATCGGAACCGAGGAGGACACAGCCTTAAAGTGTCACTATGTGAATGTAAGAATTTTGTTTGAAATTTTAAATGTGAAATAATATGGCAGAAGCAAAGAAAATCACAGCCGTGAATATCAAAAAACTTTTATATGGAGAAACGAGCGAGATTTCCGCGGATTTGACCGGACAAGCTCTGTACACTCTTTTGCAGGGTGACACATTGAAAGAAGTTAAAAATATTCATGGCGACACATGGACACTCGAAGAAGCGGAAGCGAGCCGAACGAACTATAAGAACCAGCTTACCGGCCAGACCTATCGCAGCGACAAGGAGATGGGTGACGTGACCGTTAACTTTACGATTGGAGAGTATGACTATCCGACTAAGAAAGACCTCATGGGAGGTGATGTCATCAACACCGACAAGGGTTGGAAACGTGCAAGAGGTAAGGTGAAAATTGAGAAGCTGATTGTTGCCCTGACCGAAGACGACCAGTATTGCGTCATTCCTCGTGCAGACATCGGGGCCCGCGAAGCGACAACGGACAAAGCTATCGGACTTCCGGTGAGTGCTGTAGAACTGGAGCCGAAAGACTCCGCTATCGCTCCGGAATACTGGTTTGACTCAGAAGAGGTAAAAGCAGGTGTTTAATGCCTATCCAATAGGTAGAATTTGAATTCCATAACAGGGGTGGGCTTTATGGCTTCACCCCTTAATTTTTATCAGAATGAATCAAGGAGCGAAAATAGTATCAGAATCCATTATCGGAAGTGATTTCAGGACGGTGTTTGTCGCCGGAAAAGCCTACACGGTCTACCCTCCTACTGTCCACAAACTGGCCGGGGCAATTTCCCATCTATCAGGCGTACAAGAAGCGGACAATTTGAAAGAAGTCCTGTTTTCCTTGGGAGAAAGCGAGGCTTACAGCAAGGCTCTCTCCTGGCTGATAGCTGGTGACGAAAGTTTGAGCGAAGAACTGGGAAAAGGAACATACGAAGAGAATGTGAACGCATTGGATGAAGCACTCTCTATGATTGACTCAAAGGTTTTTCTCAAAGCTGTCAGCTTGGCGAGGAACGTAAGCCTGCTGGCAGCGAAACCGAGGTTGTAGGGAATGATACTCTATTGGGACAGATAGCGTCGTTCATGGAAAATCTGCATCTGTCATACCGGGAAGTGGTCTATGAGATACCGTACAGAAATTTAGTATTAATGCAGCGTGACAAGCTCCATACCGTTACAGGGACAAAGGTTACAAAGGTACAGGGTAAGGACATGGCTTCGCGCAGAAGAAGAAACAAGAAATAGATATGGCTACACTATACTTTAAAGTCAGTTCAGATTATGATGAGGTTATCCGTCTGAGGAAGGAATGTGAGAAGCTGGAAGCCCAACTCAAAAAGATGGACGTGAACAAATCCCCCGCAGCCGCCAAGGCTTTGGAAACTCAACTGGCATCTGCTCGCCAACAGATGATGGGGCTGGTGACAGAAGCGGCCAAGGCTGGTGCTGTGATGGAGAATGATTTGAAGAAAAAGCTTAATTCCGCGTCAAAGGCCTCCGATGAACTGACAGAGGAAATCATAAAACAAAGGAAAATCATCCGTGATACGCAGGATGATGTCAGACGGCTGTCTGATGAATATTCAAAGATGGGTAAGTATTCTCCTAATTCAAAAGCTAAATTAGCTGAACTGAACCGGGCTAAAGCAGCCTTGAACGAGCAGAGATATTCCCTTGGCGAATTACAGGACCAGCAGGCCAGAAACAGGCTCGAAGTGAGGAAACTTACGAGAGAGTACAAGGAATTTTCCAGTGGGACGAACAACGCTGATGAGATAGTAAAATCCCTGACGGATTCTTTAAAGCGTACAGCCGTTGAAATCGGTGGACTGGTGGCGATAAAGAAATTCGGATCCGATGTGATTGAAGCAACCGGAAAGATGCAGCAGTTACAGGTAGCTCTTTCAACCATCCTTCAGGACAAATCAAAAGCGGACCAGCTCATCGCCGATATTGTCCAGTTCGCGGCCAAAACACCATTCAATCTTGACGATGTAGCGACCGGAGCAAAACAGCTTCTGGCATACGGTTCCTCGGCCGATAATGTCGTGAATGAACTTTCCATGCTTGGAGATGTGGCTTCCGGATTGCAGATTCCTATCGGACAGCTTATTTATCTGTATGGAACATTGAGAACACAAGGACGGGCCATGACTGTAGACATCCGCCAATTCGCCGGACGAGGCATTCCAATCTACGAAGAACTGGCCAAGGTATTAGGAGTTTCTAAAGACCAGGTAAGTGAACTTGTGAAGGAAGGTAAGGTAGGGTTTAAGGAGGTCGAACAGGCCTTCAAAAACATGACATCCGAAGGAGGAAAGTTTGCCAACCTTATGGAAAGTTCCGCCGGGACGTGGCCCCAGCGACTGTCGAATATCGAAGATACCCTCTTCCAGAAAATGAATGAGTTCGGGAACAAGTATAAGGAAGTTTTTGAGTTTGGCATCGGTACAGCCGAGGACTTGGTGGAAAGTCTTGATGATGTGTTGTCTGTTATGGGCGGACTGATTGCAGCATACGGAACGTACAAGGCCGCGTTGATTACCGCAGCCGTAGCGCAGAAGGCGGTCGGATTTGTTGAAAGTATCCGTCTGATAGTAATGTACAGAAAGGAATTGGGACTGGCCACCGCTGCACAACAGGCTTTCAATGTCGCTTCAAAATCCAATGTATATGTTGCTCTGTTAGCAACGCTGGTAGGAATCGGTACGGCTATTTACATGTACACCAAGAGAACCAATGAAGCCACTGTAGCACAGGAGACGCTTAATTCGGTGAACAAAAAGGCCGATGAGGAATTTTCCAAGCAGGCAGCAACGGTTGACAGGTTGTCCGGCGTATTGAAAAGTGAAACTTCGTCTCTTGACCAGAAGAAGAAAGCCTTGTCTGATTTGCAGGCCATCATCCCATCTTACAATGCCAGTCTTGATGAAGAGGGCCGACTGATAAACAACAACACAGAGGCTATTAAATCCTATCTGACGCAACTGGAAAAGCAGATACGGATGAAAGCTGCTCAGGAAGAGCTGGAGGAGTTATACAGAAAGAAACGTGTCCAAGAAAAAGACTATAAATCAAGTCAAGAAAATTTTGAAAGAGTAAAGAAAGAAAATCCACTTGGAGAGTTTTATGGCGAATCTGGAGCGAGATTACAGCTGTATACAGCACAAGAGAGAAGCAGCGCAGAAAAAAAAGCCAATAAGGCAAAGGAAGCATTAGATGAAACTATTTCTGCTATTAATGCTTTGGAAAAAGAGATTGAAGAATCGTCTTTATCCGATAAAAAAGAATCCCCACAATCTACAATATCCAAAGAAGTAGAAAATGCCACAAAGCGTATCAAGACACTCAAAAAAGAGATTGCCGACCTTCGAAGCGGAAAATTGCAGGCAGAGACTGGTAAGACTGTAGAATCTGCTATTAAGGCAAAGGAGAAAGAGTTGCAGAGTGCAGAAAAGACGTTGGAAACACTTACCGGAGTCAGGAACAAGGATGTGTCAAGAGAGAACGCGACAACATCAGCTGGAGGGAAACTTTCAGACTTGGAACGTAAACAGGCATTAGAACGTGCAAAAGAAGCTGTAGAATTAGAGAATCAGGTTGAACAGGCACGTATTAATGCTATGGCCGATGGAAGAGAGAAGATACTTGCACAACGTGAGCTTGATAATAAGAAAGAATTACAAGCTATTGACAGGGCTAAAGAAGAGTATATCCAAAAGGAAGTACAGCGGCAGAAAGAAATATTCGAAGCCACAGAAGAGTTAAAGGCAAAACAAAACCCAAAGTATAAAAAGAAAAGTTTTGAATCATCTTCTGTTACTGTTGATACTTCCATGTTTGACAGTATTTACGACAACACTAAGAATAAGCAAGTAAACGACCGGCTCAAAGATGAAATCGAGGCCAATGAACGCTATCTGAAAAACTACGGCACATTCATGCAAAAAAGACAGGCCATCACCGATGAGTACGCTCGTAAAATATCAGAAGCCACTACTCAGGGAGACAAGGATATACTCCAAAAAGAAATGGAAAAGGCACTTTCCTCCCTTGATCTTGAAAAGCTAAAACAGGGTATCAACTGGGAACTTGTATTCGGTGATTTGGACAAGGTATCCAAAGAATCCTTGAACAAGGTAAAGCAGCAGCTTAGGGACTTCAAGAACTCCGAAGAATACAAGAATATGGCTGTTGACCAGAAGAAGGTCATTGACGAGGCGTTGAACAACATCCAATCAAGCCTCATCGACAAAGGAGGATTGCTGGCCGACCTACCCGAACAGTTAAGCGAACTTGCCAAGGCTCAGGAAGAACTGTCACAAGCCCAGGAGGAATACAACGAAGCCATGAAGAATGGTACGGATGCGCAAAAGGAAGCTGCTACAAAAAAGCTGAACGATGCTCAGAAGAGACAGCAGAACGCTCAGACCAATGTGCAGAAGTCAACGGACAAAACGACAAGCAACCTTATCGCTTTGTCGAATGTAATTACCCAGCTTGGCTCCAATTCAGAGATGTCTCTTTCTCAAGTCGGAAGCCTGGCCGGTAATATAGTAGACATATTTGCAGATGGGAGCGAGAAACTTGGTGGAATCATTGGAGCCGCATTTTCTCTTTTAGATGCCATCAGCTCGCAGGGGCTTGATGGGTTTGTTGACAATCTTTTCGGTAGTGTCTTTAGAGCCGTTGGGGGGATATGGGACACATTGACCTTTGGACTTATCGGAAATAAGGAAAGTGACCCTTATTTGAAAGACGATTTGGAAAAACTGACAATATCCAATCAAGATTTGAAAGCCTCTCTCGATAATCTGGCTGAGAAGATGGACGAAAGTTCTGTTGCCGATGCAACTGGACTTTACGAACAACAGAAGAAGAATATCGAGGAGCAGATGGCCAATACAAAAGAGATGATGCAACGCTCTGCCGCTGCATATAGCAACGGTTTCCTTGGAATCGGTGGCACACATTCAAGTAATAAGAAAATCAACGACGCTATGTCTGCCGAAGACTGGAAACGTGTCAGTGATGCAGCAGGAGTTTCGGTGACAAGTGCCAGCGATTTCTGGAACCTGACCAGTGAGCAGATGTACAACGTGGCAAACAACGCCACAGACCTATACTCAAAAATCAAGCAATACGCCGACGATGGATATCAGAACGCTTCACAGTATATGGACAGCTATATTGAATACTGGAAACAGCTCGATGAACTGGAGGACACTTACCGCGAAAAGCTGACCGACACCTCGTTTGACAATATCCGGGATGAGTTCAAGAGCCAACTACTTGACATGGAATCAGATGCGGAAGACTTCGCAGAAAATTTCGAGAAGATGATGCAGCAGGCTGTGGTGGAAAGCATGATGTCAGATACCTATGCAAGCCGCTTGAAAACGTGGTACAAGAGCTTTGCAAACTCGATGACGGACGGTACTTTGTCCGGTTCAGAACAAAGCGACCTAAAATCACAATGGGACCAGATGGTCAGTGATGCCTTAGCTGAGCGTAACGCCATCATGCAGGCTATGGGATGGGAAGGTTCTTCCTCCGAGCAGCAATCAGCCTCCAGCCGCGGATTCGGAACAGAAATGACGCACGAGGATGCCGGGGAACTGAGTGGGCGGTTCACAGCCGTATATGAGTCCAATCTTAGGATAGAGGAAGCAGAGCAGCAGCAGACAGTGGCTATCACGGAACTGCGAGGTTCCATCAGTGCCTTGACAGTACAGGCAACAGGAATGTACAACATCGCCGATGAGACACGTACCATTCTGGCCAATTCCTATCTGGAGTTGCAGCAAATCAGAGAGAATACGGGCGAAATTGTCAAACCAATCAAGCAGATTCAGGCTGACATCGCCGAAGTGAAACGTAATACAGCAAGACTATGACAGGAGATTTATTTATCAATGGGAAAGACGCATGGAGTACATGGGGTGTCCGCATGGGAGACAGTTTCCTCGATGCCATCGACGGGTTCAATGAAATGAAAGACTACATTGAGAATGAAAGCCGGTTGGAACATGGAAAACGTGTGATAACAGACAACGCAAAAGTGGATTCGCGCGAAATCACTCTTCAGTTCACTATTGAAGGCAGTTCGGAAAGTGATTACCGAAGCAAAAAGAAAGCCTTTCAGACAGAACTGGAGAAAGGAGCAGTGAATATCAAGGTGCCGGTACTCGGAAATGAGGTTTACAAGCTGGTTTACCTGGGTAAAAGTGTTTCATACGGGTTGAGTTTGGACCGCTGTTTCGGAAAGGTTTCAAGTAAATTTGAAGAACCGAATCCGATGGACAGAAACGAATAACGAACATTCCCTTTATTGTTTCAAATGGAAGCCCTGATTTTTAGGGCTTCCATTTTCTATTTATGAACTTTGGGGATATGATTGAAATCAAGGACATATCCGGAAAGACAAGGTTTTCCACCTCCATCAACAAAGGGGCCAAGGGAAAGTTTACGCTGATGAAAGAGGACTATATCATCCTCCCTTTTTCGGTGTCCACTCCCATTCCGTTCAAACTGGGTGACTACGTTGACTTGTCCGGCGTATTGGATGAATCCCTCGGCGGAAAGTTGGCAAAAATCTATGAGATAACTGACCTTCAGAAGCCAACCTATAACTCTTCCACTGGAGGCTATGACTATAAGCTTCAGATGAACGCCTACTACTGGAAGTGGAAGAACAAGATTTTTAAGTACACGCCGGAGCATGCAGGCAGCGAAGCGTCATGGTCGCTTACTGCATCTCTTGATGTACAGCTTGGTGTATTCCTTCGAAACCTGAAGGCTTTGGGATACAACTACCGAGGAACAGACTTCACTTTCAGCATAGACGATACCGTAGAAAACAAGGCCGTAGCAATGACTTACGAAAACATGAACCTGTTGGATGCCTTATTTTCTATGGCGGGCGAGGATAAGTGGAACTGTGATTGCTGGATAACGGACAACGTGATTCATTTTGGGCGAAATGAGTTCGGAGATGCCGTTAAAATCGAGCGTGGTCTCGAAGCGTCGAGCATCACCCGCAGTGAAAGTCAGGGCACTTATGCCACCCGCATCTATGCGTTTGGCTCAACAAAGAATATCCCAACGAACTACCGTCCGACCGACGAACAGGCCGTGGTGAACGGTGTAGTCCAGAAGCGGCTTATGCTTCCGGCCGATACTCCCTATATTGACGCATACGAAGGAATGTCTCAGGAAGAAGCCATCGAGGACGTGGTTGTTTTCGATGATGTTTATCCCCGTCGTGTTGGTACTTTGTCCGACGTTCACACACGTACCGAGGAAGTGGATAATGAGGACGGCACGAAAGAGACCGTCATCTACTACCGTTACAAAGATACCGGATTGGAGTTCAAGGAAGAGTATATCATCGAAGGACAGGAGCTGAAAATCAAATTCCAGTCCGGCAAGCTGAATGGCATGGAGTTCGGAGTTATCTTCAATCCTGAGCCGAAGGACGAGACTCGCGGCGAGCAGCTTTGGGAGATTGTCCGAAATGAGGACTATGGCCGTCCCCTACCCGATGATATGATGTATCCTGCCAATGGTGACGAATATGTCCTTTCCGGATTCGACATCCAACTGGTTTCCGACCAGTATATCCCAGAAGCTGAACAGGAACTGAAGGAAAAGGCACAGAAGTACGCCGACAAAGTGAAGAAGGATGATGGCACCTACCCTACTACCCTCAGCAGTTCATGGGTAAAAGAGGATTTGATTTCCCGCACGTTCGAGTTCGGTCAACGCATCAATCTGGTAGATGACACCTATTTTGAGAACGGACGCATCTCACGTGTCTTGGGTTGGGAAATGAACTTGGACATTCCTTGGGACAGCACGGTCTATACCATTGGTGAGAGTATGCCCTACTCACGTATCGGAGAAATCGAGGACAAGGTGGATTCACTCACATACAAAGGACAGACCTATACAGGTGGAGGAGGTAGCGTTGTGTATGTAATTAAGGTAAACGACTCGACTGCACCTTCTGACAGCAATGTATTTTCGGCTCTTCGCTCCAAAGCAGAGTTTATCTCTAAGAAGTTCAATGACACCGTTATCGGAGTACTCACATTCTTGCAGACGTCCATATTTCGTGCTGGTGCCATTTTCGGGAAAAACGGATATGCAGAAGGAATGACCGGATTCGGAGCAAAGATTGACGAAAACGGAAATGCCGAAGTTGAGTCCCTTACTTCACGTCGATACATTGAGACTCCAGAATTTCGCTTCAACAGTATAGAAATATTTCTGGGGGACAAATGGCGGGCGCCAGGTGGAGGTTTGATTGATACGGTTGATACCGAAAACAAGATATGTACTATAAAACTTGAAGATGGGCAGATAGGAGCTGTGTCCGTTGGTGACATCTGTATGGGTATATTCCACTCGCTTACATCTTCTGACAATGCCACTGAAGATACGGATGACAGCCGTGGAAATCGGACATTTGCAGGGTTCTGCACGGTTTATTTCACGATTACCGAGGTGATGGGTGACAGGAACGAGCAGTTCAAGTACCAGATTCGGCCCGTATCAGACAGTTGGAAATTTTCTTTCGATCCTTTCGAGCAGATGAAATTTGTGGCATACGGCAGTTTCACGCGTGAAGACAGGCAGACATCTGTTTACGAAACCCGGACTTACACAAGGTATCTGTGGCATCAGAATGCATGGGAAATCGGTAAGGGTAACATAGCCAAGCAGTCCGGAGACCTGTCGAACCTAAACGTCTTCGGCCTTAATATGGAAGGATACTCTGAGTACACCAATAGCGTGTATTTTACCGGAAACATTACACAGGTAAAACCCGATGGTACACCGGTCATAACTGCCAACGACCGTGGAGCATTTATAAATAACACTCAATACTTCTATTACGATCGTGTATCACATAACGGGTGCATTTGGCTGTGTGTTAATGAAAGCGGAACGAATACAGAGCCTTCTGAAAACAATCCCAACTGGTTGTTGCAGGTATCTAAGGGAGAAAACGGCCAGGACGGAACCTCTTTCCGGATATTGGGAAGCAAGAATGATGAATCCGAACTTTCGCAGGAAGGCAACAAAGAAGGTGACGGTTATCTGATACAAGGTCATTTGTGGGTATGGACTGGCAGCAAATGGACTGATGCAGGCGTCATTCAAGGGCCAGCTGGAGAATCTGTAGTAAATATGGGAGGATGGTACAATGGACTTCATGTACCTTACTTAGGGGTTGTTAGAATGGGTAATGCTTCATTTATGTGTATCAATAAAAACGGTACAGACAATCCGCCATATTATACCCTTCTTGACAACAATAATAACAGAATAAAGACTGAATCAGGGTATATACTTACGGGTGAAATAAACAACGCAGAATACCAGCTTATTGCAGCGGACGGAACCAACGGTAAGGATGGGTTAGACGGAGTTGCAGGGCAGGATGGTAAGGATGGAAAGACATTCTATACATGGATAAGATATGCTGACGATGCAGAAGGAAATGGAATATCCAACGACCCTACGGGAAAGGCTTATATCGGTTTTGCATACAACAAGCAAAGCCCCCTTGAAAGCAATAACCCCGACGACTATACTTGGTCTGACATAAAGGGAGAGCAAGGTGTGCCAGGCGAAAAAGGTGAGGACGGCATTCAATACTATACTTGGATTGTTTATTCAGATAATGCTGACGGTAATCCAATGTATCAACAGCCAACTGATAGCACGAAGTATATCGGTATTGCCGTAAACAAGACAACGGAAGTTGAAGGTACTGACCCATCTGAATACACATGGAGTAAGTTCCGAGGTGAAGATGGTAAAGACGGATTGAATGGAGCTGACGGTGTTGACGGTAAGGATGGAACAAGCATTATATGGAAAGGAGAATTTGCAAGTGCGCCGTCAAGACCGCAAAACGGATGGGCTTATAAGAATACGACAGACAAGAAGTCTTATGTATATCAGGATGGTTCTTGGTATCAAATGACTATTGACGGAGTAGACGGTAAGAACGGCGAAAACGGTCTTAGCATTGTATGGAAAGGTGACTTGTCGGAAGCACCAGCAAATCCTCAGATGAACTGGGCTTATCGTGATACAGACAACGGTCGTGTATATATCTACAATGGGAATGCTTGGAAGCTGATGGTCGTAGATGGTACGGACGGTACAGACGGAGCTGACGGTCAGAACGGGTTGTCTGTATATATTACATATAACGACAGCGAAGCAGAGCCTTCTGCCCCTACGGGTGACGGAACTACGAACGGATGGCATACAAATGCAACATCAACTACTATTTGGATGTCACAGAAGGTCGCAGCATCTTCTTCCGAAGGTACTTGGGGTAAGCCTATAAAAGTCAAAGGTGAAACTGGCTCTCAGGGAGAAAAAGGTGACGGTTTCTCTGTTTTAGGACACTGGTATGAAGGTATGATTGTACCTTATCTGGGTGTTGTAACAATGGGAGGAAATTCATTTGCCGCAAAGGTAGCAACCACAAATCCCCCTATGTTCACACTCATGGACAGCGAAGGGAATCGTCTAAAAACCAATGACGGATATATCCTCACAGGTGAAATCAATACAGCTGAATATGACATAATAGCTGAAAAGGGAAAAGACGGTGAAGATGGCCTTCAAGGTTTGCAGGGAGAAAAGGGAGAACAAGGAATTGCCGGTAAAGACGGTGCAGATGGTAAGACATCGTATTTCCATATAAAGTACTCTGAGAATGAGAACGGATACCCAATGACCGAAACACCAAGCAAGTATATAGGTACTTACGTGGATTTCGAAGAAGCTGACAGTGAAGATTATACAAAATATGCATGGGCTCGTTTTGAAGGTATTCAAGGTGAAAAAGGTGAACAGGGAATACCAGGCTACAACGGGACAGACGGCAAAACATACTACCTTCATATCAAGTATTCAAACGATGGAGGCTCGACATTTACCGGTAATAATGGAGAAGATTCTGGAGACTACATTGGGGTACTGACAGACTTGAATCCTGATGACAGCACAAATCCATCTGACTACAAATGGTCCAAGATTAAAGGTGAGCAGGGTGCCCAAGGCATACAAGGTTTGCAAGGAGAGAAAGGTGAACAGGGTATTCAAGGTGAAAAAGGCGAAGATGGAAGAACCTCATATTTTCACATAAAATACTCCGCAAACTCAAACGGAAATCCTATGACGGAAGTTCCGTCTACCTATATTGGCACTTATGTTGATTTTACAGAACAGGACAGCAACGATTATACGAAGTACACGTGGTCTCGGTTTGAAGGGGCGCAGGGAGAAAAAGGAGAACAAGGTATCGCTGGAATAAACGGTGAAAACGGTAAAACTTCTTACTTGCATATAGCTTACTCTAACAGCTCAGATGGTTCCGTAGATTTCAGCGTGTCAAACTCTACGAATAAATCGTATATAGGGCAATATACAGATTTTGAACAGAATGACTCAACCGATTACAGGAAGTATTCTTGGACGAAGATAAAGGGAGAGCAAGGAGAAAAAGGAGACGGGTACACAAATTTAGGCACATGGTATAATGGATTACTTGTCCCCAAAATGGGTGTAGTCACAATGGCCGGAAGCTCTTACGTCGCCAAGGTAGCCACATACAATCCCCCTATGTTCACGTTGATGGACAGTGAAGGGAATCGTCTGAAGACTAACAGTGGGTACATCCTTACTGGTGAAATGAATACTGCTGAATACGATGTTCTTGCTGAAAAAGGCGAGCAGGGTATTCCCGGTAAAGACGGACAGGATGGTGCTGACGGAAAAGATGGAAAGGACGGACAACAGGGGATTCAAGGAGTATCTATCATAGACTCTGAATGGGCACTTGGAGTCGAATACCGGAACGACAGCAACATTACGGATGGAAGCCTGTCTGTGAGAATTGTCAATGTTGCGCTTGTCCGTAATGATGCTATAGAGACAGGATGGGATGCGTACTTGTGCTTAAAGACACATGTTTCAAGTGAAAGTATAACTTATACGAACACAAGTTACTGGTCTAAGTTCTCAGCTAATTTTGGAGCTGTTTTTGCCTCATTTATCCTTGCCAAGAACGCAAAAATCAAATTCATGCAGGGAAACCAGCTTCTGATACAGAAATCAGATGGAACGGTAACAGCTGGTCTTTCAGGTAGCGAAGAAGGTAGCAAAATCCGGATATGGGTCGGAAGTGAGACTCCTGAAAATGCACCTTATCGCGTTGATGAAAAAGGCGAAACTTGGCAAACGAATGCGCATGTCACAGGTGAAATAAATGCTACAAGCGGTTCATTCCAAAATGTAAATATAAGCGGTTCATTAAGGACACCGTGGAAGACACTGATATACGAGCCGATATACATATCATCTGGAATTGATATATGGGGATTTAACGGTTCCGCAATCTCGGATGACAAGATTATCATATCATCAATATTAAATAATTCAGAGCTGTTGCTGGCTTGGGGAGATAATGCAGATGGTAGGACTGTTTATCTGTATGTAAAAACAAGCCTTTCTATTATAGTTAAAGTACCTTCAGGAAAATTCATGATAATGGGAAATGTTAAGTATGCAGGAAATTCTACAGTGACTTTTGCAGGTAACTCAATTTATATCCTACAAGGATTCGCAGATTTTTGGATTGCATCAGTTTATTACAATAACATACCAAGCTAATAACATTACTAAATATTAACAATTAAAATTTACAAAACTATGGCAGGAGATTTACGAGAAATTGACATGACGAAAGCAACCAGCATGGACGGTAAAAAAATACGTTTAGTAGGTGACGACGGTAAGGGATATTGGATGGAAAAAGAGGACCTCGCATCAGTTGTGGGAGGACTACTGATTGGAAACAGACTATTTCCATACAAGTATAAAGAATATA